>NZ_JBVJNZ010000004.1:96637-148155 GCF_055583445.1 Streptomyces sp. NPDC104761 | reverse complement strand
CGGGGTTCCAGAGAAGTGCGCGGGGGGGGGGAGGGAAATCGTCGGGGAGGGCCCCAGGATGGGCTGGAGGTGTTCGGGTGCCCTGGGGGGGGGGCCCCCCCGCACGCCTTCGCGGGACGCTCCGGTCACGCCTGCGGCAGGCGCTCCAGCTGGGCCTGGATGCGGGCGATGTCCTCCTCGGCCTTGGCGAGCCGGGTGCGGATCTTCTCCACCACGGTGTCCGGGGCCTTCCCCAGGAACGCCTCGTTGCCGAGCTTGCCCGTCGCCTGCGCCTTCTCCTTCTCGGCGGCCGCGAGGTCCTTCGCGAGGCGCTTGCGCTCGGCGGCGACGTCGATGGTGCCGGACAGGTCGAGGGCGACCGTGGCGCCGGCCACCGGGAGGGTCGCCGTGGCCGCGAAGGCGTCGCCCTCGGGCTGCAGGCGCAGCAGCTGGCGGATGGCCGCCTCGTGCGGGGCGAGTGCCGTGCCGTCGAGGGACAGGCGGGCCGGGACCCGCTGGCCGGGCTGCAGGCCCTGGTCGGCACGGAAGCGGCGGACCTCGGTGATGACGGACTGGAGGCTCTCGATCTCCCGCTCCGCCGCCTCGTCCCGGAAGGCGCTGTCGGCCGGCCAGTCGGCGATCACGACCGACTCGCCGCCGGTCAGCGTCGTCCACAGGGTGTCCGTGACGAACGGGACGACCGGGTGCAGCAGCTTCAGGGTGACGTCCAGGACCTCGCCCAGGACGCGCCGGGAGACCTCGGCGCCCCGGCCGCCCGCCTGGAACGTCGTCTTGGACAGCTCGACGTACCAGTCGAAGACCTCGTCCCACGCGAAGTGGAAGAGGGAGTCGGACAGCTTGGCGAACTGGAAGTCGTCGTAGAACGCGTCGACTTCGGCGACCGTCTTGTTCAGGCGGGAGAGGATCCAGCGGTCCGTCGCCGACATCTCGGCCGGGTCCGGGAGCGGGCCCTCGACGGTGGCGCCGTTCATCAGGGCGAAGCGGGTCGCGTTCCAGATCTTGTTGGCGAAGTTGCGGGAGGCCTGGACCCAGTCCTCGCCGATCGGGACGTCGGTGCCGGGGTTGGCGCCGCGGGCCAGGGTGAAGCGGACGGCGTCGGAGCCGTACTTGTCCATCCAGTCCAGCGGGTCGACGACGTTGCCGAAGGACTTCGACATCTTCTTGCCGCGCTCGTCACGGACCAGGCCGGTCAGCGCGATGGTGCGGAAGGGGACCTCGCCGTCCATGGCGTAGAGACCGAACATCATCATCCGGGCGACCCAGAAGAAGATGATGTCGTGGCCGGTGAGCAGGACGTCGGTCGGGTAGAACTTGCGCAGGTCCGCGGTCTGTTCGGGCCAGCCGAGGGTGGAGAACGGCCACAGGCCGGAGGAGAACCAGGTGTCGAGGACGTCGGTGTCCTGCTTCCAGCCCTCCGCCTCGGTGCCGGGCGGCTGCTCGTCGGGGCCGACGCAGACGACCTGGCCCTCGGGGCCGTACCAGACCGGGATGCGGTGGCCCCACCACAGCTGGCGCGAGATGCACCAGTCGTGCATGTTGTCGACCCAGTCGAAGTACCGCTTCGACATGTCCTCGGGGTGGATCTTCACCCGGCCGTCGCGGACCGCGTCACCGGCGGCCTGCGCGAGCGGGCCGACCTTGACCCACCACTGCATGGACAGGCGCGGCTCGATGGTGGTCTTGCAGCGCGAGCAGTGCCCGACGCTGTGGACGTAGGGCCGCTTCTCGGCGACGATCCGGCCCTGCGAGCGCAGCGCCGCGACGATCGCGGACCGCGCCTCGAAGCGGTCCAGGCCCTCGAACGGGCCGTGGACCGTGATGACGGCGCGCTCGTCCATCACGGTGATGGACTCCAGGCCGTGCCGCTGGCCGATCGCGAAGTCGTTCGGGTCGTGGGCCGGGGTGACCTTGACGGCGCCCGTGCCGAACTCGGGGTCGACGTGCGTGTCGGCGACGACGGGGATCGTACGGTCCGTCAGCGGCAGCTTGATCCGCTTGCCGACCAGGTGCCTGTAGCGCTCGTCGTCGGGGTGGACGGCGACGGCGGTGTCGCCGAGCATCGTCTCCGCACGCGTGGTGGCGACGACCAGCGTCTCGTCGCCCTCGCCGTACTTGATGGAGACCAGCTCGCCGTCGTCCTCCTGGTACTCCACCTCGATGTCCGAGATGGCCGTCAGGCAGCGCGGGCACCAGTTGATGATGCGCTCGGCGCGGTAGATCAGCTCGTCGTCGTAGAGCTTCTTGAAGATGGTCTGGACGGCCTTGGACAGGCCCTCGTCCATGGTGAAGCGCTCGCGGTCCCAGTCGACGCCGTCGCCGAGGCGGCGCATCTGGCCGAGGATCCTGCCGCCGTACTCTTCCTTCCACTGCCAGACCCGCTCGACGAACTCCTCGCGGCCCAGGTCGTGGCGGGACTTGCCCTCCTCGGCGAGCTGCTGCTCGACCTTGTTCTGGGTGGCGATGCCGGCGTGGTCCATGCCGGGCAGCCACAGCGACTCGAAGCCCTGCATGCGCTTGCGGCGGGTCAGCGCGTCCATCAGCGTGTGCTGGAAGGCGTGGCCCAGGTGCAGTGAACCCGTGACGTTCGGCGGGGGGATGACGATGGTGTACGCGGGCTTGTCGCTCTTGGCGTCGGCCGCGAAGTAACCGCGCTCTACCCAGCGCTCGTACAGCGGCCCCTCTACGTCGGCCGGCGCGTACTGGGTCGGCAGTTCGGTGCTGGGCGCTGTGGGCTGCTGCTGAGCATTCTCGGTCACGCGGCCCAGTTTAGAGGTGTCTCAGGGCTGTCCCGAAACGCGTTTGTTCCGTAACGGTGGGCGCCCCCGTGCCATGAGTCCCCTGTGACTGCGCCAGGATGTCAGGAACACATAAGCATCTGGAGGGGAACCCAGAGATGAGCTACCAGCAGCCGGGCCCGTACGGCGGGCCGCCGCCCCAGCAGCAGCCGGGACCGTACGGGCAGCAGCCGGGTCCGTACGGCGGGCCGCCGCAGGCGCCGCAGCCCGGCTACGGCTACCCGCAGCAGGCTCCGCCGGCGGCCCCGCCGCAGCCGGGTCCCTACGGGCAGCAGCCGCCGCAGCCGGGCTACGGCTATCCACAGCAGGGCGTTCCCCCGCAGCCGAACCCGTACGGCCAGCAGCCCCCGTACGGCCAGCAGCCCTACGGCGTTCCGCAGCCGCCGGCTCCCGGGGCCGGCAAGAAGAGGACGGGGCTGGTCGTCGGCGCGGTGGCGGTGGTGGCCGCGGTCGCGGTCGGCGCGTACTTCGTGCTCGCCGGGGGCGGTGGTGGCGACGGCATCAAGGACGACGGCGCGCACAAGCTGACGACGCCCGCGACGGTCGTCAACGGGACGTACAAGAAGTCGGACAGCTCCGACGGCCCGGGCGGGCTGACCGACTCGGACGTCTCGGACTTCGAGAAGATGGGCGTGAAGAACCCGAAGTCCGTCAGCGCCGGGTACGGGAGCGGCTCGGGTCTGACGACGAAGAGCCTCTCGTTCGCCGGGGTGTACGGGACGATCGACGACCCGGAGGCGGTCGTCGACGCCATGTTCGCCAAGGTCAAGTCCGAGTACGAGAAGAGCGGTTCCTCGGACAAGAGCAAGCTGGTCGGCAGCCCCGAGACGGTCAGCCCGGCGGGCTTCAGCAACGGCGTCATGAAGTGCCAGCTGATACAGATCGACAACAGTTCCGGTGCCTCCGCCGGCGAGCCGACGACACTCAAGACGCCCATGTGCATCTGGGGCGACCACAGCACCGTCGCCTTCGTCACGGCGTTCAGCTACGCGAATCTGAGCGGGAGCGACAGCAGCCTGATCGCCGGCAATGCCGACATCACGGCCAAGCTGCGGAACGAAGTCCGCGTCAAGCTCTAGCGACGTCGGCGTCCGCCGTCACCCGGCGGACGCCCGGCAACGACGGAAGGGGCCCGGTCGAGTGACCGGGCCCCTTCCGTCGTTCGTCGTACGGGGGTTACGCCGACTTCTGCTCCCCCGCGCCCCGGCCGCGGGCGTCGCGCGGGATCAGGGTCGGGTTGACGTTGGAGTGGACGACGTCGGCCGTGATGACGACGCGGGCCACGTCCTTGCGGGACGGGACCTCGTACATCACCGACATGAGGACCTCTTCCATGATGGCGCGCAGGCCGCGGGCGCCGGTCTGGCGGAGGATCGCCTGGTCGGCGATGGCCTCCAGGGCCTCGCGCTCGAAGTCCAGCTCCACGCCGTCGAGTTCGAAGAGGCGCTGGTACTGCTTGACGAGCGCGTTGCGCGGCTCGATCAGGATCTGGAGGAGGGCCTCGCGGTCCAGGTTGTGGACCGAGGTGATGACCGGGAGACGGCCGATGAACTCCGGGATCATGCCGAACTTGACCAGGTCCTCGGGCATGACGTCCTCGAACTGGTCCTTGGACTGCAGTTCGCGCTTGGAGCGGATGGTCGCGCCGAAGCCGATGCCCTTGGCGCCCGCCCTGGACTCGATGATCTTCTCCAGGCCGGCGAACGCACCGCCCACGATGAACAGCACGTTCGTCGTGTCGATCTGGATGAACTCCTGGTGCGGGTGCTTGCGGCCGCCCTGCGGCGGGACCGAGGCCGTGGTGCCCTCCAGGATCTTCAGCAGGGCCTGCTGCACGCCCTCGCCGGAGACGTCCCGCGTGATCGACGGATTTTCACTCTTCCGCGCGACCTTGTCGATCTCGTCGATGTAGATGATCCCGGTCTCGGCCTTCTTGACGTCGTAGTCGGCGGCCTGGATCAGCTTGAGGAGGATGTTCTCGACGTCCTCGCCCACGTAACCGGCCTCCGTCAGCGCGGTGGCGTCGGCGATCGCGAACGGCACGTTCAGCATGCGGGCCAGGGTCTGCGCGAGGAGCGTCTTGCCGGAGCCGGTCGGGCCCAGCAGGAGGATGTTGGACTTCGCCAACTCGATGGCGTCGTCGCGGCCTTGGGCGCCGCCGTTCTCCCCTGCCTGGACGCGCTTGTAGTGGTTGTACACCGCGACCGAGAGGGCTTTCTTGGCGGGCTCCTGGCCCACCACGTAGCCCTCCAGGAACTCGTAGATCTCGCGGGGCTTGGGGAGTTCCTCCCAGCGCACCTCGCTCGTCTCGGCGAGCTCCTCCTCGATGATCTCGTTGCAGAGGTCGATGCACTCGTCGCAGATGTACACACCGGGCCCTGCGATGAGCTTCTTGACCTGCTTCTGGCTCTTGCCGCAGAACGAGCACTTGAGCAGATCGCCGCCGTCACCGATGCGTGCCACGGTGTGCTTCCCCTTCGCCTGGGAGACGCCTGGACTCTCTCGAATCCAGCGGCTCCTGGTGCTGCCTTATGTCGACGGTACCTTGCCGGGCCCCTCGTACGGGCCCCCCTTGGCACGGTTCACTTTGACGTGCACCTTGCCGTGCGCGCGGTCGAACCGTGCCAAGGGCGGCAGAGAATACATTCTCTGTCAGCGGCCTCCGTCAGCGGACGTCGGTGTTGTTCATCTTCCGGGTGGAGATGATCTGGTCCACGATGCCGTACTCCAGCGCTTCCTCGGCCGTGAGGATCTTGTCGCGCTCGATGTCCTCGCGGACCTGCTCGATCGCGCGGTTGGAGTGCTTGGCCAGCATGGTCTCCAGCTGGTCACGCATCCGCGTGAACTCCTTGGCGATGATCTCCAGGTCGGAGAGCTGGCCGCGGCCGGTGGAACCGGCCGGCTGGTGGATCAGCACGCGGGAGTTCGGCAGCGCCATGCGCTTGCCGGGCGTGCCGGCGGCGAGCAGGATGGCCGCGGCGGAGGCCGCCTGGCCCATGCAGACCGTCTGGATGTCGGGCTTCACGAACTGCATCGTGTCGTAGATCGCCGTGAGGGCGGTCATGTCGCCGCCCGGGCTGTTGATGTAGATCGAGATGTCCCGGTCGGGGTCCATCGACTCCAGGCACAGCAGCTGCGCCATGACGTCGTTGGCGGAGGCGTCGTCGATCTGGACGCCGAGGAAGATCACGCGCTCCTCGAAGAGCTTCGCGTACGGGTCGTACTCGCGGATGCCCTGGGAGGTGCGCTCGACGAAGCGCGGGATGACGTAGCGGGCGTCGGGCCGGGGCCCGTCGTAGCGGGCGTCAGCCGTGCCGGGGATGTTGCTCATGAGGGTGTTCACCGTCCTGGTGGCGTTCGGGGGGCTGGAGTCTCGGCGGAGCGTGGCGTGGCCGGGCCTGGTCTCAGGCGCCGGTGCCGCCGCCTCCCGGAACACCGGAGGCATGCGTGATGATCTCGTCAATGAGACCGTACTCCTTGGCCTCTTCCGGGGTGAACCAGCGGTCGCGGTCGCCGTCGCGGATGATGGCCTCGACGGTCTGGCCGGAGTGCTGCGCGGTCAGCTCGGACATGCGCTTCTTGGTGCGCAGCAGGTACTCGGCCTGGATCTTGATGTCCGAGACGGTACCGCCGAGGCCCGCGGAGCCCTGGTGCATCATGATGTCGGCGTGCGGCAGCGCGAAGCGCTTGCCGGCGGCGCCGCCGGTGAGCAGGAACTGGCCCATCGAGGCCGCCATGCCCATCGCGATGGTCACCACGTCGTTCGGGATGTACTGCATGGTGTCGTAGATCGCCATGCCGGCCGTCACCGAGCCACCGGGGCTGTTGATGTAGAGGTAGATGTCCTTGCCGGGATCGGCCGCGAGCAGCAGCAGCTGCGCGGTGATCTTGTTCGCGATGTCGTCGTCCACCTGCTGGCCGAGGAAGATGATCCGCTCACCGAGCAGCCGGTTGTAGACCTGGTCACCGAGGCCACCACCGATGGAAGGCTCGCCGGCGGCGGAGGGCATCAGATTCGTCACGTATCCACCTGCTCGTCTGTACGACGGCGCCGGGCCGTCTCACGTTTCCCTAGCCGGGGGCTTGGCCGGGGGCTGCAGTCCTGACGGACTCCGGTCCCCTTGCCCTCGTACTCATGGACCCTAACGCGATGGTCCCTTCGGGGAATCCCGGTAACAGGGCTGTTCGCCGGGGGCGTAGCGCCGTTCGGGATGCGGTACGGGGGCGCGTGCGGCTGTGTGGGGGCCGCTCGCGCAGTTCCCCGCGCCCCTGGGTGGGCTTCCCCGGCGCATACGGCAAAGGGGCTCCCGGGATGGTCCCAGGAGCCCCTGTGCGCCGTTGTGGGCGCCGTAGGGCTCAGCCCTCGGCCTTGTCCTCGTCCGCGGCGTCGGTGGCCTCGGCGGTGGCCTCAGGGGCCTCCGTCGCGGTCTCGTCCTCGTCCTCGTCGTCCAGGTCGACGATCTCGCCGTTGGTGTCCTTCACCGTGGCGGCCTCGACCACGACGGCCAGGGCCTTGCCGCGGGCGACCTCGCCGACCAGGAGCGGAACCTGGCCGCCCTCGACGACGGCCTGGGCGAACTGGTCGGGGGACATGCCGGAGGAGGCCGCGCGCCGCATGAGGTGCTCGGTGAGCTCCTCCTGGTTGACGTTCAGCTTCTCGACCTTGACCAGCTCGTCGAGGACGAACTGGGTCTTGATGCCCTTGATCGCGGCCTCGCGGGTCTCGGTCTCGAACTCCTCCTCGGTCTTGCCCTGGATCTCCAGGTACTTCGCGAGGTCGAGGCCCATCTGGCCGAGCTGGTGGTGCTCCAGGTTGTGCTTGCGGGTGTTGATCTCGTCCTCGAGCAGCTTCTCGGGGACGGGCACCTCGACGAGCTCCAGGAGCTTCTCCAGGACGCGCTCCTGGGCCTGCGTGGCCTGGTCGTACGTCTTCATGTCGGCGAGGCGCTTGCGGCTGTCGGCCTTGAGCTCGTCCAGGGTGTCGAACTCGGAGGCGAGCTGCGCGAACTCGTCGTCCAGCTCCGGGAGTTCGCGGGCGGCGACCTGGGTGACCTTGACGGTGACCTCGGCCTCGCGGCCGGCCGCGGAGCCGCCCTTGAGCTCGGAGGAGAAGGTGGCCTCGCCACCGGCCTCAAGGCCCTTCACGGCGTCGTCGATGCCGTCCAGCAGCTCGCCGGAGCCGATGGTGTAGGAGACGCCGCTGGCAATGCCGTCCTCCAGGACCTCGCCGTCGACCTTGGCCTCCAGGTCGATGGTCACGACGTCGCCGTCCTCGGCGGCCCGCTCTACCGGGGAGGTGGAGGCGAAGCGCTCGCGGAGCTGCTCCACGGACTTCTCGACGTCCTCGTCCGACACCTCGACGGCGTCGACCTCGACCTCGATGCCGGAGTAGTCCGGGATCTCCAGGGCCGGGCGGACGTCGACCTCGGCGGTGAAGTTCAGCGTCTCGCCGTCCTTCAGCTCCGTGATGTCGACCTCGGGCTGGCCCAGCGGGTTCAGCTCGGCCTCGTTGACCGCTTCGGTGTAGAACTTCGGAAGCGCGTCGTTGACCGCCTCCTCCAGGACCGCACCGCGGCCGAACCGCTGGTCGATGACGCGGGCCGGGATCTTGCCCTTGCGGAAGCCCTTCACCGTGACCTGCTGGTTGATCTTCTTGTACGCCGCGTCGAGGCTGTCCTTGAGCTCCTCGAAGGGCACCTCGACAGTGAGCCGAACCCGGGTCGGGTTCAGGGTCTCCACGGCGCTCTTCACGGTTCGGTCTCCTTGTGGCTGACTTCTCGGGTTCTGCCGGTGCCAGAGGGGCCCGGCGGAGTTTCGCCGCCCGGAGGAGTTCGCAGGCCGCCGTACAGGGGCCGGGACACACGGGCGCGCAGCTTGCATAGTAACCGCAGCGGCTCAGCGGCCCAAAAGGCGATCAAGACGGACGCCGTCAGGTGGTGGTCGGGGTGGCGGGATTTGAACCCACGGCCTTCCGCTCCCAAAGCGGACGCGCTACCAAGCTGCGCCACACCCCGTTTCGGTGCGACACGTAGGGTACATGCCCGGGCCGCCCGCGTCGGCCGCTTTGTTCACCCGCACGGGCTTCGTCCGGCCGCCGCATCCGCGCCGCCCGGTTCGCGTTGGCCTACGCGCCGGACGACCCGCTACGATGCCTTCGGTGCCGCGGTCCCCGACCTGCGGCGCGTGTTGTGCGGGCGTAGCTCAATGGTAGAGCTTCAGTCTTCCAAACTGACTACGCGGGTTCGATTCCCGTCGCCCGCTCCGCATGGCTCAGGCCCAGGTCTCCGGGTGGATTCACCCGGAGACCTGGGCCTCAGTCGTAGCCGGGACCGGATCGGCAGGGGAGGCGAAGCCATCGTGGCCATGGGAGCGGCGGGGCTGCCCGGCAGAGAGTGGATGGTCAAGGACGCGAAGGGTCGTAGGTACAGCTACGACTCGGAGGAAGAGGCGTTCCGGGAGCTGCCCGAGCACGGGGAGGGTGCCACCGTGTGGACCCGCGAGGTCTATCGGGTCCTGTTCGTCACGAGGTCGGTCGACGGCTGGAAGCAGGTCCCCGTTCCCCGCGGGTAGGCGGACAGAGCGCACGGGGTGGCGGCGGGCACGCGTGCGCCTCGGGTCACTGCCGCCGTCGTGGCGCGGGCCGCGTGCCGCCGGCCGCCCCCGGGGTCAGAAGTTGATCGAGTTTATGGTCTGCGCCAGCGAGTCGAGGAAGCGCTGGATGGAGGGGGCCATCCCGGTCGACGCGAGGAAGAAGCCGAACAGGACGGCGACGATCGCGGGGCCCGCCTTGATGTTCCCCCCTCTCATCATCACCACAAGGATGATCGCCAACAGCAACACCACAGACAGTGAAATGGCCACAACTGATCACACCCTCGGTCGGTCCGCTCTCCGGCCTGGGGTACGGCCCCGCACCCCGCCAGATCCATCGTGCCACCAACCCGGCCGCACTATGCGGTTCGTGACACAACGTCGACAACTCGCCGCACACCGACAACTGCCCGCACTGCATTTCGAGGCCCCACCCGCCTGCGGTCACACGGCAATTGACAGACATGGTTTCCATGTCCACACAACTCGCGCGCAGCCAATTCGAATTATTGACACAGGCACGGCAAGGCGCGGCAACCCACGCTCGTTATGCACCAATAGGTAGGGATGAATGCGGACATCACGGGTGTAAGTGCCGCATGGAACTGCAAACACGCAGGCATCGACGCCGGTAAATCCCCCCGCGATCAAGATTCGGTTCTCGTTGATTACCAGGAATCGCCTCGGCGGTTTTACGGAATCCCACAGGCGACGCTAGGGTGCCTCAGATGTTTGCCGCCGCCACGTCCCCCGGCCAGAACCGAACACCGCGTCCCCCGGCCCGGCCGCCGGCGGACAGACCCCGCGACGCGTTCTTCGACAACGCCAAGTACCTGGCGATCGTGCTCGTCGCGATGGGTCACTCCTGGGAGCCGCTGAAGGGCGACAGCCGCGTCCTGGAGGCGGCGTACTGCCTCGTGTACGCCTTCCACATGCCGGCCTTCATCATCATCTCCGGCTACTTCTCCCGGAACTTCGACATGCGCCCCGACCGGCTGAAGCGGCTGGTCACCGGTGTCGTCGTCCCCTATGTTCTGTTCGAGACGGCCTACTCGCTCTTCCAGCGCTTCGTGGTCGGCGACTCCGGCCAGGACATCAGCCTGCTCGACCCCTGGTACCTGACCTGGTTCCTGTGCGCGCTGTTCGTCTGGCGGCTGACCACGCCCCTGTGGCGGGCCGTCCGCCATCCCCTTCCGGTCGCCTTCGGCATCGCGATGCTGGCGTCCGTGTCCCCGAGCATCGGTGACGACCTCGACCTCCAGCGGGTACTGCAGTTCCTGCCGTACTTCGTGCTCGGCCTGTGCCTGCGGCCCGAGCACTTCCGGCTGGTGCGCCGGTGGCCGGTACGGATCGCCGCGGTGCCGGTGTTCGCCTTCGCGCTGGCGTTCGCGTGGTGGTCGGTGCCGCGGATGAACACCGCGTGGTTCTACCACCGGGACTCCGCGCAGGAGCTGGGCGCGCCGTGGTGGTGCGGGCCGGTGATGGTGCTCGCCATGTTCGGCTGCTCGATGGTGCTGACGGCCGGCTTCTTCTCCTGGGTACCGGGCCGGCGGACGTGGTTCACGACGCTGGGCGCGGGCACGCTGTACGGCTACCTCCTGCACGGCTTCGTCGTGAAGTACGGCGTGCACGCGGGCTGGTTCGACCCGAGGTGGCTGCACGGGCCGCTCGGCGAGATCCTCGTCACGGCGCTCGCGGGCGGGTGCGTGACGCTGCTGTGCACCTCGCCGGTGCGGCGGGTGTTCCGGTTCTCCATGGAGCCGCGGATGGACTGGGCGTTCCGGCGGGACGCGGCGGAGACGGCCCGGGAGCGGGAGCCGCGGAGCCGGGAGATGGCCGGCGTGTGACGCCGGGTTCCGCCTAGGCGGGGAGGCCGAGGAGGGCGCGCATCCGGGCGTACTTCTCGGTCAGCCGGCTCCGGGTGGCCTCGTCCAGTACGGCGAGCCGGCCGGGGTCGGCGTTGTGCGCGAGGTCGGCTTCCTTGACGAGGAGGGCGCCGGGGGTGGCGAGGACGCGCCGGGCGTACGACTCCAGGGGCTCGCCGGGGTGCTTGGTGAGGGCGCGCACGACCGCCTTCGTGCGGGGGCTGAGGGGGGCCGTGTCCAGCCACTCCTCGGTGAGGGCGTGATCCTCGACGGCGTCGTGCAGCCAGGCGGCGGCGATCTGGTCCGGGTCGCCGCCACGGGCGCGGACGCCGTCGGCCACGGCGGCGAGGTGCTCGGCGTAGGGCCGCCCTGCCTTGTCGGTCTGCGCCGCGTGGGCGTCACGGGCGAGTCTCTCGACGTCGGCGAGGGAGAGCGGGGTCGGGTTCACGGTGCGAGTATCTCGTGGCCGGGGGGCGGGGGGTCTCCCTCACCGGCACTTGCAGAGTGCCGCCGCGCCCACCCGTGCCGCCCCAGCGGCACGACTGCCCGCAGCTGTGCAGCCCCAAGGGACGCGAGGAACTGCGCGACCGGCCCCGACACACCCGCAGCGGCGTCGCTACGGCCGACGGCAGCGCCCCGTCAGGGGCGCGGGGAACTGCGCGACCAGCCACGACACACCCGCAGCCACGTCGCCCCACAAGCCCCCGCGGCCGTGGGCAGCACACCTGCACGCCCCTGCAGGGGGCCGGCTGGGAGTGGGTCGTCAGGGGTGCGGGGAACTGGGCGGGCAGTCGCGACGTGCCCGCGGACGGCGACGGTCCGCGCTCATCGTGCCGCCTCTCGGCAGATCAGCAGCAGTGCCCTGTCGTCGTTGACGTCCTTCGCGACCGCCTCGATGAGGTGCCAGGCGGCGCCGTGGAAACCGCCGGCGACGTAGCGGTCGGCTTCACCAGTGAGGCGGTCCATGCCTTCGACGATGTCGCGGTCGGCGGTCTCCACCAGGCCGTCCGTGAAGATCATGAGGACGTCGCCGGGCCGCAGCGAGCCCTTGACGGGGTCGAACTGGGCACCGTCGTACACGCCGAGGAGGGGGCCCTCGGCGGCCTTCTCCTCCCAGCGGCCGCTGCCGGCGCTGAGCTGGAGGCCGGGCGGATGGCCCGCGGAGTACAGCTCGTAGTCGCCGGAGTCGAGGTCCAGGACCAGGTGTATGGAGGTCGCGAAGCCCTCGTCCCAGTCCTGGCGGAGCAGATAGCCGTTGGCGGCGGGGAGGAAGGCGTGCGGAGGGAGGGAGCCGAGGAGGCCGCCGAAGGCGCCGGACAGGAGCAGGGCACGGGACGCCGCGTCCATGCCCTTGCCGGAGACGTCGGTGAGGACGACCTCCATCGTGCGGCCGTTGTTCGTGCGGGCCGCGACCACGAAGTCGCCGGAGAAGGACTGCCCGCCGGCCGGCCGCAGGGCCATCTCGCGGTGCCAGCCCGGCGGCAGCTTCGGCAGCTTGCTCTGCACCCGGATGCGTTCGCGCAGGTCGAAGAGCATGGTGCCGCCGCGCCGCCAGGGCACGCCGACCCGGCTGCGGAACTGGGCGGTGAGCAGACCGAAGAAACCGCAGGCGGCGACGGTCAGGACCACGCCCGGGGTGACCCGTGAGGGGCCCTCGGTGTAGGGGCCGAGCCGTACCGACTCCACGATCAGGGCGGTGGCGGCCGCCGCGTACAGACCGAGCAGGCTCGCCGGGCGCAGCAGCAGGCCGCCCGCGATGATCGGCAGGACCAGCGCGGCGGGCGAGAACCAGACCGAGTTGGCGAGGGTCATGGCCGCGAGGACCGGGACGGTCAGGAGCAGCCCGATCAGCGCGATCCAGTCGGAGCCGTCGCCGCGGAAGTAGTCCACGGCGCTTCTGCGCACGCCGACGCGGACCCGGTGCCACTGCACTTTCCACCGGGCCGGGAGGGTGTCGGCCTTCGCGCGCCGCTCTCGGTCTACTGCCATTAGTTCGGGACCCTATCCATCGAACCAGCTGCTTGGCACGGGAGGTCCCACTTGTCCCCCGTCCGAGGCTCACCTTCGGGTGCGACTTCACAGTGAACTTCACCGGAAGCCCCCGCGTCGCCGTCCGGGAGAAATTCGCTGGCTCGCCCTGCAATGCCCTGGTAGTCATGGCGTATGGCGACCGAGCGTGCGACCCAGTTGAAGGTGCTGCGTCCCGAGGAGTTCGACGGCTGGTGGGACCACCTGGTGCGGGCCTTCGGCGCCGGTCCGGCATCGACCGAGGAGCGCGACCTGGACCGGTCCCTCACCGACTACGAGCGCTCGCTGGCCGTCTGGGACGGGTCCGAACTCGTCGGGACGGCGGGGGCGTTCCGGTTCCGGATGACCGTGCCGGGCGGTGCCCTGCTGCCCACCGCCGGGATCACCATGGTGAGCGTCGCCGCGACGCACCGGCGGCGCGGGGTGCTGACGTCGATGATGCGCCGTCAGCTGGACGACATCCGGGAGTGGGGCGAGCCGCTGGCCGCGCTGACCGCCTCCGAGCCGGCGATCTACGGCCGCTTCGGGTACGGCGCCGCGACCTTCCAGCTGCAGGCCGAGATCGACACCGGCCGGGTGACGCTTGAGGTGCCGGCCGGCACCGGTGACGTACGGCTGCGGTACGCCGATCCGGCCGAGGTGCTCGGCGCGTGCGAGGCGGTCTATGCGGAGCTGGTGCCGCTGCGGCCCGGGATGCTGGCCCGGCAGCCCGGTTGGGAGCGGGCGGGGCTGCTGGACCCGGAGAGCGAGCGGGGCGGGGCGTCGGCGCTGCAGTGCGTGGTCGCCGAGCGGGACGGGAGGGTCACGGGGTACGCCCGGTTCCGTACGAAGATGGGCTGGTCGGCGAGCGGGCACGACGGCACGGTGACGCTGGAGGACCTCGCCGCGCTCGACCCGGCGAGCGACGCGGCGCTGTGGCGGTTCCTGTCCGAGATCGACCTGATGACGACGCTGACGGTGCGCAACCGGCCGGTCGACGAAGCCTGGCAGTACCTGGTCTCCGACATCCGGCGGTGCCGGACGCGGGTGCGGGACGCGGCGTACGTCCGGCTCGTCGACGTCGGTGCGGCGCTCGCGGCGCGGACCTACCAGGCGCCGGTGGACGTGGTGCTGGAGGTGGCGGACGCCTTCTGCCCCTGGAACGCCGGGCGTTGGCGACTGACCGGGGACGCCAAGGGGGCGTCCTGCGAGCGTACGACGGACGCGGCCGAGCTGACGCTGTCGGTGCGGGAGTTGGGGGCGGCCTACCTCGGTGGCGTGTCCCTGCTGTCGCTGGCGCGGGCCGGGCGGGTGGGCGAACTGCGGCCGGGGGCACTGGCGGAGGCGTCGGTGGCCTTCGGGTCACCGGTGCTGCCGTGGCTGCCGCACGGCTTCTAGTGCGCGCTCAGCGTTTCTGGCAGGTGGGGCACCAGAAGAGGTTGCGGGCGGCGAGGCCCGCGGTGCGGATCTCGGAGCCGCAGAGGTGGCAGGGCAGGGTGGCCCGGCGGTAGACGTACACCTCACCGCCGTGGTCGTCGACGCGCGGCGGGCGGCCCATCGCCTCCGGGGTGTGCTCGGGCCGCACGGTGTCGATGCGGTTGTCGCGGACGCCCTCGCGCATGAGCCCGACGAGGTCGGCCCAGACGGCGTCCCACTCGGCGGGGGTGATGTCCCTGCCCGCGCGGTACGGGTCGATCCCGTGCCGGAACAGGACCTCGGCGCGGTAGACGTTCCCGACCCCGGCGATGACCTTCTGGTCCATCAGCAGGGCTGCGATCGTCGTACGGCTGCGGGAGATCCTGCGGTACGCCGCGTCCGGGTCGGCGTCGGCACGGAGCGGGTCGGGGCCGAGGCGGGCGTGTACGGCGGTCTTCTCGGCGTCGGTGATCAGGGCGCAGGTGGTGGGGCCGCGCAGGTCGACGTAGGCCGTGGGGTTCGCCAGGCGCAGGCGGACGGTGTCGGTGGCCGGGGGTGCGGGGGCGTCGCCGAAGGTGACCTTGCCGAAGAGGCCGAGGTGGATGTGAACCCAGTCGCTGTCGCGGAAGCCGAGGAAGAGGTGCTTGCCGTGGGCCTCGGTACGGGTGAGGGGGGCGCCGTCGATCAGTTCCGCGGCGTCGGAGAACTTGCCCTGCGGGCTGGTGACCCGTACGGGCCCGGTGAGCCGACGGTAGTCCAGCGCGAGCCGGTGGATCGTGTGCCCTTCTGGCACTGAGGTGATTCCTTTCCCACCCACCCACCCACCCGACTCGGTCAGTGGAGAGGTGCACGTCGAAGGACCGGAAGCCCCCGGGCACGGAGCCCGGGCTCAGCGCCCAGTAAGAGGCACGGAACTTTGTCGGCTCCGCCGGAGGCAGCACCCCGTATGAGGCACGGAACTTTGTCGGCTGCGCCCGCGGGAGCGCCCCGCAAGGCGCGCGGGGAACTGCGCGATCAGCCCCCGCGCGCCCGCGGGCGAACGACTACCGGCTGCCCCCTGCCCCGCCTCTCGGGCGACCGAGTCGGGCGGGTGGGTGGGTGGGTGGGCAGAGGCTACGGCTGCGGGTGGTGCGCCGGGATGGGCGGGAGGTCGCCCGTGGCCTCGTACGCGGACAGCATGTCGATGCGGCGGATGTGCCGCTCGCCCTCGGAGAACGGCGTGTTCAGGAAGGTCTCGACGAACTTCGTCGCCTCGTCCTGCGTGTGCATGCGCGCGCCCACCGCGACGACGTTCGCGTTGTTGTGCTGTCGGCCGAGCGACGCGGTCTCCTCGCTCCAGGCGAGCGCCGCCCGCACGCCCTTCACCTTGTTCGCGGCGATCTGCTCACCGTTGCCGGAGCCGCCGATCACGATGCCGAGGGCGGCGGGGTCGGCGGCCGTCCGCTCGGCCGCGCGGAGGCAGAAGGGCGGGTAGTCGTCGTCGGCGTCGTAGATGTGGGGGCCGCAGTCCACGGGGTCGTGGCCCGCCGCCTTCAGCCACTCGACGAGGTGGTTCTTGAGTTCGAAGCCCGCATGGTCGGAGCCGAGATACACGCGCATGGGACGAGTGTGACACGGGCGGGAACACCCGGCAGGGCCGGGGCCGCATACCCGAAAGCCTGCCGGAATTTGTGAGTAACACTACAGAACCTCAGGAAAACCTCAAGTAACGATCTGGATTCAAAGGTTCAGGAATCAGTCCACCTCCGTTTCACTGGACCAACTCGTACGCCGCTCGTGCGAGAGCCCGCTCACCCGGCACAAAGGAATTCCCCCCATGACTGGCAACGGCCCCCACGACGGTCCCCGGGACGGTCTCCAGGCAGGACTCAAGAACCGGCATCTGTCGATGATCGCCATCGGCGGTGTCATCGGCGCCGGCCTCTTCGTCGGTTCCAGCACCGGCATCGCCACCGCAGGCCCCGGCATCCTGCTGTCGTACGCGCTCGTCGGCACGCTCGTGGTGCTGGTGATGCGGATGCTCGGCGAGATGTCCGCCGCCAACCCCACCTCCGGATCGTTCTCCGCACACGCGGACCGCGCGCTCGGCCGCTGGGCCGGGTTCTCCATCGGCTGGCTGTACTGGTTCTTCTGGGTGGTGGTGCTGGCGGTCGAGGCGACCGCCGGCGCCACGATCCTGGCAGGCTGGATCCCGGCCGTACCGCAGTGGGGCTGGGCGCTCATCGTGATGGCGGTGCTCACCGCCACCAACCTGGTCTCCGTCGGCTCCTACGGCGAGTTCGAGTTCTGGTTCGCCGGCATCAAGGTCGTCGCGATCGGCGCGTTCATCGTCGTCGGCCTGCTCGCGGTGCTGGGCGTACTGCCCGGCGCGGACACCGACAGGGCGAGCTTCTCCAACCTCACCGGCCACGGCGGGTTCCTGCCGCACGGGCCCGGCGCCATCCTCACCGGCGTGCTGCTCGTCGTCTTCTCCTTCATGGGCAGCGAGATCGCCACCCTGGCCGCGGGTGAGTCCGAGGACCCGCAGCGCGCGGTCACCAAGTCCACGAACAGCATCATCTGGCGGATCGGCGTCTTCTACCTCGGCTCGATCCTGATCGTGGTCTCGCTGGTGCCGTGGAACGACCCGTCCATCAAGGAGAAGGGCTCCTACGTCGCCGCCCTCGACTCCCTCGGCATCGCGCACGCCGGCCAGATCATGAACGTCATCGTGCTGACGTCGGTGCTGTCCTGTCTCAACTCCGGTCTGTACACGGCCTCCCGGATGGCCTTCTCGCTCGGGCAGCGGGGTGACGCCCCGAAGGCGTTCGCCCGGACCACCGCCCGCGGGGTGCCGATGGCCGCGATCGTCGCGTCCGTGCTGTTCGGGTTCGTCGCCGTGTTCTTCAACTACAAGTTCCCGGACTCCGTCTTCCTCTTCCTGGTCAACTCCAGCGGCGCTGTGGCCCTGTTCGTCTGGCTCGTCATCTGCTTCTCGCAGCTGCGCATGCGGAAGATCATCCAGGCCGAGGCGCCGGAGAAGCTCGTCGTGAAGATGTGGCTGTACCCGTACCTGACCTGGGCGACAGCCGGTCTGATCGTGTTCGTCCTCGGCTACATGCTGACCGACACGGAGGGCGAGAGCAGCGGCCGTACCACCGTGCTGCTCTCGCTGCTGGTCGCGGCGGCGGTGGTCGCCGTCGCGGTGGTGAAGGAGAAGGTGACCGGCGGCCGGGCGAAGGAGGCGGTCACCGAGCCCGCCGACCAGGTGTCCGTCGGCTGATCCTCACAGCAGGGTGAAGCTCTCCTTCACCTTCTCGTAGGTCCGTACGGCCTGGGCTTCGGCCGCCGGCTGGTACCAGGTGTTGATCTGGTACGACTTGCCGCCGGCGTCGAAGCCCAGCAGCCGTGCGTGCCAGGGGGTGCCCCTGAGGGTGAAGGTGTACTCCCAGACCACGGCCGGATAGCCGCGGAAGGCCGTCTCGGCCAGCCGGATCTTGGTGTAGTCCCGGCCCTGATGGGCGCTCTGTTCGGAGGCGCGCCAGCTGTCCATGAGGTCGCCGCGGGCGAGCGAGGACTTGGCGACGAGTTCCTGGCTGCCGTCGGGGGAGGTGTAGTGGACCTCGGCACCCGTCTTGACGTCCCTGCGCCAGCCGGTGGGCGGCGCCCAGGCGAAACCGCCGGCCTCCTCGTGGGTGCCGGGCGGGAGGGAGCGGGGGCGGGCGGTGCCCTCGACTGTGGGCGCCGATGAAGTGGGCGTCCGTGTCGAGGGGGTTGAGGTGGTGCCGGTCGCTTTGTTGCTGTCGCTGCCGCCTGTTGTGGTGGTGAGGAGGACGGCGAGGGCGGTGGCTACCGCTGCGGTTCCCAGTACGGCGAGGAGAGTCGTGCGTTTGGGGGCCTTGCGGTGGTGAGGCGCTGCGGGTGCGTGGGGGCTGGTCGCGCCGTTCCCCGCGCCCCTTTCGGGGCGCTGTGGTTCAGGGCGTTGCCATGTGGGGCCCACCTGGGAACGGGTCGGGCCCGTCGCGTTGCCCGACGGGATTTCCGAACGGACCTCTGCGCGGGGTTCCGAGGCCGCCTCCGTCGACGTGCTCACCGTAGGCTGCGGCTGCGGGCGTTGGTCCTCCGGAGCGGGAGGGCGCGTCACGTACGTCGGGGTCGGGCGTTCCACGGGGGCCGGGTGGGCCACCGGGCGCAGTTCCCGTTCCACTTCCTTGAGGCCGGGGCGCGCGGCCGGGTCCTTCGCCAGCAGTGCTGCCAGCAGGTCGTGCAACGGGCCTGCCGTGGCCGGGAGTTCGGGTTCCTCGTAGAGGACGGCGTGCAGGGTGGCCAGGGTGGTGTCGCGGGAGAAGGGGGAGCGGCCGCCGAGGGCCGCACACAGGGTCGCGCCGAGCGACCAGAGGTCGGAGGGCGGGCCCTGCGGGCGGCCGGAGACGCGTTCGGGCGCCATGTAGTCGGGGGAGCCGACGAGCATGCCGACCATGGTGAGCGCCTTGGCGTCCTGGATCGCGGCGATACCGAAGTCGGTGAGGACGACCCGGCCCGCGGTGTTCTCGACGAGGACGTTGCCGGGTTTGATGTCGCGGTGCAGCACTCCCCCGGCGTGCACCTGGCGCAGCGCCCCGACCAGGCCGAGGCCGATCCGGGCGGCCGCGCGCGGGCTCAGCGGCCCCTCCTCGGCCATGATCCACTCCAGGGAACGGCCGTTGACCAGCTCCATGACGATCCACAGGCGTTCGCCCTCGTCGACGACGTCGTAGACCCGCACGACGTTGGGGTGGTCGATCCGGGCGGTGGCCCGGGCCTCGCGCAGGGTGCGTTCGCGGCGGGTGCGGGTGTCCTCGGCGTCGAGGCCGTCGATCCGCATCTCCTTGACGGCGACCTGCCGGTCGAGCGTCTCGTCGGCGGCCCGCCACACCCGCCCCATGCCGCCCTGCCCGATACTCTCGGCCAGCCGGTAGCGGCCGGTCACCAGCAGACCGGGAACACCGCCCGGCCCCGCGTTCTCCGGATTCCCCGCGTTCTCCGGATTCCCCGGACTCCCCGCGCCAACTGAATCCCCTGAGTTCTCTGAATTCCCCGGCAATTCGCTGCACCCCCTCAACGGCCGCCCCTGCCGACACACAATGGTCACACTTACGGCCGTCCCAGCATAGTGCGGAGAAATCTTGTGGTACCTCTTCAAGTGACCGCGAATTCAGGCGCGGTCCAGGGGGTTGCAAGGGGGACGAACATGAGTTCTCGTCGTACGCTCCGGCGGCTGACCGTGGTCACGGGATCGCTGGTCACGGCATCTTTCTCGGCCGTGATGATCCTGCCGTCCACGGCCGTCGCCGACGACCAGGGGCCGGGCAGCGGCAAGGGGGGAAAAGCGGTCGACCAGGCACCGGACGGGGTGCGGCTGACAACGGAACTGCCCGCGAGGATCTCGGTCGACAACAGTTCACAGAAAACGGCGATCACCGCCACCGTGAAGAACGAAGGGACCAAGGAAAGCGACAGCATCCGGCTTTTGGTGGTCGGTTTCGACGGGCTGAAGGTCACCGGGGTACAGGGGTGCGACGCCGTCGCCGCGAAAGACCTGCCGGCCGGTTCGAACAGCGCCTTCAGCTGTCCCGTGGGCGCGCTGGGCGCCGGCCGGTCGGCGTCGTACGCGGTCGACGCGACGTTCGACCTCGGCAAAACCGGGAAGATCTGCCTTCCCGTGCAGAGCGCGGACGGGAAGAAGACGTTCTGGCAGCAGGGCCCGGTGCCGTTCGGTACGACGAACCCGTCGCCGAACGCCCCGGCCACCCCGCTGCTGCTCGGCACCGACAACAAGCCGGTGGGGCCGAGCGGCGACCAGCTGCCGAAGACCGGCGCGGGCCGTGACGTGCTGCCGCTCGGGGCGGCCGGCGCGGCGCTGATCGCGGCCGGGGCGGCGGGGGTGTGGTGGTCGCAGCGGCGGCCGCGACGGCAGTCGTAGCAGCCGGTACGACAGCGGGGCCCGGGGTGCCGAAGCGTCCCGGGCCCCGCTGTGGTGGTGCGGGGGTCAGCGCTTGCCGACGAGCTTCCACGCGGCGGGCACCGCGCCCATCGCCAGGGCCGCCTTCACCGCGTCGCCGATCAGGAACGGGGTGAGGCCGGCCGCGATCGCCGCGGACGCGGACATGTCCGCGGCGTAGGCCAGGTACGGCACGCCGACGGCGTAGATGAGCGCCTCGCCGAGCAGCATCGTGCCCGCCATGCGCAGTACGCCGCGGTCGGCGCCGCGCCGGGCCAGGGCGCCGACGACGGCGGAGGCGAGCATCATGCCGAGGATGTACCCGAAGGAGACCGAGACGCCGGAGGTGCCGCTAGCGAACCACGGCAGGCCCGCGAGGCCGGCCAGCGCGTACAGGGTGAGGGAGAGCAGGCCGCGGCGGGCGCCGAGGGCGGTGCCGACGAGCAGGGCGGCGAAGGTCTGGCCGGTCACCGGGACCGGGGAGCCGGGCACCGGGACCGCGATCTGGGCGGCGAGGCCGGTGAGCGCGGCGCCGCCGGCCACGAGGGCCGCGTCGCGCACCCGGGACGCGGGCAGGAGGTCGGCGAGGACGGTGCCGGTGCGGGTCGACGCGGCGGCGGTGGCGGTGCTCATGGGGACTCCGCGGGAAGGGGGCAGGCAAGGGACTCTGTGACGCTATCCCGGCCCGTCTGAGCCGGACACGTCAGCGGTCGACAAAGGCCGGAAGCGGCACTTGGTGGGCTCCCCACAAAGGGTGTGGGTTACACGCGGTACGGGGTGACACCGATCACTGAGGCAGAGATGTTTCGGTCACGTCAACGGCATTGAACAGGCCTGTGGAGTTCCACCAATCGAATCCCAGCGCTCTGGTGGGATTCAAGGTTTCTGGCCTACGCTTCCGGACATGGTCGCCCAGTCCCGGAACTTCACGTCGCGTCGCTATGTCGACCTGCGGCGCCAGGGTGCTGCCACCTGTCGCCGTACGCCCTGAGGCCGCGCGGCGGGAGACCGGTCCAGCGCGCCTCGACCCGAGAGACGTGTCGGCCCCGTTCCCGAGGACGGTTTCCCATGCCCCGTACCGCGGCACCCCCGCTCACCTCCGCACCCCGTGACCGGCGGCGGACCAGCGCCAGCGTGGTCCTCCGCTCGGTCCTCGAACACGGGCCGGTCGCCCGCTCCACCATCGCCCGGCTGACCGGGCTGTCCCCGGCCTCCGTCACCGACTACTGCGCCCGCTTCACCGAACTCGGCCTGATCCGGGAGACCGAGGCGCCGCAGCGCGCCAAGGGCGTGGGCCGCCCCCACGTGCCGGTCGACCTGGACGACTCGCGGTTCGTGGTCGGCGGAGTGCACGTGGCCGTCCCGTACACCACGGTCGCGCTGCTCGATCTGCGTGGCCGGGTCGTCCTGCGGCGGGAGTTGAAGCACCGGGACACCGATCCGCGCGCGGTGCTGGCGCGGGCCGCCGCCGGATTCGCCGCGCTGCTCGACGAGGTGCCCGGCAGTCGGCCGCTGGGCGTCGGCGTCGCCGTCGGCGGCTGGGTGGACCGGGACTCCGGAACCGTCGTCGAGCACCCGCTGCTCGGCTGGCGCGAGGTGCCGGTGCGCGAGCTGCTCGGCGCGCACACCGGGCTGCCGGTCCATGTGGACGGCCACGCGCGCGCGTTGGTCAACGGGGAGCGGCTCTTCGGGCGCGCCCGGGGCAGCCGGAGCGTGCTGCACCTGTTCGTCGGCAACGTGGTCGACGCGGCCTTCGCCACCGGCGACGAGGTGCACCACGGCCCGCGCTCCCAGGCCGGCATGATCGGCCATCTCCCGGTGCCGGGCGGCACCGAGCCGTGCGGCTGCGGACGCACCGGCTGCCTCCAGGTGGAGCTCAGCGAACGCACCCTGGTGCGGCGGGCCCGGGCGGCCGGGGTGACGGACAGCGGCAACCCGATGGACGTCCTCGCGGCGGCCGCGGCGGGCGATCCGGCGGCCGTACGGCTGCTGGTGGGGCGTGCGCGGCTGACCGGGCGGGCGGCGGCGCTGCTGCTCGACGTCCTCAACCCGGAGAGCGTGGTCGTCACCGAGGTCGGCGTGCTGTACCGCGAGGACTGTCTGCGCGCGCTGCGCGAGGCGGTCGGCACGGAGCGGGCGGCCGTGGTGGCGCCGACCAGTTTCGGGTCCTCGGTGCTGGCGGTGGCGGGCGGGTCGGTGGTCCTCGACGTGCTGTACCGGGACCCGCTGAGCGCCTCGCCCGCCGCGGCTCCGGCCCTGTCACCAGAGCTTATTTAATTCAGAAACTCGGAATATTGACAGCCGTCGCGCACGGCAAGGAACATCCATCCCATGACCTGTCGCACCCTCTGTTGCTGACGTCTTGACGCGCCTCGGGCGCGTTTTTCCCTCTGCGTGAGATCTCTCTTTCCGGCCCTCCGCCGCCGGGAATTCGCCCTGCCTTTCTGCTGCTTTTCTCCCCGGAGCACTCCCATGCCTTCTGCGTCCTCCTCCGGCATCGACCGCCGGCTCTTCCTCACCTCCCTGCTCGGCGCCTCGGCGGCCGTGGCCGGGCTGAGCGGCTGCGCGGGTGGCAGTGCCGCCGCCGACACCGCGGGCGCCTCGACCGCTCCGCTGGCCGACAAGGTCCCGGCCGGCACCAGCCTGAAGATCGCCTCCTATCTGGGCCAGCAGCAGCTGCAGTTCAAGCTGGCGAAGCTGCCCGCGCTGCCGTTCACCGTGTCGAGCTGGGTGAACATCGGGGCCGGTCCCGACGTCATCAACGCGTTCCGCGCCAAGTCCCTCGACCTCGCCAACAACGCGGGAATTCCGCCGATCCAGGCGCAGTTCCAGGGTTTCGCCGCAAAAATCGTGGCGATCGAGCTGACCCGCAAGCCGAACTACCTGTTCGCCACCAAGCCCGGCAGCGACATACGCACGGTCGCCGAATTCAAGGGAAGGAAACTCGCCTTCTCGCAGGGTCAGGCGCAGGGCGTGGTCCTGCTGCGGGCGCTGAAGCAGGCCGGGCTCGCCTACGACGACGTGAAGCTGGTCCCGCTGACCAGCAACCAGTTCCTCACCGCCCTGCAGTCCGGCCAGGTGGACGTGGCCCCGCTGGCCAACTCCCAGGCGCCGGCCTACCTCCAGCAGTACGGCCCGGAGGGCGCGCACACCATCGCCACCGACGTCGTCGACCTGCTCAACCTGCTGTGGGCGCCGCAGGCGGTGCTGAACGACAAGGCCAGGGCGGCCGCGGTCGCCGCGTACATCCCCGAGTGGGCCAGGGGCCTGGTCTGGCAGTGGGAGAACCCGGACACCTGGAACGAGGAGTTCTACGTCAAGACCCAGAACCTGACCCTCGCGCAGGCCCAGGGCATCACCAGGCGCGCCAACAAGCCGCTGTTCCCGCCGAGCTGGGACGAGGCGATCAAGTGGGAGCAGGAGACCGCCGACCTGCTCGCGGAGGGCGGCTTCGTGAAGAAGACCGACGTCTCCTCGCTCTTCGACCACCGCTTCGAGTCCCTCGCCGCCAAGGCCGTACCGGCGGAGTACCGGAAATGACCGCCGTGACCACCGGCACGGTGCCGGTTCCCGTCGCGCAGGACGAGGCGCGCCGGGTCCGGCCGCGCCGCCGGCTCTCCCCCGGCCGCCGGCTGCCCGCCGCCCGGCTGGCCGGGCCGCTCGTCGTCCTCGCCGCCTGGGCGATCGCCTCCGCCGCCGGGCAACTCGATCCCGGCGCGATCCCCGCGCCCTGGACCGTCCTGGACACGGCCGTCCACCTGTGGACCGCCGGGACGCTGCGCACCGACGTCCTGACCTCCGTGGAGCGGGCCGGGTACGGCTTCGCGATCGGCCTGACCGCCGGGGTGCTGCTGGCCCTGGCCTCCGGGCTCAGCCGCACCGGCGAGGCGCTGATCGACGGGACCGTGCAGATCAACCGGGCGATCCCGACCCTCGGCCTGATCCCGCTGTTCATCCTCTGGCTGGGTATCGGCGAGACCTTCAAGATCGCCATCATCGCGATCGTCGTCTACATACCGATCTACCTGAACACCCATGCCGCGCTGTCCGCCATCGACAGCCGGTACGTCGAACTCGCCGAGGTGCTGGACCTGTCGAGGCTCCGGTTCATCCGGGAGGTCGTGATCCCCGGCGCGCTGCCCGGATTCTTCGTGGGGCTCCGGCTCGGCGTCACCGGCTCCTGGCTCGGCCTGGTCGTCCTGGAGCAGATCAACGCCACCAGCGGTCTCGGCTACATGATGTTCCAGGCCCAGAACTACGGGCGCAGCGACATCATCCTCGTCGGCCTGCTGATCTACGGCGTCTTCGGCCTCGTCTCGGACTCCGTGGTCCGGCTGATCGAACGGAGGGTGCTGTCATGGCGCCGCACACTGAGCAGCTGACCCGCCCCGCCGTCCGGCTCCGGGACCTGACCCGGTCGTTCGGGGACCGTACGGTTCTCGACGGTATCGACCTCGACGTCCCGGCCGGGCAGTTCACCGCCCTGCTCGGGCACAGCGGCTCCGGCAAGAGCACCCTGCTGCGGGCCGTCGCGGGACTCGACCACGGGGTCGCCGGCAGCGGGGAGCTCAGCGCGCCGGAACGGGTCTCGGTGGTCTTCCAGGACTCCCGGCTGCTGCCCTGGCGCCGGGTGCTGGACAACGTGGTGCTGGGCCTGGACGGCAAGGACGCGCTCGACCGGGGTCGCGCCGCGCTCGAGGAGGTCGGCCTCGGCGGCCGCGAACGGGCCTGGCCGGGCGAGCTGTCCGGCGGCGAGGCGCAGCGGGCCGCGCTCGCCCGGTCCCTGGTCCGCGAGCCCGAACTGCTCCTCGCCGACGAGCCGTTCGGCGCCCTGGACGCGCTCACCCGGATCAGGATGCACCACCTGCTGCGCGAGCTGTGGAAACGGCACCACCCGTCCGTCCTGCTCGTCACCCACGACGTCGACGAGGCGATCGTCCTCGCCGACCGGGTCCTTGTCCTGGACCGGGGCCGGATCGGCCTCGACCTGACCGTGGACCACGACCGGCCGCGCGGCCAGTACCGGGGCCGGCTGCTGGCCGCGCTGGGCGTCACGGAGGACGCCGCGTGACCGCCGGTCGCGGTGGCCGCCCCGGGGGCCGCCGCCCCCGGACCCCCGCTTCGGCCTCCGGCCTCGTCCTCGACCGCCGCACGGGCTCTGAAAACCACGTAAAGGACCCCGCATGACCCGCCAGCTCCATCTCAACGCCTTCCTCATGAACACCGGTCACCACGAGGCCTCCTGGCGTCTCCCGGAGAGCGACCCGTACGCGCACGTCGATCTCGGGCACTACGTCGGGCTCGCCCGGACCGCCGAGCGCGGCACCTTCGACTCGCTCTTCCTGGCCGACGGCCCGCACCTGTGGGGCAGCATCGGGCAGCGGCCGGCCGGAGCGCTGGAGCCGCTCACCCTGCTGACCGCGCTGGCCACGGCCACCGAGCACATCGGCCTGATCGCCACCGCGTCCACCTCCTACAACTCCCCCTACAACCTGGCGCGCAGGTTCGCCTCGCTGGACATCAGCAGCGGCGGCCGGGCCGGCTGGAACATCGTCACCACGGCGGGCGCGGAGGCGGCCCGCAACTTCGGCGTCGACGAGGAACCCGCGCACGCCGAGCGGTACGCGCGGGCCGCCGAGTTCCTCGACGTGGCGCTGAAGCTCTGGGACAGCTGGGAGGACGACGCGATCGTCGCCGACAAGGCGGCCGGCGTCTGGGGCGACGACGCGAAGATCCACCCGCCCCGGCACCGGGGCACGTACCTCAGTGTCGAGGGCGCCCTGAACGTGCCCCGCAGCCCGCAGGGTTACCCGCTGCTGGTGCAGGCCGGGTCGAGCGAGGACGGCAGGGCGTTCGCGGCCCGGTACGCGGAGGCCGTGTTCACCGCGCAGCAGACCGTCGAGGAGGCGCGGGCTTTCTACGCCGACCTCAAGGCACGTACGGCCGCGGCGGGCCGCGATCCGGACCACGTCAAGGTGCTGCCCGGCATCGTCCCCGTCATCGGCTCGACCGAGGCCGAGGCGCGGGCGCTCGAGCAGGTCCTGGAGGACCACATCGTGCACCGGCACGGGGTGGCCAACCTGGAACGACTGCTCCATGTCCCGGCCGGCACCCTGGAGTTGGACGCCGAACTCCCCGCCGGCCTCCCGCCCGAGGACGCCATCGAGGGTGCCAAGAGCCGCTACACCCTGGTGGTCGGGCTCGCCCGCCGGGAGCGGCTCACCGTGCGGCAGCTGATCGGCCGGCTCGGCGGCGGCCGCGGCCACCTGACCTTCGCCGGAACGCCCGAGCAGGTCGCCGACGCGATCGAGACCTGGTTCACCCAGGGCGCCGCCGACGGCTTCAACATCATGCCGCCCGTGCTGCCCTCCGGCCTGGAGTCCTTCGTCGACCACGTCGTCCCGATCCTGCGCGCCCGCGGCCTGCTGCGCACCGACTACGGCCCGCGCCGCACCCTGCGGGAGCGCTACGGCCTGCCCCGCCCCGCCAACCAGTACGTCACCCCCGCACTCGCCACCGCCTGAAACCCGCAGAGAATCCGAGAACCGAAAGGACGCCCCCGCATGTCCATCGAGATCCGCAAGGTCACCGCGAACATCGGCGCCCAGGTCCTGGGCGTGGACATCGCCAAGCCGCTCGACGAGGAGCAGGTCGCCGCGGTCCGCGAGGCCCTGAACGTCCACAAGGCCCTGGTCTTCGACGACGTCCGCCTCGACGACGAGGGCCAGGAGGCCTTCGCCCGGCACTTCGGCGACCTCACCACCGCCCACCCGACGGTGCCCGCCGTCGACGGCGCCCCGAACGTGCTGCCCGTCGACAGCGAGCGCGGCCGGGCCAACCACTGGCACACCGACGTGACGTTCGTCCTGAACCCGCCCCAGGCCAGCACCCTGCGCTCGCTCACGGTCCCGCCGTACGGCGGCGAGACGCTGATCACCAGTTCGGCCGCCGCCTACCGCCAGCTCCCGGAGCCGCTGCGGGCGCTGGCCGACACGCTGTGGGCGGAGCACACCAACGACTACGACTACGCCGTGCCGGACGAGGAGATCGACGCGGAGAAGGCCGCGCAGCGCGCCCAGTTCACGTCGATCAAGTTCCGCACGGTCCACCCGGTCGTCCGGGTGCACCCGCTGACCGGTGAACGCGGGCTGTTCATCGGGGGGTTCGCGCAGCGGATCGTCGGGCTGTCCAAGGACGAGTCCCGCAGGATCCTCGACCTGCTCCAGGCGTACGTCACCCGTCCCGAGAACATCCTGCGTCACCGCTGGTCCCCGAACCAGCTGGTCCTGTTCGACAACCGCATCACCCAGCACTACGCCGTCGACAACTACGACGGCGCGCCGCGCCGCCTCAACCGCGTCACCGTCGCCGGTGACGTCCCGGTCGGCATCGAGGGCAAGGAGAGCTACTCGATCGAGGGCGACGCCTCTCATTACACCTCCGTGGCCGCGTGACCACGGTGCGCTGACGGCGCGTCCGCTCCCGCGAGGCCCTCACATGACGACACGTGGGGGCCTCGCTTCTTGCCCCCGTCCGGCTTGTTGTTGCTAATGTGTAGTTGCAAGCCTTTTGCAATAAGAGGTTCGGAGGGGATCCACACCCATGCCCGTCTACACGCTCCCTGAACTGCCGTACGACTACTCGGCGCTCGCACCCGTGATCAGCGCCGAGATCATCGAGCTGCACCACGACAAGCACCACGCGGCGTACGTGAAGGGCGCCAACGACACCCTGGAGCAGCTGGCGGAGGCGCGGGACACGGGGAGCTGGGGGTCGGTCAACGGGCTGGAGAAGAACCTGGCGTTCCACCTCTCCGGCCACATCCTGCACAGCATCTACTGGCGGAACATGACCGGCCCGAAGGACGGCGGTGGCGAGCCGCTGGCGGCGGACGGCGTGGGCGACCTGGCGGACGCGATCACCGAGTCATTCGGCTCGTTCGCGGGATTCAAGGCCCAGCTCACCAAGGCGGCGGCCACCACCCAGGGCTCCGGCTGGGGCGTCCTGGCGTACGAGCCGGTCAGCGGGCGGCTGATCGTGGAGCAGGTCTACGACCACCAGGGCAACGTCGGCCAGGGGTCCACTCCGATCCTGGTCTTCGACGCCTGGGAGCACGCCTTCTACCTGCAGTACAAGAACCAGAAGGTCGACTTCATCGACGCGATGTGGGCCGTGGTCGACTGGCAGGACGTGGCCCGCCGGCACGCCGCCGCCAGGGAGCGCGGCGACAGCCTGCTGCTCGCCCCCTGAGCCGCCGGGCCACCGATACGTCCTGCCTCGTGATCGTCTTCTCACCGTTCACCGGGGGCAGGCGGAGAGAGGGGAGCCCCCGCGAGGACGTGACTCGCGGGGGCTCTCCGGTGCGCGGGGGCTCTCTGCACGACGTCGAGGAACTGGCGGACGCCCGCCTCCGCCACCGCTCCGCGAGGAGGGGTACCGGGCCGTGATGTCCGGAATCCGCCCCGATCGGACGGATTCCGGACTCATCACCGGTGTGCCGGTCCTCCTATGCTCCTCGTTCCCGATTCGTTCCCGATGCGAGGAGGCGTACGTGGCCGACGTCCGATGCCCGAACTGCAAGGGGCCCCTCAAGGAGTTCCGGGACCTGAAACCCGACGAGATCCCGGCCGCCGAGGCGGCGGTGAGCAAGTACCCCGGCGAGCGGGCCGAACGCTTCCGCCCCCAGGCCTACCACCGCTGCACGGCGCCTGGCTGCCGCCGTATCCAGCGCAAGGACAACTGGCAGGTGGGGGCCAATCTGCCCGAAGGCTTCTAGCGATCCCTACAGGTTGCTGAAGTCGGGGCCCTTGGTGCGGGTCCGCTTGATCTCGTAGAAGCCGGGGACGGAGGCGACCGCGAGGGTGCCGTCCCACAGGCGGGCCGCCTCCTCGCCCTTGGGGGCGGGGGTGACGACCGGGCCGAAGAAGGCGATCTGCTCGCCGTCGGAGCCGGGGACCGCGATGACCGGGGTGCCGACGTCCTGGCCGACCTTGTCGATGCCCTCCTTGTGGGAGGCGCGCAGTTCGGCGTCGAACTCGAAGTCCTCCTGTTCGGCGTAGTCGATCAGGTCGGCCGGCAGGCCGACGTCCGCGAGGGCGCCCGCGATGGCCTCCACCGTGGGGCCCTCGCCGTTGTTGTGGATCCGGGTGCCGAGCGCGGTGTACAGCGGGCCGAGGATGTCGGCGCCGTGCTTCTGCCAGGCCGCGGTGACCACGCGGACCGGCTGCCACGCCTTGACCGCGAGCATCTCGCGGTACTCCTCGGGCAGCTCGTCGAGCTTGGGCTCGTTGAGGACGGCGAGGCTCATGATGTGCCAGCGGACCTCGATGTCCCGGACCTTCTCCACTTCCAGGACCCACCGGGAGGTCATCCAGGCCCAGGGGCACAGCGGGTCGAACCAGAAGTCGACGGGGGTCTTGCCGGAGCTGGTCACGGTCTCGGACATGGTTCTCCTCGGAATACGGCCTTTTCCTGCGGCAACACCGTCACCGGCCACCTCATTCCCGGGTGCCCGCCGTCAGGGGCACGTGGGAGGATCGGTGCTGTTCCGGCTACCGACGACGACGTGTACCGACCCGAAGGAGTGCCGCCCGTGCCCGGTGAGAATCTGTCCCGCGACGAGGCCCGGGAGCGGGCCGCCCTGCTGTCGGTCGACGGGTACGACGTGTCGCTGGACGTACGGTCCGCCGTCGGGGAGGGCCAGGACGAGCCGCGCACCTTCCGCTCGGTGACCACGATCCGCTTCCGGTGCAACGAGCCGGGCGCGTCGAGCTTCGCCGACCTGATCGCGCCGGGCGTGACCGCCGTGACCCTGAACGGCAAGGACCTCGACCCGGGCGAGGTCTTCGACGGCACCCGGATCGCCCTGGAGGACCTGGCCGCGGAGAACGAGCTGGTGGTGGACGCCCGCTGCGCCTACTCCCGCACCGGCGAGGGCCTGCACCGCTTCGTCGACCCCGAGGACGGCGAGGTCTACCTCTACACGCAGTACGAGCCGGCCGACTCCCGCCGGGTCTTCGCGAACTTCGAGCAGCCGGACCTCAAGGCGCCGTTCCGCTTCGAGGTGCGGGCGCCCGAGGGGTGGACGGTGTGGAGCAACGGCGCCGGTGAACTCGCCGACGGGGTGTGGCGGTTCGCGGAGACCAAGCCCATCTCGACGTACATCACGTGTGTGGTGGCGGGCCCCTACCACTACGTGACGGACTCGTACTCGCGCACCCTGCCGGACGGTTCGACGCTGGAGATCCCGCTCGGCGCGATGTGCCGCAAGGGCCTCGCCCCCTACTTCGACGCGGACGACGTCTTCCTCGTCACCAAGCAGGGGCTGGACTTCTTCCACGAGCACTTCGACTACCCCTACCCGTTCGGCAAGTACGACCAGGCGTTCGTGCCCGAGTACAACCTCGGGGCGATGGAGAACCCGGGTCTGGTGACCTTCCGGGAGGAGTACATCTTCCGGGGCAAGGTGACGCAGGCGTCGTACGAGGCGCGCGCCAACGTGATCCTGCACGAGATGGCCCACATGTGGTTCGGCGATCTGGTCACCATGGTGTGGTGGGACGACCTGTGGCTGAAGGAGTCCTTCGCGGACTTCATGGGCACGTTCGCGAACGTCGGCGCGACCCGTTTCAAGAACGCCTGGACCACCTTCGCCAACCGCCGCAAGGCCTGGGCGTACCGCGCCGACCAGCTGCCCTCCACGCATCCGGTCACGGCCGACATCCGCGACCTCCAGGACGCCAAGCTCAACTTCGACGGCATCACCTACGCCAAGGGCGCCTCGGTCCTCAAGCAGCTGGTGGCCTACGTCGGCCAGGACGCGTTCCTGGAGGGCGCCCGCCGCTACTTCAAGCGCAACGCGTACGGCAACACCCGCCTCGGCGACCTGCTGTCGGTCCTGGCCGAGACCAGCGGCCGGGACATGGCCGCCTGGGCCGGCAAGTGGCTGCAGACGGCGGGGGTGAACTCGCTGACCCCGCAGGTGCTGCTGGACGGGGACGGCAGGGTGGCCGAGCTGGCGGTGCTGCAGGAAGCGGCCGAGTCGCACCCCGAGCTGCGCCCGCACCGGGTGGCGATCGGCCTGTACCGGCTGGAGGGCGGCGACCTGGTCCGGTACGCGCGTGCCGAGGCGGACGTGGACGGCCCCCGCACGGTGATCACCGAGCTGGCCGGTGCCGACGCCCCGGAGCTGGTCCTGGTCAACGACGACGACCTCACCTACTGCAAGATCCGCTTCGACGAGACCTCGCTGGCCACCCTGCGCGAGCGGCTCGGCTCGCTCACCGACCCGCTGGCCCGGGCGCTGTGCTGGTCGGCGCTGTGGAACCTGACCCGGGACGCGCTGCTGCCCGCCCGGGACTTCGTCGGCCTGGTCCTGCGGTTCGCGAGCCGCGAGTCGGACATCGGCGTGCTGCAGATGCTCCAGGCGTGGGCGGAGTCGGCGCTGGTCCACTACGTGGCGCCCGAGGGCCGGGAGGCGGCCGGGCGGCTGCTCGCCGAGGGCGCCCTGCGGGAGCTGCGGCAGGCGGCGCCTGGCAGCGAGCACCAGCTGGCCTGGGCGCGGTTCTTCGCGTCGACGGCGGCGGACGGTGCCGACCTCCGGCTGCTCCAGGACCTCCTGTCGGGGGCGGCGGTGATCGACGGCCTGGACGTCGACCAGGAGCTGCGCTGGGCGTTCCTCGAACCACTCGCCGCGCACGGCGTGGCCGACGAGTCGCTCCTGGCGGCCGAACTGGCCCGGGACGACACGGCGTCCGGCAAGCGCCACCAGGTGCGGTGCCTGGCCGCCCGTCCGTCGGCGGCGGTGAAGGCGCAGGCGTGGGCGCAGGTCGTGGAGTCGCAGGCGCTGTCCAACGCGCTGGTGGAGGCGACGATCGCGGGCTTCGCCCAGGCCTCGCAGCGGGAGCTGCTGGCTCCGTACGCCGACAAGTACTTCGAGGTCATCGCCGGGATCTGGGAGGACCGCTCGATCCAGATCGGCATGGACGTGGTGCGGGGCCTGTACCCCTCCTACCAGGACCGTCCGCAGACCCTGGCGGCGACGGACGCGTGGCTGACGGCGCACGCCGACGCGCCGCCGGCGCTGCGCCGGCTGGTCCTGGAGGCCCGCGACGACCTGGCGCGGGCGTTGCGCGGACAGGAGTGCGACGCGCGCGCCGCCGAGGCCGCCGCGAGCTGACCTTTGGCCAGAGGTCACTCGCCGGGTGACCGTTACGCAATTCATTCCATCATGGCCGTAACCCCTGGTCCCCACCCATCCGGACCAGGGGTTTTGGCCCCCTACTCGGCATCCGAACACCCGTCCTTTAGTACCGTGTTGTCCGCATTTTTCGACGAACGCGTAACACCGGTTAAGGACCCCGCCGGCCCCGGGAATCCCGAGGCCATGACCCACAACACCCCGCTCTCCCCCCGCCCCCTCCGCCACCTGTCCGACGTCCACCGCCGGGTCCTGACGACGGCCCAGCTCCGCTCGCACGGCGTCGCGGCCACCGAGATCGCCGATCAGTGCCGGCCTGGCGGCCCCTGGCAGCAGCTGCTCCCGGGTGTGGTCCTGCTCCACCCCGGCCCGCCGACCAGCGAGGAACGCCTGCACGGCGCGCTCCTGTTCACGGCGCGCGAGCCGGCCCCGGGCGTCCCGGCGCAGCCGACCCCGGACTCCCCGCACCGCCCGCTCTACGCGGACGCCGTGATCACGGGCCTGGCGGCGCTGACCCTGCACGGCTTCTCCGCCACCCCGCCGCTGCCCGCCCTGGACCACGTGGACGTCCTGGTCCCCAGGATGCGCCGGCTGCGCTCCACCTCCTACGTCCGCGTGCTCCGCACCCCGGCCCTGCCCACCCCCGAGCAGGTCACGGGCCTCCCGGTCGCCCCGGTCCCCCGCGCCCTCGCGGACGCGGTGGCGGACCTGACCGACGCGGAGGCGGTACGGCGGCTGCTGACCGAGGCGGTGCGCGGCGGCCACTGCGAACCGGCGGCGGTGGTCCGGGAGCTGAACCAGGCGAAACTGCTCTCCCGCCCCCACGTGGTGGACGCCGTCGACTCCCTGGTCGCCGAGGGCCGGGCCATCGCCGAGGACCGCCTGTACCGGATGGTCCACGAGTACGGCCTTCCCGACCCGGTCTGGAACGTGGACCTGAGGCTGCCGGGCGGCCCGCACCTGGGCGGCGTCGACGCCTACTGGCCGGAGCAGGGCGTCGCCGTCGAACTGGACACCCGCGCACCGCGCCACGACGAGGACGCCCTGTGGTCCGAGTACGCCCGCAAGCGCGAGCACCTGGAACGGCTCGGCATCACGGTCGTGTACCTCACCCCGCGAAAGCTCCGCGAAGGGATGGAACAGCAGGCGGCGGTGGTCCGCACGGCCCTGATGGCAGCGGACGACCGCGACCCGGCCGCGTACGTGGTGGTCCTGCCGCGCTGAAGAGCGCCCCCCGGAACAGCACCCCCCGAAGGTGCCCTGCAGGGGCGCCGGGGGCACCCCCGGCCGAAGGCTGGGGGAGGAACTGCGCGACCGGCCACGACGGCGCCGCAGCCGGCCGACGGCACGCGGCAGCGCTCGGGCACGGGTCACGGGACCAGAAGAGGCCGCCGGTTCGGAGGGGGACCGACGGCCTCTTCTCACGCGTCCGCCGCCGCGGGCAGGCGCTACTGCCCGCCGACGCCCGGCCGCAGCTCGTCGCGCACGTCACCGACGACGTGATCGAGCAGGTCGGCGTAGGCGGCGATCATCCGGGTCCGGCTGAACCGCTCGCGGCTCGCCGCCAGCGCGGGAGCGAACAGCTCGCGGTCGGCCACCGCCGCCGACCAGGCGAAGGCGATCGCGTCGGGGTCGAAGGGCGTCACGAACCCGTGCCCCTCGACGATCGAGGCGCTGTCGCCGACGTCCGTCGTGACCGGGACGGCACCGCACATCATGCCCTCGATGAGGCAGAGCGGCGCCGCCTCGCCGGAGACGGAGGTGAGGGCGACGACGTCGGAGCCGGCGTACACGGTCTCCATGTCGTGCCGTACGCCGAGCAGGTGCAGCCGGTCGCCGAGGGCCGCCCGGTCGGCTCCGAAGGCGACCTCGATGTCGGCCCACAGGGCGGGGTTGTCCTCGGTCATCCCGGCCCCGCACATCACCACGTGGCCGCCGCCCTCGCGGGCCAGCCAGGCCCGCGCCGCCCGCAGGAAGAGCGGCACGTTCTTCATGCCGGCGTACCGGGCGGCGAACACGACGACGGGAGCGTCCGGAGCCGTGACGGGGATGCCGAGGGACTCGCGGAAGGCGAGCCGCAGCGCAGCGTCCGGCCGGAAGCGGAGCAGGTCGACGCCGTTCGGGATCACGTGCAGCAGCTCGCCGGGGATCCCGGCGGCCTCGTACGCGTCCCGGGTGGACTCGGCGCAGCACACGCAGGCGGCCACCGTGCCGTCCGCGATGGCGGCCTTGAGTTCGTCGAGTGCCCGGCCCTGGTTCTCCGGGTCGGACCGGTGCAGGCAGACGACGACGGGTCGGCGCGGCAGCCCGGCCTGGTTGAGCAGCGCGAGCGGCTGCTCCTTCAGCGACAGGATGACGTCCGCGCCGGCCATCGCCCGTGCCGTGTCGGCCAGCTCCGGGCCGCTGAAAACCGACGCCGCGACGGTGCCGTCCACGAGTCCCGCCGTGCGGCCGAGGGAGGTGACCTCGATGCCACCGGCCGTAAGGGCCTGGTAACACGCGTCGTCCTCCATGCGCTGCGTGGTGGCTTCTCGGTGGACCTCACCGTGCAGACTCAGCACCCGATGCCACTGCTGTCCGCCCTCCACCAGGCCCAGCAGTACATCACTGTGCACGATCCGGGCTCCCCCGGAGAAAAAGCCCTCGTAGACCGAGAGCACACGAAGTCCGAGCCGAGCGCCCACACGAACACCTGCCTTGCACCAGATCGAGCCATCCCCGGGATCCGCGGGTTAGCCGATATGAGGCGGTACGGACGTTTCATTCGGATGAACGGAATGTCTCGTGTCGAAGTCGGCTGCGTTTACAGGATCAGCTCCGGGCGCACTGCCGCCAACATCATTCCGCTTCCCTCGCCGCCACCCTCCTGACCTGGGCTTTTGTGAGGGCATTCGATTCCCCCGCACCCTCCGGACGGGTGCGGCCGACGGCAAAAAATCGGCAAGCGGAGCCCCCCGGACGCGCGACGATGTCACGGGCCGCGCTCGGCGTCGGGGCGGGCGTTGAGACGGGCGGCCCTGCGGGTCAGGTGGTCGCGTTCGGCGAGGTTCGCGGCCGTGCGGGCGGCCTCGGCGTACAGCCGGGGGCCGTCGGCCTCACCGACGGCGACCGCGGGGTACCGGGGCAGGCCCGGGTCCAGCTCGGCGAGGGCGGCGAGGGGCGGCCCGGCGGCCGTCCGCCTCGTGGCCGCCTTCGTCCCTGGGACGGAGCCGGCCACGGGTTCTCGACATCGCCGCCGGGGACTTTTCAGGCCTTCTTCAGGACCAGCTCCGTGTTCCGGTCCGTCGTCTCGCCGGCGAGGGCCTTGCCGGCGCCGGGGGCGTTGAAGGCCAGCTCGCGGTAGAGGGCGGCGAGGCCGGTCTGGGAGAGGTCGGCGAAGTCGGTGCGGTGCGGGGCGGCGGACTCGATCAGGGTGGTGAAGAGCGAGATCGTGCCGTCCTTGTTGTCCACCAGCTCGACGATCCTCGCGAGGTGCGGGTAGTCGACGTGCGAGGCGGTGGTGATCTCCCAGAACGCGTTGCCGTTGGACGCCTTGTGCGGGGTGATGAGGTTGCGGTGGATGTGACCGTTCACCCAGGCCAGCACGTTGGCGTGGCGGTTGAGCACGGTGATCAGCTCGGCGCCGGTGTGGCGGCGGTCGCTCGGGTGGGCCGGGTCGGGACGGGTGTTGGTCATCGACTTGCCGGTGTGGTGGCTGAAGACGACCGCGTAGGAGTCCTTGTTCTCCCGCAGGGTCTTCTCCAGCCAGGCCAGCTGGACCGAGCCGATCGATCCGTCGTAGTGGCCGCCCGCGTCCGTCGTGTCCAGGCTGATGCCGATGACGTCGTCGGAGATGCGGAAGGCGTAGTACTGGGTGCCCGCCGCCACGTTGGCGCTGGAGTAGCCGTGGCCGACCGGGCCGAGGCCCTGGTAGGCCGGGTCCAGGTGGGCCTTGAGGTAGTCCGCGGAGGTGTAGGGGGCGCGCTTCTCGTCCGCGGTGACCGAGCGCATCGACCGGGCGTGCGCCTTGAGGAAGTCGCGGTAACCGCTGCCCTTCGGGTCCTGGGCGTTGCGGATGGAGTCCTGGAGCTTCTTGGCCTCGGCGTCGCCGACCGACATCAGCTTCTTGCCGGCGACCGCGGCCGCGACCAGGTAGGGGTCGGCGTGCGAGCCGTAGCAGCCGAGCGGCAGGGCGTCGTGGTTGCCGACCGTGGAGTACCAGGGCAGGTTGAGGCCGGGGCTCCGCACCTCGCGGATCGCGGCGGCCAGGTAGCCCGCGAGGTGCGGGAAGCCGAGCGCCTTGTCCTGGTCGCGGACGGTCGAGGAGGCCTGCCAGTACAGCTTCATCCCGCTGTTCTGGACGCCCTCGTAGTGGTGGGGGTCGCCGGTGTTGGGGGTGATCCGGCCGCCGCTCATCACCTTCATGAACCACTCCAGTTCGGAGTGGGCGTTGTTGTCGGTGTTGTCGCCGGTCGTCATCACGAAGTGCAGCGGCGAGCCGGTGACCGGGGCGCCGCGCAGCGCGTTGACCCGCTCGACGAGCGAGACGGCGCCGGGCACGGTGAGCGCCTCGTGCGGGCGCCAGGCGTGCCGGTCGTGGACGCGCACGTACTCCAGGCGCAGCGGGTGCTGGACGTCCATCAGGTGCAGGTCGGTGAACTGCACGAACGCGGCGAGTGCGGTACGGCGGCTCTCCCGGCCGGACTTGGCGGCGGCCAGGTCGGAGCGCAGCACGCGCGACCAGCCGGCGCCGTCGCCGAGCCGCCGGTAGCCGGAGCTGTTGCGGGGCGCGGCGACGGAGGCGAGGGTGGTCCCCTTGGTGTACGGGGCGAGGGCCGCCACGGGGGCCTTGCGGCCCTCGGCGACCGGCTGCTCCTCGGCCGCGGCGGGGGCGGCCTCGCTGTCGGTGGGACGCAGTGCGTAGCCGATGCCCGCGGAGAGCGAGACGGCTCCGGCGGCGGCGAGCACGGTACGGCGGTTGATCTCCAGTGCCTCGCGGCCCTTGTGGGCCGCGGAGGTGGCGACAGAGCGTATGCGCGACATGGCGCGATCTCCCCGAGTACGAACGCGTCGGCAGTGGTCGCGGGCGATCGCTTCCGCGAACTTCCCGCTCACTGTGGATCGTTGGCACCGGGGGTGACCTGCGCGTGAACGCGGCGGCAACGCGCAGCGCCGATCACCGTACGTGGATCAGCCGAGGTGGGGACCGGTCATGGAGCGGATTGCGGGCCGCCGGGGCCCGGCTACTCCGCGTTCATCTGCCGGGGTAGGGGAGGGTCTCCGGCGCTTACGACTGCTCTTGTGCAAACCGTCCGGCGGCCGGCCGCTCCCGCCACAGCCGCAGGGCGGTGTCGATCAGCGGGACGCGCCTGAGGGACGGTACGGCGTCGAGGTGCTGCCAGGCGGCCATGTCGGTCGAGCCGCCGACCTCGTTCCTGAGCTCGCCGCCGACGATCTCTCCGGTGTAGACGATCCGCACCCCGTGGTGGTCGGTGGCGGGGCGCCGCAGACCCGCGCGGGGGAAGCGGACGCGGTTGGAGTCGATGCCGAGCAGGCCGGTGACCTCGATGCGGTAGCCGGTCTCCTCCAGGAGTTCGCGGCGGACGGTGTCGTAGGGGTCCTCGCCGTGCTCCATGCCGCCGCCGGGCAGCACCCACTCGGGTGTGCCGTCGTCGGCCGGTGACCGGGCGAGCAGGATCTGACCGTCACGGACACACACGGCGTAGGCCGCCACCCTGAGCTTCTCGCGCACGTCGGCACGGTAGGGCCGACGACGGCCCGCGGCCAACGGGATTTCCTTTCACAGCAAGGACACAGATAGGGGGTTTTCCCCATACGTTCATTTCGATTCGGTCAACGTTCCCAAAAAGCCGTTCCCTTGGGTAAAGCTGTGCGCCTACACGCCGGTTCTTGACCAAGTTCCGGCCGCTCCATGCTCGTTCCTTTACCTACAAGGGATGCAGATGACCCTCAGCCCCCAGCACGACCCGATACCGGGCCACAGACGCCTGGGCCGCATGGCCCTCGCCGTCGGCGTCGTGGCCGCGCTCGCCGCCGCCGGGCCGATACCCCTGGCCGCCGCCGCGACCCCGGCCGCCGCGTCCGCCGGCACCGCCGACCCCGGCACCAAGTCGGCCCACGACAAGCTCGGTTCGGACGACGCCGAACTGCTCGCCGAGGCCAAGGCCGCAGGCGCCAAGAACGTCACGATGATGATCGCGACCGCGCCGGGGCAGACCGGCCAGGTCGCCGAGGAGCTGGACGCGGTCAAGGGCGGCTCGGTGGGCCGTACGTACGACAGGCTCGGCTACGTCCGGGCGACCGTCCCCACCGGGCGGGCGGACGCGGCGATCGCCGCCGCCGCGAAGCTGTCCTCGGTGCACGCGATCGACCTGCGCCAGGAGATCCAGCTCGACGACCCGGCGGTGAGCGGGACCGGCGCCACGGCAGCCAAGTCCGGCAAGTCCGGTTCCCCTTACGCGGGGCCGGACAAGAACACCCCCGCCGAGAACCCGTACAACCCGTCCTTCGAGACGGGCGCCGTCGACTTCGTCAAGGAGCACCCGAAGGCGGACGGCCGGGGCATCACCATCGGCATCCTCGACTCCGGCGTGGACCTCGGCCACCCGGCGCTGCAGAAGACCACCACCGGCGAGCGGAAGATCGTCGACTGGGTGACCTCGACCGACCCCATCGTCGACAGCGACCAGACCTGGCGTCCGATGGTCACGGCCGTGTCCGGGCCGAGCTTCACCTACGGGGGCAAGACCTGGACGGCGCCCGCCGGGTCGTACGAGATCAGCACCTTCAAGGAGTCGTACACCACCGGCGGCGACGCGGCCGGTGACGCCAACCGCGACGGGGACACCACCGACAGCTGGGGCGTGCTCTACGACCCGGCGGCCGGCACGGTCACCGTCGACCTGAACAACAACAACGACTTCTCCGACGACACGCCGATGAAGCCGTACAAGGACGGCTACCAGATCGGCTACTTCGGCACCGACAACCCGGCGACCGACGTCGTCGAGCGGCAGCCGTTCGTCGTGCAGATCCGCAAGGACGTCCCCATGGACCCGTACGGCGGGGACTGGGTCGGCAAGAAGGCGGACTTCGTCAACATCGGCGTCATCGAGTCCGAGCACGGCACCCACGTCGCCGGCATCACCGCCGCCAACGGCCTGTTCGGCGGGAAGATGAACGGCGCGGCCCCCGGCGCGAAGATCGTCTCCTCCCGGGCCTGCACCTGGACCGGCGGCTGCACCAACGTCGCCCTCACCGAGGGCATGATCGACATGGTCGCCAACCGGGGCGTCGACATCGTCAACATGTCGATCGGCGGCCTCCCGGCGCTGAACGACGGCAACAACGCCCGCGCCGAGCTGTACACGCGGCTCATCGACACCTACGGCGTGCAGCTGGTGATCTCGGCCGGCAACTCCGGCCCGGGTGCGAACACCATCGGCGACCCGGGGCTGGCCGACAAGGTCATCTCGGTCGGAGCGGCCATCTCCAAGGACACCTGGGCCGCCAACTACGGCTCCCAGGTGACGACCAAGTACCAGCTGCTGCCCTTCTCCTCGCGCGGTCCGCGCGAGGACGGCGGCTTCACGCCGACGCTGGTCGCGCCCGGCGCCGCGATCAACTCCACCCAGACCTGGCTGCCCGGCTCCCCGGTCGCCGAGGCGGGCTACTCCCTCCCGGCCGGCTACTCGATGCTCCAGGGCACCTCGATGGCGTCCCCGCAGGCGGCGGGCGCGAGCGCGCTGCTGCTGAGCGCGGCCAAGGAGAAGGGCATCGCCCTCTCCCCCGCCGACCTGCGCACCGCGCTGACCTCGACCGCCCACCACATCAAGGGTGTCCAGGCGTACGAGGAGGGCGCGGGCCGCATCGACATCGTCGACGCGTGGGAGTCCATCCGCCACCACGCCACCGCGCACGACTACACCGTGAAGGCGCCCGTCGACACCGCGATCGACTACGCGCTGAAGACCCCGGGCTACGGCACCGGCCTGTACGACCGTGAAGGCGGCCTGAAGGCCGGGCAGAAGAAGACGTACGACGTCACGATCACCCGTACCTCCGGCGCGGACAAGGCGGTCCGGCACGAGCTGCACCTGGCGAACAACGCCGGGCACACCTTCAAGATCCTCGGCTCCGACGAGGTGACGCTGCCGCTGAACCAGCCGGTGACGGTCAAGGTGCAGGCCAAGCCGAAGAGTTCGGGCATCAAGTCCGCGATCCTCGAGGTCGACGACCCGCGGACCGAAGGCGTCGACAAGCAGATCCTGACCACGGTCGTGGTGTCGGACCCGGTCCACTACACCTACTCGGCGTCGGGTTCGGTGCAGCGCAACAGCTCCACCTCGTACTTCGTGACCGTGCCCGAGGGCGCCACCTCCCTCGAGGTCGCGATGAGCGGGCTCGCCGACAAGAGCCAGACGCGGTTCATCGCCATCCACCCGTACGGCACTCCGGTCGACAACACCGGTACCCCGTACTGCTACAACAACTACCTGAACGGCAACGGCTGCACGCCCGACGTCCGTTCGTACGCCGACCCGCAGGCCGGGGTCTGGGAGATCGAGGTCGAGGCGCGCCGCACCTCGCCGCTGCTCGACAACCCGTACCAGCTGGGCGTCACCGTGCTCGGCGCGGCCTTCGACCCGGCGACCGTGACCCTGCCCGAGGCGAAGGTCGGCACCCCGGTCACCGCCTCCTGGAAGGTCACCAACAAGTTCGCCGCCCTCGACGGCACGCTGGTCGGCGGCCCGCTCGGCTCGTCGAAGACGACCCGCCCGGCCATCAAGGAGGGCGAGACCCAGACCACGACGGTGACCGTGCCGGCGGGCGCGAACTCCCTGGACGTGGCGATCGGCAACGTGTCGGACACCTCGGCCGACCTGGACCTGACCGTGTACGACGCGTCCGGCAAGCAGGTCGCGCAGTCCGCCGACGGCGACTCGGAGGAGGCGGTCTCGATCGCCTCGCCGGCCGCGGGGACCTACACGATCAAGGTCGTCGGCTACTCGGTCCCGGCAGGTTCCACCGACTACGACTACCGGGACGTGTTCTTCTCCGCCGCGCTCGGCTCCGTCACGGTCGCCGACTCGACGCCGGTCAAGCTCGGCACGGGTGCCTCGGCCACGGTGACCGGGCAGGTCACGGCGGCCGCGGCGGCCCCCGAGGGACGTGAGTTCTTCGGCCGGGTGCAGCTGGTCAACGCGCGCGGCACGGTCGCGGGCACCGGCAGCGTGCAGATCGAGAAGGTCACGCCGTAACGGGGTGACACGCACGGGAAGGGCGGGCGTCCTGCGGGGCGCCCGCCCTTTCAGCTGTCCGGGCACGTCATGATCCGCTGTCCGCGCACGTCATGATCCGCTGTCCGGGCACGTCATGGTCCGCGATGCGGGCAGGTCGCGGACGATCCAGGACCGCTCCGCGGCGATCCGGGCCTCCCCGACCGCGTACCGGTCGGGCACCTGCTGCCCGGCCCTGACGCCCACCAGGAGGCGGGCGCCGGTGCGGATCCGGGCGTCGGTGCCGGAGTCGAGGAGGAACTCCACCTCGTCGGCGGTCTTCGCCGGTTTGTAGGCGCGGGTCACGCGCAGGGTGACCCGTTCCCGGCCGGAGTCGGGGAGCTGCCGCACCCCGGTGACCGTGCCCTCGACGACCAGCCGGGCGCAGGCGAGGTAGCCGGGGCCGCCGGCCTGCTCCTTGCCGCCCTGACCGGCCGAGCCGGCCGCGCTGCTCGCGGCCTTGTCGGAACTGGCACTGCCCGACAGGGAGCCGGAACCGCCGTTCGCCGCGAGCCATCCGATGCCGAACACGGCCCCCGCGAACGCGGCCGCGAGGGCGCCGGCGAGACCGAGGGCGCGGACGCCGGGGTGCTGCCAGGGGCGGCGGCGTCCGGCCGGCCGGGGCCGGGGCTCCGGGCGCGGGGGTGGCGCGGCCAGGGTGTCCCCGATGATCCCGAGGTGCTCGCGCAGGAGCGCGACATCGGCGGCGGCCGCCCGGTGCTCGGCCATGAAGGCGGGGTCGGCGCGCTGCTCGGCGGTGAGCGGCTCGTCCGCGAGCACCGCGAACAGGGCGTCGGTGCCGTCCGGCTCACCCGGATCGCCGCCGTGTCCGGCGGGCATGTGGTCGGCGGGCATGGTCACACCACCTCGTCCTCGTGCAGGCGGGCGCGCAGGGCCCGTACCGCCGTGTGCAGCCGGCTCTTCACCGTGCCCTCGGGGATGCCCAGCTCCCCGGCTATGTCGCGTACCGGCAGGTCGGCGTAGAAGCGCAGGACGAGGATCTGGCGCTGGGCGTCCGGCAGCTCGTCCAGACCGCGGGCGACGGCGACGGAGAGCAGCCTGCTGTCCTCGCCGACGGCGTGGTCGGGCTGGCGGAGGGAGGCCAGCCGTTCGCCGAGGCGTTCCTGGCGGCGCTTGGCACGGTGCCAGTCCATGGCGAGCCGGGAGGCGACGACCGCCGCCCACGCCGACACGTCCCGCGGCGCCTCCTGGCCGCTCGCGGCCCGCTCCAGCAACCGCAGACGTACCTGCTGTACCCCGTCCGGCAGGTCCGCCTGCGGTACGCCGCCCAGCGCGAGCACCGCCCGCACCCGGCGCTCCTGGTCCGCGTCCAGGGGATCACCGTGCTGGTCCCCCCGGTCGCGGCGGGCCTTTCTGCGCAGCACAACCCACCCCCTCACCGCGTTTCTCCTACGACGCCGCAGCCCCCGGAAACGTTCGCCCGGTTCCCGGAAATCTTCCGCGCGGTGTCCCGGGGGACTCCCGAGGCGTACGTCACACCGGCGGGCGGCGCAGCACAGCTTGCGGTACGACGGCCGGGCGGAGGTAATTTCTGCAGCTCAGCGGGGGTGCGGGCGGGAGTTCCGCGGGCCGGCTGGTCCGGTCGGCGGGCATGGCGCGCAAAGAATTGGACAGGCTGGCCCTGGTCGGCCGCATGATGGAAAGGCCGTAGACACACGTCAACGTATGCAGAGGGAGTCGCTGTGAGGGTCGGAATCGTCGGAGCCACCGGTCAGGTCGGCACGGTCATGCGCAGGATCCTCGCGGAGCGGAACTTCCCGACCACGGAACTGCGCCTGTTCGCCTCGGCCCGCTCGGCCGGGACCGTGCTCGACGGTGTGACCGTGGAGGACGCGGCGACCGCCGACTACACGGGCCTGGACATCGTGCTGTTCTCGGCGGGCGGGGCCACCTCGAAGGCGCTCGCGGAGAAGGTCGCCGCCCAGGGTGCCGTCGTGATCGACAACTCCTCCGCATGGCGCAAGGACCCCGAGGTCCCGCTGGTCGTCTCCGAGGTGAACCCGCACGCGATCGCCGACCGCCCCAAGGGCATCATCGCCAACCCGAACTGCACGACCATGGCCGCAATGCCGGTCCTGAAGGTGCTGGACCGGGAGGCCGGTCTTCAGGCGCTGGTCGCCACCACCTACCAGGCGGTGTCCGGGTCAGGTCTGGCGGGCGTCGCGGAGCTGCACGGCCAGGTGCAGAAGGTCGCCGCCGACGCGGAGAAGCTCACCCACGACGGCACCGCGGTCGACTTCCCCGAGCCGCAGGTCTACAAGCGGCCCATCGCCTTCAACGTGCTGCCGTTCGCCGGCAACCTCGTCGACGACGGGCTGAACGAGACCGACGAGGAGCAGAAGCTGCGCAACGAGTCCCGGAAGATCCTGGAGCTCCCCGAGCTGAAGGTCTCCGGCACCTGCGTGCGCGTCCCGGTGTTCTCCGGGCACTCCCTCCAGATCAACGCCCGGTTCGCCCGGCCGATCTCCCCGGAGCGGGCGACCGAGCTGCTCGCGGACGCCCCGGGTGTCGAGCTGTCCGACATCCCGACCCCGCTGCAGGCGGCCGGGCGCGACCCGTCGTACGTCGGCCGGATCCGGCGCGACGAGACGGTGGAGAACGGGATCGCGTTGTTCGTCTCCAACGACAACCTCCGCAAGGGGGCTGCGCTGAACGCCGTGCAGATCGCTGAGCTGGTGGCGGAGGAGCTGGCTTCTTAGGGGCCGGGCGCCTCGGGGGGAGCCGCGTTCCGTCGTCGGGCGGGTGCTGCGCCGTCCTGGCTGGTCGCGCAGTTCCTCCCCCAGCCTTCGGCCGGGGGTGCCCCCAGCGCCCCTTTCAGGGGCGCTGATGCCAACGTTCGTTCTCCAGGGGATTCACATATGAGCGAAACCCGGTCTGCCTGCGGCAGCTCACGCGTCCTCGACGGCAAGGTCGCCATGATCACCGGGGCCTCCAGCGGGATCGGGGCGGCTGCCGCGCGGTTGTTCGCGCGGGAGGGGGCGGCCGTGGTGGTGACGGCGCGACGGGCGGAGCGGCTGCGGGCGCTCGCCGAGGAGATCTCCGCCGGCGGCGGTCGGGCGCTGGCCGTGCCGGCGGACGTGGCCTCGGCCGAGGACGTCGAGCGGGTCGTCCGGTCGGCCGTCGACGCCTTCGGACGCCTGGACTGCGCCTTCAACAACGCCGGGTTCGGCACCGCCGGCACCGAGCTGCACGAGACCGGCCAGGACGTCTACGAGCAGACCATGGACGTCAACGTGCGCGGGGTGTGGAACTGTCTGCGCTTCCAGATCCCCGAGATGCTGGGGGCCGGCGGCGGCACGATCGTCAACACGTCGAGTGTCGCGGGGCAGCGGGCCACCGGGGCGTCGGCGGCGTACGTGGCGGCCAAGCACGCGGTCCTCGGGCTCACCCGGGCCGCCGCGGCCGAGTACGCGCAGCGCGGCATCCGCGTCAACGCACTGGTGGTGGGCAGCACCCGCACCGAGATGATGGACCGGGCCGTGCGGACCATGCCGGAGCTGCGGGAGCGGTTCGAGGACGAGACGCTCCAGAAGCGCATGGCGGGACCCGACGAGGTCGCCGAGGCCGCGCTCTGGCTGTGCAGCGACCGCGCCTCCTTCGTCACCGGCGCGGCGGTGCCGGTCGACGGCGGCACGACGGCGGCCTGACGGCAGCGGCCCGCGCGATCTCTGGGGTTTTCCCTCGTCGCCCTCCTCCCCGGTCCCGTGGAAGGATGGCGCAACCCACACATAACGAGGAGATGACCGCGTGCCTGGCACAAACCTGACTCGCGAAGAGGCGCAGCAGCGGGCGAAGCTGCTCACCGTTGACTCGTACGAGATCGATCTCGACCTCTCCGGCGCGCAGGAGGGCGGTACCTACCGGTCCGTGACCACGGTGCGCTTCGACGTCGCCGAATCCGGCGCCGCGTCCTTCATCGACCTGGTGGCCCCCGCGGTCCACGAGGTCACCCTGAACGGTGACGCCCTCGACCCCGCCGAGGTCTTCGCGGACTCCCGGATCGCGCTGCCGGGGCTGCTGGAGGGCCGCAACGTCCTGCGGGTCGTGGCCGACTGCGCGTACACCAACACGGGTGAGGGTCTGCACCGGTTCGTCGACCCGGTCGACGAGCAGGCCTACCTCTACACCCAGTTCGAGGTGCCGGACGCCCGCCGGGTCTTCGCCAGCTTCGAGCAGCCGGACCTCAAGGCGACCTTCCAGTTCACGGTGAAGGCGCCGAGCGGCTGGACGGTCGTCTCGAACTCGCCGACGCCCGAGCCCAAGGACGACGTCTGGGTCTTCGAGCCGACGCCCCGCATCTCGTCGTACATCACCGCCCTGATCGTCGGCCCGTACCACTCGGTGCACAGCGTGTACGAGAAGGACGGCCAGAGCGTGCCGCTCGGCATCTACTGCCGGCCCTCGCTCGCCGAGTTCCTCGACTCGGACGCGATCTTCGAGGTGACCCGGCAGGGCTTCGACTGGTTCCAGGAGAAGTTCGACTACGCGTACCCGTTCACCAAGTACGACCAGCTGTTCGTGCCGGAGTTCAACGCGGGCGCGATGGAGAACGCGGGCGCGGTGACCATCCGCGACCAGTACGTCTTCCGGTCCAAGGTGACCGACGCGGCGTACGAGACGCGGGCCGAGACCATCCTGCACGAGCTGGCCCACATGTGGTTCGGCGACCTGGTCACCATGGAGTGGTGGAACGACCTGTGGCTGAACGAGTCGTTCGCCACCTACACCTCCATCGCCTGCCAGGCGTACGCTCCCGGCTCGCGCTGGCCGCACTCGTGGACGACGTTCGCGAACTCCATGAAGACCTGGGCGTACCGGCAGGACCAGCTGCCCTCCACGCACCCGATCATGGCCGAGATCCGGGATCTCGACGACGTGCTCGTCAACTTCGACGGCATCACGTACGCCAAGGGCGCGAGCGTCCTGAAGCAGCTGGTCGCGTACGTCGGCATGGACGAGTTCTTCAAGGGCGTGCAGGCGTACTTCAAGCGGCACGCGTTCGGCAACACGCGCCTGTCCGACCTGCTGGGCGCCCTGGAGGAGACCTCCGGGCGTGACCTGGGCACCTGGTCGCAGAAGTGGCTGCAGACGGCCGGCATCAACGTCCTGCGCCCGGAGGTGGAGACCGACGCCGACGGTGTCGTCACCTCCTTCGCCATCCGCCAGGAGGCCCCGGCGCTGCCGGCCGGCGCCAAGGGCGAGCCCACGCTGCGCCCGCACCGGATCGCGATCGGCCTGTACGACCTCGACGAGGCGACCGGCAAGCTGGTCCGCACCGACCGGATCGAGCTGGACGTGGACGGCGCGCTGACCGCCGTACCGCAGCTGTCCGGCCGCCGCCGCCCCGCGGTGTTCCTGCTCAACGACGACGACCTGTCGTACGCCAAGGTCCGCCTGGACGAGGAGTCCCTGCACGTCGTCACGGAGCACCTCGGCGACTTCGAGTCCTCGCTGCCGCGCGCGCTGTGCTGGGCCTCGGCCTGGGACATGACCCGGGACGCGGAACTCCCCACCCGGGAGTACCTGTCCCTCGTGCTGTCGGGCATCGGCAAGGAGTCCGACATCGGTGTCGTGCAGTCGCTGCACCGCCAGGTGAAGCTCGCCATCGAGCTGTATGCCGACCCGACCGCCCGCGAGGCCCTGCTCACCCGCTGGACCGACGCCACGCTGGCCCACCTGCGGTCCGCCACGCCGGGCAGCGACCACCAGCTGGCCTGGGCGCGCGCCTTCGCGGCCACCGCCCGCACCCCGGAGCAGCTGGACCTCCTGGACGGCCTGCTGGAGGGCACCCACACCATCGAGGGCCTGGCCGTCGACACCGAGCTGCGCTGGGCGTTCGTGGAGCGGCTGGCCGCGGTCGGCCGCTTCGACGAGGCGGAGATCGCGGGCGAGTACGAGCGGGACAGGACCGCCGCCGGTGAGCGGCACGCGGCCACCGCCCGCGCCGCCCGCCCGACCGAGGAGGCGAAGGCGGAGGCCTGGGCGTCGGTCATCGACTCCGACAAGCTGCCCAACGCCGTGCAGGAGGCGGTGATCGGCGGCTTCGTCCAGACCGACCAGCGTGAGCTGCTGGCGCCGTACACCGACAGGTACTTCGAGGTCCTGAAGTCGGTGTGGGACTCCCGCTCGCACGAGATCGCCCAGCAGATCGCGGTCGGCCTCTACCCGTCCCTCCAGGTCTCCGAGGAGACCCTGGCCAAGACGGACACCTGGCTGGCCGCGGCCCAGCCGAACGCGGCCCTGGCCCGGCTCGTCTCGGAGTCCCGCGCGGGCGTCGAGCGCGCCCTGAAGGCCCAGGCGGCGGACGCGGCGGCCCAGTAAGCGGTACCGCGTCGGGGCGCCCGGTGGGATCTCCGCCGGGCGCCCCGCCCTGTGTACGAGGTACCCATCACCCAGGGCGAGTTGAGTATCCGTGCTCACGCCCGGGGCGGTCGCGCGTTGCGAGGATCGACGCAACGGCGCGGCAGTCGGCGCCGGTCCGTCCGGCTCGGGCAGCCCGAGCCGGCCCAAGCCAGCTATGGAGAACTCGCCATGTCCCGTCGTATCGCCCTGTCCGTGGTGGCCGGTGTCGTCGTGCTCGGAGGTGCCGGGGCCTTCGCCCTCGCCTACGCCGGCGAGCAGGACCCGGCGCCCGCCCTGGCGCACAGCACCGTCCGCTACACCGCCCCCGGGGCCGGTCACAAGGGCTCGCTCTCCTTCACCACCGAGGTCACCGCGCCCTCCGGTGTGCGGAGCCTGAAGGTGCTGGCGTGGCCCGAGCGGTCCGAGTTCGCCGGCAAGCCGCTGACCGCCAAGGACATGGCCTCGGTGGAGTCGGCGACCTGCACGCCGGCCGGCGGTCACACCGTCCGGTGCGGGTACGGGGAGGCGGTGTCCGCCGCCGACGTCGCGTCGTCCGCGCACGGCGCCTGGCACATCGCCGTGCTGGCCACGGCGAAGGACGGGCACACCACCCTCGACACCGAGGCGGCGGACTTCACCCTCGCGTGAACCGTCGCCCGGCGCTCAGCCGGCGCCCACCCGGCGCTCAGCCGACGTGGGTGGCCAGCGCCTTCTCGACGTCCGGCGCCTGGGCGTCCTCGCCGGCCCAGGCCACGTATCCGTCGGGGCGTACCAGCAGGGTCGTGCGCCGGTCGCTCGCCCAGCGGGCCGCGGTCAGGCGGTCGGCGCGTTCCGTACCCGGGTCGTACGGGCCCGGGGCGACGAGCACGAACCGGCCCCCGCGCAGGGCCTCGTAGAGGCGGCCGCCGCCGGCCAGGGCGAGGTCCGGGACGCGGGCGCCGGTGAGGCGGTGCGCGCCCCTGGGGGCGGGGTACCGGTAGCCGATGCCGGTGACCTGGCCGACCGCCTTACGGCGGGCCGGGGCCAGGTGGTCGAGCGCGGTGGCGAGCGCGGCCCGCACGGGCAGCTGCCAGCCCTTGGCCATCGCGAGGCGGACGATCGCGCCGCTGCTGCGCAGGACCGTCCGGCCGACGGGGTGCCGTTCGCTCTGGTAGGTGTCGAGCAGGTCCGGGCCGGCGTGGCCGTGCAGCACGGCGGCGAGCTTCCAGCTCAGGTTGGCCGCGTCCTGGAGACCGGTGTTCATGCCCTGGCCGCCGGCCGGGGTGTGCACGTGCGCCGCGTCGCCGGCCAGAAAGACCCGGCCGACCCGGTAGCTGGGCGCCTGGCGCTCGTCGCTGTGGAAGCGGGACATCCAGCGGGCGTCGTGCATCCCGTAGTCCCGGCCCAGGGCGAGGCGGGTGATCTCCTTGATCTCGTCGAGGTCCACCGGCTCGTGGTCGGGGACGTCACGGCCGCGGTGCCAGCAGATGACCCGGTGGTAGCCGTCGCCGAACGGCGCCAGGAACGCGAACGCGTCGCCGACCGCGGCGGCCGTCAGCAGCGTTTCGGGCTGCTCGCCGAGCAGCACGTCGGCGAGGACCACGGACCGGATCGCCGACCTTCCGGGGAACGGCAGCCCGACCGCCTCCCGCACCACACTGCGCATGCCGTCGGTGCCGACGACGTACGCGGCGCGCACGTCCTCCCGGCCCTTGACGCGCACGGTCACGCCGTCCGCGTCCTGGGTCAGGCCGGTCACCTCGCAGTCGTGGCGGAAGTCGACACCCGCCTCGGCGGCCCGGCGCTCCAGCACCTTCTCCACCTCGTACTGCGGGAGGACGAGGACGTGGTTGAAGCGGGAGGGAAGGACGCCGAGGTCCAGGGTGAGCCCGTCGAAGAGGTTCATCCTGGTGATGGGCCGGCCGACGGCCTCCAGGTCGTCGGCGAGACCCCGGGCGTCGAGCTGCTCCAGGGCGCGCGCGTGCAGGACGAAGGCGCGGGAGAGGTTGCTGATCTTGTGGGGGCGCTTTTCGAGGAGCGTGACCGGGACGCCGGCGGCGGCGAGGTCACCGGCGAGGAGCAGGCCGGTGGGGCCGGAGCCCACGACGATCACTCGGGAGTTCTCGGGGGTGCCAGTCGTGCCGTTCATGGGGGCCTCCTGGTGCCGGCGCGCTGGTTTGCCAACATCTGCCGACAAACACATATCCAACGCATATTGACCAACACATATTGACCAACGCTTGTTGACCAACGCTTGTTGGCCAACAGCCGTTGACCAACGCTCGTCGGCAAGCCTAGGTCAGGGCGATTCCGCGGTCAACACTTGTTGGCCCACATTTGTTGGCCTACGCTCGTTGGCATGACCGGCACCCCCAGTAGGAGCACAGCTCCTGCGCACGGCCCGACGGCACGCCGCTCCGACGCCAGCCGCTCCGCCATCCTGGCCGCCGCCCGCGAACGCTTCGCGGCCGACGGCTACGAACGCGCCACCATCCGCGCCATCGCCAAGGACGCCCGCATCGACCCCTCGATGGTCATGCGCTACTTCGGGAGCAAGGACGGCCTCTTCGCGGCGGCCGTCGCGCTGGACCTGCGGATGCCCGACCTGTCCCAGGTGCCGCACTCCGAGGTGGGGCGGGCACTGACGAACCACTTCCTGGACGTCTGGGAGGCGAACGAGGAACTCACCGCGGTGCTGCGGGTCGCCGTCACCAACACGGCGGGGGCCGAACGCCTGCAGGGCATCTTCCGGGAGCAGGTGGTGCCGGTGGCGCAGCGGGTGTGCCCGGATCCGGAGCAGGTGGCGGCGCGGGCGGGGCTGTGCGCGGCACAGCTGATGGGGCTCGCCCTGACCCGTTACGTGGTGCGGCTGCCGCCGGTCGCGGCGTTGGCCCGGGAGGAGATCGTGGCGTGGCTCGGGCCGACCGTGCAGCGGTATCTGACCGCGCCGAGCCCCTGAGGAACGCGCCGAGGGGGGGGGGGGGGGGGGGGGGGGGGGGGGGGGGGGGGGGGGGGGGGGGGGGGGGGGGGGGGGGGGGGGGGGGGGGGGGGGGGGGGGGGGGGACG
>NZ_JBVJNZ010000004.1:0-96630 GCF_055583445.1 Streptomyces sp. NPDC104761 | reverse complement strand
CCGTCGGCCTCAGCTCCCCCCCCACCCCCCCCCCCCACCAACCCCACCCCCCCCCCCCCCCCCCCCCCCCCCCCCCCCCCCCCCCCCCCCCCCCCCCCCCCCGCGCCCTCGGTGAAGCGGGGAGCCCGGGACTGTGCCTATGCCTATGCCTTGGCCTTCGGCTTGGTGACCCGGACCTTGGACTTGTCCAGCACCATCACCAGGCCCGCGATGACCGCGAACAGCACCAGCGGTGTCAGGACGTAGAGACCCAGCGTCTGGATGACGCTCAGGCCCTTGCCGGGGTCGTCACCGTCGTCACGCGTGAGCGCGAGGGCGGGCGACGACATGAGCAGCATCATCAGCGTCGTACCGGCAGCCAGGGCGCCGGCGCGCAGGGCGTTCTTCTTGTCCACGAAGCCAAAGTTAGCTGGCCCACTTGGGGGACGCGCGTCCGGGGGTACCTCAAAGCCGCCCTCGCCCGTGGCACGGGAGGATCCTCGGAAAAGAGTGACACGAACTGTCACCATTGGCGGGCACCGTGGTGCCATGGACAAAGACATCAGCACGCAGGACTCCGGTACCACCCGGGACACCGGCCGGGAAGGCCCGCTCGCCGGGCGGATCGCGCTCGTCGCCGGGGCCACCCGCGGCGCCGGACGTGCCCTCGCCGTGGAGCTCGGGCGCGCGGGCGCCACCGTGTACGTCACCGGCCGCACCACCCGCGAGCGTGCCAGCGAGGTCGGCCGCACCACGGAGACCATCGAGGAGACCGCGGAACTGGTCACCGCGGCCGGCGGCACCGGCATCGCGGTCCCCACCGACCATCTGGACCCGGACCGGGTCCGGGCCCTCGTCGAGCGCATCGACCGCGCACAGGGGCGGCTCGACATCCTCGTCAACGACCTCTGGGGCGGCGAGCACCTGCTCACCGGCTCCGTCTTCGGCAAGAAGAGCTGGCAGACGCCGCTCGCCGACGGCCTGCGCATCCTGGACCTCGGGGTGCGCTCGCACGTGATCACCGCGGCGCTCGCCCTCCCGCTCCTGGTCCGCTCGGACGCGCCGCTGCACGTGGAGGTCACCGACGGCACGGCGGCCTTCAACCGCCGGTACCGCGAGAACCTCTACTACGACCTCGCCAAGACCGCCCCGATCCGCATCGCCTTCGGGCTCGGCCAGGAGCTGGCGGAGTACGGCGGCACGGCGGTCGCCGTCACGCCGGGCTTCCTGCGCTCGGAGCAGATGCTCGCCCATTTCGGCGTGACCGAGGAGAACTGGCGCGACGCGGTCACCCAGGACCCGCACTTCGCCATCGCCGAGTCGCCCCGCTACCTCGCCCGCGCGGTCGCCGCGCTCGCCGCCGACCCGGACCGGGCCGCCCGCTGGAACGGCGGGTCCACCTCCAGCGCGGAACTCGCCCGGACCTACGGCGTACGGGACGTGGACGGCAGCCGGCCGGACGCCCTGGCGTACTTCGAGGACGTCGTGTACGGCGGCAAGGCCGCCTCACCCGACGACTACCGCTGACCCTCCGGTTCGGCGGCGTAGACGGCGGCGAGGGCGCGCGCATGCTCGCGGAAGCGGTCCCGCAGGCTCGCCGGGGCCAGCACCTCCACGTCCGCGCCCAGCCCGGTCAGCTGGCCGAAGGCGACGTCCTCCGACTCCACCGGCAGGTCGAGCGTGACGCGCCCGGCGGCGTCCGGTGCGGTCGCGGACTCGGACGCCAGTGCGACGGCCACGCCCGCCGGGTCCGCCACGGCGGGCAGCCGGCGCAGGCCGGGCCCGGTCAGCCGCACGGTGACGGTCGTGCGCAGCAGCGCCCGGGCGAACCCGGCCGCGTGGGCCCGCCAGTGCGCGGCCAGGTCGAAGGACGGGTCGCGGACGAAGGGCCCGGCGGCGCCGGGAGCGGCGGAGAGTGCCGTGACCCGGTCGACGCGGTACGTGCGCCAGACGCCGTCCCGGCCCGTCGACCGCTCCGCCGGGACGCGCCCCACGACGTACCAGATCCCCGCTTTCAGGACGAGCCCGTACGGCTCCAGCAGGCGGGTCACCGTGCGGGGCGGCGCACCGTCCCGGCCCGGTCGCGCGTAGTCCAGTTCGACGGTGCGGTCGGACCACACGGCGCGGGCCAGCTCCGGGAGCAGTTCCGGCGCCGACGGCTCGCGGAACCAGGCCGGGGCGTCCAGGTGGAAGCGGCGCACCGACGACTCGGCCGCCGCGCGCAGCGAGGGGAGCAGGGTGGCCGACAGTTTCAGCCGGGCGGTGTCGGCCGCGTCCGACAGGCCCAGATCGCGCAGGGCCGTGGGCAGGCCGGAGAGGTAGAGCGTCTCCGCCTCGGTGGGATGCAGCGTGGTGAGCCGGGTGCGGTGGCCGGGCGCCAGGTGGTAGCCGCCCGCGCGGCCGCGCTCGGACCGGATGGGGACGCCCGCCTCCTGCAGGGCCTGGGCGTCGCGGATCACCGTGCGCCGGGAGACGTCCAGCTCCCGGGCCAGGGCGTCGGCGGTCAGTCCGGGGCTCGACTGGACGAGAAGCGCCATGCGGATCAGGCGGGCGGCACGCATGCCTCAAGGATCGTCGACCGGCGCACTGACGGCTCCCGGCGTCGGGAGGCGTCAGGACGCCGGGCCGTCGTCACGCGGTGGGCGGCCCGTCCGTGTGCAGGGTCCGGAACAGCGCCCGTACCCGCTCGGACGCCATCAGTTCCTCCAGGGTGACCGGGCGGCCCTTCGTGTCGGCGATCGGGAGGCGCCAGTTCGGGTACTGGTCCCAGGTGCCGGGGAGGTTCTGGGGTCGGCGGTCGCCGACGGTGTCCGGGAGCCAGACGCCGATCATGCGGGCCGGGGTGCGGAGCAGGAAGCGGTGCACGGCACGGATCTCGGCCTCCTCGTCGCCGGACTCGGCGGCGGCGATCAGGCCCAGGCTGGTCAGCAGGGCCAGCCACTCGGTGATGTCGGCCGCCGCTTCGGCCCGTTCCTCGGCGAGCGGGCGGGTGAGCAGCCCGAGGCGGTCGCGGAGTTCGACGTGCTCGCCGGTGAGGCGGGCCGCGGTGGGCGGCAGGTCGTGGGTGGTGGCGGTGGCGAGGCAGTCGGCGCGCCAGCGTTCCGGGGGCAGCGGGCGGCCGTCGCCCGCCCAGTCCCGTTCGAACCAGAGCACGGACGTGCCGAGCACCCCGTGCCGCTGGAGCGTCTCGCGCACCCCGGGCTCCACCGTGCCCAGGTCCTCCCCGATCACCACCGCTCCGGCGCGGGTCGCCTCCAGCGCCAGCAGGGCGAGCATGGCCTCGGCGTCGTAGCGGACGTAGGTGCCCTCCGTCGCCGGCCGGCCCTCGGGCACCCACCACAGCCGGAACAGGCCCATCACGTGGTCGATGCGCAGGGCCCCGGCGTAGCGGAAGAGGGCGCGCAGGAGTTCCCGGAAGGGAGCGTGGCCGGAGGCGGCGAGGCGGTCGGGGCGCCAGGGCGGCAGGCCCCAGTCCTGGCCGCGGGCGTTGAAGGCGTCGGGCGGGGCGCCGACGGACATGCCGGCGGCGAAGTGGTCCTGCTGGGCCCAGGCGTCGGCGCCCGCGGGGTGCACGCCGACGGCGAGGTCGTGCACGATCCCGACCGGCATCCCGGCCTCGCGGGCGGCGCGCTGGGCGGCGGTGAGCTGGGTGACGGTGAGCCAGGCGAGGCGGGCGTGGAAGCCGACGCGGCCGGCCAGCTCGGCGCGGGCGCGGGCGGTCTCCGGCGAGCGGGGGTCACGCAGGGCCTCGGGCCACCGGTGCCAGTCGGAGCCGTGCAGCTCGGCGAGCGCGTACCAGGTGGCGTGGTCCTCCAGGGCCTGCCCCTCCGCCGCGCGGAAGGCGTCGTAGGCGGCCTGCCGGTCGGGGGTGAGCGGCGCGGCGGCCGCGGTCTCGAGCGCCTCCCGCTTCAGCTCCCACACGGCGTCCCGGTCGATGAGGGCGCCCTGGTCGAGGACGGCGGAGCGCAGGTGTCCGGCGCGGTCCGCGAGGGAGCCGGTCGCGGTGTACTCGGGTACGGCCTCCGGCCGCAGGTGCACCGGGTCGGGGAACCGGCGAGAGGAGGGCCGGTAGGGCGACGGGTCGGTCGGGGCGCCGGGTACGGCCGCGTGCAGTGGGTTGACCTGGACGAACCCGGCACCCGCGGTGCGTCCGGCCCAGGCGGCCAGCTCGGCCAGGTCGGCCAGGTCGCCCATGCCCCAGGAGCGGCGGGACAGCAGCGAGTAGAGCTGGACGAGGATCCCGTACGAGCGGCCGGCGGGTGTGGGCAGCCGGTCGGGGGCCACGATCAGGTGGGCGCGGGCGACGCGGCCGTCGGGCGCGGCGGCGGTCAGCAGATGCACCCCGGGTGGCAGGTCCGCCACGTCCTCCCGGCTCTCCCCGTCCTCCGTCCGCACCTCCAGGCGGGTGCCGGCGGGCAGGCCGAGGGCGATCTCGCCGGTGCCCGTCCAGTGGACGAGGGTCGGCGGCAGCAGCCGCGCGGCGAGCTCCCGTTCCCGGTCGGCGAGGGCGGCGCGGACGGCCTCGGGGCCGCTCGCGTCGATGCCCAGGGCGCCCAGCGCGGCGGTCACGGCACCGGCGGAGGCGGCGACCGTACGGTCCGGGGCGGGGCTGTAGGAGGTGGCGACACCGTGCAGCTCCGCGAGCCGGCACAGCTCCGGGTCCAGGGCTTCGTTCATCTACAACCCCGGCTCGCTGGTCAGCGGCACCGCGTCGGCCAGCGGCGGCTCACTGGTGAGGGGCTCGGCGTCGGGCAGTGGCGGCTCGCTGGTGAGCGGGGCCTCGGCGCAGGCGCTCTCGGCGCTGAACACGCACAGGTGGGGTTCCTCCTCGGTCTGCACCGGGCGTTTGAACTGGGCCGGGATCGGATGATGAACCGTTGCGGCCACGGCGGCCTCCTCGTCTGTCGTCGGGTACGGCGGCGTATGCCGGGTCAGAGCAGGCCTACCCCGTCGGTGCGAGGGCACTCCCCGCGCCCCACTATTCACTCAGTACATGTATCCAGTGCATAATGGCCGTCATGAGCACCCGGCACATCCTTCTGGGGCTGCTGGAGGCAGGGCCGAGCCATGGCTACGACCTCAAACGGCGCCACGACGAACGCTTTCCGCAGGCCCGTCCGCTGGCCTACGGGCAGGTGTACACGACCCTGCAGCGCCTGGTCCGCGACGGTCTCGCCGAGATCGAGGGGACCGACGCCGACGGGGGGCCGGAGCGGACGCTGTACCGGTCGACGGACGACGGGGCCCGTGAACTGGTCCGCTGGGCCGGGGAGATCGCGCCGCCCGCGCCGTTCGTGGCGAACGAGATCTTCGCCAAGGTCGTCGTCTCGATCCTGGCCGGTGGCGACCCTGCCGCCTACCTGCGCGACCAGCGCGCCGCGCACATGGCGCGGATGCGGGAACTCACGGCCGTGAAGACGGCCCGGGGCGCCGATCTGGCGACCGTGCTCTCGGCGGACTACGCCCTCAACCACCTCGACGCCGACCTCCGCTGGATGAACACCACGGCGGACCGGCTGACCACTTTGACCGCGGAGGTCGACGCAGGATGAGCAACAAGGGGGACTCCTCGGCGCCGCTTCTGGCGGGCCGGGACCTCGTCAAGGCGTACGGCAGGACCGAGGCGCTGCGCGGCGCCTGTGTCGAGCTGCGCGCCGGCGAGATCCTCGCCGTGACCGGGGCCAGCGGAAGCGGCAAGTCCACGCTGCTGCACTGTCTGGCCGGGATCGTGCGACCGGACGCCGGCTCGGTGGCCTACGACGGGCTGCGGCTCGACCGGCTGCCGGAGAAACGGCTGAGCGAACTGCGGCGCTCCGACTTCGGCGTGGTCTTCCAGTTCGGGCAGCTGATCCCGGAACTGACCGCCCTCGACAACGTGGCGCTGCCGCTGATGCTGGCCGGAGCGGCCCGCACCGAGGCCCGGGCGCGGGCCGGCGCATGGCTGGAGCGGTTCGGGGTGCGCGGACAGGAGGAGCTGCGGCCGGGCGAGATGAGCGGCGGCCAGGCGCAGCGGGCCGCCCTGGCGCGGGCGCTGGTGACCGGTCCGAAGGTGGTCTTCGCGGACGAGCCGACGGGGGCGCTGGACTCGCTGGCGAGCGAGCAGGTGATGACGTCGCTGGTGCACACGGCCCGCGAGTCGGGCACGGCCGTGCTGCTGATCACTCACGACGCCCAGGTCGCGGCGTACGCGGACCGCGAGGTGCGGCTGGGCGACGGGACCCTGACGCGGACAGGGGTGGCGGCGTGAGGGCCGACCTGCGCCTGGCGCTGCTGCTCACGCGGGGGTCGGACCGGCGGGAGTGGTGGCGGGTGCTGCTGACGGCGGTCGGGGCGGCGGTGGCGACGGGCATCGGGCTGGTGATCGCGGTCCTCGTCCCGATGGACGGGCAGTACAGCGTCCCGGTCGGCTCCGGACTGCTCGACCGGCCAGGAACGCGCGACGGAGTGATCACCGCGCTGATGCTGCTGTTCATCCCGGTGTTCGGGTTCCTCGGGCAGTGCGCGCGGGTCGGCGCGGTGCACCGCGACCGGCGGCTGGCCGCGCTGCGGCTGGCGGGGGCCACCCCCGCGCAGGTGCGGCGGATCGCGGCGCTGGAGTCGGGTCCTGCCTGCCTGGCCGGTTCGGCCGTGGCCACGGCGTTCTCCGTGCTGTTCCTGCTGCGCCTGGGGCACCGTCCCGGCCCGTCGGCCTGGGCCGGCATCGCCGTGGTGGCCGTGCTGGTGCCGGTGCTGGGCGCGGCCGTGAGCGCCCTGGCGCTGCGCCGGGCGGTGGTCTCGCCGCTGGGCCGGCTCCGACGGGCGCGGCCGGCCAAGGGGCCGGGGCGGGTGTTCCTGGTGGCGACCGGGTTGCTGGCCGTGTGGGCGGTGCCGGCGGCGCTGAGCGCGTTCGTCGGCGCCCCCTTCGCGTTCCCGCTCGTCGGGTCCGCGCTCGCCCCGCTCGCGGTCTTCGCCGGCTGTCTGCTGGTCGGCGCCTCGGCGGTGTGGCTGGCGGGCTGGTCGTCCCGGTGGCTGGGCCGGGTGTGCGCCGCCCGCGCGCGGCGTCCGGCGCTGCTGATCGCGGCGGAACGGCTGCGCGACGACCCGTGGGCGGCGGCCCGCACGCACGCGGCCGTCCTGCTGGTGACCGTCGTAGGCACCGGATTCGTGGGGGTACGGCAGGTGCTGCTCGCGGACCTGCACGCCATGGACCGGGCGGGTCGGCTCGGCATGGGTCTCACGTACTACACGAGGGGTCTTGACCTCACGGCTGCCGCGATCCTCGTCGCCCTGGCGATCGCCCTGTCCGGGCTCGCCGTCGGTACCGCCGAGTCGCTGGCCACCCGGCGCCGGGGCCTCGCCGCGCAGGCCGCCGCGGGAGTGCCGCGCGGTGTGCTCGGCCGGGCGCTGCTCCTGGAGACGGCGCTGCCGCTGGCCCCGGCGGTCCTGGTGGCGGGCGCGGGCGGCGTGGCGATCGGCGTCTGGTACGCCTCCGTCACCGGGAGGTACACCGTGCCCTACCCGGCCCTGCTGGTTCCGCTCGCGGTCTACGGCGCCTGTCTGCTGGCGGCGGCCACCGCGCTCCCGCTGCTGCGCCGCTCGGTGCACCCGGCGGAGCTGCGCTACGCATGACCGACGCGTGTCCGGTCCCCGGGCACGGGGGAAGCCCGGGGGCCGGAGCACGCGCGTGCCCGGGTACGCGAAGGCCCGGGTCGTCAGGCGGAGATGCCGTCGATCCGGGCCAGGGCGTCGTCCGCGCCGTACGGCTGCAAGTACGGCAGCCAGCGCGGGTCCCTATGTCCGGTCCCGATGATGCGCCAGGCCAGGCCGGTGGGCGGAGCTGGTTTGTGCCGCAGCCGCCAGCCGATCTCGAAGAGGTGGCGGTCGGCCTTGACGTGGTTGCAGCGGCGGCAGGACGCCACCACGTTGTCCCAGACGTGCTGACCCCCGCGGCTGCGCGGGATGACGTGGTCGACGCTGGTTGCGACGCCACCGCAGTACATGCACCGGCCCCCGTCGCGCGCGAAGAGCGCCCTGCGGGTGAGAGGAACGGGCCCCCGGTAGGGAACCCGTACGAATCGCTTGAGCCGGACCACGCTGGGTGCGGGGACTGTGACGGTTGCGCTGTGCATATAGGCGCCCGATTCCTCCAAGGCGACAGCCTTGTTCTCCAGGACGAGGACGAGCGCGCGGCGGAGCGGTACGACGCCGAGCGGCTCGTACGACGCGTTGAGGACCAGGACATGCGGCACGGGTGCCTCCTTGGGCGTCGGCGGCGCGTGGCTCGCGCCGGGACGATCTGTGGCCAGTCTCCCCTCATGCCTGGTGGACGCGCCACCATCTCCCGGTAACGGGCTGGGAGTGTTTTCGACCACACCGCATTCATCCCCCGGTTGCACCCCGTTTCAAGCGGCCCTGTTCAAGCTGTGGTGAGAAGCGGGCGTGAGCACGGTCTCTCCTTCTCGTATCGGCCCGGCCCACACACAATGCCCCGTTAGTGTGGTTGTCCTGCCCGTCCGGTGACCTTTCCGTGACCTGGAACGCCGTATCTGACCCTGATCGCCGTGCCGGAGGGCAGTACCGCACCGCCTGGAGGTACCCGCCGTGTCCTTGCCCGCCGTCCTACTGGCCGCCGGTTCGTCGCCGTCGCCGTCTCCCTCGGAGTCGGAGACAGCGACCGTCCCCACGCTCCAGGACGCCCAGGAGAGCGCCGCGCACACGGCCAGCTGGGTCGAGCAGAACTGGTCGACGTGGCTGGCGATCGGGCTGAAGGTGCTGCTGGTCGTGGTGATCGCGGTGGTGCTCAGAAAGGTCGTGCTGCGGGCGATCACCAAGTTCATCGACCGGATGAACCGGACGGCCGAGTCGGCGGAGGGCACCACCCTCGGCGGGCTGCTGGTCAACGCCGAGCGGCGGCGGCAGCGGTCGCAGGCGATCGGGTCGGTGCTGCGGTCGGTGGCGAGCTTCCTGATCCTCGGCACGGCCGCGCTGATGGTGCTGAGCAGCTTCCAGATCGACCTGGCCCCGCTGCTGGCCTCCGCCGGTGTCGCCGGTGTCGCGATCGGTTTCGGCGCCCGGAACCTGGTGACGGACTTCCTGTCCGGCGTGTTCATGATCCTGGAGGACCAGTACGGCGTCGGCGACTCGATCGACTCGGGCGTGGCCTCCGGCGAGGTGGTCGAGGTCGGACTGCGCGTGACCAAGCTGCGCGGGGCCAGCGGCGAGATCTGGTACGTCCGCAACGGCGAGATCAAGCGCATCGGGAACCTCTCGCAGGGCTGGGCCACGGCGGGCGTCGACGTCACCGTGCGGGCCAGCGAGGACCTGGACAAGGTCCGGGCCACCCTGGACGAGGTCGCCGAGAAGATGGCCAAGGAAGAGCCCTGGAACGAGGTCCTGTGGAGCCCGATCGAGGTGCTCGGCCTGGACTCCGTCCTCATCGACTCGATGGTGGTCCGCGTCTCCGCGAAGACCATGCCGGGCAAGGCGCTGACCGTGGAGCGCGAGCTGCGCTGGCGCATCAAGCGGGCGTTCGACGCGGCACACATCCGCATCGTGGGCGGCGAGACGGCCGTACTCCTGGACGAGGAGACTCCGGACCGCACGGCCGGGGTGGCGGCGCCGGCGGTGTTCGCCGACTCGGACTCGCCGCAGGTGGCGGCGACGGCACCGATCTCTTCGCCGCGGTCGGCGACGGCCGGGAAGTAGCGGAACGGTTCAGCACGCTCGTTCGAGTGAAGGATGGGGCAGTCCGGCGTCTCACGGCGTCCGGGGTGCCCCATCGTTCTGCCGGGGCACCCATGGCGGGCTTAGCCTGGCGTCAGCGTGAGGAGAACCAGGGATGAGCGCCGAGCCGATCATGGAGAAGATCATGACGGAGCAGGACCCCATCGATCTGCTGATCGCGATCGAGGAGGCGTCGGTAGCGCCGATTCGACCCGAGTACATCGAGGGGATGGCCATCGTGCCGCCGACGGCGAACGACAACCACAACGACGGCGCATTCGAGCTGGGCTTCCAGTTCCGCGCAGCGGGTATCCGACTCGTGGGCATGGGAAACGGCTACCGGGCCGCCCATAAGGACGGCAAGACCATGGCGCTGTTCATCCCCGACTTCTACGTCCGCCGCCGCAAGGCGACCGAACTCGACGAGTCGTACCGCAAAGCACACAAAGGCTGGTATCCGGCCGACATGATCGCCCTCGTCGGCGAGGTCACCTCCACCAACCACGAGACCGACACCGGCCCCAAGTTCCGCACCTACGCCGCCGCAGGCATCCCGGTCTACGTCCTCATCGACCGCCACACCAAGACCGCCCACTGCTACACCGACCCCGTCCTCCCCGGCGACGACCCCACCGAGGCCTCCTACAAGACCGACGAGAAGGTGAGCCTCGGCGACCCGCTCCCCCTTCCCGCTCCCTACCCCACCCTCGACACGGCCCCCTTCCTCGGCGAGTGAGCGGCCCTCGGCTCAGCGGCCTTCGAGCGTGCGCACTATCTGGCAGAGGGCGATGAACGCGGCGCCCCGGAAGAGAACGACGTCGGCGCCGAGGCGCCGGCCGGCGCGGACCTCGACGTGGGTCTCCCCCGTGGACTCGACGTAGGTGACCGTTCCGTCGGCGGACGCCCGGTTCCGGAACGGGCGCCACCGGAAGTCGACGGGGTTGCCGCCGCGGACCTCGGACGCCCGCCGGGCGACGCCCAGTTCGGTGCGGACGCGGGAGAGCGGGATGTCAGTGAGGGTGTGCGTCTGGGTGCCGTTCAGGGCATTCGTGGAGACCTCGATGCGCAGTCCGCGCGCCACACGCACGAGCGAGCGGGTCCGCCAGGCCGCCCACAGCAGGGAGAGCAGCAGCCACACCGCCACGATCCGGGCCGCCTCGCCCAGGGCCCGCCAGGCGATGCCGTCGTCGACGAAGGCGATGCCGCACACGATGATCGTCAGGGCCGCGAAGTCGGCGAAGGTGCTGCGCAGCAGCCGTACGAACAGCCCTCTTCGCGGGGTCATGTCCAGCCGCCGTTCTCCGGGTCGGTGTCGGGTCCAAGAGCAGCAAGCCGTACGAAGGGCCTGCTTGACCAGGGGCGGCGAAGATCGTGACACAGCCGTGATCACAAACCGGCCACCGGCCGGATTCAGACGCTCTTCACAGGCCCCCCGCATTCTCCCCGCACCCGCGATGATCTATGGTCAGCCCTCGGCGGGCCCTTGTTCTGGAGCGCGACGTCGCCCGGGGGCCCGTCTCGAAGGTGGGGAAAATGAGAAAGCTCGCCATAGGCGCCGCTCTGTCCGGCGCCCTGGCCCTGGCCGGCATCGCGGCGCCCGCCGCCTCCGCGGCCACTCCGAACCTGGTCTTCTCCGGCGTGACCGTGAACAAGGGCAAGGCGATCGTCGTCGGCACCGCCAAGACGGTGAACGTGCCGGTGACGTACACCCTGACCCGGCCCGCCGACCTGGTCGTCGACAACAAGAAGACGTTCGCCGCGGTGGTCCTCTACCGCGGCACGCTGCGGACGCTCGACAACGAGCTGGACCCGGAGACCATGCCCGTCTGCACGACGACCGCCACCACGGACACCACGGTCACCGAGAGCTGCACCGAGACCATCCCGGTCGCTCCGGGCGACTCCCTGTACGAGGCCGCGGACGCCACCACCTGGAAGGCCGCGGGCCTGTACGCCCACTTCGAGGGCACCGTCTCGGACGACTTCCTCAGCTCCGAGTCCGACGTGGCCATGTGGGGCAACCTCGCCACCGCGAAGCTGCAGCGCGCCGCCAAGCTGACCGCCGACGCCTCGCCGGAGCCGGTGGCCAAGGGGAAGACGATCACCGTCAAGGGCAAGCTGACCCGGGCGGACTGGGACTCCTCGTCGTACAAGGGCTACTCGGGGCAGAAGGCCGTCCTGCAGTTCCGCATCGAGGGCGGCACGACCTACACGAACGTGAAGACGATCACCTCCGGCACCGGCGGCGCGCTGTCCACCACGGTGAAGGCGTCGAAGAGCGGCTACTACCGCTACGTCTTCGCGGGTACGACGACCACCGCGGCGGCGACGGCCACCGGCGACTACATCAAGGTGAAGTAACGGTCCCGCACTCAGGCCGCTCCGACACCGCAGGGCCCGTCCGGATCTCCGGGCGGGCCCTTCGCACGGCCTTTCGCGGACCCCTCCGCGCGACCCTTCGCCTGCCCAAGCGCAGGTAACGACTGGGTTGCCGCCCCGGCGGGCTATTGACGCTCTCCTTCCGGCGGCCTACGTTTTCCAGCCAACAGGAAACTTTCCTAACAGTGATCAACGGATGGACCGTTCGAGCGGGTCGCCCGGGTGGACCGATCGCCCTGATCACTGGGAAACTGAGCGGCTGGAAAGGCAGGTGTCGAACCCCATGGCAGGAACCGCCGGTACGCCGGGCACCCCGCGCGTCCTGCGCGCCATGAACGACCGCGCCGCACTGGACCTGCTGCTGGAGCACGGCCCGCTCTCGCGCACCCGGATCGGCAAGCTGACCGGCCTCTCCAAGCCGACCGCCTCCCAGCTGCTGGCCCGCCTGGAGGCGGCCGGGCTGGTGCTGGCGACCGGCACCAGCGAGGGCCGGCCGGGCCCCAACGCCCAGCTGTACTCGGTGAACCCGCGCGCCGCCCACGCGGCCGGGCTCGACGTGAACCCGGGCCGGATCCGGGCCGCCGTCGCCGACGTCACCGGCCGTACCGTCGGCGAGTACGAGCTGCCGACCCCCGGCCGCCGCCCCGCCCAGTCCGTCGTCCGGCAGGTCACCGACGCCCTGGACGGCGCCGTGAAGGCGGCCGGACTGGCCCGGGACGACGTCCACCGGGTCGTCGTCGGCACGCCGGGCGCCTTCGACCCGAACACCGGCCGGCTGCGGTACGCCTCGCACCTGCCCGGCTGGCACTCCCCCACCCTGCTCGACGAGCTCGCCGCCGCGCTGCCGATGCCGGTCGAGTACGAGAACGACGTCAACCTCGCCGCCATCGCCGAACAGCGGCTCGGGGCGGCCCGCGGCCACGGCGACTTCGTGCTGCTGTGGAGCCAGGAGGGCCTCGGCGCCGCCCTGGTGCTCGGCGGCCGGCTGCACCGCGGCTGGACCGGCGGCGCCGGCGAGGTCGGCTTCCTGCCGGTGCCGGGCACCCCGCTGGTCCGCCAGGTCACCAAGGCCAACAGCGGCGGCTACCAGGAACTCGCCGGTTCGCAGGCGGTGCCCCGGCTGGCGCGCGAGCTGGGCATCGAGGACCTGCCGACCGGACCGTACGACGAGGTGGCCGCGGAGCTCGTCGCACGCGCCGCCGACCACGCCACCGGCCCCTACCACCAGCTGCTGCGGACCTACGCGACCCGGCTCGCCACCGGTCTCGCCTCCCTCGTCTCCGTCCTCGACCCCGAACTCGTCGTCCTCAGCGGCACCGCCCTGACCGCCGGCGGCGAGGTGCTGCGCGCCCTCGTCCAGGCCGAACTGGAGGAGCTGGCGGCCGCCCGGCCGCGGCTCGTCGTCGGCGACGTCCGTGAACACCCCGTGCTCCGCGGCGCGCTGGAGAGCGCGCTCGCGACCACCCGCGACGAGGTCTTCGACACCTCGCGCTGAGTCCACCTCAGACCCCCGCACAGCCAGTCCTTCCCACGCTCACCGCCCGCCCCGGGAGATCTCGCCATGCCCATACCCTCCGCTGCCCGAAAGACGGCTTTTGCCCTGACCGCGGCGGCCAGTTCGCTGGCCCTGCTCACCGCCTGTACCGGGCAGTCCTCCTCCGGAGCCGACGACGACGCCTCCGCGAACACCACCATCAACTTCTGGCACGCCTGGAGCGCCCCGAACGAGGTGAAGGCGGTCAACGCGCTGATCGCCGGCTTCGAGAAGGCGCACCCCAACATCCACGTCAACGTCGTCAGCAACATGACCGACGACAAGATCAACCAGGCGCTGCGCAGCGGCGGCGACAAGGCCCCGGACGTCATCTCGTCGTTCACCACCAACAACGTGGGCAAGTTCTGCTCCTCGGGCGCGCTGGTCGACCTCAACCCGTTCTTCAAGAAGTCCGGCATCGACCCGGAGACGACGTTCCCGAAGGCGATGAACGAGTACACCCAGTACGACGGCAACCGCTGCACGGCGCCGCTGCTCGGTGACGCGTACGGCCTCTACTACAACAAGACGGCGTTCCAGAAGGCCGGCATCGCCGCCCCGCCGAAGACCTGGACCGAGTTCAAGGCGGACGCCAAGAAGCTGACGATCAACCAGGGCGACAGCTACAAGCAGCTCGGTTTCATGCCGGACTACCACGGCTGGGAGACCACGACCGAGCACTACGCGGCGCAGTTCTCGCCGACGTACTTCACCTCCGACGGCAAGTCGAACATCGCCAAGGACCCCGCCTTCACCGAGGCGTTCACGCTTCAGAAGGACCTCGTCGACGAACTCGGCGGATTCCAGAAGCTGGAGAAGTACCGGGCGACGCTCGGCGACGAGTGGGGCGACAAGCACCCCTTCCAGACCGGTCAGGTCGCCATGCAGCTCGACGGCGAGTGGCGGCTCGGCATGGCCCTGGACGCCAAGACGAAGTTCGACATCGGGGTCGCCCCGCTGCCCGTCCCTGACGACCAGGTCGCGCAGTACGGCAAGGGCTACATCACCGGCACGATCGCCGGTATCGCCGCCACCAGCAAGAAGCAGAACGCGGCCTGGGAGTTCGTCAAGTACATCACCACGGACACGGACGCGGTGGTGGGCTTCTCCAACGCCATCCACAACGTGCCCTCCACGCTGGCCGCGCTGAAGTCGCCGAAGCTGCAGTACGACCCGCGCTTCAAGACCTTCCTGGACATCGCCGCCAACCCGGACTCCACGACGTCGCCGGCCTCCATCAACGGCGGTGTGTACCTGGCGACCATCCAGAACTTCGGGTACGACTACGAGAGCGGCAAGGTCAAGGACCTCAAGTCCGGTCTGGAGGCCACGGCCAAGCAGATCGACACGGACATCGCGCAGGCCAAGTAGCGATGAGCACCATCACGTTGGCGTCGAAGCGCCGCCGGTCGGCGCTTCGCACGGTCGCTTTCATGTCGCCCTGGCTGATCGGTTTCGCGGTGTTCTTCGCGTACCCGCTGATCTCCACGGTCTATTTCTCCTTCATGCACTACGACGGCTTCAAGGCGCCGACGTGGACCGGCACGAAGAACTGGACGTACGTCTTCGAGCACTACCCGTACTTCTGGCCCGCGCTGCGCAACACCCTGTGGCTGGTGGTCGTGATGGTCTCGCTCCGGGTCGTCTTCGGCCTCGGCGTCGGCATGCTCATCACGAAGATCAAGACGGGTACGGGGGTCTTCCGCACCCTCTTCTACCTGCCCTACCTCGCCCCGCCGGTCGCGGCGACCATGGCGTTCGCGTTCCTGCTCAACCCCGGCACCGGGCCGGTCAACTCGATCCTGGAGAAGGTCGGCATCCCGGCGCCCGGCTGGTTCAACGACCCGACCTGGTCCAAGCCGGCCCTGACCCTGCTGGCCCTGTGGGGCGTCGGCGACCTGATGGTCATCTTCATGGCCGCGCTGCTCGACGTGCCGACGGAGCAGTACGAGGCGGCGGAACTGGACGGCGCCTCCGCCTGGCAGCGCTTCCGGTACGTCACGCTCCCGAACATCTCGCCCATCGTGATGTTCGCGGTCGTCACCGGGGTCATCCAGACGATGCAGTACTACACGCAGCCACTGATCGCCGGAAAGGTCGCCTCGGGCGTGATCCAGGGTGCGGGCACCCAGTTCGAGCCCGGCTATCCCGAGAAGTCGACGCTCACCCTCCCGCAACTGGTCTACAACCTCGGCTTCCAGCGCTTCGACTACGGCTCCGCGTGTGTCGTCGCCCTCGTGCTCTTCGTCCTGTCCATGGTGTTCACCGCGTTCCTGATGCGGCGCCGGGGCGGTCTCATCCAGGCAGGTGACTGACGATGACCCAAGTGCTGGACCGGCCGGCCGAGCTGAAGGCCCCGGTGTCGGAGGCCGAACGCACGGCCCGGCGGAAGGCGTTGCTGAACTGGGTGGCGGTCCACTCGCTCGGCGTCGCCGCCGCCCTGTTCTTCACCCTCCCCTTCGTGTTCGTGTTCCTGACCTCGCTGATGAGCGACAGCCAGGCGCTGAGCCGGGACCTGATCCCGCACACCTGGGAGTGGGGCAACTACAAAAAGGTGTTCGACACCCCGGGCTTCCTGACCTGGTGGAAGAACACCCTGATCTACGCCGGCCTGGGCACCGTCCTGACCGTCGTGTCCTCGCTGCCGGTGGCGTACGCGCTCGCCAAGTTCCGCTTCCGCGGCCGCAACCTGTCCCTGATGCTGGTGATCTCGATGATGATGCTGCCACCGCAGGTCGTCATCATCCCGATGTACCTCTTCTGGGCGAAGCAGCTGGACCTCTCCGGCACCCTGTGGCCGCTGATCGTGCCGATGGCGTTCGGCGACGCGTTCTCCATCTTCCTGCTGCGCCAGTTCCTGATGACGATTCCGAACGAGTACCTGGACGCCGCGAAGGTGGACGGCTGCGGGGACCTCAGGACCCTGCTCAGGGTGGTCATCCCGATGGCCAGGCCGGGCATCGCCGCCGTCGCCCTCTTCCAGTTCTTCTACGCCTGGAACGACTACTTCGGCCCCCAGATCTACGCCTCGGAGAACCCGGGCGCCTGGACCCTCTCCTACGGCCTGGAGTCGTTCAAGGGCATGCACCACACCGACTGGAACCTGACCATGGCCGCGACCGTGCTGGTCATGGCCCCCGTGATCCTCGTCTTCTTCTTCGCCCAGAAGGCGTTCGTCGAGGGCGTCACGCTCACCGGAGTGAAGGGTTAACCCATTCATGAAGCTCACTGTGGTCGGCGGAGGCTCGACCTACACCCCCGAACTCATCGACGGTTTCGCCCGCCTGCGGGACACCCTGCCCATCGAGGAACTGGTCCTGGTGGACCCGGCCGCAGACCGCCTGGAACTGGTGGGCGGACTGGCCCGCCGGATCTTCGCCAGGCAGGGCCACGGAGGCCGGATCGTCACCACCTCCGACCTGGACGCGGGCGTCGAGGGCGCCGACGCGGTCCTGCTCCAGCTGCGCGTCGGCGGCCAGGCGGCCAGGCAGCAGGACGAGACATGGCCGCTGGAGTGCGGCTGCATCGGCCAGGAGACCACCGGCGCCGGCGGCCTCGCCAAGGCCCTGCGCACGGTCCCCGTCGTCCTGGACATCGCCGAACGCGTCCGCCGCACCAACCCGAACGCCTGGATCATCGACTTCACCAACCCGGTGGGGATCGTGACCCGCGCCCTGCTCCAGGCCGGCCACAAGGCGGTCGGCCTGTGCAACGTGGCGATCGGCTTCCAGCGGAAGTTCGCGAACCTGCTCGGTGTCACACCCTCCGAGATCCACCTGGACCACGTCGGCCTCAACCACCTCACCTGGGAGACGGCGGTCCGCCTCGGCGGTCCCGAGGGCGAGAACGTCCTGCCCAAGCTGCTCGGGGAGCACGGCGACACGATCGCCGCCGACCTGAAACTGCCCCCGGCCCTCCTCGACCGCCTCGGCGGCGTGATCCCCTCCTACTACCTGCGGTACTACTACGCGCACGACGAGGTGGTCCGGGAGCTGCGCACCAAGCCGTCCCGGGCAGAGGAAGTCGCCGCGATGGAGAAGCAGTTGCTGGAGATGTACGGCGACCCGGCCCTGGACGAGAAGCCGGAGCTGCTCGCCAGGCGGGGCGGTGCCTACTACTCGGAGGCGGCGGTCGACCTGGCCGCGGCACTGCTCGGCGGCGCCGGGAACCCCTACCAGGTGGTCAACACCTACAACGGGGGCACGCTGCCCTTCCTCCCCGACGACGCGGTGATCGAGGTCCAGGCGGCCGTGGGCGCGAACGGCCCGGTGCCGCTGCCCGTCCCGGACGTCGACCCGCTCTTCGCCGGGCTCGTCGCGAACGTGACGGCCTACGAGGAGCTGGCTCTGGAGGCGGCCCTGCGCGGCGGCCGGGACCGCGTCTTCCGCGCGCTGCTCGCCCATCCCCTGATCGGCCAGTACGAGTACGCCGACGCCCTGACCGACCGACTGATCGCGCACAACCGGGAGCACCTCGCGTGGGCCTGACCGCAAGTGTCCTCGCCATCGACGCGGGCAACAGCAAGACCGACGTCGCGGTGGTGGCGGCGGACGGCGAGGTCCTCGCCACGGCCCGGGCCGGCGGCTTCCGGCCGCCGGTGGTGGGCGTGGAGCAGGCCGTGGACGAGGTGGCCGCGGCGGTCGCCGAGGCGTACGGCGCCGCCGGGGTCACCTCGGCCGCTCACGTCTCGGCGTGCCTGGCCAACGCCGACTTCCCCTTCGAGGAGGAGCAGTTGGCCGCCGCGCTGGCCACGCGCGCGTGGGGGGCGACGGTGGCGGTCCGCAACGACACCTTCGCGATCCTGCGGGCCGGGGTCACCGAGCCGCGCGGGGTCGCCGTCGTGTGCGGCGCCGGCATCAACTGCGTCGGCATGCGTCCCGACGGCCGCACCGCGCGCTTCCCCGCCATCGGCCGCATCTCCGGTGACTGGGGCGGCGGTTGGGGGCTGGCGGAGGAGGCCCTGTGGTACGCGGCACGCGCTGAGGACGGCCGCGGGGAGGGTACGGCGCTGGCCCGGGCGCTCCCGGCGTACTTCGGGTACGACAGCATGCTCGCGCTGATCGAGGCGCTGCACCGGGAGGAGGTCGAGCCCGCCCGGCGGCACGAGCTGACGCCGGTGCTGTTCGCGACGGCGGCCGACGGCGACCCGGTCGCGCGGGCGGTGGTGGACCGGCTGGCGCAGGAGGTGGTGGCGATGGCGGTGGTCGCGCTGACCCGCCTCGATCTGCTGGACGAGGAGACGCCGGTGCTGCTGGGGGGCGGGGTGCTGGCGGGCGGGCATCCGCAACTCGACGACGGGGTGCGCGAGTTGCTGGCGGCGCGGGCACCGAAGGCGGTGCCGCGGGTGGTGACGGCGCGACCGGTGCTGGGCGCTGCGCTGCTGGGGCTGGACGTGGTCGGGGCGGGGGTGGCCGTCCAGGAGAGGGTGCGGGCGTACTTCGAGGGGTGACCCGGGGTGGGGGTCGGGGGGGGGGACGCTTACCGGCGCTGGCAGGGTGCCGCCCGCGCCCACCCGTGCCGCCCCCAGCGGCACGACTGCCCGCGGCTGGATGGATGCAGCTGGGGCAGCGCCCCTTCAGGGGCGCGGGGAACTGCGCGAGCAACCCCCACCCACCCGCGCCCCGGAACGCACCGTCACCACCCCTCCGGAACCGAACCGATCCCCCCGGCGTATTCATGGGCAGGGGTTCCGCTGCGATCCGATCAAGATCCAGTGAAGGCCGGTGCGGATCGTCGGTCCGGGCGGCGATACTGGGCGGCGACCGGATGACCATGGGGGAGGTCACGTGACACACCCGCCGACGAAGAGCGCGGCACCGCCGGGCACCGGCACCAGCACGGCCCTGCCCACCCAGCGGACGCGCCCCGGCACCCCCACACCTCCTCGCCGCTCCGCGTTCGCGGAAGGCGTCGACCGGCTCCGTGCCGCCGCCACCACCGAACCCGGCCGGCTCCGCGTCATCGGCGCCGTCCTCGCCGCGCTGATCGTCGCCTTCGGAGCCGTCACCGCCTGGCAGATGACCGACCGCGCGGCCGCCGCCGACGACGTCCTGCACCGCAGCCAGCCGCTGAGTTCGGGCGCGGCCGACATCTACCGTTCGCTGGCCGACGCCAACACCGCGGCCTCCAGCGGCTTCCTGGCGGGCGGTCAGGAGACGCCCGCCTCCCGCGCGCGGTACGAGCAGGACATCCGGACCGCCGCCGCCAAGCTGGTCACCGCCGCCGCCAACTCCGAGCCCGGCTCGCCCTCCGAGGCGGCCGTGGCGAAGCTGAACACGCTGCTGCCGGAGTACAAGGGGCTGGTGGAGCGGGCCCGGGTGTACAACCGGCAGGGCTACCCGGTCGGCGGGGCCTATCTGCGGTACGCGAACGAGAAGATGGAGCAGGAGATGCTCCCGGCGGCGGAGGACCTCTACACGAAGGAGAACGCGCGCCTCGCCTCCGACTACTCGGACGCGACGCCGTACCCCTGGGCGGCGATCGTGCTCGGCCTCCTCGCGCTCGCCGCGCTCGCCTGGGCCCAGCTGCGCCACTACCGCAGGACCAACCGCCTGCTCAACCACGGCCTGGTCGCGGCCTCCGCGGCCACGGTCGTCACGCTGCTGTGGCTGGTCGTCGGCCACACCGTGGCCCGGTCCGGCCTGGACGGCTCCTACGACCACGGCGTCCGCTCGCTGAACGTCCTGCACGACGCCCGGATCGCCTCCCTGAAGGCCCGCGGGAACGAGAACCTGAGCCTGGTGGCGCGCGGCGCCGAGACGGTCACGGTCGGCGGGCAGACGTACGACGCGTACTACTACGACTTCGACAAGGACATGGACGCGCTCGGCAAGGGCCTCACCGAGGCCGCGGCGCTCGCGGACGACACGGCCGGCAGCAAGCCGGTGGTGGCGGCCGAGGGGAACATGAAGGTGTGGAAGCAGCGGCACGCCGCCGCCCGCACCGAGGACGAGAACGGCGACTACCAGGCGGCGCTGGACAGCGTGATCGGCGCGAAGGGCGCGACCGCCGAGTGCTTCGACAGCGTCGACACGAACCTGAAGACCGCGCTGGCCCATGAAGAGGCCGAGTTCAAGGAGCAGGCCACCGACGGGCGGGACGCCATGTCCGGGCTGCCGATCGGTGCCGCCATGCTGGGAGTCGCGGCGGCGGCCGGCGCGCTGTTCGGCATCGGGCGCAGGCTTTCGGAGTACCGGTGAGAGGGGGCGTGGCGATGTTCGTGCGGCGGATGAGGGTCTCCCTGCGCGGCTGGGGCGGGGTGGGCGCGATGGCGGTCGGCTGCGTCCTCGCGCTGGCGTTCGTCCTGCTGCTGCCGCTCACCCAGTCCCGCGGTGCGGGCGGCCAGGGCGTGGGGCTCGGCGGTCCGGGACTGGCCACCGGCAGCCCGGCGAAGGCCGACACGTGCGTGGACTCCCGGGCGCAGGACGAGACCTGGTCGCCGTCGGGCGCGGACGGGTCCACGATCGACGCCATCAAGGCCCGTACCGGCGCCAAGCGGAAGCTGGTCGTCGGCGTCGACCAGAACAGCTACCGCTGGGGCTACCGCAACCCGAACACCTCGGACGCGGAGCTGGAGGGCTTCGACATCGACCTGGTGCACCGGATCGCCCAGGACATCCTCGGCGACCCGAACGCGGTGCAGTTCAAGGCGATTCCGACGAGCCAGCGGATACCGGCGATCCAGGACGGCCGGGTGGACATGGTGGTGCGCACGATGACCATCAACTGCGACCGGCTGAAGGACGTCGCGTTCTCCGCGCCGTACTTCAAGACCGGGCAGCAGGTCCTCGCCCCCAAGTCGTCGTCGATCACGGGGTACAACGGCTCGCTGGCGCACAAGAGGATCTGCACGGCGGCCGGTTCGACGGCGTACACCAAGCTGAGTGACGACAGGAAGTCCGGCAAGCTCCCCGCCTCGGCGGACATCTCCACCACCGTCCCCAACCAGCTCGACTGCCTGGTGCGGCTCCAGCTCGGCGAGGTCGACGCGGTGGTCACCGACGGCGCGCTGGCCGCCAGCCAGGCCGCCCAGGACCCGACGGTCGAGCTCAAGGGCGCCGCCTTCACGACCGAGTACTACGGGGTGGCGATGAAGAAGGACGCGACCGATCTGGTCCGCCGGGTCAACCAGATCCTGGTGGAGTACCGGTCCGACGGCTGGCAGGCGTCGTACGACAAGTGGTTGTCGGCGACACTGGGAGCGGACTCGACGGCGTCGAAGCCACCCGCGCCGCAGTACCTGCGCACCAGCTGACCCGCATCCGCGAGGCCCAGCCCCGACGAGCAAGCGAGAGGTGATCGATGGGCGTCACGGACCCCGCCGGGCCGGTGATGGACCGGGACGAGGTGGACCGTGCGCTGGCGCGGCTGGGCGCGGAGCACGAGGCGATCGAGACCTCGCTGCTCGCCCTGCAGGACCACGCGGGCCGCAGGCTCCTCGAAGGCGCCGAGCTGACCGGGACCACCCGGGAGCGGTGGACGTCCGCCGAGGCCTCGATCACCCTGCTGTGGGCGTACTTCGACGCCTACACGGACGCGTTGCGCTCCGCCCGCGAGATCAGGGCCAGGCGCCGCTGGTCCAGCCGTGAGGACCTGGTGGAGCTGACCGAGCTGCTGCGCGGCGAGTCCGTGACGGTGGCGGGCAGCGCGACCGCGACGGCGAACGCGCCGACCCTGCTGTCGGCGGCCGGCCGGCTCAGCGAGCGGTTCTCGCTGAGCGGTCTGGTCGACCGGATGAACGAGCTGTACGCGACCTCGCTGGACATGGTCGTCACCGCCGACGCGGTGTGGTCGGCGCTGCCCGCGCGGATCGATTTACTCGCCGCCGAGCTGCAGCGCACCCGGACGCTGGCGCACTCCGTGGGCGTCCGCCCCGGCGAGCACCCGGCCGGCGACGACCTGGAGCGGATCACCCGCACGCTGACGAGGCTCCGCGAGGACGTGGTCTCCGATCCGCTGGCGTTCTGGGTTCCCGCGCCGGGGAGTTCGGCGCCCGGCGGTGGCCGTCCCGACACCACGGTGTACGACCGGGAGGCGCGGGCGCTGGAGGAGGTGCGGCGGGAGATCGACGCCGTGCTGACGGTACGGCAGGACGCCGAGGCCCGGCTGATCAGGCTGCGGGACGTGCTGTCGCGCGCGGACCGCACCCTCGCCGAGGCGCGCACGGCACGCGGTGAGGTGCTGGCGAAGATCGCGGCGACCGAGGTGCCGGTGGTCAGCGGTCCGCCGACGGTGCTGCAGGAGCAGCTGGCGACGGCCGCCGAGTACCGCAGGGCGGCCCAGTGGCACCGCCTGTCGCCGCTCCTGGAGTCCCTGGAGCAGAAGGCGGAGGACGAGCTGCTGCGCGCCCGTGAGTCGTTGACGGCGGTCACCGCGCCGCTCGCGGTCCGCGCGGAGCTGCGCGGCCGGCTGGACGCGTACAAGGCGAAGGTGGCCCGGCACGGCCTGGCGGAGGACCCGTTCCTGGTCGAGCGGTACGACGCGGCCCGCCGGATGCTGTGGAGTGCGCCCTGCGACCTCAGGGTCGCGGAGCAGGCGGTGCTGCGCTACCAGCAGTCGGTGGCCGAGGCGCTGGGGGCGCCGCGGGTGCCGCAGCAGGGCGGGCCCGAGGACCGGAGGGGGGAGTAGTCGTGAGCCAGGCGGGAGAGAGCTGTCAGCGGCCGGACTGCGAGGGGACGTACGAGGACGTCGGCGGCGGTGAGCTGTACTGCGACACCTGCGGTCTGGCCCCCGTCGTCTCGGCGAGCGGCATGGTGGGCTCGCCGCCCACCGGGATCACGGCGGGCGGCAAGGGTTCGGCGGGCAGCGGGAGTTCGGGATCCAGCAGCCGCAGCAGCCGGAGCAGTTCGCGTACGTCGTCGCAGTCGTCGAAGTCGCGGCGCTCGGTCTCCGGGCGGCTGTCGCGGTCCCTGTCGGGGAAGTCGACGGGCCGTTCGGTGTCGGTGCGCAGCTCCGGTGCGTCGGCGAGCACGTCGGGGCGCAGCCGGCTGGGCGCCGGTCTGGTCACGGTGCCGCAGGTGCCGAAGCCGGACCCGCGCGAGATGGTCCTGGAGAACCCGGAGGTGCCGGAGCGCAAGCGGTTCTGCTCGCGGGCGGACTGCGGGGCGCCGGTCGGGCGGGCCCGCGGCGAGCGGCCGGGGCGGACCGAGGGCTTCTGCACCAAGTGCGGCAACCCGTACTCGTTCGTGCCCAAGCTCAAGGGCGGCGACGTGGTGCACGGCCAGTACGAGGTCGTGGGCTGTCTCGCGCACGGCGGCCTGGGCTGGATCTACCTCGCGGTGGACCGGGCCGTCTCGGACCGCTGGGTGGTCCTCAAGGGCCTGCTGGACACCGGCGACCAGGACGCGATGGCCGCGGCGATCTCCGAGCGGCGGTTCCTCGCTGAGATCGAGCACGCCAACATCGTGCGGATCTACAACTTCGTCGAGCACCTGGACCAGCGCACCGGCTCCCTCGACGGCTACATCGTCATGGAGTACGTCGGCGGCAAGTCCCTCAAGGAGATCGCCAACGGCCGCCGTACCCCGGAGGGCCGCCGCGACCCGCTGCCGGTGGAGCAGGCGTGCGCGTACGGCATCGAGGCCCTGGAAGCCCTCGGCCACCTGCACAGCCGCAACCTGCTGTACTGCGACTTCAAGGTCGACAACGCCATCCAGACCGAGGACCAGCTCAAGCTGATCGACATGGGCGCGGTGCGCCGGATGGACGACGACGAGTCGGCCATCTACGGCACGGTCGGCTACCAGGCGCCCGAGGTCGCCGAGGTCGGCCCGTCCGTCGCCTCCGACCTGTACACGGTCGGCCGTACCCTCGCGGTCCTCACCTTCGACTTCCAGGGCTACACGACCGTCTTCGCGGACTCGCTGCCCGACCCGGACACCATCGAGGTGTTCCGGCAGTACGAGTCGTTCTACCGGCTGCTGGTCCGGGCCACCGACCCCGACCCGGCCCGCCGGTTCGCCTCCGCGCAGGAGATGGCCGAGCAGCTGACCGGCGTGCTGCGCGAGGTCGTGTCGGTGCAGACCGGCACGGCGCGGCCCGCGCTGTCGACGCTGTTCGGGCCCGAGGTGAAGGTCACGGACACCGAGCTGTTCCCGAAGCTGGACGGGGACGTGTCCCGGCTGGGCGCCCGGCCGGTGGCCTCCAGATCGCTCGCGCTGGACCCGCCGGGGCCGGGCGCGGCCCCGGCCGACCCGGCCCTGGTCAGGCCCGTCGACACCGCCGCCGCCGCGCTCGCCCTGCCGGTCCCGCTGGTCGACCCGAGCGACCCGAACGCCGGTTTCCTGGCCGGCCTGTCGACCTCGCTGGTCGGCGAGGTCAGCCTGCTCAGCGCGCTGGCCGCGGCGCCGGCGCAGACGGTCGAGACCGAGCTGCGGCAGATCCGCGCCCGGCTGGACAACGGCGACTTCGAGGCCGCGCTGGTGAGTCTCGGCCGGCTGGAGGACGAGCGGCCCGACGACTGGCGGGTGGTCTGGTGCCGGGGCGTGGCCGGCCTGGTCACCGGCGACTTCGAGGGGGCGGCGCTCTCCTTCGACGCGATCTACGACGCCTTCCCCGGCGAGACCGCGCCCAAGCTGGCGCTCGGCCTGTGCGCGGAGGTGCTCGGCCAGCTGGACAACGCGGCCGAGTACTACCGGCTGGTGTGGGCGACCGACCCGGGCTTCGTCAGCGCCGCGTTCGGCCTGGGCCGGGTGCAGCTGGCGGCCGGGGACCGGCGGGGTGCCGTACGGACGCTGGAGTCGGTGCCGGAGGCCTCGATCCACTACACGGCGGCCCGGGTGGCGGCCGTACGGGCGCGGCTGCGGCACCGGACCGCGGCGGCCGGCGACACGCCGTTCCTGGACGACCTGACGGCCGCCGCCGGGCAGATCGAGGCGCTGGACGCGTACGGTCTGGATCCGGCCCGGCGCGAGCAGTTGTCGGCGGAAGTCCTCGGCTGCGCGCTGGACTGGATACTCTCCGGGGGCCAGGACTCCCAGCCCACTGCCGGCGGCCGGGTGCTGCTGGGCAGCGGTCTGGACGAGCGGGGCCTCCGCTTCGGCCTGGAACGCTCGTACCGCACGCTGGCCAGACTGGCGACCGGCGGTGCGGAGAGGATCGACCTGGTGGAACGGGCCAACCGTTACCGCCCCCGGACGTGGGTGTAGTTGATGTCGCAGATGCCCCAGCAGGCCGCACCGGCGAAGTGCCCGAGCTGCGCGGAGCCGCTCGAATCGGGTGACCTGTTCTGCGGTGCGTGCGGGTACGACCTGTCGGCCGTGCCCGCCGCGCCGCAGGACCACCCGACCCTCACCATGGGCGCCGCCGGTGTGGGACCCTCGGGCGTGGACTGGCCCCCGCCCGAGCCGGAGAGCTCCGAGACGCCCGCGGCACCGCATCTGCCGACCGACCTGCCCGGCACCGACTCGGGCGGCAAGCAGCTGCCGGTGTCCCCGCCCGCGCACAGTTCGCCGGCCTCCCCGCCGCCGCACGGCGCGGCCCCGCACGGTTCGCCGGTGTCCCCGGCCTCCGGGGTGCGGTTCGACCGGCCGCCGGAGCCTGACGAGTACCCGCTCCAGGCGCCGGACCCGCGGGTGGCCGCCTCCGCCGCCGAAACGGGCGAAGCGGCCGAGACGGCAGGGACCGCCGAGACCACCGAGCTGCCGAAGGTGTGCGTGGCCTGCCGCGCGGGCCGGGTCGACGACGACGGCTACTGCGAGAACTGCGGGCACGCCCAGCCGCGCGAGCGCGACCACATGGAGCAGGAGTCGGGTCCGGTGGCCGCCGTCAGCGACCGCGGGCTGCGCCACCACCGCAACGAGGACGCGTTCGCCGTCGGCCACACCGCGCTGCCCGACGGCACCCCGGCCGCGCTGGCGGTCGTCTGCGACGGTGTCTCCTCGGCGACCCGGCCCGACGAGGCCTCCATGGCCGCGTCCCGGGCCGCCGGCGAGGCGCTGCTGGCCGCGTTGCCGCAGGGCACCCATCCGCAGCAGGCGCTGCACGACGCGATCGTCGCCGCCTCCCAGGCCGTCAACGCCCTCGCGGAGGAGCCCCCTTCGGCCCGCGAGCACACCCCGCACCAGAACGCCCCGGCGTGCACGATCGTCGCCGCGATCGTCGCCTCGGGCCTGCTGGTGGTCGGCTGGGTCGGCGACAGCCGCGTCTACTGGGTGCCGGTGGACCGCAGCGCCCCGGCGGCCCGGCTCACCGAGGACGACTCCTGGGCCGCGCAGATGGTCGCCGCGGGCCTGATGAGCGAGGCGGAGGCGTACGCCGACGAGCGCGCGCACGCGATCACCGGCTGGCTCGGCGCGGACGCCTACGAACTGGAGCCGCACACCGCCTCCTTCAAGCCGGACCGGCCCGGCGTGGTGGTGGTGTGCACCGACGGCCTGTGGAACTACGCGGAGACGGCCGAGGAGATGGCCGAGGTCGTCCCCGCCGACGCGGACGTACGGCCGCTGCACGCGGCCCGGGTGCTGGTCGGTCACGCCTTGGACGGCGGGGGCCACGACAACGTAACAGTGGCGCTGCTGCCGTTCCCGGAACCGCCGCGGGGGGCAGGATCCGCCTGAGGCCGCCGCAAAACGGCCGCAAACGGCAGCGGGACGCACGGGGAAGAGCACCGGGAGACAGGCGTACGGCGACAGGCGTACGGGGAAGCACCGGCGGACCGGAGGGGACCGGTCCGCACACCGTCAGCACCCACCACGCGTGGGGTGGAGGGGGACCAGAGCAGTCATGGCCAATTTCTCGAAATCGAGCGTGCCGCAGTTCTCGGTGGACGTGTACCAGAACGAGTACCTGCCGGAGGGCGGCCGTGAGGTCAACGCGATCGTCACGGTGACGGCGACCGGCGGCGGCACCGTCGGGACCGCGGCCGGCGCGTCGTACGCCCCCGGGCAGGGGCCCGCCGCCGGGGTGGCGATCATGGTCGACTGCTCGGGGTCGATGGACTACCCGCCCACCAAGATGCGCAACGCCCGGGACGCCACCGCGGCCGCGATCGACACCCTGCGCGACGGCACCCACTTCGCGGTGATCGGCGGCACGCACGTGGCCAAGGAGGTCTACCCGGGCGGCGGCCGGCTCGCGGTGGCCGACCGCTCCAGCCGGGAGCAGGCCAAGCAGGCGCTGCGCCGGCTGAGCGCGGGCGGCGGCACGGCGATCGGCACCTGGCTCCGGCTCGCCGACCGGCTGCTCGCCTCCGCGGACGTCACCATCCGGCACGGCATCCTGCTCACCGACGGCCGCAACGAGCACGAGTCGCCGGAGGACCTCAGGGCCGCCCTGGACTCCTGCGCCGGGCGGTTCACGTGTGACGCGCGCGGTGTCGGCACCGACTGGGAAGTGAAAGAAGTCACAGGGATCGCCTCCGCGCTGCTCGGCACCGCCGACATCGTCGCCGACCCCACCGCTCTGGCCGCCGACTTCACGCAGATGATGGAGACGGCGATGGGCAAGGAGGTCGCGGACGTCGCGCTGCGGCTGTGGACCCCGGTCGGCACGACCATCAAGTTCGTCAAGCAAGTGGCGCCCACGGTCGAGCAGTTGACCGACCGCCGCACCGAGGCCGGGCCGCGCGCCGGGGACTACCCCACCGGCTCCTGGGGCGACGAGTCCCGTGACTACCACGTCTGCGTGGAGGTCCCCACCGCCGGCCTCGGCCAGGAAATGCTCGCCGCGCGTGTGTCGTTGGTCGTCCCTCTGCCTGGGGGCACCTCCCGCTCGAGCGCAGCCGAGAGTGGGGGAGGCAGCGTTCAGAACCTGGGTGCACAAGGTCTGATCAGGGCGGTGTGGACGGACGACATGGTCGCCTCGACCTCCCTCAACCCCCAAGTCGCCCACTACACAGGTCAGGCCGAACTGGCACAAGCCATCCAACAGGGTCTGGATCTCCGCAAAGCGGGCGATATGGACGGGGCAACGGCCAAACTGGGTCGGGCCGTTCAGTTGGCAAGCGCTTCCGGGAACGCGGATACTGCGAAACTGCTTGCGAAGGTGGTGGACGTGGTCGACGCCACGACAGGTACTGTGCGACTGAAGGCGAAGGTCGAGGAGGCCGACGAGATGACTCTCGAGACACGGTCCACAAAGACTGTTCGTGTAAAGAAGTGACCTGCCAGTCCACACGCAGGACCACCCAGACAGGCTCAGGACGATCCTGACAGAGAGGGAAGCCCGCCATGCCGACCTGCCCGAACGGACACCAGTCGGGTTCCGACGACTGGTGCGAGGTGTGCGGTCACCGCATGGCCGGTGCCGTACCGCCTCCGCCCCCGCCGACCGCGGGCGGCTACGGCTTCCCGCCCCCCGCGTCCGGCGCCCCGGCCGGCGGCCCGGCGGGAGGCGGCCGGCATCTGTCCGCCGTGCCGAACTCCCCCGAGCCGGAGCTGTGCCCGCAGTGCCGTACGCCCCGTGAGGGCGGTGCGCCGTTCTGCGAGGAGTGCCGGTGGAACTTCCTGACCAACACGGCCACCTCCTACACCCCGGCCGCCCCGCGCCCGCCCGCGGGCGGCGGCCCGGCCGCGCCGACCTTCCGGCCGCCAGCCCCGCCGTCCTTCGGCGGCACCGACTCGTACGAGTACCAGGGCTCGCGCCCCTCGCAGGTGAACCGTCCGGCCGAGCCGATCCCGTCCTTCGGCAGCGAGCCCTCGGGCCCCACGCCGTTCGCGGGCGAGCGCGGCGGCCGGCCCGGCGCCTCCGGTCCGTCGGGTCCCGCCGGCCCGTCCGGCTTCGGCGGCGGCGACCGCGGCCAGGCGGGTCCGCCCGCGTTCGGCGGCGACCGCGGCCAGCCCGGGCAGTCCGGCCCGTCGGGCTTCGGCGGGGGCGACCGTGGCCAGTCCGGCCCTCCGGCGTTCGGCGGCGACCGCGGCCAGCCCGGGCAGTCCGGGCAGTCCGGCCCGTCGGGCTTCGGCGGGGGCGACCGTGGGCAGTCCGGTCCGCCCGCCTTCGGCGGCGGTGACCGCGGCCAGTCCGCTCCCCCGCCCTACGGCGGCGAGCGCGGCCCGGCTGCGCCGTCGGGGCCGTTCGGCGGCGCCCCCGGGCAGAACGCCGGCGGCGCGTCCGCGTTCGGTGCCCCGCCCGGCACCGGCCAGGCCTCCGGCCCCTACACCCGCGATCCCGCCGGGGGCCCGGCCGCCGGTCCGTTCGGTGGCTCGGACCCGTCCCGGCCGCCGGTTCCCCCGCCGCCCGGCGGCCCCGGTGCGACCACCGGCGGCGCTCCCGGCGCCTTCCAGCAGTCGGCCCCGCCCGCACCGCCCGGCTTCCCGCAGGAGACCAGGCAGCCGGCCGGCGGCCCGTCCTTCGGCGGCGGTGACGACGACTGGGTGATCTCCCCGCCGGGCCAGGCCGCGGGCCCCGGCGCGCCCGCCCGTCCCGGCGGTTACGGCTACCCGCAGCCCGGCGCCACCCAGGCCCCGCCCGGCCCCGCCTTCCCGCAGGCCCCGCAGGGTCCGGCGACCTGGACGGCGACGATCGGCCCGGACCGCGAGTACTTCATGGCGATGATGCAGCGCTCGGGCCCCGAGGCGGCCGGACTCAACCTGCCCGCGTACTCCCCGGAGCAGCAGCGCACGCTCACCGGCAACCAGGTCACCATCGGCCGCCGCCGGCACTCCACCGGCGACACCCCCGACATCGACCTGGCGGTACCGCCGGAGGACCCGGGCGTCTCGCACCAGCACGCGGTCCTGGTCCAGCAGCCGGACGGCAGCTGGGCGGTCGTCGACCAGAACTCGACGAACGGGACGACGGTGAACGGCGGCGAGGAGCCGATCCAGCCCTTCGTCCCGGTGCCGCTGCAGGACGGTGACCGGGTGCACGTGGGCGCCTGGACGACCATCACCGTGCGACGGGGCTGAGCCGCGGCGCCCCTCCGGGGGCGCGGGCCCGTCCCGGCACGTGCTCGGGGTCCTAGGGCCTGTCTGACAATTCCCGTCGTCGCCCGGAGGGCGGCCTCGCGGCGTCAGGTGCGTGCTCTCGGTGTGCCGGGCCCTGGCCCACGTACTGGACGTACTTGGGTCAGGGCCCGGTGCGGCGAGAGTGCGTGCATGGCGTCGCGAGGCAGGCGGGAATTGTCAGACAGGCCCTAGGCCTCAGGTCCTCGGCCACCCCGTCTGAGACCATGTACGGGTGAGAGAGATTCGGCGCGGCACGCTTCAGGAGAAGACCTTCTACGAGCAGGTCGGCGGGGAGGAGACCTTCCGTCGGCTCGTGCACCGTTTCTACGAGGGCGTCGCCGAGGACCCGGTCCTGCGGCAGATGTACCCGGAGGAGGACCTGGGCCCGGCCGAGGAGCGGCTCACCCTGTTCCTCATCCAGTACTGGGGCGGTCCCACGACGTACAGCGACAACCGCGGCCATCCCCGGCTGCGGATGCGGCACGCGCCGTTCACCGTGGACCGGACGGCGCACGACGCCTGGCTGCGGCACATGCAGGTGGCCGTGGACGAGCTGGGCCTCACCGAGGAGCACCGGGAGACCCTCTGGAACTACCTCACCTACGCGGCCGCCTCGATGGTCAACACCCCCGAGTGAGCGGCGACGGCGCGGCGCTCAGCGGACGCTGACGTCCAGCGCCCCGAGTCCGGCCCCGCGCACGGCGATCGACCCGAACGGGGTCCGCAGCCGCAGCCAGGCGCCCGCCGAGAGCAGTACGGCCTCGTCACCCGGCTCGGTGCGCGGGCGCAGGAAGCCCAGTGACTGCGCCGCGTGGACGGCCCGCACCGGCAGCCGGGTGCCGCCGACGGTCCGGGACCAGATGTCCCGCCCGATCAGGTCGAGCGCGGCGCGGGTACGGCCGTCCGGGCCCAACTCCTCGGTACGGGACCGGAATTCGCCGACCGCGGCGGAGACCGTGGCGCGCAGCGCCTGGGGCGCGGGCAGCCCCGGCTCGGCCCGCCAGCCGCTCCGGGGCGGCAGCACCCCGGCCCACGGCGGCCCGGTGACCGCCTTCGGCACGGCGGCCGTGGCGGCCCGTTCGTCCAGCGACTCCAGCAGTTCGCCCGCCGACACGGTCACGTCGAGCGTGACGTCCAGCCCGTCCTCGTACGGCTTGGCGAGCCGCACCGCGCGGATCGCCAGCACCTCGAAGGAGGGCGGCCGGCCGAAGACGGCGAGCGCGGTGCCGGCCGCCTGCAGCCGCACCGCGGCCGAGCGGTCGTAGTGGAGCAGCCGGGAGAGGAAGGCGGCGAGGTCCGCCGCCTCCCCGTCGTCGGCGAGGTGGAGCACCGTCATGCGGCGACGGCCTCCTCCTTGTCGTCGTCGCGGTACTCCTCCAGGAAGTCCCGCTCCTCGGCGGTGATCCGGCGCGGCCGTCCGGCGTCGAAGTCGAACGGCACGACGACCGTCGAGGCCCGTACGTAGACCAGGTCGTCGTCCTTCACCTCATAGGTGATGGTGAAGGACGCGGCCCTGATCTCGGTGATCCACAACTCGACGTCGACCGGGTGGTGCCGGTGGACGAGCTGCCGCTTGTAGTCGATCTCGTGGCGCGCCACCACCGACCCCTGCTTGAACTCCTTGTCCGGGCGGAACAGGAAGTCGATCCGGGCCTCCTCCAGGTAGCGGATGAAGACCGCGTTGTTGACATGGCCGTACGCGTCCATGTCGGACCAGCGCAGGGGGCAGCGGTAGAGATGGCGCAAGGTCGATCAGCCCCGGGTCAGCTTCTTGTAGGTGGCGCGGTGCGGACGCGCGGCGTCCGGTCCCAGCCGCTCGATCTTGTTCTTCTCGTAGGACTCGAAGTTGCCCTCGAACCAGAACCACTTGGAGTCGCCCTCGTAGGCGAGGATGTGCGTCGCCACCCGGTCGAGGAACCACCGGTCGTGGGAGACGACCACGGCGCAGCCGGGGAACTCGAGCAGCGCGTTCTCCAGGCTGGAGAGCGTCTCCACGTCGAGGTCGTTGGTCGGCTCGTCGAGGAGCAGCAGGTTGCCGCCCTGCTTGAGGGTGAGCGCGAGGTTGAGCCGGTTGCGCTCACCGCCGGACAGGACACCGGTCGGCTTCTGCTGGTCCGGGCCCTTGAACCCGAACGCGGACACATAGGCCCGGCTCGGCATCTCGACCTGGCCGACGTTGATGTAGTCGAGCCCGTCGGACACGACCTCCCACAGCGTCTTCTTCGGGTCGAGGTTGGCGCGCCCCTGGTCGACGTACGAGATCTTGACGGTCTCGCCGACCTTGATGTCGCCGGCGTCCGGCGTCTCCAGGCCCTGGATCATCTTGAAGAGCGTGGTCTTGCCGGCGCCGTTCGGACCGATGACGCCGACGATCCCGTTCCGCGGCAGCGTGAACGAGAGCCCGTCGACGAGGACCTTCTCGCCGAAGGCCTTGTTCAGCTTCTCGACCTCGACCACGACGTTGCCCAGGCGCGGGCCCGGCGGGATCTGGATCTCCTCGAAGTCCAGCTTCCGCATCTTGTCGGCCTCGGCGGCCATCTCCTCGTACCGCGCGAGACGGGCCTTGGACTTGGCCTGGCGCCCCTTGGCGTTCGACCGCACCCACTCCAGCTCTTCCTTGAGCCGCTTCTGCCGCTTGGCGTCCTTCTGGCCCTCGACCTTGAGACGGGTCGCCTTGGTCTCCAGGTACGTGGAGTAGTTGCCCTCGTACGGGTAGGCACGGCCGCGGTCGAGCTCGAGGATCCACTCGGCGACGTTGTCCAGGAAGTACCGGTCGTGGGTGATGGCCACGACGGTGCCGGCGTACTTGGCGAGGTGCTGCTCCAGCCAGTTCACCGACTCGGCGTCGAGGTGGTTGGTGGGCTCGTCGAGGAGCAGCAGGTCGGGGGCCTCCAGCAGCAGCTTGCAGAGCGCGACCCGGCGCTTCTCACCACCGGAGAGCGTGGTGACGGGCCAGTCGCCCGGGGGGCACCCGAGCGCGTCCATGGCCTGCTCCAGCTGGGCGTCGAGGTCCCAGGCGTTCGCGTGGTCCAGCTCCTCCTGCAGCTTGCCCATCTCGTCGAGCAGCGCGTCGGAGTAGTCGGTGGCCATCAGCTCGGCGATCTCGTTGAACCGGTCGAGCTTGCCCTTGATCTCGGCGACACCCTCCTGGACGTTCTCCAGGACGGTCTTCTCCTCGTTGAGCTCGGGCTCCTGCATGAGGATGCCGACGCTGTAACCGGGCGAGATGAAGGCGTCGCCGTTGGACGGCTGCTCGATCCCCGCCATGATCTTCAGCACGGTCGACTTGCCGGCGCCGTTCGGGCCGACGACGCCGATCTTGGCCCCCGGCAGGAAGTTCAGGGTGACGTCATCGAGAATCACCTTGTCGCCGTGCGCCTTGCGCGTCTTGCGCATGGTGTAAATGAACTCAGCCAAGAGAAACCGTCCGGCAGCTTGAAATCTGGCAGTGGGCAGATACACCCCATCTTGCCTGACGTCCAGCCTTGGGTGTTAACCCGTTTGACCAGGGGGCTGTGAGCTGGGGGTTTGTCGGTGGGGGCTGTAGCGCGTCTGTCACTGTCGGTCGCTGGTGAGTGGCCTCGGGGAGCCTCGGACGGCCCAGGGACGGCCCAGGTACGGCCCGGGAAGCAGAGTTCTCTCACCACTCCGGAGCTATCGTGCCGCTGTGACAAGCGCAGCGGACCGCCCCATCCTCTTCCTCGACGTCGACGGTCTGCTGATCCCGTTCGGTTCATCGGGTGGTCCGGTACGAGCCGCTGTTTCCGACTCGTCAGCGTCTCTCGATCAGGGGAACCCGCTGCTCAATCGGCTTGATCCAGAAATCGGACCGCGCCTCCTGGCCCTGGGCTGCCATCTCGTGTGGGCCACGACATGGATGGAGGATGCGAACGAGGCGGTCGCGCCACGCCTCGGACTGCCGAAGCTCCGCGTGGTGGAGTGGCCGGACTCCGGGGGCGACGATGAGCCCCGCGGCCTGCACTGGAAGACCCGTCCTTTGGTCGAGTGGGCCGACGGTCGGCCGTTCATCTGGGTCGATGACGAAATCAGCGCCATGGACCGTGTCTGGGTGTCTGCGCAACACCCCGGGGCGTCGCTGCTTCATCGCGTCGACCCGACCAAAGGGCTCATGGACGCCGACTTCTCCGCGCTCTCCGCTTGGCTCGACGCCGAGGGCGCCGGCTAACGGTTGATCGGGATCTCGTACACGATTTCGCAGTGAGCCGCGGGCACCACGATGTCCGCCGTCTCCACGGGCCGCCCTTGATCGCTGTAGTACGTCCGCCGGATGTGGGTGACGAGAGCGGCCTTCTGGATACCGAGGAGCGATGCCTCCTCGGCGGTCGCCTGCCTGGGCTCGGGTTGCTCCACGGCGTGGCTGACGGTGATCCCGATGGCGGCCATGCGGTTCACGACGCCCGTTCCGGCGTGCGGGCCTCCTTCGGGGAGGACGACGAGGGTGCCGGCGGTGAGGTCGTAGGGCTCCCAGCTCGTGGAGAGCTGCACGGGCCTGCCGTCGGCCAGGAACTCGTACGCGGTCCGCACGCACAGGTCGCCTTCGGCGATGCCCAGCCGCGCGGCGACGTCGGCGGGAGCGGGCACCTTGGCGTCGGTCCGGCTCTCCCAGTCCCCCTGCCTGCCGAGGGCCTTCATGTCCGCGCGGAACGGCGACCCCTGGGGCTGCTCGCGCGCCGAGGACCGGACGACCCGCACGCGCTGCCGGGGCTCGGCAACGTACGTGCCCGATCCCGCCCGCCCCTCCAACACGCCCTGTGAGATCAGCAGTTCCTGCGCCCGGCGGACGACGTTCTCGCCTACGCCGCACTCCTGGCCGATCTGCGCGCGGGAGGGAAGGCGGTCCCCCGGCTCCCACACATGCTCCGCGATGCGCCGCCGGAGTTCGTCGGCGATGCGGAGGTAAGGCGGCTGCTCAGACATGTGGAAAATCTAGTCCACTAGCTCTAATCTAGTTAACTAGCTTCACTGAAAGTGATCGCTGGTGACGGAGGCTGCCCTGTGCCCGCTTCGGGAGTTAGCGCGGCGGCCATCGCCGCCCGGCTGTCCGCCGTCGGACTCCCCACGCGGGTGGAGGAACGCGCCGGCTTCACGTCGGTCGAAGCGGAGTTACCGGCATCGCTCTCCACCGAGTTGTGGAGGGAGGCCCTGGAGGTGGTGGCCGAGGCCGATCGGTTCGGGCTCCACGCCACCAGCTTGAGCGGCCGCACCCTCTGGGCGGTCGTACGCAAAGCGGTCCCCACGGCGGGCGATGCCGGGGGACCGAGCCATCAGCGATAGGAGCTGATTCAGCGTGCTCAACCGTATCCGCCGCGCCGTCGCCCGCACCAGGGCGCGGTACGTCCCCAGGGGCAGGCACCGCCGCTGCTTAGCGCCGCCTCGGCTGCCAGCTGCTTGTTTGTCCTGCGCGCCAGTTGACGGGCCGACGGTCGCTCTGGGAGTGGTCTCCGATCGGATGGGCCACCACGACTTGCTCAGAGGCGAGGACACCCCGCTTGTCCGCCCTTACTTGCTGGCGTGGGAGAGGCGCGTACGACAGCACCCGGTGGATGTCGTGGCCGGTGACGCACGGGCCGGCCAGAGGTCCGTCCTTCTGGGGGTCGGCTGATGTCCCCACAACAGCAACCGGGCGACCAGGACGCGTCGGCCGCCCCATACCGGTCGACTGCCTGCCGCGTCGGTACGCACCACGAGTGCGCGGAGTCTTCTCCTGCTTCGGCACCGGTTGACGTTCCGCTGATCTACGAGGCGTGCGACTGCTCGTGCCACTCAGCGTCTGCCGCCGCGGCTCCCGGGGCGTTGAAACGGTGAGCGTCCGGGACCCCGGCGGTCGTCCGGTAGCCGACATCGATGATCCGGAGGCAGGCGCAGAGATGACGGCACACAGCGGGCTGAGGCTTCTGCCGTGGGCAGGACCGGGGGGTAAGCCCTGCTACCTGAACACCGATGATCCGGAAGGCTTCATGTCCCGCCTCGCGGACCATATCGAGTCGATTCAGCTCGGCATCGCGTCCCAACTTCTGGAGCAGGCGGCACCGGCACTCGATGACGAGACCGCGGACGTGGAGGAGTTGCGCCTTCTCGCCTCGCAGTTGGCCGGCGCATTGCGTGACGTGCTCCGTGTGGCTACCAGCCGCGGACGCTGTCACGCGGAGGAACTGGACACACAAGCAGACTCCGTCCTGTAACGCTCCAGCGTAGGGCCCTATCGCTGGCCAAGCAGACAAAACCGAGAGCTGAGCGCGACGACTCACAAGAGGCCGGGTCGTCGCGCTCAGCACACCTTTTGATCCGTAGCTCAACATAGATCGGTCAACAGGGGTCACAGGGGCCCCCGTACGGTCCCTCAGAGTGGCTGACGGTCATGGTCGGTTGCTGTGGTTGCTGTACTTCGCTGCTGTACCGCCGCCAGTCTTGCAGCGCCCGAAGGGCAAGTGATCAAGGCTCCTTCACAGGGTGCAGCTTGGCGAACTCGTCTGTGAGGACCCCCAGAATGACAAGATCGTGGTGCCGGCCGCCGAGGAACACGTGATCGCGGAGGCGCCCTTCTTCAGCGAAACCGAGCCGCTGGTGGAGAGTCAGTGATGCCTCGTTGTACGCGAAGATCCTGGCTTCGCATTTGCGATAGCGCCGCTCGGTGAACATGAAGCGAAGCAGCAGCACCACCGCTTCCGCTGCGTAGCCCTTGCGCCGGTGATCAGCACCGATCGTGATGCCGTGTTCGAACCAGCCCGCATGCGGGTCAGCGTGGTGAGAGCCGACAGAACCGACCAGTTCTCCTGTGTCGATGGCCTCGATTGCCAACTCAAAGCGGTCGCCGTCGCACTTGGCTGCAGCCTGCTCCTTAGCCCAGGTGCGGTAGCTCTCGGCGGAACGAGGTGGGCGCAGCAGGTCCCCGAACCGCTCCTCATCGGAGGCGAAGCGCATGAAGGCGGTCCAGTCGTCGGGCTCGATGCCACGAAGACGTATCCGCTTGCCCGTCCAGAACGAAGTCATCCGCTATTGGATCAAGCCAAGACATCCGGCGTCTACGTCGAACTCGCGCTCTCAGCTTGGGAAGCTGCGATCATTTTGGGGTGCTCCAGGTGCTGACCTCGCCGAATGGCTTCGGCGCGGACTCCTCTCGCCCGACTGCTTTCACCGTGGTTCCCCGCTGTTCCCCGCTCGATCTGGTGCGGTTTTGGTGCGGCGCGCTCCGGTCTCGTCGACACCGACGCCTGCCCCCTCCGGGCGAACGCCGGGAGCGCCTTCCGCCTCGTGATCTACGCGGGCGGGCCACACCACCGGCAGGTCTTGCCCGAGCTTGCCCGGCGTACTCCCCGAGCGTCGGCCCCGGCAGGTCGACCACCACAGTGAGGTTAACACTTGCATTAACATTGTGGCCGTGGCTCAATGGGAAGTGGTTCTCGTCGGGGAGGTCGCGGCGTGGTTCGAGGCACTGGCCGAAGAGGACTGGGACAGCTCTGAACAGGTAGAAGACGCTATCGACATATTGGCGGCAACGGGCCCGACGCTCGGCCGCCCGCTGGTGGATCGGATCAAGGGTGCTGAGAACCATCACCTGAAAGAGTTGAGGCCGGGATCATCCGGGAGCAGTGAGATCCGCATCCTCTTCGCCTTCGATCCGGTACGCCGGGCAGTACTGCTGGTGGCCGGCGACAAAGCCGGAAACTGGCAGCGCTGGTACGACATCAATATTCCGCTTGCCGAAGAGCGGTACCAGGCACATCTGGCCGATCTTGAAACTAGGGAGTACGAATGAGCACCGTGAGTTGGGAGGAGACCAAGCGCAAGGCGCGCGAGCGGCGTGCGGCCTCGGGGCTGCCGGTGCGGTCGCCTCAGGAAAAGCAAGCGGCCATGGACCGACTGACCGCCGAAGTGCGCGCTCACAAGCTCGCGGAGGTCAGACGTGAACAGGCGTTGACTCAGCGCCAAGTGGCCGCGTCAATGGGGGTCTCGGCACCTCGGGTCTCCGCCATCGAGCACGGTGAGCTGGATCGCGCGGAGGTCGCGACCCTCCGAGCCTACGTGGAGGCGCTCGGCGGTCGACTGCGCGTAGTCGCAGACTTCGGGGACGCGGAGTACACCGTTGCCTGAGGCGCGCGCCAAAGCTCTCGTCAACCAGCAAGGCCCAGGTCTCTGACCTGAGCCTTCTCCATGGAGCGGGTGACGAGAATCGAACTCGCGCTCTCAGCTTGGGAAGCTGCGGGCATTTGCGGCTGGATCGGGCGCTGACCTGGGCGAACGACCGAGCAGGGACCTCGTCGGGCTCGGCTTCATTCACCGTGGTTCCCCTCTGTTCCCCGCACGATCAGGTGCGCTTGTGGTGCAGCCATGGTGCGCACACCACGGCCGTGGCCTTCTGATCCGTACTCAGTAGAGATCGGTCATTGGAGGTCATACAGGCTGCAGGGAGGATCGTGAGTGCCGGTGTCGGTCGCTGGCGGTTGCTGTACTTCGCTGCTGTACGACCGATTCAGCTAACTGGATCTTCAGTGTCGCTGCGCGGATCTTCGCTGGGTTCCGACTGCCGTCGTTTGGCGGAGCGGAAGCCGATCACGTACCCAAGGACGTAGGCCCCGAACACTAGCAAAGCGACCAGCGTAACCAGTGCCCCCTTGTCACCGTTGATTGCCTTCCACGCCGTCAAGGCCAGGAGAATGGTCAACAGTGCTAGTTGGAACCAGTGTCGCTTGCTCAGTCCACGTCGCTCCGCCACTGCAGCCCCCCTCATGTCTGCATGGCCCGTAGCGCAGGTTACGTCGTAAGTCCCCGTCTTCTGTAGCACGAGAGCCGTAGGGCCAGCGGATGGCCAACCGGCCTCGGCCGGCGCTCTGCGGCAGTGTTTAACTCATGGGCCGTAGTTCGCTGCGGCCCCAGGGCACGGCCCCGGCGCCGAAGGCGCAGAGGGGTCCCGGCAGGATTCGAACCTGCGACACCCGCTTTAGGAGTTCGATCCGAGTCCGCTCCGCCTGCTGCCGTCGACTGGTGCGAGGGCCGGACAGGAACGCTGGCGTGCGTCTCCGTCCGGCGTCGTTGATGTCAGCCGTGGATGTCAGAAGCCTTCCGATCCATGACCCTAGAGAGAACGGAAACTGGGCAGCGCGCCGCAAGCCGCCTCCCAGCTTCAAGGCCTGAGCCTGTTGTGTTGGGGGTCGAAGCAGATCAGCCCCATGGAGTCCGCGAGGGCCGCCGCATAGGTGGAAGCCTCCTCAGCCATACTCCACCGCATCGGGAAGTAGACAAGCGGGCCGCTTGCCTCTCCGATCAGCGGCCCCGTCGACCAGGGGGAGGTGTCCTCGACGTCCTCGGTCAAATCGCACCACCGCTCCAGGAGCGCGGCGACGTAGGCCGCAATGCGCTCGGTCGGGGGATGTTCATCCTCCGCGTCGACGTAGCGGTCATAGAGGGCCGTGAAAGTTCGCCCGGCCGCCCTGTCGTCCGCCGGGCGCGCGCCCTCCCACACAGCCAAGTCGTAGCTCATGCCCGGAGGCTCTCACACCGCACTGACAGGCCGGCATTGCTGGTAGAGCAGGCAATGTAGGCACAGTGGACGGTCTCTCAGCCGAGGGCACCATCAGCTTGGGAGGCGACGGCACTTGTGCCGCGAACCGGCTCCTGACCTCCACCCCACCCGCTGTCGGGGCCCGGCCTTCCCCGTGCTAGGTTGCGCGCCTTGATCGTGAAAGTCATGTGGGGGGCTTTTCATGAAGCTGGCGCGATTCTCGCCGCCAACCGCCGCGGCGCTGCTCGTGGGATTGACGACTGTCATCGGTCCCGGCGCGGTCGACTCGTACGCGGCGTCGGACGTACCGCTGCCGATCGCGCACTTCTCGCACATGGTCGTGGACGGGCCGCACGGACACCTGTTCATCAGCGGCGGCGCCGGCACCGACGGCATTCTGGTCACCGACCTCGACGGCGGGAACCCGACGATGATCAGCGGTGAGCCGGGTGCCACCGGTCTCGCCCTCTCAGACGACGGATCCGCACTGTACGCGGCTCTCCCGGACCAGGACGCGATCGCGGCGATCAGCACGGAGAAGCTGACCGAGTCGGCTCGTTACGGCACGGGCGCGGGCGCCCATCCGGACTCGCTGGCCGTCGCCGGGGGCACCCTCTGGTTCGGCTACGGCACGGCAGGCGCCGGCGGCATCGGGTCCGTCGACGGAGCCGGTACGGTCACTGTGCGGCAGGATCCGGGCAGTTGGGCCGTAGCGCCCCTGCTGGCGACGACCCCGACGCCCTCCGGCGTGCTCGTGGCCGCCGCGCAGACGGGCGACACTTCCGCCTTCGTCACGTACCGGGCGGAGGGCAGTGCGCTGACCCGGCAGGCCGCGAAGGCGCTGCCCGTCCCCGACCTGAGCGACTTCGCGGTCACGGCGGACGGGCTGCATCTGGCGGTTCCGTCGGTTCAGGACCCGACCGTCAATCGGTACCGCACCTCGGATCTGGCGGTTGACGGGCGGTTCGCCATGCCGCTGTACGGCAAGGCTGTCGCCGTAGCCCCGGACGGGACCATGGCCAGTGGCTATCGCGAGTTCACAACGTTTCCGGAAACCGGGGACGGCGACTACACCGAGCACGACCTCGCCCGGGACCTGAACTCCGCCGCACACGACCTCGCCTGGGCACCGGACGAGAGCCGGGTCTACGGCGTGGCCGTCGACGCCTCCGGGGGAACACCGACGCTCCACATCTCTCGTAACCCGGAAATCGCGCCGGTCACGCTCTACGGAAGCTGGACCACTCCGCTCGCCCCCGGCGAGGCCTACTCGTTCGTGGTGGCGCCCGATTCGACCCTCAGCCTCGGCGCCGGAGAATCCATAATTCCCGGCACCGTACGCATCACGCGCTACGACGACGCCGATCCGGACGGCGTGCTCGTCCCGGACCCGACAGCCACCCCGGCAAGGATCCCGGTCAGCTTCTTCGGCTCCTACCGCGTCGACGGCACGGCACCCCTCACCGGTCGACTGAGCTTCCGCGTCGACTACTCCGGAAGCGGCCACTACGCCCCGGCCGGCCGGACCTTCGACATCCCGGTCGCCAAGTACGCGCCCACCATGACGCTGTCCGCTCCCTCCTCCGCCGATCGTGCCGCACCGCTGACCGTCACCGGTCACCTCACCTGGCCGCATGCGCATGTGACGACCGGCGCGGTCCACGTCGTCAAGACCGACCTGGCGCACCCCTCCGGCTACTCGGTGGGCACCGTGCCTGTCGCCGCCGGCGGCGGCTTCGCCTTCCACGACACCCCGCAGGTCGGCGGCGCGATCACGTACGCCTTCACCTACGACGGTGGCATCTCCTACCTCCCGGTCACGGCGTCGGCGAAGGTGCAGGTGTCCCGAGCCACTCCGACCCTGAGTGTGGCGACCGACGCGAAGTCGTACCACTCCGGCGCGACCGTCAAGGTCACCGCGCATCTGGGGCCCACGTACAACTCCCGCTCCGTGACGCTGTACGACCAGCCCGCGGGCACGTCGCGGACGCAGCTCAAGAGTGGCAAGGTCGACGCGCACGGAAATCTCGTCGCGTACTACAAGATCACCCGCAACACCGTCTTCAGCGCGGCCTTCGCGGGGGACTACCGTTACGCGCCGCGCACGGTGACCACCAGTGCCACACTCACGCCGACGGTCCGGACGGAGATGCAGTGGCCGACTGGGACCACCCGCATCGGATCCACCACCTACCAGGTCTTCTACAAGTCCGAAGTCAACATGGGCTTCAACCTGCAGGTCACTCCCCATCAGTCCGGCGGCTGCATGTCGGTGTACGTCGAGCACTACTACTCGGGGGCCTGGCACCAGGCCACCTCGCAGAGTTGCATCGGCTTGTACTCCGACGGCTGGTACGGCTACAGCCGGGCTCTGAAGCTCTTCGCGAGCAACGACCACTACCGCATCCGCGGCCACTACACGCCGCCGACCAAGGGCGCACAGACCGGCAGCGCGTGGAGCCAGTGGACCTACCTCACCGTCCGCCCCGGCCGCCCCTCATGAGGTCGGGCAGTGCGGTGATGTTTGGTGACCGGCTCCGGTCCGTGGCACGCGGCGGCCACGTAGGTCACGTCCGCTGGAGTGGTGTATCGACGGCCACTCGGTGATCTCGTTTTGAGGCTATGCGGTGAGTTCGGTGGGCAGGACGGTCTCGTCGGTTTCTGACTCGATCAGGTGGAGGCGGGCCTTGGCCAGCAGGTCGAGTCCCATGTAGCGGCGGGCCTCGGTCCATTCATCGTTCTGCTCGGCCAGCACCGCGCCGACCAGGCGGATCACGGCGGAGCGGTCGGGGAAGATCCCGACAACGTCGGTGCGGCGGCGGATCTCCTTGTTCAGCCGTTCCTGCGGGTTGTTCGACCAGATCTGCCGCCAGATCTCGCGGGGGAAGGCGGGGAATGCCAGCAGCTCGTGCTGAGCGGCGTCGAGGTGTTCGGCGGCCTTGGGAAATCTGGCCTCCAGGGCGTCGAGGACATGCCGCATCTGTGACTGGACCGCCTCGGAGTCGGGCTGTTCGAAGACGGTCCGCAGCAGCGTGGCGACCCAGGGCTGGGCGGACTTGGGGACCTGACAGAGCAGGTTGCGGGCGTAATGGGTGCGGCATCTCTGCCACGAGGCGCCGGGCAGCACGGCGCCAATGGCGTCCACCAGGCCGGCGTGGGCGTCGGAGATGACCAGTTGGACGCCGGACAGGCCGCGGGCGATCAGTGAGCGCAGGAAGGCAAGCCAGCCTGCGCCGTCCTCGGCGGTGGCGACATCCAGGCCGAGGATCTCGCGGTGCCCGTCGGTGTTGACGCCGACCGCGATCAGGGCGTGGACGTTGATGACGCGGCCGCCCTCGCGGACCTTCTGGGTCAGCGCGTCGACCCAGACGAATGAGTAGGGTCCGGCCTCCAGTGGCCTGTTGCGGAAGGCGGCAACCTGTTCGTCCAGGTGCTTGGCCATCGCGGAGACCTGGGACTTCGACAGCTGGGTGACGCCGAGGGACTCTCGGCGAGTTTCTCGACGCGGCGGGTGGAGACGCCGAGCAGGTAGGCGGTGGCGACCACCGAGATCAGGGCCTGCTCGGCCCGGCGCCGCCGTTCCAGGAGCCAGTGCGGGAAGTAGCTGCCGGACCTGAGCTTGGGGATGGCGAGTTCGACAGTCCCGGCGCGGGTATCCCACTCACGTGGGCGATAGCCGTTGCGGTGGTTGACTCTCTCCTCGCTGACCTGGCCGTATTCGGCATTGCAGAGAGCGTCGGCCTCCGCGGACATGAGTGCGTCGGCGAACGTCTTGAGCATCGCGCGCAGCAGATCGGGACTCGCCGCGGCGAGGTTGTCTTCGGCGAGGGCGTACAGGGGCACACTGTCGGGTGCGGTCATCGTGCTGATCTCCTTCGAGCTTCGAGACCTCGAAGATCAGCCGGTGGCCGTTCTTCTATCCGGGCGCTCACTCCAACGCCGAGACAAACGCCCGGATCAGGTGGGAGCCCGTACACCACTTCTCAGGACGCAACCCACTGTCTTCCCCGCTGGCACGGGTGTGGCACGCGGTTCGTGGCAGCGATGGCAGGATCGCTCTCATGTCCGATCAATGGAGCACTCACGCCATCGAGTTGCGGCCCGATTCGGTGACCAAGCGGTTCCGGGGCAGGGATCGTCAGCGAGGTGAGCGCGAGTGGCGGGCTTTGACGTTGCTCGCAAGCTATGCGCCTGGGCTGGCTCCTGATCCGTGGGAGTCGGATCTTTCAGCGGCAAACCCTACGGTGGTGATGTCCAGGCTGGTCGGCATGCCTTTGCGTGGACGCTCTCTCGAAGGCGACCAGATCGAGGCGCTGTCGGCCGCGGTGACGAGGATGCACGAAGCCGTGCCGCCTGCGGTTCTGGCTAAGGTACCTCTCAGGCCGGGGTGCCAAGACGAGCTCATCGCCCACCTGCACTGCTGGTTCCCGAAAGCTCGGCCTCGGGTCAACCACGAGGTGGGCTGCGCTATGGACCGCGGCATGGATTGGCTCGCCCAGTCGGCTTTGGAATCCGCTCGTCGCCCAGAGGTCCCCAACGTCTTCGGGCCCGGAGACGGCAACCTCGCAAACTACCTGTGGGACGGCGACCAGGTTCAGGTCGTCGACTTTGAGGACTCAGGTCTCAGCGATCGTGCTTTCGAGCTTGCGGAGATCACTGAGCACGTGGGCAGCTGGGTAGAACACCCGCTGGCTGTCGAGGAATTTCTCGCGCACTTCGACCTGACAAAAACCGAATCGGCACGGTTGGTGGACTGCCGTCGGCTTCTCGCACTTGTCTGGTTGTTCCTGCTGGCCTTCGACGACGCCAACAATCCGAGAAACCCGCCCGACACTGCAGAGCGGCAAGCCAGTCGGTTGCTGGATCTGCTCGCCTGAGGTGTGCGCCCCATTCTCATAACAGTGAAGGTTGCGCAGGTGACCAGGGTCACCGGCCGGTGACCATAGCCGCAGGGAACCGTCACTGTCTGCCCCCGTCCGCAGACGTTGATGTCAGCGGTGGATGTCAGCTCCTGCACGGGTGAGCATGCCGTTCTGTCCAGGACTGGCACGGCAACGTGCGGAGAGGCCTAGGGTCCAGCCATGAACCTGAAGGCACCTACCCCGATCCGTCGGCTGCCATGACGGCTATGCGACAGCCCACCTTCACCATGGGACGCCTGACGTACAGCTACGAGTGGGCACAGCGTCTTGTCTGGGAGCAGGCGATGGAAGATCTCCGTGGTCCCGCCTGGCTCGCCGGCGCCGGTGTCGTGATCGCGACAGTCGCAGGCGTCTGGTCGATCTGGATCTAGGCAGCCCCGGTGCAGCGGATGCCTGTCGTTCCTCATCTTGCCTGACGCCCAGCCTCGGGTGGCAACCCGTTTGGTCGGGGGCTGTGACCTGGGGGTTCAGCGGTGGCGGCGGTCACCCGACCGTCTGTCGGGGCGCGGCCGGATCAGGGCTGCCGACCGATCCTGGAGGTTCATGCTGTTCCTCGGTCAGGACGGCGGCGCGCTGGTGGCATGTACCGGCGGGCGGCGAAGTCCAACCGAACCCTGACATCCGGATGGGCCGACGCCTGCCGGAGCTCGGATCTCCACCACGCTTGCCAAGCGTGGTGTTGAGGCGGCGGGCCGTCGGTGCCCGGAGCGCTGCGGGTTCGGCTGGACGGTCATGCCCGGGGGTTCAGTGAGACGGAAACCGAGACCGCTGCGCGTCGGGCCGCGCCACACGCGTGCTCGAGGCGGGATCCTGCGTGTCCTGGAGCGGTGAGGTCTCGTCTTCCCCGCAGTCAGGGGCCTGGAAGGGGTTGGCCGACGGAGGCGGCGATGCCGCGGCGGGGCGACGGGGTTGCCCCTCCGGGGCGGAGAACAGCGACGTCAGATCGATGAGAGCACTCTCTTTCGTTACGAGCCCTGAAGGGGCCCGGGTGTGCCGTGACCGGGCACAACGGTCCTACAGCTTGGTCATCTTCGCGTACGGGCTCAGGATCCGCATCTGCGCCGAGCCGAAATCCACGAGCGCCGCGACTCCGCCCTCGATGCCGATGACTCGGCCGAGGCCGTACATGTCGTGGGTGACCTGGTCCCCCACGGCGAAGTGTTTGGGGGTGGGCGTAACCGCCGCCTTGAAGGGGCTGGTGGGCAAATGACGCTTCGGCGCAGCAGGCTTTGTCATGGCTCAGTATGCGCCCCCGTGTGTCCCCGCCGCTGTGGCCGCCAACACAGATCGGGACGGGAACAGCCCTTTCTTGCCACTGACCTGGGGTTTCATGGCCAGGAAGGGGGTGGATGGGGGCCGTGGGCCGCTCTGTGATGGTTTCGGCGGGTGGCTTCAGAGGCTGCATCGGCAGGAGAGGGGGTCGCCCGCTGTCCGGGCACGGGCGGCCAGGGCTGCGCCCGACTCCTCCAGCGACGCCCATGTCGGTCTCCGTCGGTCACCGGGTCCTGGGATCACGTAGGGCAAGTAGAGCAGGCGGCACCGACGGCGCCGGGAGAGCGGCCGCCCGCGGAACGCTTTGGTACCGGGCTGCGTCGTCCCTCTCCGGGGCACGGTGGGCGTGTCCGGAGAGGGGAGACCGGGTGCGTGCGGGCGGCTTCGCCGAGTGGACAAGGCGGTTCGAGGACGAGCGGGCACGCAGGCATGCCCAGGGTGATCCGGACTGGGGGCGGGGCGCGACGCTGCATCCGGCGGTGTGGGCGAGCATCCAGCGCTTCCAGGTCGGCGAGGACGGCGACGGCGCCAACCTGATCGGCAAGGCGGACCAGGCCGGCGACGCCGGCTACGGGGAGGCGGTCCGGCTCTTCGTCGCCGAGGAACAGAACCACGCCCGGCTGCTGGCCCGGCTGCTGGCCGCGGGGGGCGTGCCGACGTTGGCCGGGCACTGGAGCGACGCGGTCTTCGTACGGCTGCGGCGCCTCATGGGCCTGCGCATGGAGCTGCTGGTGCTGATGATCGCGGAGGTCGTGGCGCTGCGTTACTACCGGGCCCTGCGCGACGGCACCGATGACGCGCTCACCGCGGAGGTGGCGGGGCGGATCCTGTCCGACGAGGAGCGTCACGTGCCGTTCCACTGCGAGCGGCTGCACTCCTCCCTGGCGGAGCTGCCCCGTGCCGGCCGCCGCCCGGTGATGGCCCTGTGGCGGCTTCTTCTGCTCGCCGTCTGCGTCGTCGTCGCCGCGGACCACGGAGCGGCACTGCGCCGTCTCGGCACCGGGCGCCTGCGCTTCGTGCGGGATGTCATGGCCTCGTCCCACGGGGTGGTCTCCGCCGTGCTGGTGCCCGGCCCGGGCCCTGCGGGGGATTCCGCCGCTCCCTTCGACGTGACAGCCCTCGGGCCGGAGCGCACGCTGGGAGGGTCGAAAGGTCGTTCATGACGCGGTACATGCGGGCGCTCGTGGCCGGCAGGGCCGGCGAGCCGGCCGATGTCCTGCGGGTGGAGTCCTGGCCCGTTCCCACGGCGGGGGCGGGCCAGGCGCTGGTGCGGGTGGACGCGACGCCGGTCCACGCCAGTGATCTGCACGTGCTGCGCGGGCGCTACGGCTTCTCCCCCGGGTTCCCCGCGGTCGGCGGGTACATGGAGTGCGTGGGCCGTGTCGAGGCCCTCGGTCCGGGCACCGAGGGGCTGAGGATCGGCGAGCGCGTGGTGTACGTCGCGATCCCGGCGGTTCCCGGGCCGCAGGTCGACGGCACCTGGCAGGAACACCTCGTCGCCGATGCGCACCGGCTGCTGCCGATCCCCGGCCGGCTGAGCGACTCCGACGCCTGCCAGCTCGCCGTCAACCCGTTGACCGCGCTGCTCCTGGTCACGCGCGAGCTCGACGTGCAGCCGGGTGAATGGCTGTTGCAGACGGCGGCGGGCTCCACCGTCGGCCGGCTCGTCATCCAGCTGGCCGGGCACCTGGGGATCCGCACGATCAACGTGGTGCGGCGGCGCGCCGCCGTCGACGAGATCAAGGCACTGGGCGGCGACGAGGTCGTCTGCACCGAGGACGAGGACCTGGTGCGGCGGGTGGCCGAGATCGCGGGACCGGCCGGTGTGCGCAAGGCCACCGACTGCGTCGCGGGCGACGTGGGGGCCCAGGTGTCCCGGGCCCTGGCTCCGGGCGGAGAGACCGTGGTCTACGGCGCGCTCTCCACCCACCGGCAGACCGACCCGGCGGCGCTGACCATCCCGGTGTCGGCGCGCTCGGTCATCTACGAGACGAAAGTGGTCCGCGGGTTCTGGCTGAACCGCTGGTTCGGCACCGCCTCGCCCGCGGAGGTGCTGGACGCGCTGTGTGAGGTCCGCAGCCTCGTCGTCGGTGGAGTGCTGAGCATCCCTCCGGGCCGGCCGTTCCCGCTCGAACGCTTCGCCGAAGCCGTCTCGTTCGCCGAGGCGACCGCTCACGGCGCCAAGCCGTTTCTCGTCTTCGAGGACGGGCGGGACGACCGGGACGACCGGGACGACCGGGACTGAGAAACGGCCGCCTAGCGAGGGCGCAGGGCCTTGTGCAGGAGCAGGGCGGTCACCGCGGCCGCTCCCACGGCCCCGACCGCTCCCACGGCCCCGACCGCTCCCACGGCCCCGACGGCTCCGGTCGAGCGGAAGGCCCGGGAGGAGCGCCAGGACAGGGTGGACCAGCGGGAGTTGGCCGAGAGGACGGAGCCCGTGCTCAGCCAGGACCCGGCCGAGACGAGGGACAGCGCCGAGCCGATCGAGCCCGCCGAGAGGGCGCTGCCGATCGAGCCGACGGAGAGGGCCGAGCCCACCGAACCGATGGAGAGCACGGAGCCCACCGAGCCGATGGACAGCACCGAGTCGTGCGACCACAGGGACAGGACCGAGTCCGACGACGCACCGCGGGGCGCGGGTGAGTTGGTCATGCGGTCATAGTGCCCGTCCGGCAGTCAGTCGGTCTGCTGGTTCTCCCGCCGGCGCAGGATCACCAGGACCGCGCCGCCGATCACCACCAGGCCGATGGCCACGCCCGTGATCACGCCGGTCGCGGAGTCGCCGCCGGTCGCGGCCAGGTTGACGTCGGAGGCGGTGCCGCCCACCGAGGCCGGGCTGGGCTCGCTGAGGGTCTGGGTGGCGAGGCCGGCGTCGGCGCCCTGGGTCTTGCAGTCGAGGACACCGGTGAAGCGGCGTACGAGGCCGTTCGCGTCGGTGATCGTGAAGTCGTAGGCCTGGTCCTCCTGGAGCGGGACGGTCACCGTCCGCGAGGAGTCGGCGGGGATGGTGTACTCCGTGCTCACCAGCTCGAAGGTGAACGGCTTGTCCCCGGTGTTGGCCGCGGTGATGTCCACGCCGCTGCGGGCGCAGTTCTTCTCGGCCGACAGTGCCGGTATGGCGCCCTGGTCCGCCCAGGTCGCGTTCGCGGTCGCGGCGACCGTGGACTCACTGGAGCCGGCCAGGATCTGGGTCTGGCTGCGGCTCGCGGAGGTGAAGGCCCGGCCGACGGGGACGGTCGTCGACGCCTGGACGCTCAGTTCGGCGGAGGCGTCCGCAGCGTCGTCGGGGACCTGGAAGTACAGCTCGCTGCCGTCCCGGGCGGTGGTGACGGGCTTGCCTGCCTTGTCGGTGATCCGTACGCCGCTGAGGGCTGCGTCGGACGGCGGGACGACGGTGACCGTGCTCGCGTTGGTGTGGACCGTCACCGGACCGAGCAGGCCGCCCGGCCGGCCGGACACGGCCGGTGGGGAGAGGGTCAGCGAGGCCTGCGGCTCGTTCTGGCCGCGGGCGTTCTTCTCCAGGTAGTCGGCGAGCTTCTCGGCCTGCGGGTCGACGGCGTCGACGTCCGCGCCGTCCGAGTAACGCCAGATGGCCACCTGCGTGCCGGCCGCCGCGTCCTGCTCGGTGAGACTGCCGGCACCGGCCTTGCGGGCCAGCGCGGCGAGGTCGTTGACCTGCGGGTAGGAGTTCTGCAGGATCCAGCGGATGTTGCCGGCGTTCTTGTTGGCGCCGAGCGAGGTGCCGCTCCACGCCGTCTCCTGGTACTTGGCGTCCCGCTGGGCGGGGTTGTGGAGGTCGACGCAGTACGTCTGGAGCGTGCCGCCACCGTCCACGGACATCTCGAACAGGCCCGCGGCCACCTGCTCGTCGCCGCTGCCGCCGTGGACCACGGCCGCGCCGTAGGTCTTCAGGCCGTTCATGGTCGCCGTGGCCCCGCTCTGGCTCTGGGCGGTCCCGTCGTCGGCCGCGGCCGGGCCGGCGCCGGTCAGCGCGGCGGCGGCCACCAGCCCGGACACCAGGGCCGCGGCGGCGAGGCGGACCATGCCTCTCGCGGCCACGGCGGTGCCGTAGTGCCTGGTGGACGCGCTGGGCGCCGAGAGACCAGAGAACGCAGCGAGCACAGAATTCCCCTTCGAGCAGGACCCGTTGGACGCGGGGGGCGGTCCCACCAGCAGAATCAGCGGCCCCAGGGGCCACGCCCGGCATCCTATGGATCAGCCGGACCGCCCTTTCCCGGTGAGATGGTCCGATGAGCGATCCGATCCGTAATCGTTATCGCGGAGGCGCCAACGAGCAGGCCTTATCGACAAATCCCCCCGGTCGTGGTGACGGGCACTTCGGAGCGCGTTCGCCGATAAGCCGTCAAGAGGCATCAAGGGACGTCAAAGGACGTCACGGGACGTCAAGGGACGTCAGGGATCACCAAGAGCCGCCAAGGGACCGTCAGCCGGCTGTCGATGGCTGGAACGCCGGGCGCCCGCGGGCGCCGACGGGCGCCGACGGATGTCAGCGGGCGGCCAGGAGGCCGCCGTTCGGATGGGCCGGCGCCGACGGACCTTGACGCGACGTCACTTCATGCCCCGTCACGGCGCGGCGGCCGCCACCGGATCCGGTTGCGCTCCGGCGGGCGGGTCGGGGGACTCCGCCGGTGTCTCCCAGTCGGGTTCCGGGCGCGGTGGCGCGGGTGCCGCCGTGTCCGGCCTGCCGGTCCGCCGGAAGGCCGCCGTGCCGCGGGCGAGGTCGTGGCCGATCGCCACCGCGTCGATGTCGGCGGAGGTCCACTGCTGGCCCTCCCGGGTCTCGGCGCGCACCTTCAGCCGCCCCTGGACGACGACCGGGTCGCCGACCGTCAGCGAGGTCGCCGCGTTGGTGGCGAGCTGCCGGTTGGCCCACACCGTGAAGAAGTTGGTGTGGCCGTCCGTCCAGGCGTTCTTCTCGCGGTCCCAGTAGCGCGCGGTCACCGCCAGCCGGAACCGGGCCGACGGGCCTGCCGCCAGCTCCCGGAACACCGGCTGCGTCGCCACGTTGCCCACCGCGCAGACCATCGTCTCGTTCATCACGAACCCCTCCCTCGCCCGGCCGCCACGGCCGGGCGGATCCGCGTACGGGGCCGTCCCGTACGGCTGTGTCCACCACGGCGACCGCCTGCCCGGGACGCCGGTCGCGGTCGCCGTGGGTCCAGACTGCCGCCGTCGGCGCGGGCCCGCCGAGCGCTGTGGACCACCGCCGGCCTGTGGAGAACCCCGCCACCCGCGCGAGTGACCCCGGCCCCCCGGACGGAGCCCCGCCCAGGCCCGAACCCCGGCCGCGGCCCCGCCCCGCCCCGCCCGCCGGCCTCACCCCACTCCGGCCACTCCGGCGCCCGTCCGCGTCACCCGCGCGTACTGCTCCCGCACCTCCTGGTAGCGCAGCAGCTCCGCCGCCACCGGATCCAGCACCCGGGCCCGCCCGCAGCCGGCCGCGGCCTCGCGGAGCCGGCGTTCCGCCTCCAGGCCGTACCGGCGGGCCGGGCCGCGGGCCGCCATCCGGCAGCCCCACTCGACCAGCGGGCCGCCGATGATCCCGGAGACCATCAGCAGCACCGGAACGCCCAGGTTGGGCGCCGTCACCCCGGCGATCTGCCCCATCAGCCACAGTCCGCCGACCACCTGGAGGAGCGTCATGGCGGCCTGGGCCAGCACCGCCACCGGCCACCAGCCCGGCCGCGGTGGCCGCCCCGGCGGCAGGCCGGCCCGCGCGGCCAGGTCGTCGAGCGCCTCCGGAAGGCCCTGCGAGCCGCGTACGGCCGCCTCGCGCACCGCCTGCGCCCAGGGTGCGGGCAGTCCGGCCGAGGCCCGCTCGGAGACCGTGCGCACCGCCTGCTCGACGCGCTGCCGCGCGGTGGCCTCCACCTCCGGCTGGGCCTTCTGCAGGCGTCCGGTGGGCGGCTCGCCGCGCTTCTGGTACCAGCGCCACAGCCGGAGCCAGGGTGTGCCGCAGGCCCGGTTGGCGTTGCGCCGCCAGGCCCGTTCGGCGGCCTCGCCGGCGGCGGTGGCACCGACCGCGTCCGCGAGCCGCCCGGCGAACTCCTCGCGCGCCTCCTCGCTGAGCCCGGCGCGCCTGCCGGTGGCGTAGACGGGCCGCAGCCGGGCCGCGGCGGCGTCCACGTCGGCGGCGACCCGGCGGGCCGCCGCGCCCCGCTCGGACACGAACTGGCCGAGCACCTCGCGCAGTTCGCCGACGCCGTCGCCGGTGAGCGCGGACAGCGCGAGCACGGTCGCGCCAGGATCGCCGTACTCGCCGAGGGCGAGGCCGTCGTCGTCGAGCAGTCGGCGCAGGTCGTCCAGGACCAGGTCGGTGGCCTCGCCGGGCAGCCGGTCGGTCTGGTTGAGGACGATGAACATGACCTCGGCGTGGCCGGCCATGGGCCGCAGGTAGCGCTCGTGGAGGACGGCGTCGGCGTACTTCTCGGGGTCGACGACCCAGATCACCGCGTCGACGAGTTTCAGGATCCGGTCGACCTGTGCGCGGTGCTCGACGGCGGCCGAGTCGTGGTCGGGCAGGTCGATCAGGACCAGCCCGCGCAGCTGTGCGTCCGCCTCCGGGTTGTGCACGGGGCGGCGGCGCAGCCGGCCCGGGATGCCCAGCCGGTCGATGAGCGCCGCACTGCCGTCGCTCCAGGTGCACGCGATGGGTGCGGAGGTGGTGGGCCGGCGCACGCCGGTCTCCGAGATGGCGACTCCGGCGAGCGCGTTGAACAGCTGGGACTTGCCGCTGCCGGTGGCGCCGGCGAGGGCGACGACGGTGTGCTGGCCGGAGAGCCGGCGCCGGGTGGCCGCCTCGTCCAGGACCCGGCCGGCCTCGCCGAGGGTGTTGCTGTCGAGGCGAGTGCGGGAGAGGCCGACGAGCTCGCGCAGGGCGTCGAGGCGGGAGCGCAGGGGGCCGTCGTAGGCGAGCGGGGCGGGGGCCGGGGCGCCCGGGCCGCGGGTCTCCACGACGGGGACGGCGGCCTTGGCGGTCTCGGTGACCCGGCGGGCGATGAGGCCGTCGTCCCAGACGTCGTCGCCGGCCGGATCGTCCTCGGCGGCGGCCGAGCGGTCACCGGTGGCGTCCGAGCGGTCAGCGGCGGCGCGTGGGCGGTCACCGGTGGCGGCCGAGCGGTCACCGGTGGCGGCCGAGCGGTCAGCGGCGGCGGGCGGCCGGTCGCCGGTGGGGGGCGGGCGGTCGTCGGCCGGCTCCCGCTGCTCCCGCACGCGTGCGTGCGGGACGCTTTCGGCGGCCGGCTCGGCGGCCTCGGCCGCCGCGGGGGCCGCGGGGGCCTGCGGTGCTCCGGAAACCTCGGGAGCTTCGGCGGTGTCCGCTTGCCCCTGCGTCTCCTTGAGGTCCTTCCCGGCCTCGTCCCGGTGCCGGTCGCCGGCCGGGGCACGGTCCCGGTCCCGTACGGACTCCCGTGCCGGCTCCCGCGAGGACTCCCGTACGGCGTCCGGCGCGGTGTCCGCCGCGGCCGGTCCCGCCTCGAAGTCGCTCGCGCAGTCACCGGTGAAGTCACTGGTGTGATCCATGCGTTCCATGCGATCCGTGTGGTCGTGGTCAGTGACGGCGGTCACCGGTCACCTCTCCTTCTGCAGGACGGACAGGGCGGCGATGAGTTCGGCCTGGGGCTCGGGGTGCACGTCGAGGGCGTCGAGCGGGGCGAGGCGGCGCTCGCGTTCGGCGTGCAGAACGCGGTCCACGTGTTCGGAGAGCAGCCGTCCCGCGCGGTCGCGCAGCCGCAGCGCGCCGTGGGCGCCGATGCGCTCGGCGAGCCGCTCCCCCGCGATCTTGGTACGCCGGCCGCCGAGCAGCGCGGTGGCGACCAGGGCGGCGACCACCTCGGGGTCCGGGGCGACGCTGCGGTCGAGCTCGCGCACCTCGTCCTCGGCGTACTCCTCCAGCTCGCGGCGCCAGCGCCGGACGGCGAGGCCGATGCGGTGCTCGGCACTCTCCAGGGACGGGTCGCGGTCGGTCAGCCCCGCGGCGGCGGAGGCCGGCTCGCGGCGCCAGGCGTCGTCGACACGTTCGTCGGCGGCGGTGACGGAGCAGAGCAGCAGGGCGGCGAGGCTCTCCACCAGGGCGTCCAGGAGTTCCTCGGCGGAGCAGTCGAGCGGGTAGGCGCGCCAGCGCTTGAGGGCGTCGCCGGCGAGGACGGCTCCGGCCTGGAGGCGCCCGCGCAGACGCGCGTGCTCGCTGTCGTAGGCCGTGTCGACGGCGGAGGTCAGGCGCAGCGCGGCGGCGTACTGGGCGGCGGCGGCGCCGGCCAGTTCGGGCATGCGGGCCTTGAGGGAGTCGAGGAGGCCGTGCGCGGTGCGGGCCAGGGTGTGGCTGCGGGCGCCGGGATCCTGGGCCTGGTGGAGGAGCCAGGCGCGCAGCGGGGCGACCGCGGTGGCCGGGAGCAGGCCGCCGCCCCAGGCCGACTCGGGCAGCTCGGGCACGGTGAACCGGGGTACGTCACCGAGTCCGGCCTTGGTGAGCAGGGCGCCGTACTGCCGGGAGACCTCCGAGACGACCGTGTGCGGGACCCGGTCGAGGACGGTCACCAGGGTGGCGTCGTACTCCTTGGCGGTGCGCAGCAGGTGCCAGGGGATGGCGTCGGCATAGCGGGCTGCCGTGGTCACCATCACCCAGATGTCGGCGGCGCAGATGAGTTCCGCGGCGAGAACGCGGTTGTCGACGACCAGGGAGTCGATGTCGGGGGCGTCGAGCAGGGCGAGGCCGCGCGGGATGCTGTCGGCGGTCTCGACGCGCAGTACGCGCGCCGGATTGTCGCCGGGAAGGAAGGGGTCGTCGCTGGGCTCCTGGTGGGGCACCCACTCCCGGGTCAGGTCGGGCAGCACGCGCATGCCGCTGAACCAGTGATGGTCCTCCGGATGACAGACCAGGACCGGGGTGCGGGTGGTCGGCCGCAGCACGCCCGCCTCGCTGACCCGGCGGCCCACCAGTGAGTTGACGAGGGTCGACTTGCCGGCACCCGTGGACCCGCCCACCACGGCCAGAAGTGGCGCTTCGGGTTCTCTGAGGCGGGGCACCAGATAGTCGTCGAGCTGTGCGAGCAGTTCGTCGCGGTTGGCACGCGCGCGTGGAGCCCCCGCCAGGGGCAGCGGGAAGCGTGCGGCAGCGACACGGTCGCGCAGGGCGGAAAGTGTGTCGAGCAGCTGAGGCCGTACGTCCAAGGTCACCACATGCGAAGAATGCCCAATTTTAGGGGAATTCTGAAGCATATAGACATGTCTGCGCGCCGACAGGACACAACGGGCGGAAGGGGCGACTGGGACGGAGGCACAGTCCAGGCATAACGAGTGCACAACACCCGGTGCGTCGGGCGCCAAAAGCGATGCACGATTCGTACCTGCCTGCGATTATCAGGACCGCTTCACCGAACCTCCACATTGAGCCACGGAGGCGAAGCATCAGGGACACGGATCGGGGAGTTCTATCCTTGTCCCCGGCAACGTCACGGACCCGCCCCCACCAGGGCAGTGCGTACGAGGCCAGCACAGCCGGCCCCCGTAGCTCAGTGGATAGAGCAGGCGCCTTCTAAGCGCTTGGCCGCAGGTTCGAGTCCTGCCGGGGGCGCCCACAGCATCTGCATGGGTACGGTGCGTAGCCCCCGGCGGACCCGGTCGCGAGAGCGTCCTCTCACTCCGTCTCCCGCCGGCCGTATTCCGCGTGCGGGCCCCTGGTGAACCGGGTGTCGGGATCGCCGGTCTCGGTCTGGCGCAAAATGTTCTCCGGACGGTGCGAGCAGATCTCGTCGTTCCTGACCGAACCCCCCGCCTGAGGTTGCCGGTCCACGGCAGGCAGCCGTAGCAGCCCTCGCGCTCTTAACCGAACGCACTCGGGTACTCGCCCGGGGCTGCTGCGGCAGGAAGTCGTCCGGCCCTCCGTGGGCTACCCTCGTGGCCGAAGGCCCTGCCGGGAGGGTGAGTTGACGGATCGAACGGGGAGAGTCGACGGTGTCGGTTCGGACCAGCGCCGACCGGCCGGAAGGGACTTGCTGAGCAGGCCTTTTCCCGCGCTCGCGGCGAGCACACCGCTCGAACGGCAGGAGTCGGTACAGGCGTTGCGTGCCTGGGCCGAACAAGAGGCCGAGGACGCCATCGCCTGGTACCTCGCGGACAAGCGGCTCAAGCGTCAGGGCTCGCGCGTCATCCGTGGCCTGATGATCGTGCTCGCGACGACCGGCACGGTGATCCCCCTGATCGGCGCGGCCACGGGGTCCGGAATCCAGAGCTGGGGATATGTCTTCCTGGCCGCCGCCGCGGGCTGCAAGGGCTTCGACCACTTCTTCGGGCTCTCCACGGCCTGGATGCGCGACATCGCCGCCGCGCAGGCGTTGCGCGGCGAGCTGAACGCATTCCGGCTGGCCTGGTCGGCGGAGCTGCTGCGCGGCGTGACCGAAGAATCCGAACAGACCGCGATCGAGCGGAGAATGGCCCTGATCAGCGGTCTCGTCGGCGCGGTCCGACGGCATCTGGACGCGGAGACCGCGGACTGGAACGCGGAGTTCAGGGCCGGGCTTCAGCAGTTGCAGGACCAGGCCGTCGTTCCGGGGCATCGGGACACCGGGACTGGGGCGGGGGAGGTCGTGGGTATGGGACGCTGAGTGGTCCGCCGTTCGCCCGCCGTCCCCCTCCTCGCCGGTCCCCGAGGAAGCGCCATGTCACGTTCCCTCCGTTCAACCAGCCGTGCACGGTACGTGTTCGGCCCACAGGCAGACGCGAGCCCGACGGACAGTCTGCTGGTGCGCGCCGACCCGACGGGGGCCCGGCTGCTGGAGCAGGCCCTGCGCGATCTCGCCGAGCCCGGGTTCCTACTGCCGAGGCTCAGTGCCGTCTGGCTCTGGCACGACGAGATCGTCGTGCAGCTGGTGGACGCCCCCACCACGGTGCTGCCCGACCGGTGGCGGGCGGGCCCGCACTCCCGGCAGTGGTTCCTCGACCGCGAGGGCGTGACGTCGTACGACGGTGCGGACACCTCCGGCGTCCCCGGGTACTACCCCTGTCTTGTGACGGTGGGCACGGGCCCGGGGCTGCGGTTGCTGCTGAATCTGGAAGCCGGGTCGGGGCTGGCCGCCGTGACCGGCCCCGCGAGGCTCAGGGGCGCCCTTCTCGAGGGGATCGCCACGGAGTTGGCCGCGACGCAGTGGTCACGGCAGGTACGGGTCACGTGCGTGGGGTTGGCAGGTGATCTCCTCTCCGCATTTCCGGATCGGGTGCGTGTACTTCCCGACGTCGCCGGTCTGGTCGCGGCGATGGAGTCCGAGGCGCGACGGGCGGTTCGGGCAGCGCAGCCGGGGTGGGATCCGGAGTTCGGCCGGGAGCAGGAGTTCGGTACCGGGTACGGCGTCCCCGGTACCGGTCCGGAGTACGAAACCGGGTACGCCGGCTCAGCGGCCGAGCCTGAGTACGACGCCGTGCTCACCGGCTGGGCACCGCGCACCGGGCATCCCGGCGACGTCCTGGGCGCGCCGCACGTCATCCTCGTCGGGTTAGAACCGTCGGCTTCCGAAGCGCGTCAGCTCGCTCGGCTCACCGCCCGCGGTGGGGTGATGGGCCCCCGTGTCCTGGTCGGTACGGCACGCGACGACCTTCCCGGTGCGGGCTACGCGCTCGAGATCGCCCGGAACGGCCGGGTCCGCGCTCCCCTGCTGGGCCTGGACGCCGCACCGGACGAGACGCCGCCCCGCCCGGACCGGCCGGGCCGCATCGAGCCGGCGACCCGTGCGGCGAAGCCGCTCTCCTGGTCGGCCGGCCCCGTTCCACCCGGCATCGGGCACGGGTGGACGCAGCCGCCGGGCGGGCTCTCGCGTCGGCGGCTCACTGTCGTGGTGCCCGGCGAGGCGGATCACGATGTCGTCGTCGAGGCGGATGACGCCGCGCCCGTCCGGGACGTCGTGGAACAGCTCGCCCGCCTCGCCGGGCGGCGCGGCCCCGCCGATCTGTTCAGCAGCGAGGGAGAGCGGCTGGCACCGGACGAGGCGCTGGGCCGGACACCGCTGCGGGACGGGAGCCGGGTCTTCCTCGGCACTCGTCCCCAGCCCCCTGGCTCCCCTCCCCGTTCCACGGTCCCCGCTCGGGCGGACGACGTCCCGGGCGGGGAACTGACGGCGACGTCGGCACCGGAGTTCGCCCAGTTCCGTGACCTGTACGTGTCCGCGGCGGCCGGTGGAACCCTCGGGTTCGAACGGCCGCGGTGGGTGGAGTCCGGTGCCGGACACCCGCCGGGAACGGCCCTGGTGGACGAGCCCGCGGGACGCGGCGCCGGTCTGTTCGGGCGTCGGCCCCGCCGAGCGGCGCAGGATCCGCGGAACGCCGGGCGGCCCGTCGCGGAGGACCCGCGCTTCCCCGAGCCGGACCAGCTCGTCGCCGAGGCCTTCGGAGCGCGGACCCGGCTGTGGGAGCGCGGGCCTGACCACCCGGACCGCCTCGTGCTCCGTCTCGGCCTCGGCCTCGGCCGGCTCCGGCCGGCGACCGTCGCGTTACGGGACACCCACGGCGGGCATCTGGGGGTGGCCGCCGATGCGGGCTTCCGCCGCAGACTGGCCACCTGGCTGGTGGCGCAGTCGGTGCTCCTGCACCCACCGTCGGACGTGGCCGTCCGTGTGCTCACCGACCAGTCCGGGCAGCAGTGGTGGCGCTTCGTCCGCTGGTTGCCGCCCGACGGACTGGTGTCCCGGGGCATGCAACAGGTGCGCGTCAGCGACGACCCCGCCGGGCACGCCCGGCATCTCGCCGAGATCGCGTTGATCATCCGGGAACGGCTGCGGAGCGGGCGGGGCGCGGGATCGCTCTGGGGCGACGACGAACTGGTGGTCGTCCTCGACGACCTGTCCGCGCTGCACGCCACGCCCTGGGCCGAGGAGGTCCTGCGCACGGGCCCGGAGGCAGGCGTGTACGTCGTCTGCCTCGCCGAGGAGGCAGGACAGCTGCCCGGCTGGTGCCGGACCCGCGTGAGCCGGGACGGCCACGCCGCGATACTGGAAACAGCCTCCGGGGCGACCGCGTTCACCCCCGACGGCATCGAACCGGCCCGGCTGGAGGCCGTGGCCCGGCTGCTCGCGCCCTTGCGCGACCGGTCCGCCGGGATTCCGGCCCCCGACGCCCCGCCCGAACGCCTGCTGGACCTGCTCGACCTGGCGCCGCCGACCCGGGACGGAGTCCTCGACCGCTGGGCCGGAACACCACGGTCCGCGGTGGCCGTCCTGGGCGGCTCGGCCGGCAGTCCCTTCGTCCTCGATCTGCGGGCCGACGGACCGCACGCCCTGGTGGCCGGAATGGTCGGCTCCGGGAAGGACGACCTGCTGTGTGCCTGGCTGGCCTCGCTGGCACTGGCGAACCGCCCCGACGAACTGAACCTGCTGCTCGTCCACCACGACAACGGGGAGTCTCTGGGTCCGGCGGCGCAACTGCCGCACACGGTCGGCGTGCACACCGGGCTCGACCGGTACTCGGCCGCCCGGGGACTGGCCGCCTTCACCGCCGAGCTGACGCGCCGCCAGGAGATGGTGAAGGAGGCGGGGGCCCGGGATTTCGAGCAGTACGGCGTGATCCGGGAGTCCGGCGTCGAACTGCCGTCCCTGGCGCGGCTGGTGGTCGTCGTCTCCGATCTCGCGGTACTGCGGGAGGAACTGCCGGAGTTCGTGTCCGGGCTGGTCGGTGCCGCCCGGCGCGGCCCGGAGCTCGGGGTCCATCTCGTCCTCGCGACCCGGCGGCCGGCCGATGCCCTGACGGCGCCGGAACAGCTCGACATCCTCGCGTTCGCGCCGCTGCGCGTCGCCCTGCGCCTCGCCGACGGCGTGGACAGCGAACTGCTGATCGACACCCCGGCAGCCGCCCGGCTGGACCCTTCGCGAGCGGAGTTCGGCTACGTGTGCAGGGCCGCGGGCACACCGGAACTCGTACGGTTCGCGCGGTGGGAAGCGCCGCGACAGGGCTACGAGGGACCGCACGGCCGGGGGTCCTCCGTCCGGGTCCACCGGCTCGGCTGGACCGGCGCGCAGGAGGCGTCGCCCGCCGGACCGCCGGCTCAGGCGGCCCCGGGGGGAGCCGAGTTCAGCGCGCTCGTACGGACCATGGCCGAGGCGGCCGAGGCACTGGACCTGCCTGCACCGCACCTTCCCTGGCCGGACCCGCTGCCGGTGTCGGTCCAGTTGAGCGAGGCTCTGGGCCGGGCACCGGAGCAGGCTGCCGGACGGAACGCCCCATGGCCGGTGCGGCCGCGGTCCGGGACGCTGATGCCCGTCGTCTTCGGGTTGCTCGACACACCCGATGCCCAGGGGTACGAGCAGGCCGCCTGGGACCTGGGAGGCGACGGGCATCTCCTTGTCTCCGGCGGCGCGGGCAGCGGTCGTACCCAGCTGCTGCTCACCCTCGCCGCCGCGGTCGCCGACCAGTACAGCGTGCAGGACGTCCATCTCTACGCACTCGACTGCGGTGCGGGGGCCCTCGGTCCGCTGACCGGTATGGCCCACTGCGGCGCCGTCGTGAATCCGCGGACCGAGCCGGAGCGGGCGCACCGTCTCATCGACAAACTGGTCAGCACGGTCCGGAGCAGGCAGGAACTGCTGGCGCGGATGGGCTTCAGGAGCCTGCATCCGTACCGGCGCCAACAGCCCGACGGGGAGCGGCTGCCGTATCTCGTCCTTCTGGTCGACGGGTGGGATTCCTTTCTGGCCTGGGCACGGCCGGCGAACAACAGCAGTTGCCTGACCGGTCTGACCGACCTGCTCCGGGACTCCCGTGCCGGGGTGTGCGTCGCCCTCACCGGCGGCGAGGGCCTGCCGGAAGACGTTCCGGACACCACCACACTGGTGTTGAGGCAGACCGACCCCGCTCAGTACGAGCGGGCCGGACTGTCCGTCGATCGGCTGCCGCCCGTGCTGGGCCCCGGCCGGGCGGTCTACGCGCGCTCCGGAGCCGAGGCGCAGATCGCGTTGCCCGACGTGCCGATACAGGAGACGGCGGACCGGAGCCGGACCCGGAACACGGACGTGCCGCTGGCGCGCCAACCGTTCCGGATCCTCAGCGACGCACTGATCGCGGACCGTTTCTCACTGGGCCCGGAGGGCAGGCCGGTGGGCAGGGAGAACGTGTTCGCCCAGCTCTACGCCCACTACCGGGACGGGACCGCCACCGCGCTGCTGGGACCGCGCAGAGCCGGCAAGTCATGGATCGTCAAGGCGCTCCAGGAGCGTATGCGCTCCGACGGCATGGGCAATGTGCAGAAAGTGGTCACACTCTCCCACCAGGACCGGGAAGGCACACAGGACGACCTTGCCGTACGGCTCATGCCCGCCCTGGCGGACCATCCCCGCCCCGCCGACAGACTGCTGGACCTGGCAGCCGACTCCGCCGGAGCGTCCCGGCTGGTCCTGCTCCTCGACGAGGTCGGCCGGCTCGCCAGCTACGACCCTGCGGCCGTGGCCTGGCTGCGTGACCTCGGACAGGCCGGGGCCTGGCTCGTGCACTGCGGCACCGACAAGGACTGGGGCGATGCCACGCGGCATGCGCTCAAGGCGCCCGGCTCCAGTTTCGGCAACGACGTCACCCGCATCTCCCTCGGCCCCCTCGCCCAGGCGGATGCCCGCACCTTCCTGGTGGGCACCGCACGGCAGGAGGGGCTGAACATCCCGCACGCCGCCGGGGACCGCATCCTCACCGAGGTGGGCCCCTGGCCCTTCTATCTCCAGGTGGTGGGCGAGGCCCTGGTGCGGGCGGCCCGCGACAGCAGGCTGCCCGCGCTCGACTCCCGCAACGCGCTCAGGGCGTTCATCGAGAAGGAGCTCATCGTGGGCAGGAGCGACGTCTTCCGTTCGCGCTGGAGCGAGATCGGGCGCGCGGGCCGCGAGGCGCTGCTGAGCGAGCCCGGCTCCGTTCCGGACGATCCCACCCTGGCGCAGCGGAAGGACCTGCGCGACGTCGGGCTGATGGTGTTGTCCGGGGGCTGGCTCGACGACCGCCCCTTCTTCGCGTGGATCAGGCACTGGCGCCTCGAACTGGCCGACGAACAGCAGGAGCAGTACCGATGAGCCACTACTGGCCCGGCAGGACCTTCGAGCCGGCCCATGACATCAGGTTCCGCGGGGCGCACGTGCCCGCCTGGGCGGCCAGGCTGGTGGACGGCGCTCCTCCCAACGACGCCGCATGGCTGGTGGTCATGCCCCGGCGGTCCGGCAAGAGCTGGCTCGCCGGGGCCGTGAAGCAGGTCCGGCCCGGCGGCAGCACCCGGCTGGTTGACGTGCGCTCCGCACACAGGGTTCGCGCCGAGGGGCTGTCCTGTCTGACGGACGAGCGGGCGGCCCCGCCGCGGCTCGACGGCGAGGTGGTGCTGATCGACGAGCCGGCCCTCCACCCGTCGAGCGGTGCCTCCCGGGACCCGGCCACGCTGGCGGCGGGCCTTCAGCGGCTGCGGGAGGAGGGCGCGGTGCCCGTCGTCTTCGCCACCCCGGCCGAACACGCGCTGCTCGCCCCGCATCTGGGAGTGGACGCGTGGAAGGACGAGCTGTCCCCGCCGCCGCTCACCGACGAGGAGGCCGCGGCCATGGCGGCGCGGACGCCTCAGTGGGCGCCCGACGTGGTGGCCGGGCTCCGTTCCGCACAGCCCGGCTGGCTTCTCACACCCTTTCTGCTGGAACTCGCCCTCCAGGTGGCCGAGTCCGCGCCGGACCTGCGCACGGACATGGCGGAGCTCTCCCGCCTGGCCTGCGAGGCGGCCGACACGCACCAGTACATCGACCAGTGGCTGCACAACGGCCTGTCCGCAGAGCAGCGGGCCGTCCTGCGCCGCGAACGCTGGCGCCGGGCCGGGATCGCCATCGGCTCCGACGGCCACGACGAGCAGGCCATGCGGGTGCTGCGGCCGTTCGCCGACGACCCCGTGCTGACCCGTCACCTGCCGGACGTGCTGCGGGTGCACCACGTCTCCGATCTGCACTTCGGCGGCCGGCTCCGGATGAACGTGGACCGCAAGGACCCGACGGAGGCGGGCGCCAGCGTGGCCCGGCTCACCGGGAACCGGAGCACCCCGCTGGACAGCTATCTCGAACACGTCCGGCGGCTCGCGGAACAGGGCCGGGCCCCGCACCTGGTGATCGTGTCGGGCGACCTGGTGGACCGGCCGGAGGACGAACACGGCCGGTCGGCCCTGGAGTGGCTACGGCACCTGGAGGAGCTGCTGGCCGACCACCCCGACCTGCGCCGGGACGATCCGCGGGTCGTGCTCGTGGGCGGGAACCACGACGTGTCCTGGGACAGATGCCTGGACGCGCGGCCTTCGGCACGGCACGAGTGGTTCGCACGCACCTTCCACGGCTATCCGCATCCGGATCTCGACAAGGAGGACCATGCCGCCCGCCGGCTGTACGTCCGGTTCGCGGACGCCGGCCTGCGCATCGCGCTTCTGGGCTCCGCCGAGTCCGGCGGCGAACCGGCCAGCGACGAGGGCCGTCAGCAGGTCAGGGAGCTCATCGACGAACTCGGGTCCGCCGACGCCACCCAGGTCAGCGAGGTGATGGGAAAGCTGGAACGCCACGACCCCGGCGTCGTGGCCCACCAGGTGCTCACCCGGCTCAAGCGGGAGGAGGGGAGCGTGACCCTGGCCGTCGTGCACCATCCGCTCTCCCCCGTCCCGGCCGTGGAGGTGGCGCCGTACGCCGGGGTCGTCAACGCGGGCCAGGCGAAGCTGTACCTGGCCGAGACGCACACCTGTCTGGTGCTGCACGGCCACACGCACCTCGGCTTCCTCGCCTCGGAGCGGCTGATCGACCGGGACCGGGGCCACGGCCGGCGACGCGCGTGGACGACCCGCATCGCCGGTGCCCCGGCCCTGGCCAGCGTGCACTCGAACGAGGAGAACGGCTACAACGAGGTCTTCGTCGCCCGGGAGGGCGGCGGCCACACCCTGGCGGTACGCGCCATCCGGTTCCGCAACGGCCACTGGAAGGACGACCTGGCCATCGCCTTCCGACCGGGAGCCGCCGACGAATGCGACGTCGAGGAACTGTCCGCCGACCCGGCCGGTTCCGCGCCGAACTGAGTCGAGTCGAGCGAGCTGCGGGAGGTGGACACCCATGCATCTGACCCTGACGGTCGTGGATCCGCGTAACGGCGACCGCGCCGACGTGGTCCTGGACGCGGAACCGGAGACGCCGGCGGGAGCGGTGGCCCGCGTGCTGGAGCGTCAACTCGGCGCGGGCGCGGGCGACTCCGGGAGCGTCGGGGACGAGCCCGCACCGCCGATGTACGTCGACGGCCGTGCCGTGGACACGACCGTGCCGCTCGCCCGTTCCCCGCTCAGGGAAGGTGCCGTCGTCAGCCTGTACACGCCGGCCGGCTGCCCGCCACGCGAGGTCACCGGGATCGTGGAGCTGCGCGTCTCCGGCGGTCCGGGGGCGGGGGCCGTACACCGGCTCGGGCTCGGCCGGACGGACATCGGCAGCGGCCCGGCCGACCACGTCCGGATCGCCGACCCCGAGCTACCGGAACGCGCCCTGACCCTCACCGTCGGCCCGGACGGCGGTTGCAGCGTGCAGGCGCATGTCGGCGACGATCAGGCCACGCTGGACGGGATGCCCCTGCGGCAGCGCAGCGGACACCGGCCCCGGGAACGGTCCGGCGGCCCCGTGCGCGTCGACTGGCCGTTCGACACGCAGCTGTCCGTCGGCGGCAGCCTGCTCGAACTGGTCGGCTACACACCGCCGGACGCCGTGCTGCGGCCCACCGAGGACGGGACGGGCTACTATGTCGACCGGCCGCCGCGGCTGTTGGCACCCGACCGCTGGACCGGCCCGTCGCTGGAGCTGTCCTCCGGCTCCGGCCATGTCGTACGACTCGCGCAGCGGTACCGGCAGCTGCTCACCCGCGACGACAGCCGACCGCCGAACGAGGAGCGGCACCTCAGGACGGCGGAAGCCGCGCTGCGGACCGAACTCACCGGTCTTCGGACCGCTGCCCCCTCCCCCGCCGCCGTCCTGTCCCTGGCCACGGGTCCCAGAGCGGCGCTGTGGGAACGCCGCCGGGGCGACGACGACCATCTGCTGCTCCGTGTGGGCACCGACAAGGAACCGTCCAGGGCTGTCTTCACCGACACTTTCCGGGTGGACGGCGTCGAGTACGGCAGGTCTCCCCACCACGTGGATGTTCCTGTCACGCTGCCCCTGCGCGAGCTCGGCGTGATCGGCATGGCCGGACCGGACGGCCCGGTCCGGGCGCTCGGCCGGTGGGCGGTGGCCCAGACCGCGGCACTGCACAGCCCACTGGACGTCCGGATCCATGTACTGACCGAGCACGCGGCCCGGGAGAGCTGGGACTGGCTGCGCTGGCTGCCGCACGCCCGCCCGTACGCCGACCAGCGCGCCACCGTACTGATCGGCGCGGACGCGGAGTCCATCGGCGCCCGGGTCAGCGAGCTGATCATGCTCCTGGACGTTCGCCTGCGGTCCGCCGCGGGCAACGGCGGGCAGCAGCAGGCCGGAGAACCCGACATCGTCGTGGTGTGGGACAACTCCCGACGGCTGCGGTCCATGCCGGGTGTCGTACGGCTGCTGCGCGAGGGCCCGGCGGTCTCCGTCTATGCGATCTGCCTGGACTCCGAGGAGCGGTTTCTCCCCGGTGAGTGCCGGGCGGTGGCCGTCGCCGAGGCCGGGAGCGAGACCGGGGCGGGCCTTCGCCTCAGGGTGGAACAGGCGGGAGCCGGTCGGCGGCGCGGCGTGCGGCCCGATGTCGTCTCCGCCGCGTGGAGCACCCGCCTGGCGCGTGCCCTGGCCCCGCTGCGGCACCCTGCCGACGAGACGACCTACTCGGCCCTGCCCGACGACTGCCGGCTGCTCGACGTGCTGGCGCTGGAACCGCCGACAAGCGACGCGATCGTCACACGCTGGCGCGAGGGCGGCGGACTGTCGACGCTGGCGGTGATCGGCGAGTCGTACGACGGTCCCCTCCGCGTCGACCTGCGCAGGGACGGGCCCCACGGACTGATCGCCGGTACGACGGGTTCCGGCAAATCGGAACTGCTGCAGACGCTCGTTGCGTCGCTGGCCACGGCCAACACTCCCGAGAACATGAACTTCCTGCTGGTCGACTACAAGGGCGGCTCGGCGTTCCGGGACTGCGTACGGCTGCCGCACACGGTCGGCGTGATCACCGACCTCGCGCCGCGCCTGGCCGAACGGGCCCTGGCCTCGCTCGCCGCCGAACTCAAGAGGCGCGAGCACATCCTGGCCTCGGCCGGAGCAAAGGACCTGGAGGACTATCAGGACCTGGTACGGCGGGATCCGGACCGTGCTCCACTGCCCCGGCTGCTCCTCGTCATCGACGAGTTCGCTTCGCTGGTACGCGACCTGCCGGAGTTCCTCACCGGGCTGGTCCGGATCGGCCAGCGGGGCCGATCGCTCGGCATCCATCTGCTCCTGGCGACCCAGCGGCCGAGCGGCGTCGTCTCCCCCGAGATCCGGGCCAACACCAATCTGCGCATCGCCCTGCGCGTGACCGACGCCGGAGAGTCCGGCGACGTCATCGGGGTGCCCGACGCGGGAGAGATTCCCAGGAACACCCCGGGCCGCGGCTACGTGCGCCTCGGGCAGACATCCGTCATCCCCTTCCAGTCCGCCCGGGTCGGTGGCCGTCGGCCGCGTGCCGTCGGCCCGGCGCCGGCCGCTCCATGGGCGACCCGGCTGCGGTGGGCGGACCTGGGCCGGCCGGTGCAGAGCCGGCCGACGGCGGCAGGGGCCGACCAGGACGACCGGGCCGGCGATCTCCAGGTCCTGGTGGAGGCGGTGCGCGACGCCGCCCGGGCGCTCGGCATCCCGCCTCAGCACAGCCCGTGGCTGCCTCCGCTCCCCGGCACACTGCTGCTCGACGACATCCAGCCGCCGGCCGTCACCCCGTCGCCGGGCGGGCTGCCACCGGTCGCGTACGGCCTGGCGGACCTGCCCGCCGAGCAGGGGCGCCGCCCCGTCACCATCGACTTCGAGGACTTCGGGCATCTGCTCGTCGCCGGCGCCCCGCGCAGCGGCCGTTCGCAACTCCTGCGGACGATCGCCGGCGCCCTGGCCCGTACGCACTCCTCCGCCGACGTACACCTCTACGGCATCGACTGCGGCAACGGTGCGCTCAACGCGCTGACGAGCCTGCCGCACTGCGGTGCCGTTGTCGGCCGCAACGAAACGGAGCGTACGGTCCGCCTCGTCTCCCGGCTGACGAACGAACTGGAACGACGCCAGAGCCTGCTGCGGGAGCAGGGGTTCGCCGATGTCGGCGAGCAACGGGCCATGGTCCCGGCGGACGAGCGGCTGCCGCACATCATGGTGCTGCTCGACCGCTGGGAAGGGTGGCTCCCCAAGCTCGGCGAGGTCGATCACGGGGCGCTGACCGACCAGTTGCTGGAGATGCTGCGCGAGGGCGCAAGCGTCGGCATCCACCTGGTTCTGACCGGTGACCGCGTACTCCTGAGCGGCCGGATCGCGAGCCTGACCGAGAACAAGTACGGGCTGCGCCTCACCGACGAACTGGATTACTCACTGCTGGGCCTCCGCCCGCGCACGATGCCCGACGCGATCCCGCCGGGCCGTGGCTTCCGTGCCGAGCACGGCACCGAGACCCAGTTCGCGCTGCTCGGCGCGGACCCCACCGGCCCGGGCCAGGCCGCCGCTCTCAGCGCGATCTCGCAGGCCGCGGCGGCCCGCGACGCCGGCCTTGCCCCCGGCCGCCGCCCGTTCCGGATCGACGCCCTGCCCGCCCGGATCACCTTCCCGGATGCCTGGGAGATGCGCGATCCGCAGGGGTCGCGCTCCAGGCTGTGGGGCCTGGTCGGCGTGGGCGGTGACGAGCTCATGGGCCTCGGACCCGACCTTGCCCAGGGCCAGCCGACCTTTGTCGTGGCCGGTCCGCGCAAGTCCGGCCGGAGCACGGCGCTGATGAACCTGGCGCGGTCGTACCAACGGCAGGGCACACGTCTCGTCATCGTCACGCCGTCTCCCTCTCCATTGCGCGAACTGGAACACCGAGAAGGGGTGCTGAAGTGTTTCGGCGAGGATGTCGGGGCTGGTGAGCTCCAGCAGGCCATCGAGTCGGCCGAGTGCTCCGCGCCGATCGCGGTGCTGGTGGACGACGCCGATCTGCTGAGGAACAGCGCCGCCGAACACGTCTTCACACGGATCGTCTCGCACGGCGCCGACCGGGGTCTGTCCCTGATCATCGCCGGTGACGAGGAGGAGCTGCGCAGTACCTTCGCCGGCTGGCTGGTCGCCGTGCGGAAGGGCCGCCGCGGCCTTCTCCTCTCTCCGCAGATCTCCGATTCCGGCGAGCTGACCGGCATCCGCACGACACGGAGCATGGTCGGCGGCCCGATCACGCCCGGCAGAGGCCTGTTGCACCTCGGAGACGGCAGGCTCATCACCGTCATCACTCCGCCGTGACCTCGGCCGCGTCCGCCGGCCACAGGCCGGTTCCACGCTCCTCCCAGGACGCCGACGTCTGCCTGGAGCAGTGGAGCGCGGCACTCGGCGGCGTTTTCGGTGGCCGGGCGGCAAGCCGTTGCCGGAGCCGGAAAGTTCTCCTGCCCAGCGGAAATCGGCCTCGCGGCCGGACCGGCGCCCGCTGCCCGGCCTCGGCTGACGGCCGGGGCCCCGCCTCAGGACAGACTGCCCTGGTCGCAGACCCGGCGGGCGACCTCGCGAAGCTTGACGTTGTTCTCCTGCGAGTAACGGCGCAGCACGTCGAAGGCCTGTTCCTCGGTGAGGCGGTGACTGCCCATGAGGATGCCCATGGCCTCGCCGATCAGGTGGCGGGTGGCCACGGCCTGCTCCAGCTGGGCCTGGGTGCGGGCGGCGGAGAAGGAGACCGCCGCGTGCGAGGCCAGCAGCCAGCCGGCCAGCTCACTGGCCTCGGTGAAGACGCCGGGCCGACGGGAGTAGATGTTCAGCGCGCCGAGTTCCTCGTCCTCGGTGTACAGCAGGAAGCCCATCATGCTGCCTACGCCGAGGCGGTGGATCTCGGGGGCGAAGGCGGGCCATCTCGGCTGCTCCCGGGTGAGGTCCCGGATGCGGAACACCCGCTCGCCCTCCCGGGTGCGGGCGGCGTCGAAACAGGGGCCCTCGCCCAGCCGCTCCTGCAACCGGTCGCTGTCGACGACCAGTTGCTCGGTGGGCGCGAGCGTCCGCACCTTCCCGCCGCGCAGCACCAGGATGCCGGCCGCGTCGCAGCCCTCCACGAGCTCCACGGCCGAGCCGGTGATCCGGGCCAGGGTGGCGTCGACCGACTCCTGCGCCAGCAGGTCCCGCGCCATCGCGGCCAGTTGCTGCGCGAACCGGGCCCAGTCCTCCACGCCCGTCACCTCCCGGTCGGTTGCGTCGAAACCGCGCCCTCAGCATGCCACGCCCACCGGACCATACCGGCGAGCCGCCCGTGGCACAGGAGCACGCGCCTCGGCTGGATCCTCCGGCACGGCCTGCGCGTTGCGGGCGACCGGGACAACGTTGTCAGCGGGCGGGTGTGCCCGGTGCCACCGGTGGCCGTGCCGTCGTCGTCCCACCGGTGGCGTCGCCATGGGGCTCAGGTCCGGTCGACCAGCTCGCTCAGGGTCGCGGCCAGTTCGCCCACCGACTGCTCGCGCAGCAGGTGGTGGGCCGGTACCGGGATGTTCAGGGCCGACTCCAGGGTGCGCTGGAGGGTCAGCGCGGTGAGGGAGTCGATGCCCTGGGTGTAGAGGGGGCGGTTGCGGGCGATGCGGTGGGCCGGGGGGATGTCCAGGTGCTGGGCGAGGTTGCGGCAGAGGAACGTCTCGAACGCCTGCCTGCGGTCGTCGCCGGAGGTGTCGCGCAGGGCGCCCAGGTTCAGCGCGGTCGTCGGTGTGCCTGACACGGTCTCATCATCCTTTCGGGTGGCGTGGTCGGGGCTGGGAACTGCGCAGTTCGCGGGGGTCGGGGCCGGGACGCGGGCCGGCGCCGTCGGACCACACCAGCCGGAACCGCCAGCGGTGCAGCCGCCAGCCGTCCGGGGTGCGGACCGCCTCGCCCTCGCTGTAGCCGCCGATGTCGAAGCGGCCGTCCGGGTCCGGGCCGTCCTCGTGGTGGACGTGGGACGCGACGAGGTGGACGCGGATCCGGGCGGTGTCCCCCGACACCCGGATGCCGTAGTTGGCGGCCAGGTGGTGGGTGCGGGCGAACCGGGACTTTCGGTCGTGGTGGAAGGCGGCGGCCCGGTCGCGGCCCTCGACGGTGCCGACCGGGAACTCCAGGCGGCAGTCCGGGGTGAAGACCGTGGCCGGCCAGGTGGGGTCGAAGCCGTGGTCGTCCTGGGTGTCGAGCAGGGTGATGTAGCGGTCGACCAGCTCGGCGACCGCCGCGCGGTCGGCGAGGGCGCCGAACTCGGCGCGCAGGGCGTCGAGTTCGGAGCGGAGTTCGGTGACCGTGTCGGTGCGGTCGAGGGAGGGGGAGGTCATGGGGGCCGGGACTCCGATTCTGTAGGGGATACGGGGGCGCCGGTCGGCTGGAAGCGCCGCGACAGGCCGTCGCCCGGCCGCCGCGCCGTCGTGGCCGGGCGCGCAGTTCCCCGCGCCCCTTCGGGGGCACTGCCGAACCGCAAAAGGAGCAGTCGGCCGGAACTGACGTGACAGGACCTCGGGCGGCCGCCGCGCCGTCGTGGCCGGGCGCGCAGTTCCCCGCGCCCCTTTAGGGCACTGCCCAACCGCAAGAGGACCGGTCGACCGGAACTGACGTGACAGGACCTCGGGCGGCCGCCGCGCCGTCGTGGCCGGGCGCGCAGTTCCCCGCGCCCCTTCGGGGGCACTGCCCAACCGCAAAAGGACCGGTCGGCCGGAACTGACGTGACAGGACCTCGGGCGGCCGCCGCGCCGTCGTGGCCGGGCGTGCAGTTCCCCGCGCCCCTTCGGGGGCACTGCCGAACCGCAAGAGGACCGGTCGGCCGGAACTGACGTGACAGGACCTCGGGCGGCCGCCGCGCCGTCGTGGCCGGGCGCGCAGTTCCCCGCGCCCCTTCGGGGGCACTACCGAACCGCAAGAGGACCGGTCAGCCGGAACTGACGTGACGGGACCTCGGTGGCTGGTCGCGCGGTTTGCCGCGCTCCTGTGGGCGGTCGTCAGGCCGCGTGGGTGCCGGTGAGGCGCCAGCCGCGGGGGTCTCGGTGGGTGGAGAGGCGTTCCGGGCGGCGCCAGCCGGCTACCGGGCGGGGCTCCAGGGGGCGGGGGTCCAGCGCGGCCAGGGCTGCGGCACGGGCGATCAGGACGGTGGTGAGGGCGGCGAGCTCGGCGGGGCTCGCCTGCCCCTTCACGACCTTGATGACCAGGGCGGCCTCCGCACCGTCCGGGTTCTCCGGCGCGCTCACTGCGGCGGGTTGCCGTGCTTGCGGCACGGCAGGTCGGCCTGCTTGCTGCGCAGCATCGCAAGGGCGCGGATGAGGGTGGAGCGGGTCTCCCGCGGGTCGATGACGTCGTCGATCAGACCGCGCTCGGCCGCGTAGTAGGGGTGCATCAGCTCCGCCTGGTACTCCTTGATCTTCTGCGCGCGGGTCGACTCGGGGTCGTCCGAGGCCGCGATCTCCCGGCGGAAGATGACGTTCGCGGCGCCCTCGGCGCCCATCACGGCGATCTCGTTGGACGGCCAGGCGAGGGCGAGGTCGGTGCCGATGGACCGGGAGTCCATGACGATGTACGCGCCGCCGTACGCCTTGCGCAGCACCAGGGAGATCCGCGGCACGGTGGCGTTGCAGTACGCGTAGAGCAGCTTGGCGCCGCGCCGGATGATCCCGTTGTGCTCCTGGTCCACGCCGGGCAGGAAGCCGGGGACGTCGATCAGGGTGACCAGCGGGATGTTGAAGGCGTCGCAGAACTGCACGAACCGCGCAGCCTTCTCACTGGCGTCGATGTCGAGGACCCCGGCGAACGAGGCCGGCTGGCTGGCGACGAGACCGACGACCTCGCCGTCCAGCCGGGACAGCGCGCACACCACGTTGGTGGCCCAGCCGGGCTGGATCTCGAAGTAGTCGCCGTCGTCGACGATCTCCTCGATGACGGTCCGGATGTCGTAGACACGCCCCGGATCGTCCGGGACCAGTTCCACCACCCGGTCGGTACGGCGGTCGGCCGGGTCGGTGGTTGCCGAACGGGGCGGCAGGTCACGGTTGTTGGACGGCAGCAGCGACAGCAGGTGCCGTACGTCCTCCATGCAGCTGCGCACGTCGTCGTAGGCGAAGTGGGCCACCCCGGAGGCGCCGGCGTGGACGTCGGCGCCGCCGAGGTCGTTCTGGGTGATCTCCTCTCCGGTCACCGCCTTCACCACGTCCGGACCGGTGATGAACATCTGGGAGATGTCCCGCACCATGAAGACGAAGTCGGTCAGGGCGGGCGAGTAGGCGGCGCCGCCCGCGCACGGCCCGAGCATCACGCTGATCTGCGGGATCACCCCGGAGGCGCGGGTGTTGCGCTGGAAGATGCCGCCGTAGCCGGCGAGCGCCGAGACGCCCTCCTGGATCCGGGCGCCGGCGCCGTCGTTCAGCGACACCAGCGGGGCCCCCGCCGCCATGGCCATGTCCATGATCTTGTGGATCTTCTGGGCGTGGGCCTCGCCGAGGGCGCCGCCGAAGATGCGGAAGTCGTGCGCGTAGACGAAGACGGTACGGCCGTGGACGGTGCCCCAGCCGGTGATCACCCCGTCGGTGTACGGCCGTTTCTTCTCCAGGCCGAAGCCGGTGGCACGGTGCCGGCGGAGCATCTCGACCTCGTTGAACGACCCCTCGTCGAGCAGGAGTTCGATGCGTTCGTACGCGGTGAGCTTGCCCTTGGCGTGCTGACGCTCGGTGGCGAGGGGGTCGCCGTGCCGGGCGGCCTCCTTCATCAGGCCGAGCTCCTCGATGCGCTCGGCGGCGGTCCACTGGCCGCGGTGCTCACGATCGTGCAGGCTCGGGCGGCCGGCTGCTGGACCGGCTTTCTGTTCGAGTGACATTGGCGGGTCACGCTCCCCAGTCGGATACTCGGGTGGTCACGCCCACGGGCGCGGGCGCGCTCACGGGCACGCCCACCGTCCCGTCGGCGTCCAGGTCGACCGTCTCGCCCGCGTACAGCGCGGCCGGCGGCACCCAGCGCACGGTGACCTGGTCCGGCGCCGCGCCGCGCACCGCGACGGCCGCGTTGTGCCGGGGCCCGGACGGCAGGTCGAGCAGCGTCCAGCCGGCCGGCCTGCGCTGCGGGTCGGCACCCAGATAGTCGTGGCCGGGATCGCGGGAGAGCCCGGTGCCGAGCGCCTTGAGATAGGCCTCCTTGCGGGTCCACAGCCGCCCGAAGGCGGCACGCCGCTCCCCGGCGTCGCCGAGCGCGGCCAGCTCGGCCTGCTCCCCCGGGTGCAGGGCCGGGGTGCAGACCTCGACGGTCTCGGCCCGCGGCAGCCGCTCCACGTCGGCGCCGACGACCGTACGGGAGACGGCGACCACGGCCATGCCGTGGCTGTGCGCGAGGGAGAAGTGCAGCGGCGGGTCGGGGTGCACGACCGCCGGCCGTCCGTGCGGCTCGGCGCAGCCCGGGCAGGGCTCCCGCACGAACGGCACGTCCTGCGGGGGCAGCCCCAGGTAGCCGCCGAGCAGCCGGCGCAGGGCGACGTGCGCGGAGGCGTACGTCACCCCGTCCGCGGGCCGGACGAAGGACGCGGTCCGCCGGCGCTCCGCCTCGCTCAGCTCGGACAGGTCGAGCAGCTCGGCCGCGGTCTCCAGGGCGGCCCGGCGGACCAGCCAGACGTCCAGCTGGCCGGCGGCGGGCAGTCTCGGCGCGGCGGCAAGGGTGGCCGTGCCGAACTCCAGGACCGGCATCTCCCCGATCACCTCGGGCTCGGCACGCGGTGCGCGACCAGGTGGTGCTCGCCGCGGGCGGCGTGTTTGTGCGGGCTGTCCTCCGGGCCGAGCTGGCCGGCGAGGCAGTCGACCAGCTCGGCCGCGCTGTTGGCGCGCAGCAGCCGGTTGAGGTTGACGTCGACACGCAGCGCGGCCTCCATCCGGCGCTGGAGTTCCAGGCCGTTGATGGAGCCGATGCCCAGGCTGTTCATCGGGCGGCCCACGGTGTCGATGCTCTCCGGGGCCACCCGCAGCACCCGGGCGAGTTCACCGCGCACGTACGCGTCGATGAGCCGGGTGCGCTCGGCGAGGCCGACGGAGGCGAGGTGCGCCAGGCTGGGCGGCACCACCTCGACGATCTGGTCGCGCTCGAACTCGTAGTCCAGATCGTCGAGGTCGTCGTCCAGGTCGTCGAAGACCCAGGTCTGCGTTGTCTGGTCCATGGTCATTCCCCGTGGTGTGGTGAGGAGGCTGGGGGTCGGGTGCGGAGCAGGCCGGTGAGGCCGACGAGCAGGCCGAGGAAGCCGAGGGCGGCGACCAGGGTCAGCGCCGGCCGGCAGGCCGCCGCGGCGGCGGCCGGACCCGCGCCGTGCGCCGGCGCGTGGGCGGCGAGCAGGGCGGCGGCGAGCGCGACCGCGAGGACCGCGGCGAGCTGGACGGCCGTCTGGTACAGGCCGCTGCCGGTGAGCCGGTCGGCGGGGGCGAGGCGGGACATGGCCTGCATGTTGAGCGCGGCGAAGGAGAGCACGAAGGCGGCGCCGACCAGCAGGAGCGTCGGCAGCATCCGGCCCGAGTAGTCCAACGGCCAAGCGTGCGGCCGGAGTTGCAGCAGGGCGCCCGCGAACGCGCAGGCCGCGCCGGCCACGATGAGGCGCGGGGCGCCGAACCTGGCGACCAGGCGGCCGGAGGCCAGCGCGGTGAGCGCCGGGGGCGCGGCGGCCGGGAGCAGGGCGAACGCCGTACGGAGGGGGGACCAGCCTGCGAGGGTCTGGGCCTGGTACGTCAGGACGAACAGGAGGCCCAGGTAGGAGCCGTTGAGACAGGCGGCACCGATCGCGGAGCGGATGAGGGCGGGGTTGCCGCGCAGGGGGCCGGTGTTCAGGAGGGGGTCGGCCGAGCGGCGCTCGATCTGCTGGAACAGCAGCAGGAGGAGTACGGCCGCGGTGAGGGGGGCGGTGGCCTGCGGGGCGGTCCAGCCGTGGGCGGGGAGTTGGGTGATGCCCTGGACGAGGGCCAGGAGGGCTCCCAGAAGGGTGAGGGCGCTGGGGATGCCGAAGGACCGGGTGGCCGTTCGGGTGCGGCGCCGTGGGGGCTGGTCGCGCGGTTCCCCGCGCCCCTTCGGGGCGCTCTTGGCGCCCCCCGCCGAAACATCCGGCCCCTTCGGGTCGCTCTCGTCGTCGCCCTTGGGAATCAGGCGGAGCCCGCACGCGAACAGCAGGAGCACCACCGGGGCCGGGAAGGCGAAGGCCCAGCGCCAGGAGGTCTCGGTCAGCCAGCCGGAGAGCAGGAGGCCCGTGGTGAAGCCGCCTGCTCCGAAGAGGGTGTAGACGGAGACCGCTCGGGAGCGGGGGCGGCCCTCCGGGAAGGTGGAGGTGATGATGGCGAGGCCGGTGGGGGCCGTCAGGGCGGCGCAGAAGCCCTTGGCCAGGCGGGTGGCCAGGAGCAGCCAGGGGTCGTGGGCGAGGGCGCTGAGCACGGAGGCGGCGGCGAAGGCGAGGAGGGCCGCGAGGTAGACGCGGCGACGGCCGAGGACGGTCACCACGCGGGCGCCGAAGAGGAGCAGGCCGCCGAAGCCGGCGGCGAAGCCGGTCATCGCCCACTGGGTGACGGTCGGCGGCTGTCCCAGGTCCGTGCCGATGGCGGGCAGCGCCACCACCGCCACGGACACCTCCAGGGCGTCGATGAGCATGTTGCCGGCGAGGACGAGCAGCAGCCCCCACAGCCGGGAGCCGAACCGCTCGTCCGCGCCCGCGGCGACCGGTGCCGGAAGGGTCCTGGTCACCGCGTCACCCGAGGAGGGTGCCGCCGCTCGCGTCGACGAAGGAGCCGGTGACCCAGCGGGCGTCGTCGGAGACGAGGAAGGCGATGACGTCGGCGACGTCCTGCGGCTCGCCGACGCGATTGAAGGCGGACAGCGCGGACATGGCCTCGACGGCCTCGGGGATGTCGAACAGGGGGTTGCCGTTGCGGGTGATGCCCGGCGCGACGCTGTTCACGGTGATCCCGCGCGGGCCCAGCAGCTTGGCGTAGTGGAGCGCGAGTTGCTCCACCGCGCCCTTGCTCATGGCGTAGGCGATCTCGTCCGGGTTGGCGAACCGGGTCAGCCCCGAGGAGATGTTCACGATCCGGCCGCCGTCGGGCATGTCGGCGAGCGCCCGCTGGATGACGAAGAACGGTGCCTTGGCGTTGACGGCGAAGATCCGGTCGAACTCCTCCGGGGTGGTGTCCTCGGCCTTGACCCCGCCCATCACGCCCGCGTTGTTGACGAGGATGTTCAGCTCGGTCTCGCCGGTGCGCTCCTTGAGCCCCGCCTCCAGGGCGAGGAACAGTTCGTGGACGTCGCCGGGGGTGCCCAGTTCGGCGCCGACGGCGAAGGCCCGCCCGCCGTCCTGCTCGATCCCGGCGACCACCTCGGCGGCGGCCTCCGCGCTGCTGCCGTAGTGCACGGCGACCAGCGCGCCGTCGGCGGCCAGCCGTTCGGCGGTGGCCCGGCCCATGCCCCGGCTGGCGCCGGTGATGAGGGCGGTCTTTCCGGCCAGGTTGCCCATCTTCCTTCTCCTGACGGTTGGTTGTGGTGTGTGGGGGGCGCGTGGGTCGGGTGCGAACCAGCGGCCGAGTGCCTCGTGCAGGCCGTCCGCGGTGGGGCCGGCCCAGGCGACGTAGCCGTCCGGGCGTACGAGCACGGCGGCGAGGCCGTCCAGGGGCTCCGCGGGACGGGTGACGACCGTGTCGACGGACGCCGACCGGCCCCCCGCCGCCCCGGCGAGCACCGGGTCCGTCACGAGCAGCAACCCGCGGGCGGAGTGCAGCAGTTCGGCCGTGGTCGCCCCGGAGTCGAGCCGCACCTCCGGCAGCCGTGCGCCGATCAACGGCTGCCGGTCGTCGTCCCCGTACCGCACGTCGAGGCCGCTGATCGTCCCGGCGAGATGGGTCCGGACCTTCTCGTACGCCGTGAGCTCGCCGACGACCGAACGCAGCGGCTCCACCTCCGGCCCGCCGAGCAGCAGCCGGGCCTGGGCGCGGATGGCGGACAGGACGCGACGCCCGACGGCGTGCCGTTCGTCGTGGTAGCTGTCGAGGAGTCCCGCCGGGGCCCGGCCGAGGACGGTGGCGGCGAGCTTCCAGCCGAGGTTCACGGCGTCCTGGAGGCCGAGGTTGAGGGCCTGGCCGCCGATCGGCATCTGCTGGTGGGCCGCGTCGCCGGCCAGCAGCACCCGGCCCGCGCGGTAGCGCTCGGCCTGCCGGGAGGCGTCGCCGAAGGAGTTCACCCACAGCGGGGTGCCGTGGCCGATGTCCTCGCCGGTGACGTCCCGCCAGGCGGCGACGATGTCGGCGAAGCCGGCCTCGCCGGCGCGCGGCGGGGTGCCGAAGCGGTGGACCATCACCCGGGTGACGCCGTCGCCGCGCCGGGCAGCGATGGCGAGCCCGTTCGGCAGCCGTTCGAAGCGCCGGTTCGGGACGTCGATGCCGTCGACGTCGGCGCGGATCAGCTCCCGTTCGGCGTCGTTGCCGGGGAAGGCGATGCCCGCGAGGCGTCGTACGGCCGACTGCTCGCCGTCGCAGCCGACGACGTAGCGGGCCGTGAACTCCCGGCGGGTGCCCTGGTGTTCGGCCACGACGGTGACGTGGTCCGGGTGCTGCGTGAGGGCGAAGATCTCGTGTCCGCGCAGCACCCGCGCCCCGAGCCGCTCGGCCCAGGCGCCGAGGAGTACCTCGGTGCGGGTCTGCGGTACCTTCCACTGCCCGGGGTGGCTGCTGGGCAGGGTGAGGTCGAGGGGGAGGCCGCCGAAGTGGCCGCGGGGCTCGTTCGGCGGCGGCCCGGGGTCGGCGAAGCCGCCGGGTCCTTCCAGCAGTCCGCGCTGGTGCAGCAGTTCCATGGTGCGTGCGTGCAGGGTGGACGCCCGGGACTCCGTGGTGGGGGCGGCCAGTCGTTCCAGGACGGTCACGTCGGCGCCGCCGAGGCGCAGTTCCCCGGCGAGCATGAGCCCGACGGGTCCGGCGCCGACCACCAGGACGTGCGTGTCGACCGCGTCGGCACCGGCCATCGGTCAGCGCCTCGCTTCGGCGTACGCCTTGGCGTGGTTCAGGGTGGCGCGGCTGTTGGTGCTGAGCGCGCCCTGCACGTACTCCCGGGCCTCGGCGACGCCCGCCTCGGGACCGAGGATCTTCGCGATGTTCTCGGGGCGCAGCACGACGGTGTGCTGCGACGAGGCGAAGGTGCCCTCGTCGGTCTCGCGGAAGGTCCAGTAGCCGGTGTGCAGGTTCATCAGGGCCGGCAGGGTGGTCTGCTTGTAGGCGATCTTCCGGCCGTCGAGGCAGACCCGGTACGACTTGGTGGTGTGCGTCGAGCCGTCCTTGGCGCGGGTGTCCATCTCCAGGGTCTGCAGGCCCGGGGTGTCCTCGGTGAGCCGGACGGTCGCCACGTGCGGCAGCCGCTCGGACCAGCGGTCGGCCTCGTTGACGAAGTCGTAGAGGTCCTTGGCGGCCCCGTCGACCCGCACGGTGTCCTCGAAGGAGAACGTCAGCTCCTCCGACGCGGTGGCGAGTTCGACGTTCGTCTTCAGCGCGGCCAGCTCCGAGCGGGAGTTGCGGTCGACCGCCTCGTCGATCCAGGCCAGGCCGGCCGGGTCGTCGCCGACGGCGGTGTAGTCGTGCAGCAGCCGCACCCGCGAGGCCCCCTCGCCGGCGGGCTCGATGATCCAGGTGCCGCCCATGCTCGCGACGGGCGGGGTGGAGACGGTCTGGCGGAAGGTGATCCGCAGGCCCTCGGGGTCCAGGACGCGACGCGAGGTCCAGTTCTTGGCCTCGCCGTTGGCGGTGGCCCAGATCCCGATCAGCTCCTCGTTCCCGGAGCGCTCCAGGTGGTCGACGTAGATGGTCGGCGGGAAGATCCGCGGCCAGTTGGCCACGTCGGCGATCAGCCGGTAGACCTCGGCGGCCGGCGCCGAGACCGTGATCTCGTGCTCGACTTCCTTCGGCTCGGACATGGGTGAACTCCTAGAGGGTGCCGGGGTTTTCAGAAGTTGCCGAGGCCGCCGCAGACGTTGAGGGCCTGCGCGGTGATGGACGCGGCGGTGTCGGAGGCGAGGTAGCCGACGAGACCGGCGACCTCCTCGGGGGTGGAGTAGCGGCCGAGCGGGATCTTCGCCGTGAACTTGTCGAGGATGGCGTCCTCGCTGGTGTCGTAGGCGGCGGCGTAACCGGCGCGCACCCGCTGCGCCATGGGCGTCTCCACGTACCCCGGGCAGACGGCGTTGACGGTGATGCCGGTGGGGGCCAGCTCGTTGCCGAGGGCCTTGGTGAAACCGACCACGCCGTGCTTGGAGGCGGAGTACGGCGCCCCGAGCACGACGCCCTGCTTCCCGGCCGTGGACGCGATGTTGATGATCCGCCCGCGGCTCTTCTCCCGCATGCCGCCGGTGGTGAGGGCGGCGCGAGTGAGGCGGAAGACGCTGTTGAGGTTGGTCTCGACGACGTCGTACCAGAGCTCGTCGTCGATGTCGGCGGTCACGCCGCCGCCGGAGCGGCCGGCGTTGTTGACCAGCACGTCGACGGTGCCGTACCGCTCGACGGCAGCGCGCACGAAGTTCTCTATGGACAGCGCGGACCGCACGTCGAGGGTGGCACCGTCGACGTCGAGCCCTTCCTCGCGCAGTTCCTTCACGGTCCGCTCGACGTTCCCGGCGTCACGGGAGCCGATGAAGACGCGGTGGCCCTGCTGGGCCAGCAGCCGCGCCGAGGCGAGACCGATTCCGCTGGTGGCCCCGGAGACCAGGGCGACCCTCTGCTGCTGTTCGGACATGTCTGCAGCTCCCTTTCAGGGCATGGGGGAGCCGCCGGCGCCCGGTCAGGACGGGCGCCGGCGGCCGGAGGGGGTGGGGAGAAGGTCAGGCAGCGGCGGCGACGTCACCGAGCTGCGCGTTGACGACGGCGAGCAGCTCGCGGGGCGTCCTGGCCTCGGTCACCACGGTGTCGTCCAGCGTGATGTCGTACTCCCGCTCGATGCGCCCGCAGGTCTCCAGGATGGCGAGGGACTCGTAGCTGAGCTCCTCGAAGTCGGTGTCGAGGATGTCCCCGTCGAGATCGACGCTCTCATCGGCGCCGGCGGCCTCCAGCAGGATCCGCTTGAGGTCGTCGAGGGTGAAGGACTGGGTGGCCACGGTGATCTTCCTTTCACGACTGAGAATGAAAACGCCCGCCCTGCCGGCCCCGGACGTGGGAGAGAGGAAGGGGGCCGGGAGGACGGACGGGTCTCTTTGATTCACGGGGGGCTGGGGGGGTGGGGACGCTCACCGGCGCTTGCCGGGTGCCGCCGCGCCCACCCGTGCCGCCCCAGCGGCAGGACTGCCCGCGGCTGGGGCAGCGCCCCGTAGGGGCGCGGGGAACTGCGCGACCGGCCACGACGAACCCGCAGCCGCGCGACCGCACGGGCTCCACGGTCGTGGGCGGCACGCCTGCCCGCAGCCATGCATGGAGGACGCGGCTGGGCAGCGCCCTCCAGGGGCGCGGGGAACTCCGCGACCGGCCACGACGAACCCGCAGCTGCGCCACGGTCCGAACCCCTACGGCGGGAGCGCTACGCCCGTACGACCATCGCCGAGTTGAACCCGGCGTACCCCCGCGCCAGCACCAGCGCCGTCCGTACCTCCGTCAGGCGCGGCTCACCGACCACCAGGTCGAGGTCGTAGCCGGCCTCCGGCGAGACGTTCACCGTCGCCGGCACCACCCCGTCCCGGACGGCGAGCAGCGCCGTGGCGACGTCCAGCGGCGCCGCTCCCGAGTACAGCCGCCCGGTCATCGTCTTCGGCGCCGTCACCGGCACCCCGTGCGGCCCGAACACGTCGGCGATCGCATCGGCCTCCACCCGGTCCAGCTCCGGCACGGCCGCCGCGTCGGCGAACACCACGTCGACGTCGGCCGCGTCCGCCCCCGCGTCCGCGAGGGCCAGCTCGATCGCCTTGCGCAGCCCGGGCGGCCGCCCGCTCCCCGGTGCCGGGTCGAACGTCGCGCCGTACCCCGCGATCTCCCCGTACACCCGGGCACCGCGCCGTACGGCCGTCTCCTCGGCCTCCAGGATCAGGATCGCGCCGCCCTCGCCGGCCACGTGCCCGGCCGCCGCGGAGTCGAACGGCAGGTAGGACCGGTCCGGCTCCTCCGACGTGGACAGCCGGTCGCTGGCGAGCTGCGCCACCCACCCCCACGGGCAGATGGACGCGTCGATCGCACCGGAGACGATGAGCCGCGTCCCCTTGCGGATCTGCCGGCGCGCGTGCGCGAGGGCTTCGAGGCCGCCCGCCTGGTCGGAGACGACGACTCCGCTGGGGCCCTTCATGCCGTTGCGGATGGAGATCTGACCGCTGTTGACGGCGTAGAACCAGGCGAACGACTGGTATGCCGAGACGAACTGGCTGCCCTGGCTCCACAGCTTCTGCAGCTCCCCCTGCCCGAACTCGAAGCCGCCGGAGGAGCTGGCGGTGACGACGCCCATGTCGTAGGCGGGCAGGTCGGCCGGAGTGACCTCCGCGTCGGCCAGCGCCCAGTCCGTCGCGACGAGCGCGAGGCGGGTCATGTGGTCGGTCTGGGCGAGCAGCCGGTTCGGCAGATGCTCCGCGGCGCTGAACCCGGGCACCTCGCCCGCCAGCTTCGCCGGATACCCGGACGGGTCGAACCGCGTGATGCGGCCGATCCCGCTCTTCCCGGCGCGGGCGGCCGCCCAGTAGTCGGTCGTGCCAAGGCCGTTGGGCGCGGCGATGCCGAGCCCGGTCACCACGGTCCGCGTGCTCATGCGGCCGCGCTCCTCTCCGGTCGGGCGAGCACCATCGCGCTCTGGAAGCCACCGAACCCGCTGCCCACGGTGAGCACCGCGTCGGTGCGGTGCTCGCGGGCGGTGAGCGGGACGTAGTCCAGGTCGCACTCGGGGTCGGGGGTGTGCAGGTTGGCCGTCGGGGGCACGACGTTGTGCTCCATGGCGAGGACGGACGCGGCGATCTCGATGGAGCCGATCGCGCCGAGCGAGTGCCCGACCATCGACTTGATCGAGGAGACCGGGGTCCGGTAGGCGTGGTCGCCGAGGCTCTTCTTGAACGCGGCGGTCTCGTGCCGGTCGTTCTGCTTGGTGCCGGAGCCGTGCGCGTTGATGTAGTCGATCGCCTCGGGGCCGAGGCGGGCCTCGTCGAGGGCGACCGTGATGGCCTCGGCCATCTCCGCGCCGTCGGGCCGCAGCCCGGTCATGTGGAAGGCGTTGCATCGGGAGGCGTACCCGGCGATCTCGGCGTAGATGTGCGCCCCGCGCGCCCGCGCCCCCTCCAGTTCCTCCAGGACGAACACGGCAGACCCCTCCCCCAGCACGAACCCGTTGCGGGTGCCGTCGAAGGGGCGGGAGGCGTGCTCGGGGTCGTCGTTGCGCGGGGTGGTGGCCTTGATGGCGTCGAAGCAGGCCAGGGTGATCGGGGAGATCGGGGCGTCGGTGGCGCCGGCGATCATCGCGCAGGCCGAGCCCTCCCGGATCAGCTCCACCGCGTGCCCGACGGAGTCGAGGCCCGAGGTGCAGCCGGTGGAGACCACCGTGGCGGCGCCCTCCGCGCCCACCGCCCAGGCGACCTCCGCCGCGAACGAGCTGGGCACCAGGTAGTTGTAGAGGTGCGGGACGGCGTAGGTGTGGTCGACGAGGTCGAGCCGGCCGCCGTCGCTGACCACCCGGTACTCCTGGTCGAGCCCCATGGTCGCGCCGACCGCGCTGCCGATGGTGACCCCGACCCGGTAGGGGTCGGCGCCGGACAGGTCGAGCCCGCTGTCGGCGAGGGCCTCGCGGGCGCTGACGACGGCCAGCTGGGCCGCCCGGTCCATCCGCCGTATCTCCTGCGGGCTCAGCCCGTGCTCCTCGGGGTCGAAGTCGACCTCGGCGGCGACCCGGGACCGGAAGGAGGACGGGTCGAAGAAGGTGATGCCGCGGGTCGCGGTGCGGCCCTCGCTGAGCAGGTTCCAGAAGTTCTTGGTGCCGACACCGCCGGGGGCGATGACGCCGACCCCGGTGATGACCACTCGCCTGGCGTTCACGCCCGGCCCTCCCAGTCGTAGAAGCGCGTGGCGACCGCGTCGGCGGGAGACCGCCAGGTGGCGGGGTCGTACGCCTGGATGAACGGCTTGAGGTCCTCACTGATCCGCACGAACCGCGCGTCGGTCTTGGCCTCCTCGATCAGCTCACCGCCGTTGTCGGTGTCGAAGTGCTGGAGGTGGAAGTACAGCCCGCGGTAGGCGAAGAGCTCCCGGCGCCGGGTGCCCATCAGGTGCGGCATCTCGGTCCGGTCGAACTCCCCGAACAGCCGCGCGACTTCCGCGCTGCTCCCCGGTTCCATCCGGGCGACGATCAGAGTGCTGTGCATGGGTTCACTCCTTGAAAGAGTCCAGCAAAAAGCGCCCCTTGAGGGGCGCGGGGAACTGCGCGACAAGCCACGACGGCGCCGCACCCGCGCGACGACGGATCACGGCACTCTCGGCGGCGTCCTCACCGCTCCGGCCCGAACCACCGCTCCAGGGCCATCGGCAGATCCGCATGACTACCCGGCGCAGCCCAGGCCACGTACCCGTCCGGCCGCACCAGCACAGCCGTGGTACCCGCGAGCGAGCCGTCGGCCGCCTCCGCCGTCACCACGTCCACCCGGTCCCGCCAGGCCCAGGCCCGCTCCCGCAGCCGCGCGTTGTCGGCGAGGTCGAGCAGCACACCCCGCCCGCCGCGCAGCGCCTCGGTGCTGGAGGCCACCCTCTTGTGCCCGGCGAGCGGCACGTTCGGCAGCCGTCGGCCGAGCAGCGGATGGCCGCCCCCGTCGACGTCGTAGTGGATCTCGAGGCCGGACACCATCGCCGCCAGGTGCCTGCCGACCTCCGGATACCGGATCAGCTCGTTCAGCACGTCCCGCAGCGGCTGCACCTCGGGACCGGACAGGAACAGCAGCCCCTGCGCCCGGGTGTTCATCATCAGCCGCTCCCCGACCGGGTGCCGTTCGTCGTGGTACGTGTCGAGCAGCGTCTCCGGCGCCCGTCCCCGCACCACCGCACCCAGCTTCCAGCCGAGGTTCACGGCGTCCTGGATGCTGGTGTTCATGCCCTGCCCGCCGGCCGGCAGGTGGATGTGCGCGGAGTCGCCGGCGAGCAGGATCCGGCCGCGCCGGTACTCGGTGACGAGCCGCGTGCCGTCGCCGAACGACGACACCCACACCGCCTCGGCGTGCGAGATGTCGTCGCCGGTCAGCCGCTGCCAGGCCGCCGCGGCCTCCGCCCAGGTCGGCGGCTTGTCGCGGCGCTGCGGCGGGGTGCCGCGCTCGCAGATGATCAGCCGGGTGGTGCCGCCGGGCAGCGGGCCGACCATGACCATCCCGCCGGGCAGGGTCTCCCCGATCATCCGGGGCTCCAGTTCGATGCCCTTCACGTCGGCGAGGTACATCTCCAGCGTCGACGGCGTTCCCGGGAAGTCGAAACCGGCGGCCTTGCGGATGGTCGAGCGGCCGCCGTCGCAGCCCACCAGGTACTCGGCGCGCAGCCGGTGCACGCCCTCGGGGCCGCGCACCTCGACCTCGACGCTGTCCTCCTTCTCCTTGACGGACAGCACCTCGTGCCGGCGCCGGATGTCCGCGCCGAGCCGGCCGGCCCACTCCTCGAGGACGGTCTCGGTGACCGACTGCGGGATCGTTTTGGCAGCCTGGTGGGCACCGTCCAGGACGCCGAAGTCGACCGGCAGGCCGCCGAAGTGGCCCACGTTGCTGACCTCGATGTCCCCGAAGCGGGGCAGCAGTCCGCGCTGGTCGAAGACCTCCATGGTGCGGGCGGTGAAGCCGAGGCCGCGCGACTCTCCGGTGCGCGCGGGCAGCTTCTCCAGGACGATGACGTCGGCGCCCGCGAGCCGTAGCTCGCCCGCGAGCATCATGCCGGCAGGACCGGCGCCCACGACGATGACTTGTGCGTCCATGACACTCCTCGGGAACGGTTCCGTACGGCCCCGTCGGGGAGACCGTCGGCGAAGACGAACTGTCAGCGGTTGTCAGCGGCTGTCAGCGGTACAGGCGGCCGATCGCCCGGTTGGCGGCGTGCGCGGCGGCCGCGTGCCGCGGGTCGGGGGCCAGCGCCTCGTGCCGTACGGCGACTTCGGCGAGCTTGATGGCGTGCTCGTCGCCGATCTGGACGGCCTCGGCGAACAGGGCGGCCGGGTCGGGGGCGTCCGGCAGCGGGGCCGCGGGCCGGGGCACGGCGTGGAACCAGTCGAGCATCGTGCGGCTGACGGCCCGCGCCACCCGGTACGACGGCCACCGCTGCTCCGCCGGCAGGTGCTCCACCACCAGCCGTACGGCGGCGGGCCCGGTGACCGAGTGGATCAGCGGGATCGGGTGCGGGAGGGAGAGCGTGGCGTAGATCCCGGAGAACTCGGCGACGAGCTCGTCCAGCGCCCCCAGGACGTCACCGCCCTCGCCCGCGCCCTCCTGGACCACCACTCCGCCCTCGGAGTACCTGGCCGCCCAGTACCCCAGCCCGTGTGCCAGTTCGGCCAGCTGCAGGCGGCTGTCGGGCCCGGCGGTCACCACCGCCCGGACCGCGTGCGCGGTGCGGATCACGCCGTGCGTGAGCACACCGGACAGGCCGGGCAGCAGCCGGGGCCACCAGCGGGCCAGGACATCGGTCCACTCGCCCTCGGCCAGCTCCCGCTCGAACAGGGCGGTCCAGTCGGCGACCCGGCCGAACGCGCCGAGCGCCTGCCGCCAGTCGGCCTCGTCGGCCGGGTCGAGGGCGAACCGCCGCTCGGGCACGTCGTGGAAGGTGTGGCCGCGCAGATGGCCCTCCACCCAGCCGGGCACCTCGTCGGCGTACCCCATGTGGGCCAGGGCCTCGGCGGCCATCGGCGCGTGGTTGACGAAGCTGCGCCCGTGCTCGTACCCCACGGAACGCAGCCGCTCCAGGGCACCGTTCATGGCGTCGGAATAGGTGAGTGCTGCCACAACGATCAGTCCTCGATGGGTCTGGATCAGTCCTTGATGTCGCAGACCGCGGCACCGGCGGCGAGGGCCTGGCCCACCTCGGCGGCGATCCCGGTCACGGTGCCGGAGCGGTGCGCGGTGAGCGGCTGCTCCATCTTCATGGCCTCGAGTACGACGACCAGGTCGCCCTTCTCGACCGTCTGCCCTTCGGCCACGGCGACCTTGACGACGGTGCCCTGCATGGGGGAGGTGAGCGTGTCCCCGGAGGCGGCGGGCGCGGCACCGCCGGCGGTGCGGCGGCGGGACCGGGGCGCGGCGGCGGCCGCCACGAGCGTCCGGTCGGGCACCCTTCCCAGCACCGCCGGCAGCGAGACCTCGAGACGGTGCCCGCCGACCTCGACGACCACCGTCTCGCGCCCGGCCTGCTCGGTCTCGGCACCGGCGGCCGGGGCCGCCGCGAAGGCCTCGATCTTGTTGACGAACTCGGTCTCGATCCAGCGGGTGTGGATGCGGAAGGGGGCCGCGGTGAAGGCCGGGTCCCTGACGACCGCGCGGTGGAAGGGGATCGCCGTGGCCATCCCCTCGACGCGGAACTCGTCGAGCGCCCGCGCGGCCCGCTCCAGCGCCTCGGCACGGGTGCGGCCGGTGACGATCAGCTTGGCGAGGAGCGAGTCCCAGGCCGGGCCGATCACGCTGCCCGACTCCACGCCGGCGTCCAGCCGTACCCCCGGACCCGACGGCGGCTCGAAGACCGTCACCGTGCCGGGGGCGGGCAGGAAGCCCCGGCCGGGGTCCTCGCCGTTGATGCGGAACTCGAAGGAATGGCCGCGCAGCTCCGGGTCGCCGTAGCCGAGCTCCTCGCCGTCGGCGATGCGGAACATCTCGCGGACCAGGTCGATGCCGGCGACCTCCTCGGTCACCGGGTGCTCGACCTGGAGGCGGGTGTTGACCTCAAGGAAGGAGATCGTGCCGTCCTGGCCGACCAGGAACTCGCAGGTGCCCGCACCGACATAGCCGGCCTCGCGCAGGATGGCCTTGGACGCCCGGTACAGCTCCGCGGTCTGCTCCGGGGTCAGGAACGGTGCCGGAGCCTCCTCCACCAGTTTCTGGTGGCGGCGCTGCAGCGAGCAGTCACGGGTCGATACGACCACGACGTTGCCGTACCGGTCCGCGAGGCACTGCGTCTCCACGTGCCGCGGCCGGTCCAGGTAGCGCTCCACGAAGCACTCGCCGCGTCCGAAGGCGGCCACCGCCTCCCGCACCGCCGACTCATAGAGCTCCGGCACCTCCTCCAGGGTGCGGGCGACCTTCAGCCCGCGCCCGCCGCCGCCGAAGGCCGCCTTGATGGCGATCGGCAGGCCGTGCTCCTCGGCGAACGCCACGACCTCGTCGGCGCCGCTCACCGGGTCCGGGGTCCCGGCCACCAGCGGGGCGCCGGCGCGCTGGGCGATGTGCCGGGCGGCCACCTTGTCGCCCAGGTCGCGGATGGCCTGCGGCGGCGGGCCGATCCAGGTCAGGCCCGCGTCCAGGACCGCCTGCGCGAACTCGGCGTTCTCCGAGAGGAAGCCGTAGCCGGGGTGGACCGCGTCCGCGCCGGTCTCCCGGGCGGCCCGCAGGACCTTGCCGATGTCCAGGTAGCTGGTGGCCGGGGTGTCACCGCCCAGCGCGAAGGCCGCGTCGGCGGCCCGGACGTGCAGGGCGTCGCGGTCCGGGTCCGCGTAGACGGCGACGCTCGACATCCCGGCGTCCCGGCAGGCTCTGGCCACGCGTACGGCTATCTCGCCACGGTTGGCGATGAGCACCCTGCGCATGTCAGGACGCCTGCCGGGCGTGCTGGAAGCGGTCCGCGCCGGTCTCCAGCGGGCCCAGGGAGCCGTCGAAGAAGATCAGCGGTTCCAGGCCGTGCTCGGGGACGCCCAGCTCCACCACCTCGCCGATGACGATGTCGTGGTCCCCTGCGGTGTGCACGTCGACCGTGGTGCAGGTCAGGTGGGCGAGGGCCTCGCTGAGCACGGGCAGCCCGTCCTCGGTGAAGTGGTGCGGCACGCCCTCGAAGGCGCCGGCGCCGGAGGTGGCCCGGCGTCCGGCGAAGTGCCGGGCCAGCGGCTGCTGCCGTCCTGACAGGAAGTTGACCGTAAAGCCGCCGCTGCGCTCCAGGAGCGTGTGCAGCCGGGACTGGTGGTGCAGACAGAACAGCACCAGCGGGGGTTCCAGCGAGACCGAGGTGAACGAGTTGACGGTGGTGCCGTCCGCGTCGCCGTCGGGGCCGGTGGTGATGACCGTGACGCCGGTCGTGAACAGGCCGCACACGCGGCGCAGATCCAGCGGTTCGACGGGCCGGGTCTCTTCGGCGCGGGTCAGCGACCGCGCTGCTGCGGACATGCGGATCCCTTTCTGGCTTGGCTGGGAGGGGTCAGAGGAGCTTGCGGACCTTCGCACCGGCCTTGAGGATGCCGAGCAGGAACTCGCGGCCGACGCTGTTCATCTCGGCAGGGGCCTCGACGGAGGCCCAGTACAGGAAGCGGGCCATGGTCAGCGTGGAGGGGTAGATGAACCGCTTCTCCTCGTCCTTCCAGCCGAAGACCGGGTTGACGACCGGGGACTCCTTGAGCAGCCCGAAGACGATGTCGGCGGCCTCGTCGCCGGTGAGCGCGCCGGCCTCGTACTTCTCGCAGGTCTCGGCGGTGGCCTCCAGGATCCGCTTGAAGGAGTCGCTCTGCGGCCACCACAGGCCGGGGTGGGACACGTTCTCCAGCTCGTCGAAGTGGCGGGTGTCGTGGTCCTTGAAGTGCTTGAGGCGGGCCCGGGTCAGCCGCATGGTGCCGGGGGTGATGAAGGAGCCCCAGACCCGGAAGACCGCGTTCCAGAGCCGGAAGTGCGAGAAGGCGATGAAGGAGCTGTTGACCAGGTCGTCGTTGTACTGGAGCAGACCCTGCTCGACGCGCTCGACGTACTCGAAGCGCTCGGCGGAGAAGTCGCCGTCCTCGAGGGCGGGGATCAGCCGGGAGGTGAGCGCGTCGACGACCTCCATGGTGTTGGACAGGCCGCGGGAGAACAGCGGGTCGAGGAAGCCGGCCGCGTGCGACATCAGGCACCAGCGGTCGCCGATGGTCTGCTTGGAGGAGTACTGCAGCCGGTCGGTGGAGATCCACTCGCGGACCCGGGTGGCGCCGTCGAACTGGCGCTTTACCGCCGGGTACTTGTCGAGGAAGGACTGGAACTCCTGCTCCGGGGTGAGGTCCTTCGGCTTGGGGTAGGTGCGCTCGTCCATCGTCAGGCCGACGCTGCACAGCGGGTTGCGGGACTTGGGGTGGTTGTCGAAGGGGATGATCCAGAACCAGCCGCGCTCGATGAGGTGGTGCATGGTGCCGGTGTGCCAGTCGGCCGGCGGGCGCAGGTCCTGGGGGTGGCCGCTGACGTCGTCGAACCGCTTGATGCCGACGTAGTGCGTGAACATCGAGCGGGAGTGGTGCTTGAAGCGGGCGGTGGGCTTGTCGCGCAGGTCGAACTTGTCGGCGAGCGGGGAGCGGAAGCCGGAGGCGTCCACCAGGTACTTGGCCCGGTACCGCTCGGGCTCGGCGCCGGGGGCGGCGCTGCGTCCGAGGACGGTGACGCCGTCGTCGTCGAAGTCGACCTCGTTCGCACGCCAGTTCTGCCGGGGGGTGCAGCCGTACTTGACGGCGACGTGGAACATGAAGGAGTCGCTGTCCTGCCGGAACATGTGGCTGTTCTGGTGGAATATCTTCGGCAGGGCGAGCTGGGTGGCCTCGCGCGGGTTCGGCTCTTTTCCGACCTCGTGCTTCATGAAGCCGAAGTGGGCCTTCGTGCCGAAGGTCGGGCCGATGTCGCGGGTGGAGGCCTCGACGCTCGCGAGGCTTTTCAGCTCGGGAATGTCGTGGCGTTCGGCGAGGATGTGGATCCATTCCACGAGCTGCGGGGTCATGGACTCGCCGATGGCGAAGCGCGGGTGCGCGGCGGCGTCGACCAGCAGCACCTTGGCGCCGTGCTTGGCCAGGACGGCACCGGTGACGGAGCCGGCGAGACCCGAGCCGAGGATGATGACGTCGAAGGTCATGTCCTCGGGTGTGCGCGCCGGTTCCGGCGCGCCGTCGGTCTTCTGGGCGACCATGACTGTCTCCTTCGTCGAGGGGCGGTGCGCAACGGGAAATCAGCATGAAAAAAGGCCCCTCGCGGCCCTTCCGCAAGGAATTCGGAAGGGCGGTGCGAAGAGCCTGGGAAAGGGTCCGGAAAAGGGCACGGAGTATCCGCTGAATTAAGCGTGACATCCTTTGGCCAGAGGGTCAACCCCTGGCGGAAACGGATGACTTGGTGTTCTCGGCGAATGCCGGACCTGAATGTGTCGGGGCGAGGAGTTTCAGCAGGAGTTCCCGCAGTTCGTCCTCGCCGCCGGGGCCGAGCATGGCGGAGACGTCCGCGGCGAGCTCCGCGACGGCCCGGGCCACGACACCGAGCTGCTCGCGGCCGAGGTCGGTGACTTCGAGGGCGTAGCGGCGCCGGTCGTGCGGGTCGCGGCCGCGGCGCACCAGGCCCAGCCTGACGAGTTCGTCGACGAGCTGGGAGGCGGCGGGTCCGGTGATGGCGAGCAGTTCGGCGAGCCGCTGCTGGGCGATGGGCCCGAGCACGTCCAGGGCGGACAGCGGGCCGTAGTGCCGCACCCGCAGACCGGTGCCGGCCAGCTTGTCGTCGCCGTGCTTGCGCAGCCGGTGGTGGGCCTGGCCGACCAGGTACTCGGTGCCCTGCACGAGGGGCTGCGCGGACTCGGGCAGCAGCCGGCCCAGCAGCTCGTCGAGCCGGGCGGTCTCCTCGTCCGTCAGTACGGCGGTGAGCCGGGCGTCCCGCTCGGCGACCGCCCGCCGGCTGGCCTCGACGGCCTCGCGCCCCTTGTCGGTCAGGGAGAGCACGTACTGGCGCCGGTTGTCGGGGTTGCGGGTGCGCCGGACCTCGCCGCGGGCCTCCAGGCGGTCGATGACGCCGACCATGATGGTGCGGTTGATGCCGAGCCGCTCGGCGAGGTCGAGCTGGGACTCCCAGTCGCGGCCGGTGAGCGCGTCGAGGACCAGGAAGTCGCGGGGGTCGCTGCCGCCGCCGTCGTCGGTGGCGGCGAACTGCGCGTAGACGCGGCGCAGGAGGTAGCCGATGAAGTCGGTGAGCGCGTCCGGGAGGACGCCTGGGACCTCCGCGGTCTGCTCGGCCCGGGTCACCGGACCGCGATCGTCGTCGCTCTCGTACCGCAAGACAGCACCTCCTGCCCGAGTATATCGACGGCCCCCGACCAGTACCGGTACCGGCGCGGCGCCGGGGAACCGGCGGCCCCGCCCGGGTCGTCAGGGCGGGGCCGCCGGGGTCGGTCACAGGGCGACGGGCGGGTGCTCGGCGTCCTGGTGCTGGGGGCGGGTGCCCGGGAGGGTGGCCAGGGCCACGATCAGGGCCAGCAGGTAGAAGCCGCCGCCGAGCAGGAACCCGTACGAGTAGCCGGTGGTGAGGGCGTGCGGGACGCTGCCCGGCAGCTCGTGGTCGGTGATGGCGGTGGCCGCCGCGGCGAGGGCCGCCAGGCCGATGGCGCCGCCGATCTGCTGGGCGGTGTTGACCAGTCCGGAGGCCGCGCCGGTGGCCTGCGGGGCGACCCCGCGGACACTGACGATGGTGACGGCCACGAAGACCATGCCGAGGCCGAGACCGGCCACCAGCTGGGCCGGCAGCAGCGCGGCCCACGGGGTCTGACCGGGCTCGATGAAGCTGAACCAGACCATGCCGGCGGTGCCGATCAGCAGACCGAGGGCGATCACGTTGCGCTCGGGCAGCTTGGCGAGCAGCTGCGGGCCGACACCGCCGGCCGCGATGCCCATGCCGAGGGCGAAGGGCAGGTAGGCGACGCCGGTGACCATCGGGGCGTAGCCCTTGACGAGCTGCATGTAGAGGGTGAGGAAGTAGAAGGTGGCGAGCATGCCCGCGCCGACCAGGAACATGATCAGGTTGGCGCCGACGCGGCTCTTGTCGGCGAGCACCCCGCTCGGGATCATCGGCGCCTTGCTCGCGCGCTGGATCAGGACGAAGGCGAGGATCAGGACGAGCGCTGCGCCCAGCGCGGTCAGGGTGACGCTGTCGCCGAAGCCCTTGTCGCCGGCGCGGTTGATGGCGTAGACGAGCGAGCCGAAGCCCAGGGTGGCGGTGAGCGCGCCGGGCACGTCGACCTTGCCGCGCTCGCGCTCGCCCTCGACGAGGACGCCGGTGCCGAACAGGACGGCCAGGGCGATCGGGATGTTCACGAACATCACCCAGCGCCAGCTCAGGTACTCGGTGAGCGCGCCGCCGAGCAGCAGGCCGACGACCGAACCGAGGCCGCCCATCGCGCCGTAGACACCGAGCGCCTTGTTGCGGGCGGGGCCGGCCGGGAAGGTGGTGGCCAGCAGCGACAGGGCGGTGGGCGCGGCGATGGCGGCGCCCGCACCCTGGATCACACGGGCGGCGATGAGCAGTTCGCCGCTCTGGGCGAGGCCGCCGAGCAGCGAGGCGGCGGTGAACAGCACCAGGCCGGTGCGGAAGACCCGGCGGCGGCCGAAGAGGTCACCGGCGCGGCCGCCGGCCAGCAGCAGACCGCCGAAGGCCAGGGCGTAGGCGGTGACGATCCAGCCGAGGCCGGACTCGCTGAGCCCGAGGGCGCTCTGCATGCTGGGCAGGGCGACGGCGACGATCGTGTTGTCGAGGACGAGCATGAGCTGGGCCGCGGCGATCACGAGTAACGCGAGTCCGAGCTTGCCGTCCTGCTGCGGCGGGGCCGCGGCCTTGGGGACGGCCTGAGTGCGGTCTTGCAGCGACATGAGATGTCTCCGTGTCTGTCTCAGGGTTGGGGGGTGTCGGGCGGAGCGGAACCCGGGGGGATCCGGTCAGCGGCTGGTGGTGGCGGTCCTGGGGGTCCAGATGGCGAGGTCCTCGTAGGCCTTGCGCCAGTCGTTCTCGTAGGCGTTGCGCAGCGGCTCGGGCATCTTGCCGAGGATGTGCGCGACCTTCGCGGCGTCGATGTCGTCGAGCATCCAGGGCAGGTAGCGGGCGGAGTCGTCGCCGATCCGGGTGCGCTGTTCGGCGGAGAAGTCCTGCCACTGCTCCTGGGAGAGCGTGATGTCCATCAGCTGCAGCGCGTCCCGCTCCTCGTGGTCGAGGTGGGCGCCGAGCTTGGTGTGGAGGGTGTCGGTCAGGCCGGTCAGGCGCTCCAGGCCGGAGTCGCGGTCGGCGAGGGCGGCGTCGATGTCGGCGAGCAGCGGGTCGATGACGCCGTGCTCGGCCTCCATGTCCGCGAGCAGGGCCAGTTCGGAGCTCTGGCCGGCCAGCGCGGTCTCCATGACCGGCCAGATCTTCACGTCCTCGGAGGTGTGGTGGACGGTCAGGAACTTCTTGAAGAGCTCCCAGCCGACCGCGGTGCTCAGGACGTGCCGGGGGTCCTCGTCGACCCGCGCGGTGATCCGGGCGATCCGCTCCAGCTCGCGGCGGAGCGCGTCGTGGATGGCGAACATCATCGTCATGTCGAGGTTCTTGAAGTCCTGGCTCATCGTTCTCTCCCTCACTGCCTCACTGCTGCGTCGTACTGCGAGAGTATCGTCAACTTGCTTATCCATCAAGCTTCCAACTAGCAATCTTCCAACCATCAGGGCCGGAACTGTTCGCCGGTCGGCGGCTGACGCCGCTGCCCCGCCCGCAGGCGCAGGTCAGCGGGTTCTCGCGATCTCCAGAGCGGGTTCGTCCTGGCCGGTTCCGGCCGTCTCCCGCTCGGGCTCCTCGTCGATCCCCTTGCGGATCCGGGTCAGCGCCGGGGTGGTCATGGCCGTGGTGAGCAGCGCCATCAGCACGAGGACCGTGAACAGCTCCGGCCCGATGACCCCGAGACCGAGCCCGATGTTGAGCACGATCAGCTCGGTCAGGCCACGGCAGTTCATCAGCGCGCCCAGCGACATGGAGTCCCGCCAGTCCCGGCCGGAGAGCCGTGCGGCGAGCGTGCCGCCGCCCCACTTGCCGGCCACGGCGACGGCGAGCACGGCCCCCGCCCACAGCCACTGGGTGCCGCTGCCGCCGAGCAGCCCCACGTCGGTCTTCAGACCGGTGCTGACGAAGAACAGCGGCAGCAGCACCGGCACCGCGAAGGCCCGCATCCGGGCCGCGGTGACCTCGATCCGCCGGCTGCCGCGCGGGGTGACCACGCCGAACAGGAAGGCGCCGAACAGCGCGTGCACCCCGATCCGGTCGGTGGCGAACGCGGCCAGGCTCAGCCCGCTGAACAGCACCACCAGCACGACCGCGTCGGCGTACCGGCGTTCCGCCCGCGCGGCCCACCTGGCCAGCAGCGGCCGTACGACGAGGAACATCACGGCGGCGAAGACGAGCGCGTACCCGGCGGTGGTCAGGGCCTCCAGCGGCGAGTGGCTCTTCGTCACCGCCACCACCGCGGCCAGCAGGCACCAGGCGCTGACGTCGTCCACGGCCGCGCTGGCCATGGCGAGCGCGCCGATCCGGGTCCGGTACAGGCCCCGGTCGGTGAGGATGCGGGCCAGCACCGGGAACGCGGTGATGCTCATCGACACCGCGATGAACAGCACGAACGGCAGTTTCTCGGTGCCGGGCGGAGCGAAGTCGCCGTACATGCCGAGGGCGAGCAGCGTGCCGAGCAGCAGCGGCAGCGCGATCCCGGCCTGGGACACGGCGACGGCCGTTCTGCTGTGGCCGCGCAGGGACTTCAGGTCGAGTTCGAGTCCGACGAGGAACATGAACACGAGCAGGCCGATGTTCCCGAGCACGCCGATGTAGGGCAGCGCCGACTGCGGGAACAGCCACGTCTGGGCACCGGGCCAGAGCCAGCCCAGCAGGGACGGGCCGAACAGGATGCCGACGAGTATCTCGCCGACGACGGGGGGTTGCCCGAGCCGCCTGAGCAGCTGGGCCCCGGCCCTGCAGGCGAGGATCACCACGGGCACGGCGACGAGAAGAGGGGTGAGCGGGTCGGGGGCGGCGGCAGCCATCGCGTTCTCCTCATGAAGGGGGATCAGGTGACGCGCCCCGTCAGGGGCGCTGGGGGTCCCCCCGGCCGAAGGCTGGGGGAGGAACTGCGCGATCAGCCACGACGGCGCCGCGGTCGCCCGACAACCATGCGAGGCACCGCGAAATGCGCACGAAGTGCCGCGCTCCGTGGTGGGACGGCCGCAGGTCCGACGTGGCTGGCCGCGCAGTTCCCCGCGCCCCCTTGCGGGGCGCGTTGTCGGCGCCGGAACTCTCACGTCCCGTAGGGGCGCGCGGACTTGGCGTCGCGCAGCGCCGTCGCCCACCACGTGAGCTGGTCCAGCATCAGCTTGGCCGCGGCCTCGGCACCCTCCGGCTCCGCGGGAAACGTGCCGTCGGCACCGTAGTGCTCCAGCACCCGCGGGAACGTCACGACGTCCTTCATCCCCACGCAGTGGAACTCGGCGAAGATCTGCCGCAGATGCTCGATCGCCCGCACCCCGCCCGCCATGCCGAGGCCGTAGCCGACGAACCCGACCGGCTTGGCCTGCCACTCGGTCTGGAAGCTGTCGATGAGGGTCTTCAGCGGCCCCGGAACGCTCCGGTTGTACTCCGGTACGACGACCACGTACGCCTCAGCCCCGCCCAGCCGGGGCCGCAGCGCCGCCGCCCGCGGGTCGGCCTCGTCGAGGCTCGCCGGCAGCAGGTGCTCGGCCACGTCGACCACGTCCAGGACCAGGTCGTCGCGGCGGGCGGCGACCCGCGCGAACCAGCCCGCGACGTCCGGGGCGAGCCGCCCGTCGCGGGCGGAGCCGACCAGCAGCGCCACCCGGACCGGCCGGGTGACCGGACCGGCGGCGGTCACGGCCGGGCCGCCCGCAGCCGCGCCGGTTCTGCGACCGGCGTCAGCGCGAGGAACTCGGTGGCCTCGACGCGGGAGAGGATCCGCCGGGTCAGGGCGGGCATCTTCGTCGTACCGTCGTCGGTGAAGACCACCGGCGCGGTGACCCGGATCCGGCGGCCGCGCGTGGTGATCTCGCAGCCGCCCGCCGCCAGTACGTTCTTGACCCAGTCGGAGCCCGGCCCGTACGGCAGTGTGATGACGATGTCCGCACCGCGCCGGAACAGCTTGACGGGGGTGGCGAACTCGCGCCCCGACTTGCGGCCGCGGTGGTGCACCTTCCCGAAACCGGGCAGCCGGCTGAACAGCGGCCCGACGAAGTGGTTGGCGAACCGCCGGTTGAAGCGGGCGACTTTCCTGTCGATCGGCATGTCTCAGGTCCCTCCGTAGGGCACGTCGATTCCATGGCGGCGGGGGGGGGGGGGGGGGGGGGGGGGGGGGGGGGGGGGGGGGGGGGGGGGGGGGGGGGGGGGGGGGGGGGGGGGGGGGGGGGGGGGGGGGGG
>NZ_JBVJNZ010000003.1:682000-691215 GCF_055583445.1 Streptomyces sp. NPDC104761 | reverse complement strand
TTGACTTTTGGCACGCTGTTGAGTTCTCAAGGAACGGTCGCTTCCTTTGTACTCACCCTCTCGGGCTTTCCTCCGGGCTTCCCTTCGGTGTTTCCGACTCTATCAGATCCTTTCGGCGTCCGATTCCCGGTCGGCGGGATTGTCTTGGGGCTTTCCGGCTTTCGCCCGTCGGCCTTTCGACATTCACTACGTTAGCCGATTCCCGCCGGGACTCATAATCGAGTTCCGTGAGCTCGAATTCGGGCATGCGGGCACGCCGAAATCGACCCCGTCAGGGGAAGTCGTAGGTAGTGGGTGGCCGCTTCCGGCTGCTGGCGATTGCCGTACCCGGTTCAAGCGGCTCGGGCTACATTACGCACCTTCCAGGGACGCGTCAACTTGAGCGGCGCCTCGGGACATGGGCCCGATAGGGGCTCACGGTGGGGTCGTTGGCGATCCAGTAGCGCCAGGGATGGATGTCGCCGTCGCCGCCCTCGCCGGCGACTCCGGTGCGCGGACCGTTGCGTACCAGGTCCGTGGGGGCGGGGGTGCCGGTCAGTATCCGCAGCGGGGTCTCCCCGGCGGCACACGCGTCCGTGCCGTCCAGGGCCCGGTCGACGCCCAGGGCGGTGGCCAGCCGAGCCGGGCCTTTGGCCAGTTCTCTGTCGTATCGGGCCGAAAGTCGACGTTTGCGGGCAAGTTCGGCGCCCTCGACGATCTCCCCGGCCCGGAGCAGGACCGCGCACGCGGTGCCCTCGGGACCGCAGACGAGGTTCATGCAGAACCACATGCCGTAGGTGAAGTAGACGTACACGTGTCCGGGCGGACCGAACATCACGTCGTTGCGGGGGGTGCGGCCGCGATACGCGTGCGAGCCGGGGTCGTTCGGGCCGTCGTACGCCTCCACCTCTGTGAGGCGCACCGCGATCGGGCCGTCCGGGGTGGTGCGGACGAGGACGCGGCCGAGGAGGTCGGGGGCGACCTCCAGTACAGGGCGGTCGAAGAAGCTTCTGGGGAGGGGCGTACGGTCCGGTGGCGCGATCATGGCGTCCGAGCCTAGTCCAGACCGATGACGCCAAGGGCTGGTCAAGGATTCGTCTGCTTGCCAGGGTGTGGGCCGGAACCGGTGGTGACCGGATCGCGTTTGTAGGGATCAAGGGTCCCGTACGTACGCAGTAGGTAGTAGAGGAGAGTCATGGGGTTCAAGAAGCTGCTCGCGAGCCTGGGGGCCGGCGGGGCGTCCGTCGAGACGGTGCTCACCGAGGTGAACGTCGTACCGGGCGGGGTCGTCCAGGGCGAGGTGCGGATCCAGGGCGGCTCGGTGAACCAGGAGATCCAGGGCCTGTCCGTGGGGCTCCAGGCACGGGTCGAGGTGGAGCACGGCGACGAGGAGTACAAGCAGAACATCGGCTTCGGCAAGGCGCGGCTGGGCGGCGCCTTCGAGCTGCAGGCCGGGGCCGTGCACGCGGTGCCGTTCGGGCTGGAGATCCCGTGGGAGACGCCCGTCACGATGATCGACGGGCAGGCGCTGCGCGGGATGCACATCGGGGTGACCACCGAGCTGGAGATCGCGCGTGCCGTCGACTCCGGGGACCTTGACCCGATCAACGTGCATCCGCTGCCGGCACAGAAGGCGATCCTGGACGCCTTCATCCAGCTGGGCTTCCGGTTCCGGAACGCGGACCTGGAGAAGGGGCACATCCGGGGGACGCGGCAGACGCTGCCGTTCTACCAGGAGGTCGAGTTCCACCCGCCGTCCCAGTACCGGGGGCTGAACCAGGTGGAGCTGAGTTTCGTGGCGGACGCGCACGCCATGGACGTCATCCTCGAAATGGACAAGAAGCCGGGGCTGTTCAGCGAGGGCAGTGACACCTTCCGGTCGTTCCAGGTGGGTCTGCACGACTTCCACGGGACCGACTGGGCGGCTTATCTCAACCAGTGGCTGTCCGAGGTCGGCAGCAAGCGCAACTGGTTCTAGGCTCGGGAACTGCGGATTCCGTAACGGGTTCCGTCATCGATCAGTATCGATCAGGAGGTACCGAGGTGTCCGAGCTCAAGCGGCGGCCTCTCCCCCATGACTTCCATCCGCCCGTCCCGTCGTTCACGGTGACGAGCGAGGACATCGAGGAAGGGGCGGCGCTCAAGGACGCTCAGGTCTACGCCAAGGGCAACACCTCGCCGCAGCTGCGGTGGGAGGGCTTCCCGGCTGAGACCAAGAGCTTCGCCGTGACCTGCTACGACCCGGACGCCCCGACGGGCAGCGGGTTCTGGCACTGGGTCCTGTTCGACATCCCGGTCTCGGTGACCGAGCTGCCGGCGGGCGCGGGCAGCGGCAAGTTCGAGGGACTGCCCGACGGCGCGGTGCAGGTGCGCAACGACTACGGGTCCAAGGACTTCGGCGGTGCCGCGCCGCCGCCCGGGGACGGGCCGCACCGGTACGTCTTCACGGTGTACGCGGTCGACCAGGAGAAGCTCGGTCCGGACGCCGACGTGTCGCCTGCCGTGGTCGGGTTCAACCTGCGGTTCCACGCGATCGCCCGGGCGCAGCTCATCGGGGAGTACGAGAACCCCGAGCAGGGCTGACGCAGCGCGCGAAATCAGCTGAGCGTTCATTGAACGTTTGCCCGCCTCCGGTCATGGAAGTGATCAGGGGCGGGCAGTTTTTATTGCGTTGTCCATCTCGGCGCGCCCGTCCAGAGTTGATCCAAGCCCGCCGGGGGTGGGCAGGTGCACATGGGAGGTGGGCTGGATGCGTGACACGCTGGTGCTGAACGCGAGCTTCGAGCCGCTGTCTACGGTGACGTTGAACCGCGCCGTCGTTCTGGTGCTCCAGGACAAGGCCGTCGTCGAGCAGGCCCACCCCGAGCTGCGCATGCGCGGTGCCGAGGTGGACATACCTGCGCCCCGGGTCATACGGCTGTGCAGGTACGTACGGGTGCCCTTTCGGAGACAGGCGCCGTGGTCGCGGCGGGGAGTGCTGGTCAGGGACCGGCACCGGTGCGCGTACTGCGGGCAGCGGGCGACGACCGTGGACCACGTGGTGCCGCGGGCTCAGGGGGGCACCGACTCCTGGCTGAACACGGTGGCGTCGTGCGCGGAGGACAATCACCGGAAGGCGGACCGGACGCCGGAGCAGGCGGGGATGCCGTTGCTTCGGAAGCCGTTCGAGCCTTCGCCGCAGGATGCGATGCTCTTGGCCATGGGGGCCGAGGATCTGGCGGCCCTTCCTGAGTGGCTGGCGGGGGATGTGGCCGCCTAGTCGTGTGCCTGGCTGAGGTGGTCGGGCGAGTACAGGTTGTACGTGGCTGATCGCGCAGTTCCCCGCGCCCCTTACCGAGTGCGGGGAACCTTTGTTTTCCGGAACCGTCAGTCGATGTTCGGCTTCTCGCGGCGTTCCTGGGACGGGACGTTGCCTCCGCCGCCGTTGGAACCGCCGCCCAGGGGGCCGAAGTTGCCCATGGCGCCGGAGAGGCCCTTGAGGGCGTCGCCGATCTCGCTGGGGACGATCCAGAGCTTGTTGGCGTCGCCCTCGGCGATCTTCGGGAGCATCTGGAGGTACTGGTAGGAGAGGAGCTTCTGGTCCGGGTCGCCGGCGTGGATGGCCTCGAAGACCGTGCGGACCGCCTGGGCCTCGCCCTCGGCGCGCAGGGCCGCCGCCTTGGCCTCACCCTCGGCGCGCAGGATCTGGGACTGCTTCTCGCCCTCGGCGGTGAGGATCGCCGCCTGGCGGGTGCCTTCCGCGGTGAGGATCGCGGCGCGCTTGTCACGGTCGGCGCGCATCTGCTTCTCCATCGAGTCCTGGATGGAGGTCGGCGGCTCGATCGCCTTGAGTTCGACGCGGTTGACGCGGATGCCCCACTTGCCGGTGGCCTCGTCGAGGACACCGCGCAGGGCCGCGTTGATCTCCTCGCGGGAGGTCAGGGTGCGCTCCAGGTCCATGCCGCCGATGATGTTGCGGAGCGTGGTGACCGTGAGCTGCTCGATGGCCTGGATGTAGCTGGCGACCTCGTAGGTGGCCGCGCGGGCGTCCGTGACCTGGTAGTAGATGACGGTGTCGATGTTCACCACCAGGTTGTCCTGGGTGATCACCGGCTGGGGCGGGAACGGTACGACCTGTTCACGCAGGTCGATGCGGTTGCGGATGGTGTCGATGAACGGGACCACGATGTTCAGGCCCGCGTTCAGGGTCCGCGTGTAGCGGCCGAAGCGCTCGACGATGGCGGCGCTCGCCTGTGGGATGACTTGGATCGTCTTGATCAGGGCGATGAAGACCAACACCACCAGAATGACCAGGACGATGATGACCGGTTCCATCGTCGCTCCCCGTACCCTTCTCCGCCTCGGCGCTTCGGCAGATCTTATGGTTGTTGAAGATCTTGCTGGATGAGTCTGACAGACGCACGCGCAACTCGGGGACTCTTCTGTTCAGTTGAGTCTTACGAGGTCAGATGACGATCGCGGTGGCCCCCTCGATCTCCACGACGTCGACTTCCTGGCCCACTTCGTAGGCACGGTCCGGGTCGAGGGCACGCGCCGACCAGATCTCGCCGGCGAGCTTGATCCGCCCGTCCGCGCCGCCGTCGACGCGTTCGAGTACGACGGCTTGTCTGCCCTTCAACGCGTCGACGCCGGTGGCGAGTTGCGGACGCTGGGCGGCGTGCCGGTTCGCGATGGGCCGGACGACGGCGATCAGTGCGACCGAGACGACGACGAAGACGAGCACCTGGATGACGGTGCCCGCGCCCAGTCCGGCGGTACCGGCGGCGGCCACGGCGCCGACCGCGAACATGCCGAACTCCGGCATCGCGGTCACCACGAGCGGAATTCCGAGCGCCGCCGCGACGACGAGCCACCACACCCATGCGTCGATGCTGTTCACACCGTCATGGTAGGGCCGGGGGTGCCGACCACGACAGTGTGCTTTGCCGGGTCAGGGCCTGTCAGATCCGGTCAGGACAGGGGCAGTCCGTGGGCGGTCCAGCGGTCGCCGAGCTGCTCGACGACGAGCGGGAGGCCGAAGCAGAGGGAGAGGTTGCGGGAGGTGAGTTCGAGCTCCAGCGGGCCGGCGGTGAGGACCTTGCCCTGGCGGATCATCAGGACGTGGGTGAAGCCGGGGGCGATCTCCTCGACATGGTGGGTGACCATGATCATGGAGGGGGCGATCGGGTCGCGGGCGAGCCGGCCGAGGCGGCGGACCAGGTCCTCGCGGCCGCCGAGGTCGAGGCCGGCGGCGGGTTCGTCGAGGAGGAGCAGCTCGGGGTCGGTCATCAGGGCGCGGGCGATCAGGGTGCGCTTGCGCTCGCCCTCGGAGAGGGTGCCGAACTTCCGGTCCACGTAGTCGGTCATGCCGAGGCGGTCGAGGAAGGCGCGGGCGCGCTGCTCGTCGACCTCGTCGTACTCCTCCTGCCAGTGGGCGGTCATGCCGTAGGCGGCGGTGAGCACGGTCTCCAGGACGGTCTGGCGCTTGGGGAGCTTCTCGGCCATGGCGACGCCGGCCATGCCGATGCGCGGGCGCAGGTCGAAGACGTCGACCTTGCCGAGGGTGTCGCCGAGGATGGTGGCGGTGCCCTTGCTGGGGAAGAGGTAGCTGGAGGCGACGTTGAGGAGGGTGGTCTTGCCGGCGCCGTTGGGGCCGAGGATGACCCAGCGCTCGCCCTCCTTCACCGACCAGGAGACCTGGTCGACCAGAGCCCGGCCCTCCCGGACCACGGATACGTCCTGAAGCTCCAGAACATCGCTCATGAGCGCGTTGTCTCCCCTTGCAGTGTCGCCGTTCTCGGCTGTCGCGTACGCCTGTGGCCCGGGCGGCGGCGCCGGTGGGCGCGGCCTTCATGAAATCTACGCCACCAGTGCGCCGCTCCATTCCATCGGTCCTGTCCTTAGGGTGGGGGCATGCTCTCGGAACCTCGTTCAGGACGCCTTGCCGCTTGGGGAAATGCCCTTTTGGCCGGACTTGTCTCTCCGGATGACGCCGTGCTCGCCATCGTCGGCGAGGACGCGGTGCACCGGGTGGAGGGGCTGCCCGGTGAGTCCGCTCAGGTCGGGCTCACCCTTGCGCTGGGGCGGCTGCGGGCGCTGGGGGCGACCGGGCTGCGGGTCGCGCTGCCGGCGTCGGGGCATCCGCTGGGGCTGAGCGGGCCGCCGGAGTTCAACGCGCGGGCGCTGGAGGCCGAGGAGGCGGTCATCTGTCACGGCGCCGCGTTCGGGCTGGTGCCGGAGGTGTACGAGGCCGGGCCGGCCGGTGATGTGCATGTCGAGGTGGTCTGGCACGTGCTGCCGGTACGGGAGGCGCCCCCGGCCGACGTGCCCTCGCTCGGTGAGGCGGAGCGCGAGCTGGCGGAGGCGCTGCGGGACGCGACCGACGTGCTGTCGAAGCTGGACGTCGCGGGGTCGGGGCCGGTGGCGGAGGCGGCGATCGACGCGTACCGGGCGCGCGCGGAGCGGGGCCGGGAGGTGCTGGCCCCGGGGTACCCGCCGCGGGCGGTGCGGGTGCTGGAGCTGGCGCAGCGGGTGGGGCTGCTGGTCTCGCTGGCGTACGACAACGGGCACGGCGGGGCGGTGAGCGCGTCGGAGATGGCGGCGCGGTCGCTGGCGCTGCGCCCGGTGGAGCGGACGGCCCGGCGCGCGCAGGTCGCTGCGTACAACTCCGTTGTGGAGGAGCGGGAGCGAGGACGCTGAGCGCCGGGCGCTCCGCTGGAAGTGCCGTGAGAGGTCGTCGGCCGGCTGCGGCGCCGTCGTGCTGGTCGCGCAGTTCCCCGCGCCCCTGACCGGGCGCTTCACAGCCGTGCCCTGCATAGCCGCGGACAGTCGTGCCGCTGGGGCGGCAAGAAGCCGACCGGCCTTCCGGGGTGTCCGGAAGGCCGGAGGTCGGTGCCGCTGTGCGGCGTGGTCTCAGTGGTTGAGGCCGATGTTGCCGAAGGCCGGGTTCAGCACGCCGACGACGTTGATGCTGTTGCCGACGACGTTGACCGGAACGTCCACCGGGGCCTGGATGACGTTGCCCGAGACGACGCCCGGAGAACCGTGGGCCGCACCGGCCGCGGCGGCACCGCCGGTGTGGGCGGAGGCCAGTCCCGCACCGGCGGCCACGATCCCGCCGGCCACCATCGTCACGGCCGCTGCCTTCTTCAGGTTCTTCACTTCTTGAGCCCTCCTTGGCGATCGCCACGGCGGTCGCCGCAGCACGCACTGAAGAACGGCGGCGGCCGGACAGAGGATGCGCCGTCCGGGTGACATTCCCACGACGGTATGAATCTCAGCCCGGAGGGCGACCCTCCGGGTTGCCGTCGGTGAAGCGTTGCGGAGGGCGTTTCAGCCGGTCACGCCATGGCGAACGGCCCACAGGGCGGCCTGGGTGCGATCGGCGAGGTCGAGTTTCATCAGGATGTTCGAGACGTGCGTCTTGACGGTCTTCTCGGACAGCACCAGGGCACGCGCTATCTCCCGGTTGGAGCGGCCGTCGGCGATCAGCCCCAGCACCTCGCGCTCCCGCTCGGTGAGCGAGCCGCCCCTGCCCTGGCCGGAGTTGGCCTCCTCCTGGGTGAGCAGGGCGCCGGCCACCTCGGGCTGGAGCAGGACGTGCCCGGCGTGCACCGAGCGGATGGCGGTGGCGAGCGCGTCGGGATCGACGTCCTTGTAGACGTATCCGGCGGCGCCCGCGCGCAGGGCCGGGACCACCGTGCGCTGCTCGGTGAAGCTGGTGACGATCAGCACGCGCGCGGGGTTGTCGAGTTCGCGGAGCCTGCGCAGCGCCGCCACGCCGTCCAGGCCGGGCATCTTCACGTCCATGAGGACGACGTCGGGAGTCAGCTCCTGGGCGCGGTCGACCCCCTCGGCGCCGTCGGCGGCCTCGCCGACGACCTCGATGTCGTCCTGGACCTCCAGGAAGGTGCGCAGGCCCCGGCGGACGACCTGGTGGTCGTCGACCAGCAGGACCCGGATCGCGTCAGCCACCGGGGACCTCCATCTCGATCGTGGTGCCCTTGCCGGGCGCCGATTCCACGGTCAGCGTGCCGCCGACGCCGCTCGCCCGGTCCCGCATGGAGACCAGGCCGAGGTGGCGTCCGGCGCGCCGGGTGAGGTGCGGGTCGAAGCCGCTGCCGTCGTCGGTGACCCGCAGGACGGCGCCGCCGCCGCGCCGGTTCACCGTCACGTCGACGTGGCCGGCCCCGGAGTGTCTGAGCGCGTTGTGCAGCGCCTCCTGGGCCACCCGGAGCAGGGCCTCCTCCTGGGCGGCGGGCAGGGCGCGGAATCCGGCGGCGGCGAAGGTCACGCGCGCGGTGTGGGCGCGGTCGAGGACCTGGACCTGGGTGCGCAGGGTGGCGAGCAGGCCGTCCTCGTCGAGGGCGGCGGGGCGCAGTTCGACGACGGCCGCCCGCAGCTCGTCGATGGCCTCGGCGGCGAGCACGGCGACCTGCTGGAGCTCGCCCTTGGCGCGCGAGGGGTCGCGGTCGACCAGGGCGGCGGCGGCCTGGGCGGTCAGGCGGAGGGAGAAGAGCTTCTGGCTCACCGCGTCGTGCAGCTCGTGGGCGAGCCGGGAGCGCTCCTCGGCGATGGTCAGCTCGCGGCTGCGCTCGTAGAGGCGGGCGTTGGTGAGGGCGATGGCCGCGTGCTGGGCGAGGATGGAGAGCAGTTCCTCGTCCTCGGCGGTGAAGCCGCAGCCGCCCTCGGGCTTCTCACAGTTCTTGTTCGCGAGGAACAGTGCGCCGATGACCTCGTCGCCGTCGCGGATCGGCAGGCCCAGGAAGTCGGACATGTCGGGGTGGGCGGAGGGCCAGCCCTCGAAGCGGGGGTCCGTGCGCACGTCGGCCAGCCGCTCGACCTTCGCCTCGCGCAGCATCGCCGCGAGGATGCCGTGCTGGCGCGGGAGCGGGCCGATGGCCTTCCACTGGGCGTCGGTGACGCCGTCGACGACGAACTGGGCGAAGCCGCCGTGGTCGTCCGGCACCCCCAGCGCGGCGTACTGGGCGTCGAGCAGCTCACGGGCGGAGGCGACGATCGTCTTGAGGACGTCGCGCACCTCCAGATGCCTGCTCATGGCCAGCAGCGCGGCGCTCACCGCCGACAGACCGGACCGGGGACCTTGACTCATGTCCTCACGGTACCGGCGGGGTCCGACGGCGCGGATCGGGCCGACGGCGGCCGGGCCTGGGGGGGGGGGGGGGGGGGGGGGGGGGGGGGGGGAGGGGGGGGGGGGGGGGGGGGGGGGGGGGGGGGGGGGGGGGGGGGGGGGGGGT
>NZ_JBVJNZ010000003.1:570232-681990 GCF_055583445.1 Streptomyces sp. NPDC104761 | reverse complement strand
CCGCCCCTCTCCGCCCCCCCCCCCCCCCCTCTCCTCCCCCCCCCCCCCCCCCCCCCCCCCCCCCCCCCCCCCCCCCCCCCCCCGGGCCCGGGTCCAGGACCGGCGGCCTAGTCCGAAGGGCCCCGCCTGGTTGCGCCCCGCGTCCGAGGCGCCCGGGGCGGTCCGGTTCCTACGTTGGGATCACCGCCGACGCGGGCGGACGGAGCCGAGGGGACGGTTGTCATGCCGGTAGCGATCATCACGGGGGCCTCGAAGGGGCTGGGGCGGGCGCTGGCCGAGGCGCTGGCCGCGCGCGGCTGGGATCTGGTGCTGGACGCCAGGGGTGCCGCGGTACTGAAGGAGACGGCGGACGCCGTCGCGGGGCACGGGACACGGGTGGCGGCGCTGCCCGGCGATGTCACGGACGCCGGGCACCGGGCCGGCCTGGTGGCCGCCGCGCGGGAGCTGGGCGGGGTGGACCTGCTGGTGAGCAACGCCAGCGCGCTGGGCGCCGAGCCCCTGGTGCGCCTGGGCGAGCTGCCCCTGGCGGGGCTGCGCCGGGCGCTGGAGGTGAACGTGGTGGCCGCGCTGGGCCTGGTCCAGGAGGCGCTGCCGCTGCTGCGCGAGTCGGCGGCGGGCGCGGTGGTCACGGTCAGCTCGGACGCGGGCGCCGAGGCGTACGAGACCTGGGGCGGCTACGGCGCCTCGAAGGCGGCTCTGGACCAGCTGGCGGCCGTGCTCGGCGTGGAGGAACCGGGGCTGCGGGTGTGGGCGGTGGATCCCGGGGACATGGCGACCGGGCTGTACGCGGCGGCCGTACCGGACGACGACGATCCACGGCCTGCGCCGGAGTCGGTCGTACCGGCCTTCCTTCGGCTCCTGGACGAGCGGCCGGCGAGCGGGCGGTACGGGGCGCCGGCCCTGGTGGAGGGGCGATGACGACGGTGGCGCGGGTGCCCGGGGAGCTGTCCGCCCGGGTGCCTGCCGAGCAGCGCGGGCCGGGACTCGAGCGGGACGCCGTGCGGCTGCTGGTGTCGCGCGGGACGGCGGTGTCGCACCACGCCTTCGCCGAGCTGCCGCGCCTGCTGCGGGCCGGGGACCTGCTGGTGGTGAACACCTCGCCGACGCTGGCGGCGGCCGTGGACGGACGCGTCGGGCACGCGCGCGTGGTGGTGCACTTCTCCACGCGCGGGGACGACGGGCGGTGGGCGGTCGAGCTGCGGGAGCCGGACGGGAAGGGGACCACGCGCGCGCGTGCGGGTACACGCGCGGGGACTGAGGTACGGCTGCCCGGGGGCGGACGGCTGTTCCTGGAGGAGCCGCTGAGCGCGCGGGGTGAGCGGCTGTGGTGGGCGCGGGCCGCCGCGGACGTGCGCGGGGTGCTGCGGGAGCACGGGCGGCCCATCCGTTACTCCTACACGGACCGGGACCAGCCGCTGTCCGTGTACCAGACGGTGTTCGCGCTGCCGTCGGCGGACGGGGCGGGCAGTGCGGAGATGCCGAGTGCGGCCCGGCCCTTCACGGCGCGGCTGGTGGCGGAGCTGGTCAGCCGTGGGGTGCAGTTCGCGCCGATCACACTGCACACGGGGGTGTCGTCGGGGGAGGCCCACGAACCGCCGTACGCGGAGCGGTTCGCCGTGCCGGAGGCGTCGGCACGGCTGATCAACAACGTGAGGGCGGGTGACGGAAGGGTGATCGCCGTGGGGACGACCGCCGTGCGGGCCGTGGAGTCGGCCGCCGGTGGCGAGGGGGTGGTGCGGGCGGCCGCGGGGTGGACGGAGCTCGTGGTGACGCCGGAGCGCGGGGTGCGGGTGGTGGACGGGCTGCTGACCGGGCTGCACGAGCCGGAGGCCTCGCATCTGCTGATGCTGGAGGCGGTCGCCGGGCGGCCCGCGGTCGACCGCAGCTACGAGGAGGCGCTGCGCGGTCTCTACCTGTGGCACGAGTTCGGCGACGTGCACCTCATCCTGCCGCAGGAGGACCCTCACACAGAGGATTGCGTCAGCAACTCCCGGTGAGATTGATGTACGGACGATGTGAGGCCGCACATAGGGCGCACATCACGTACGAACGGACATAGGAGATAAAGGGTCACGGCGCGAACGGGGCAGACGTTCCAGTCTGTCCCGATTTGCCCATCTGGGCTCCACTACCGCGGTTCGTACGTCACGTCTTTGCCACAGCATTTTGCGGCCGCTAAGAATGGCTGCCGTCGCTCAGCACCGCGGGTTCCCCCGGCGGTGTTCGTGCAGGAGGAGCCGGTCTCCCCCGCGGACAACGAGCGACTCCGCGCTATTCGAAGAGGTCCACAGCTATGCCCAAGCACGCCCACAGTCCCACCCTGACCAAGCACCACAAGATCGCGCTCGCCGGTGTCGCCACGCTCGGCGCCGCCGCCCTCGCCTTCTCGGCCGTGCCCAGCAACGCCGAGGCGACCGCCTCCGGCGCCCCCGAGACCGCCGCCAAGGCGGCCTACGGCACCACGCAGGTCAAGGACGTCACGGGCAAGGTCACGGACCGGCTGGCCCTGCAGAGCGTCAAGGTCGAGGCCATCGCCGCCAAGACGAAGGCCTCCGCCCACCAGCTGCACGCGGCTCACGCGAAGAAGGTCCACGCGGCCCACGTCGCCCACGTGAAGCAGGCCCACGCGAAGAAGCTGCACGCCGCCCACGCGAAGCACGCCGCCGCCGTCAAGCAGGCCGCCGCCAAGCGCGCCGCCCAGCAGGCCGCCAGCCGGTCCGCGCAGCGCCCGCAGATCCAGCAGGTCGCCGCGAAGACCTACGCCAACAACCTCGACGGCTGGATCCGCCAGTCCCTGGACATCATGCACTCCAAGGGCATCCCGGGCTCCTACAACGGCCTGTACCGCAACATCATGCGGGAGTCCTCCGGCAACCCCAACGCCATCAACAACTGGGACATCAACGCCATCAACGGCATCCCCTCCAAGGGGCTGCTCCAGGTCATCCCGCCGACCTTCGCCACCTACCACGTGGCCGGCACCTCGTGGAACATCTACGACCCGGTCGCCAACATCACGGCCGCCTGCAACTACGCCGCCCACCGGTACGGCTCGATGGACAACGTCAACAGCGCGTACTGAGGCCTGCGCGGACCTCTTCACGTACATGCCGAAGGGCGGCACCCCACTGCGGGGTGCCGCCCTTCGGCGTCCTGGGGGCACCGGCGTGCTACTTGCGCATGACCTCGGGCTCGTGACGGCGCAGGAAGCGGGCCACGAGGAAGGCGCAGACCACACCGAGGGCCATCAGGGCGACCATGTCCAGGGTCCAGGCGCCGGCGGTGTGCGCCCACAGCGGGTCGTCGGGCTTGCCCTTGCCGGGCGGGGCGATCCCGTTGAAGTCCAGGGTGGCGCCCGCGGCGGCGACGGCCCAGCGCGACGGCATCAGGTACGAGAACTGGTTGACGCCGACCGTGCCGTTCAGGGCGAACAGGCAGCCGGTGAAGACGACCTGGATGATCGCGAACATGACCAGCAGCGGCATGGTCTTCTCGGAGGTCTTCACCAGGGCGGACATCACCAGGCCGAACATCATCGAGGTGAAGCCGAGCGCCATGACCGGCAGGCAGAGCTCCAGGAGCGTGAGGTGGCCGAAGACCACGCCCTCCGCCGGGATCTTCCGGCTGGCGAAGCCGATGACGCCGACCAGCAGGCCCTGCAGGACCGTGACGATGCCGAGCACGAAGACCTTGGACATCAGGTACGCGGAGCGGGACAGGCCGGTCGCGCGCTCCCGCTCGTAGATGACCCGTTCCTTGATCAGCTCACGGACGGAGTTCGCGGCACCGGCGAAGCAGGCGCCCACCGCCAGGATCAGCAGGACCGTGGTGGCCGTGCCGTTCGGGACGGGCTGCCTGGTCGCCGGATTGATCTCCGTGTTGACCAGCAGGTCCTTGCCCGAGTCGATGAGCAGGCTCACCGAACCGAGGACCAGCGGCAGCACGACCGTCAGGATCAGGAAGCCCCTGTCGGACGCGATCACCGACACGTACCGGCGCACGAGCGTGGCGAACTGCGACATCCAGCCCTGCGGCTTCTTCGGCTTCATCGCCTGCATGGGCGGCATCTGTACGGCCTGCGGGGCAACGGCGTCGATGTCCGCGGCGTACATCTGGTAGTGCTGCGAGCCCTTCCAGCGGCCCGCCCAGTCGTAGTCGCGGTAGTTCTCGAAGGCGGAGAAGACGTCGGCCCAGGTGTCGTAGCCGAAGAAGTTCAGCGCCTCCTCCGGCGGGCCGAAGTAGGCGACCGCGCCGCCCGGCGCCATCACCAGGAGCTTGTCGCACAGCGCCAGCTCGGCCACCGAGTGGGTGACGACGAGGACCGTGCGGCCGTCGTCGGCGAGCCCGCGCAGCAGCTGCATGACATCGCGGTCCATGCCCGGGTCGAGGCCCGAGGTGGGTTCGTCGAGGAAGATCAGCGACGGCTTGGTGAGCAGCTCGAGGGCCACCGACACGCGCTTGCGCTGGCCGCCGGAGAGCGAGGTGACCTTCTTCTCCTTGTGGACGTCCAGCTTCAGCTCGCGCAGCACCTCGTCGATGCGGGCCTCGCGCTCCTCGGCCGTGGTGTCGGCGGGGAAGCGCAGCTTGGCCGCGTACTTGAGGGCCTTCCTGACCGTCAGTTCCTTGTGCAGGATGTCGTCCTGCGGGACCAGACCGATGCGCTGGCGCAGCTCGGCGAACTGCTTGTACAGGTTGCGGTTGTCGTACAGCACCTCGCCCTCGTTGGCCGGGCGGTAGCCGGTCAGCGCCTTGAGCAGGGTCGACTTGCCGGATCCGGACGGGCCGATGACCGCGATCACGGACTTCTCCGGGACACCGAAGGAGACGTCCTTGAGGATCTGCTTGCCGCCGTCGACCGTGACGGTCAAGTGGCGTGCGGAGAAGGAGACTTCACCGGTGTCGACGAACTCCTCGAGCCGGTCGCCGACGATCCGGAAGGTGGAGTGGCCGACGCCCACGATGTCGTCCGCGTCGAGCAGCGCGCTGCCGCCCTTGGTGATCGGCATGCCGTTGACGTACGTGCCGTTGTGCGAGCCTAGGTCGCGGATCTCCATGCGGCCGTCGGGCATGGAGTGGAACTCGGCGTGGTGCCGCGAGACCTGCAGGTCGGAGACGACCAGCTCGTTGTCCAGGGCACGGCCGATGCGCATCACGCGACCGATCGAGAACTGGTGGAACGTGGTCGGGCTGCGGTCGCCGTAGGCCGGCGGCGCCCCCGCGCCACCACCGGAGGCCATCGCCGCAGCGCCCTGCTGCTGCGGGATCACCGACGGGGCCTGCTGCCAGCCCTGTTGCGGAGCCGGCTGCTGCACGGCCGAGGGCTGCGGAGCGGGCGGCTGGGACCAGCCCGCTCCGCCCGCGCCCTGTGCCGCGAACGGCTGCTGCCGGGGCTGCGGTTGGGCGACGACGGCCGCCGCGCCGGAGAGGCCCAGGCGCGGTCCGTCGTTCGCGTTGCCGAGATGGACGGCCGAGCCCGGGCCGATCTCCGAGCGCTGGACCCGGCTGCTCTGCACGAAGGTGCCGTTGGTACTGCCGTGGTCCTCGATGACCCAACTACGGCCGTCGAACCTGATCGTGGCGTGCCGCCAGGAGACCCTGGCGTCGTCGAACACGATGTCCCCCTGCGGATCCCGTCCGAGGGTGTATGACCTGGACGGATCGAGCGTCCAGGTACGTCCGTTTGATTCCAGTACGAGTTCCGGCACTCCAAGCCCCATGAGTAGTCCCCCGAGTTACCCCATCCACGGGGAGTCTAGGGATGTCGAACATCGTCGGGAACTATTTCAGGCTCGGCCCTCTGACCGAAAGCCGGGCCTTGTGGCGGCTTCGGACGAGCGCTTCAACTCTTTCCGTTGACGGGGTTGAAACCGGGCCGGAGAGTGGTAATCCACGCGAGGGGGACAAGCGCGGCGGAGTGGTCCGGCGCGGCTGCGGATCGGGGGGGCCTGCCATGAGTACTGGTGCGTCCGGTACGGGTACCGAGCACGGGAGGCACGGCGGGCGGCTGCCGTGGGCCGACATCCTGCTGTCCTCGACAGCTGCCGTGAGCTGGGCGTTGATCGGTATGGCGGGTACGGCGGCGCTGGGCCTGCATCTGCTGAGGGCCGACGCGGCGGGCTCACTGGGCCCGATGACCGCGGCCGTTGTGGCGCTCGGGGCGGGTGGTTCGGTCACCCCTGACGGGGATCTGTCCGCTTTCGGCCTGAAGGGGGCGGAGGCCGCCACCGCCATCGAGATCACGCCACTCGGGGTGAGCCTGGTCGGTGCGCTCCTTTTGTCGTGGTTCTTCTTACGGTCCCTGCGCACGGCCGGAGTTGTGATCTCCCCGGCCGAACTGCTGGCCCGTGCGGGCTCGGTGGTGGTGCTGTTCGTGGCGGTCCTGGGCGGACTGGCCTGGGCGGGGCACTCCGTCGTGACGATCGACGGCGGTGCGCTCGGCCTGGACAGGCTGACGGGTGGCGGAAGCGGCGGCGGAAGCGGCGGCGGGCTGAAGATCCCCGGCATCGGTGACATCGGCGGACTGCTGCCGGACCGCCTCGGCGATCTCGTGCACGCGAACGCGGCGGTCGGCTTCAGTGTGGACACGACGGCGACCCTGCTCGGCGGACTCGGCTGGGCGGCGGGCGTCCTGCTGATCGCCCTGCTGGCCTCGCGCCGCACTCCGCTGCCACCCGGCTGGGCGGCGGTGCACCGGGTGGTACGGCCGGCGGCCTCGGCGCTGGTGACGGTGCTGCTGGTGGCCGTGGCGGCCGGCTGGGCGGCGGCGGCCTACGCGGCGATCGGCGATCCGCACCCGGCCCGGATCATGGGCGCGGCCCTGCTCGGCGCCCCGAACGGCGTCTGGCTCGGCATCCCGATCGGGCTCTTCGTCCCCTTCGACGGCAGGGCCACGGGCGTCCTGACCATGTTCCTGCCGCACCCCCTGGACGAGCTCCTGAACTCCAGGTCCGACCAGTCGGTGACGCTGGGCCACCTGGCCGGCCTGGACGGACGGGTGTGGCTGCTGGGGGTCGCGGCGGCCCTGCTCATGCTGCTGGCCGGGGTGTTCACGGCGGTGCGGACGCCGGTGGGGCGGACGGCGCCCGGTTTCGCCGGGCGGTGTGCCGTGCGGCTGGGCATCGCCACCGCGCTCACGCTGCCGCTGCTGGCCTGGCTGGCGGACGTGTCGGTGGACGCCTCGCTGTCGGTGCTGGGCTTCGACGCGTTCGGGGCGGGGATCCAGCTGCACGGGGAGCTGGGCATGGCACTGCTGCTCGGCGCGGTCTGGGGTGCCGCGGCGGGAGCCCTGGGCGCGCTGCTGGCATGGGTGACCGGGGCGGCGGGGTCACGGGCGGCTCCGCTGGCACTGGGTGACGGCGCGGCGGGCGGCGGACCTGCCCGTCAGGGGGCCGACCGGGCTCCGGGGCTGGTCGGGAGCGGGGCGGCGGGGCCGTACGTACCGGGTACGCCGTACCGGCCGCCGAATCCGAACACGAACCCCTATCTCCGGGTGCCGGAGGAGCTGCGGACCCCGGAGGAGAGCCGGGCGGGTGGCGGCCCTTCCGACGCGCCTCCGTCCGGCTCGGGCGATGTGTACGGCGCCCCCACCGTGGCGCGCCCCTTCGAACCGCCACCCCGATCCGCACGGCCCCGGCCGGGAACGCGGCGGCCCGACGGTCCCCAGAGCGGTCCGGGGGCCGGGCCCCCGCCGCCGCCTCCTCCCCCGCCGCCCCCTCCGCCGCCCGGTCGGCCACGGAGGTGAGGCCGGCACGTGGACCGCGCCTTCCGCGCGGGTCACGGAGTGTCCGCCGCGTGCGTGTCGGGGCGCCGGACCGTGCGTGAAGGCTCGGCGGGGTACGTCCCGGCCCCGGCCGCGGACATCGCACGCACGCTCGTTCGTAGGGCGGCGGCAAGGCGTCCGACACCGGCCCGACATCTATTGTTCCGTGTCCGTCAGGCGGACCACCTGCGCCGCAGGCACTGCGTGCCGGTTACCTTGGTTACACCATGAGCGATCCGCAGACCTCCGAGGTCCCCACTCTCCTCGTCAAGATTTTCGGCAAGGACAGGCCGGGCATCACGGCCGGCCTCTTCGACACTCTTGCCGCCTACATGGTCGACGTGGTCGACATCGAGCAGGTCGTCACGCGTGGCCGCCTGGTGCTGTGCGCGCTCGTGACCCACCCCCCGGCGGGGCTCGAGGGCGACCTCAGGGCCACCGTGCACAGCTGGGCCGAGTCGATGAAGATGCAGGCGGAGATCATCTCCGGCCACGGCGACAACCGCCCGCGCGGCCTCGGCCGTTCCCTGGTCACCGTCCTCGGCCACCCGCTGACCGCCGAGTCGACGGCCGCCATCGCCGCCCGGATCGCCAAGACCGGCGGCAACATCGACCGTATCTTCCGGCTCGCCAAGTACCCGGTGACCGCGGTCGAGTTCGCGGTGTCCGGCGTGGAGACCGAACCACTGCGCACCGCCCTGGCCTCCGACGCGGCCGAGCTCGGCGTGGACATCGCGGTGGTCTCGGCGGGCCTGCACCGACGGGCCCAGCGGCTGGTCGTCATGGACGTGGACTCGACGCTGATCCAGGACGAGGTGATCGAGCTCTTCGCGGCGCACGCCGGCTGCGAGGACCAGGTCGCCGCGGTGACGGCGGCCGCGATGCGCGGTGAGCTGGACTTCGAGCAGTCGCTGCACGCGCGCGTGGCACTGCTGAAGGGGCTGGACGAGTCGGTCGTGCAGAAGGTGCGCGCGGAGGTCCGGCTGACGCCGGGCGCGCGGACCCTGATCCGTACGCTGAAGCGGCTCGGCTACCAGGTCGGCGTCGTCTCCGGCGGTTTCACCCAGGTCACCGACGACCTGAAGGAGCGGCTGGGCCTTGACTTCGCCCAGGCCAACACGCTGGAGATCGTCGACGGGAAGCTGACCGGCCGGGTGACCGGCGAGATCGTGGACCGGGCGGGCAAGGCGCGGCTGCTGCGCCGGTTCGCCGCCGAGGCGGGCGTGCCGCTGGTGCAGACGGTGGCCGTCGGTGACGGGGCCAACGACCTCGACATGCTGAACGCGGCCGGCCTCGGGGTCGCCTTCAACGCCAAGCCGGTGGTCCGCGAGGCCGCGCACACGGCGGTGAACTTCCCGTTCCTGGACACGGTCCTGTATCTGCTGGGCGTCACCCGCGAAGAGGTCGAGGCGGCGGACACCCACGACGAGAGCTGAGCGCCGTCCGGCCGGTGCCGGACCCGCGGGCCCGGCACCGGTCTCCACGGTGCCGGGCCCGTGTCGTGTCACGTCGGTGGCGGTGCGGTGGTACCAGGTCTCACTCGGACGGTGCCCAGTAGTCCGCGAGCGTGGCGGCACCGGGTTCCAGGGCCTTCCAGGAGCCCTCGTACGTCAGGACGGCGAAGGCGGCGGCGGGAAAGCCCCGGCGGTCCATCCGCTCACGGGCGTCGGCATCCGCGCCGCCGGCGAGGATCTCGGCCAGGCCGTGCACACCGGGGTTGTGGCCGATGAGGATGACGGTCTGCACGTCGTCGGGCACCTCGTTGAGCACGGCGATCAGCTCGCCCGGCGAGGCCTCGTACACCCGCTCCTCGTAGACGGTTTTCGGCCGGTGCGCGAGCTCGTGGACGGCGAGCTTCCAGGTCTCCCGGGTGCGCACGGAGGTGGAGCACAGGGCCAGGTCGAAGGTGATGCCGCTGTCCGCGAGCTTGCGTCCGGCGACGGCGGCGTCCATTCGGCCCCGCTCAGCGAGCGGTCGCTCGTGATCGGTCACCTGTGGCCAGTCGGCTTTCGCATGGCGGAAGAGGACAATCCTGCGGGGTTCTGCGACGCTCATGGCACCCAGCTTCGCATGAAACAGGCCATCGGGCGCAGGGAGTTGACATGCGCCTCCGCCCGGTCCGCGGGGCGCCGCGCCCCCGGCATGGCCTAGCGGGAGACGAGCTGCTGGGCCCGCTCGAAAAGGTGGGTGACGGCGGGGTCCCCGCCGGCCGCCTGGGCGTCCGCCGGGTTGAGTATCAGGATCAGCAGGGCGGCGAAGGCGAGCGCCGGAAGGGCCAGCGCCCACCAGGGGAGCCGGATGTCGACGCTGCCCGGGGTCGCCGGGTGGGACCGGGTGTGCGCTGGGGCCGGCATGATCGCCTCCGATGGATCCGGGGTCTGTCGGCCGCCCTCGCGGCCACACCTCGAAACTACGGAATCCGCGGTCGCCGCCCCATCCGGTGACCCACCCACTTGACCCTGACCCTCACCCCCTAGGGGATGGGGGTGCTAGCCCCACCATCCCCGCCGCGGGGGCGGTGGCCGGCCGTGGTCAGGGTGACGCGAGGGTCGCGATGACAGCGATGACGATGAAGATGGCGAAGAACGAGCCGAAGACGATCAGCATCTTCTTCTGACCGTTCTGGGGGTTCGGGTCGAGCACTGGCATGGGGCCAGTCTGGCACCTCCGGGAGGGCACGGACCGCGCGGGGTGGCCACGACACGGCCGACAGCGGCGGACACGGGCGGCAGGGGGTGCCAAGGGGCGGCGGGAGGCGGCGGGGCCCCGGCGTGGCTCAGGCGGTCAGGCGGTCGCGGCCGCCTCGTCCTCCACGATGCGGTCACGGCCGGCCAGAACGCCGACGGCCATCTGCGGGATCATCAGGCCGACCATGAGGGCGATCGGCAGGCCCCAGCCGCCGCTGTGCTGGTAGAGCACGCCCACCAGCAGCGGGCCGGGGATGGAGATCAGATAGCCGGTGCTCTGGGCGAAGGCCGAGAGCTGGGCGACGCCCGCGCCGGTCCTGGCCCGCATCCCGACCATGGTGAGTGCCAGCGGGAAGGCGCAGTTCGAGATGCCGAGCAGGACGGCCCAGGCCCAGGCGCCGCCCGCGGGCGCGAGGTACAGGCCGGCGTATCCGGCGAGGCCGCAGACGCCGAGTGCGATCACGATCGGGCCCTGGTGCGGCAGCCGGGTGGCCACCCGCGGGATGACGAAGGCCAGTGGTACGCCCATCACCATGGTGACGGCCAGCAGCAGTCCGGCCGTGCTCGCGGAGACGCCGGCGTCCCGGAAGATCTGCGCCATCCAGCCCATCGTGATGTAGGCGGCCGTGGCCTGGAGCCCGAAGAACACGGCGAGCGCCCAGGCGGTACGGCTGCGGGTGATCCGCAGGGCGGGCTGCTGCCGCTCCGTGCGCGCGGGTGCCTCGGCCTCGGGTGCCGGTGCCGTTCCGCGGCCGCGGACCAGCGGAACCCACGGCAGCACCGCGACCGCCGCGAGCCCGGCCCAGGCCGCAAGACCGGTCTGCCAGCTGCCGCCGAGGGCGTCGGTCAGGGGCACGGTCACCGCGGCGGCCACCGAGGTGCCGGCGGCGAGGGCCATCGAGTACAGGCCGGTCATGGAGCCGACCCGGTCGGGGAACCAGCGCTTGACGATGACCGGCATCAGCACGTTGCTGACCGCGATGCCCATGAGCGCGAGCGCGCTGCCGGCCAGGAACCCGGCGGTGCTCCCGGCGTACGGCCGTATCAACAGGCCGGCCGTGACGGCCGCCATGCCCGCGCAGACCACGGCCGCCGGGCCGAAGCGGCGGGCGAGGCGGGGGGCGGTGACACCGAAGACGGCGAAGCAGAGCGGGGGCACCGAGGTGAGCAGTCCGGCCACGCTGCCGCTCATGCCGAGGCCGTCGCGGACCTCCTCCAGGAGCGCGCCGAGGCTGGTGATGGCGGGCCGGAGGTTGACGGCGGACAGCACGATGCCGACGACGACCAGCCGTGTCGTCCACGCGCGCGTGGCGGTCACGGGGCTCCTTCCGGATGTCGTCGTCCGTGCTGTCGTCGGGGTCGCGTTCTCGGTTTCCCTGCCTACCATGAGGCCTATCATAGAATCATGGGATGAATGGTTGTCCATCCCCGGGCGGGCCCGGCCACTCCCGCCGGGCCCTCGCGTGCGAAGGTGTGTCATGCCTCTGAGCCATCCGCGCCGCTCGGCGCTGTCCGAGCAGGTCATCGCCGCGCTGCGGAACCAGATCACCTCGGGTGAATGGCCGGTCGGCTCCCGCATCCCCACCGAGCCGGAGCTGGTCGAGCAGCTCGGGGTGGCCCGCAACACCGTCCGGGAGGCCGTCCGGGCGCTGGCGCACAACGGCCTGCTGGACATCCGCCAGGGCTCGGGGACGTATGTCTCGGCCACCAGTGAGCTGGCCGGCGTGATGCATCGCCGGTTCGCCGGGGCCGACCCCCGGCACATCGCCGAGCTGCGCTCCACGCTGGAGTCGTCGGCCGCCCGGCTGGCCGCGGCCCGCCGCACGGAGAAGGACCTCAGGCAGCTCGACGCCCTCCTGGCGCGCCGCGAGCAGGCCTGGCGGTCGGGCGACGCGGAGGCCTTCGTGACGGCGGACGCGACCCTGCACCTGGCCGTGGTGGCCGCCTCGCACAACGACGTACTGACGGCGATGTACGCCGACCTGGGCGAGGTACTGCGGGAGTGGCTGCGCGCGGACGTCGGCGCCGAGCTGACGCCGCAGTCGTACATGGACCACACCCGGCTGGTCGAGGCGATCCGCGCGGGTGACGCGGACGCGGCCGCCAAGGAGGCGGCGAGCTACCCGTTCCTGTGCCGTCCGGACCGGTTCAGCTCACCTTCTGGTGACTGATCCACACCGCGCGGACGTCCTTCCAGCAGCGGCCGGAGAGCCGTACGGTCATCGCCGGGCCGGTGTCGACCGGGGGGCCGTCGGTGTCGATGTCCCACCACTGGGCGCACTCGATGTGCAGCCGGACCCGGTCGGTGTCGACGTAGGGGTTGTGGCAGTAGGCCACCACGTGGGAGCCGCGGACGGTGGTCCGGCACGAGGCGCCGAACAGCTGCGGGGCCGGCTGGTGGCCGTTCGGCACGCGCGCGTGGGACTCGGCGGCGCAGGGCAGCGACACCACGAGGGCGAGGGCCAGGGTCACCGGGGCCAGGCTGCGGGAAAGGCGCACAAGGGGGACCTCCTCGGCCGGGCTGGGGAGGGGCATCGCGCGGTGCACGCGCAACCAGGGCGTGCCGCCGCGTCTCCAGGGTGCGCCGCCCGGCGGGTGATCACCCGGCCGGTGGGCCGAACGGGTGAGGCCCGTGCCCCTCGCGGGACACGGGCCTCGACGAGCCTGTGCGGGTCAGGCGCCGATGGCGTGCAGACCGCCGTCCACGTGGATGATCTCGCCGGTGGTCTTCGGGAACCAGTCGCTCAGCAGGGCGACGATGCCCTTGCCCGCCGGCTCCGGGTCCTTGAGGTCCCACTCCAGCGGGGAGCGGTGGTCCCAGACGGCGGCCAGGTCGCTGAAGCCCGGGATGGACTTGGCGGCCATGGAGCCGATGGGGCCGGCCGAGATGAGGTTGCAGCGGATGTTCTGCTTGCCCAGGTCGCGCGCGATGTAGCGGCTGGTGGCCTCCAGGGCGGCCTTGGCCGGGCCCATCCAGTCGTACTGCGGCCAGGCGTACTGGGCGTCGAAGGTGAGGCCGACGACCGAGCCGCCGTTCTGCATCAGCGGCAGGCAGGCCATGGTCAGCGACTTCAGGGAGTACGCCGAGACGTGCATGGCGGTGGCGACGGACTCGAACGGCGTGTTGAGGAAGTTGCCGCCGAGGGCGTCCTGGGGGGCGAAGCCGATGGAGTGGACGACGCCGTCGAGACCGCCGAGCTCCTCGCCGACGAGGTCGGCGAGGCGGCCGAGGTGCTCGTCGTTGGTGACGTCGAGCTCGATGACCTTGGTGGGCTTCGGCAGCTTCTTGGCGATGCGCTCGGTCAGCGTGGGCCGCGGAAACGCGGTGAGGATGATCTCGGCACCCTGCTCCTGGGCCAGCTTGGCCGCGTGGAAGGCGATGGAGGACTCCATCAGCACACCCGTGATCAGGATGCGCTTGCCCTCGAGGATTCCACTCATGGTGATCAGTGACCCATTCCCAGTCCGCCGTCAACGGGGATGACGGCTCCAGTGATGTACGAAGCGTCGTCCGAGGCGAGGAACCGCACCGTCGCGGCGACCTCCTCGGGCTCCGCGTACCGGCCGAGCGGCACCTGAGACACGATGGTGGCGCGCTGCTCGTCGGTGAGCACCTTGGTCATGTCGGTGTCGACGAAGCCGGGCGCCACGACGTTGAAGGTGATGTTGCGCGAGCCCAGCTCACGGGCGAGGGACCGCGCGAAGCCGACCAGGGCGGCCTTGGAGGCGGCGTAGTTGGCCTGGCCGGGGCCGCCGTAGAGGCCGACGACCGACGAGATGAGGACGACCCGGCCCTTCTTGGCGCGCAGCATGCCGCGGTTGGCACGCTTGACGACCCGGAAGGTGCCGGTCAGGTTGGTGTCGACGACCGAGGTGAAGTCCTCCTCGGACATCCGCATGAGGAGGGTGTCCTTGGTGATGCCGGCGTTGGCGACCAGGACCTCGACCGGGCCGTGCGCCTCCTCGATCTCCTTGTAGGCCTGCTCCACCTGCTCGGAGTCGGTGATGTCGCACTTGACGGCCAGGACACCCAGTTCCTTGAGAACGGCCGGCGGCTCACCGGAGCGGTACGTGACGGCGACCTTGTCGCCGTTGTCGGCGAAAGCACGGGCGATGGCGAGGCCGATGCCCCGGTTGCCTCCAGTGACGAGAACCGAGCGGCTCAACGGATCACCCTTTCGATCGGTCTGACAACCCGCCCGAACAGCTGGCATGACAGGCGGCTTCATCGAAAACCTATCGGTCCCGCCATTGCCGCGGGCAAGCGGGCACCGACAGTGGCTCGGGGGTGTCGCTGTCGGATCCCTACAGAAAGGCCCGGCGCCGGGCCGAAACCTGTGGTCCACGGGCACGCGGGCGCGACATGATCGGACGGACAGGCCACGACAGCAGGGAGACCTCCGTGCCTCATTCCATCGACGAAGCCTTCACGGCGCTTCCGCTACGGGCCCTGGCCGACGCCGCGCTGGCACGCGCGCGTGCGCTGGGGGCCGAGCACGCGGACTTCCGCTTCGAGCGGGTGCGCAGCGCGTCCTGGAGCCTCAGGGACGCCAAGCCCGCCGGGTCCTCGGACACCACCGACCTCGGGTACGCGGTCCGGGTCGTGCACGGCGGCACCTGGGGCTTCGCGTCCGGGGTGGACCTGACCCTGGACGCGGCCGCCAGGGTCGCCTCGCAGGCGGTGGCGATGGCCAAGCTCTCGGCGCAGGTCATCAAGGCCGCCGGGTCCGACGAGCGGGTGGAGCTGGCCGGCGAGCCGGTGCACGAGGAGAAGACGTGGGTCTCGGCGTACGAGATCGACCCGTTCACCGTGCCGGACGAGGAGAAGTCGGCGCTGCTCGCGGAGTGGAGCGCGCGGCTGCTGGCGGCGAACGGCGTCAACCACGTCGACGCCTCGCTGCTCACCGTCCACGAGAACAAGTTCTACGCGGACACGGCCGGGACCGTGACCACCCAGCAGCGGGTGCGGCTGCACCCGCAGCTGACGGCCGTGTCGGTGGACGAGTCCAGCGGCGAGTTCGACTCGATGCGGACCATCGCGCCGCCGGTCGGCCGCGGCTGGGAGTACCTCACCGGCACCGGCTGGGACTGGGACGCCGAGCTGGAGCAGATCCCGGAGCTGCTGGCCGAGAAGATGCGGGCGCCGAGTGTCGAGGCGGGTCTGTACGACCTGGTGGTCGATCCCTCCAACCTGTGGCTGACCATCCACGAGTCCATCGGCCACGCCACCGAGCTGGACCGCGCGCTCGGCTACGAGGCCGCCTACGCAGGCACCTCCTTCGCCACCTTCGACCAGCTCGGCAAGCTGAAGTACGGCTCCGAACTGATGAACGTCACCGGCGACCGCACCGCCGAGCACGGCCTGGCGACCATCGGGTACGACGACGAGGGCGTCGCGGCCCAGTCCTGGGACCTGGTCAAGGACGGCACGCTGGTCGGCTACCAGCTGGACCGCAGGATCGCGCGGCTGACCGGCTTCGACCGCTCCAACGGGTGCGCGTACGCCGACTCCCCCGGGCACGTCCCCGTGCAGCGCATGGCCAACGTGTCGCTGCGGCCGGACCCGGCCGGGCTGGCGACGGAGGACCTGATCGGCGGGGTCGACCGCGGGATCTACGTGGTCGGCGACCGCTCCTGGTCGATCGACATGCAGCGCTACAACTTCCAGTTCACCGGACAGCGGTTCTTCAGGATCGAGAACGGCCGGATCACCGGGCAGCTGCGCGACGTCGCCTACCAGGCGACGACCACCGACTTCTGGGGCTCCATGACGGCCGTCGGCGGCCCCCAGACATACGTCCTCGGCGGCGCCTTCAACTGCGGCAAGGCCCAGCCGGGACAGGTCGCCGCGGTGTCGCACGGCTGCCCCTCGGCCCTCTTCAAGGGCGTCAACATCCTCAACACCACGCAGGAGGCCGGTCGATGAGCGCCCGTAGCAACAAGCCGCACGAGATCGTCGAGCGTGCTCTGGAACTGTCCCGGGCCGACGGCTGCGTGGTCATCGCCGACGAGCACTCCACCGCCAACCTGCGCTGGGCCGGCAACGCGCTCACCACCAACGGCGTCACCCGCGGCCGTTCGCTCACCGTCGTCGCCACCGTGGACGGCAAGGAGGGCACGGCCTCGGGCGTCGTCTCCCGCTCGGCCGTGACCGCCGACGACCTGGAGCCGCTGGTGCGGGCCGCCGAGGCCGCCGCGCGCGGTGCCGGGCCCGCCGAGGACGCCCAGCCGCTGGTCACCGGCGTACCGGAGGCGCCGGACTTCACCGACGCGCCCGCCGAGACCTCCTCCGCCGTGTTCGCCGACTTCGCCCCGGCGCTCGGCGAGGCCTTCGCACGCGCGCGTGCGGGCGGCCGCGAGCTGTACGGCTTCGCCAACCACGAGCTGGTGTCGACGTACGTGGGCACCTCGACCGGGCTGCGCCTCAGGCACGACCAGCCCACCGGCACGCTGGAGCTGAACGCCAAGTCGCCGGACCGTACCCGCTCGGCCTGGGCCGGTCGCTCCACGCGGGACTTCAAGGACGTCGACCCCGGCGCGCTCGACGCCGAGCTCGCGGTACGGCTCGGCTGGGCCGAGCGGCGGGTGGACCTCCCGGCCGGCCGGTACGAGACGCTGCTGCCGCCGACCGCGGTCGCCGACCTGCTGATCTACCAGCTGTGGTCGGCGTCCGGGCGGGACGCGGCCGAGGGCCGGACGGTGTTCTCCAAGCCGGGCGGCGGCACCCGCGTCGGCGAGAAGCTGACCGACCTGCCACTCACCCTGCGCAGCGACCCGAACGAGCCGGGCCTGGAGTCCGCGCCCTTCGTCGTCGCGCACTCCTCCGGCGGCGACCAGTCCGTCTTCGACAACGGGCTGCCCGTCGGTGCCACCGAGTGGGTGTCGCAGGGCGAGCTGAAGCACCTGACGACCACCCGGCACACCGCCGGCCTGACCGGGCTCCCGGTCGCCCCGGCGGGCGGGAACCTGATCCTGGACGGCGGCCAGGACCGGTCCCTGGAGGACATGGTCGCCGCCACCGGGCGCGGGCTGCTGCTGACCTGCCTCTGGTACATCCGCGAGGTCGACCCGGCGACGCTGCTGCTCACGGGCCTGACCAGGGACGGCGTCTACCTGGTGGAGAACGGCCAGGTCACCGGGCAGGTGAACAACTTCAGGTTCAACGAGTCGCCGGTGGACCTGCTGGGGCGGGCGACCGAGGCCGGGCGCACGGAAAAGACGCTGCCGCGGGAGTGGAGCGACTGGTTCACTAGGGCTGCGATGCCCGCGCTGCGGGTGCCCGACTTCAATATGAGCTCTGTCAGCCAGGGCGTATAACCTCGTACCTGCTGACAAGACCACCCAAGGAGATACGAGAACCGTGACGGACATCGTCGACGAGCTGAAGTGGCGGGGGCTCATCGCCCTCTCCACGGACGAGGACGCATTGCGCAAGGCGTTCGCGGACGGTCCCGTCACGTTCTATTGCGGTTTCGACCCGACCGCGCCCAGCCTGCACCTCGGCAACCTCGTGCAGATCCTGACGATGCGCCGGATCCAGCAGGCGGGGAACCGCCCGCTGGGCCTGGTCGGGGGTGCCACCGGCCTGATCGGTGACCCGAAGCCGAACTCCGAGCGCACGCTCAACGCGCCCGAGGTCGTCGCCCAGTGGGTGGAGCGGCTGCGCGCCCAGATCGCTCCGCTGCTGGACTTCGAGGGTCCGAACGCGGCGGTCATGGTCAACAACCTGGACTGGACGCAGGGCCTGTCGGCCATCGAGTTCCTGCGCGACATCGGCAAGCACTTCCGCGTGAACAAGATGATCGCGAAGGAGGCCGTGGCCCGGCGGCTGGAGTCCCAGGAGGGCATCAGCTACACGGAGTTCAGCTACCAGATCCTCCAGGGCATGGACTTCCTCCAGCTGTACCGGCGGTACGGCTGCACGCTGCAGACCGGCGGCAGCGACCAGTGGGGCAACCTCACCTCGGGCACCGACCTGATCCACAAGGTCGAGCCCGACGCCGTGGTGCACGCCCTGGGCACGCCGCTGATCACCAAGGCCGACGGCACCAAGTTCGGCAAGACGGAGTCCGGCACGGTCTGGCTCGACCCGGAGATGACCACTCCGTACGCCTTCTACCAGTTCTGGCTGAACGCCGACGACCGGGACGTCTCCAAGTTCCTGCGCATCTTCAGCTTCAAGTCCCACGAGGAGATCGAGGAGCTGGAGAAGCAGACCGAGGAGCGTCCGCAGGCGCGGGCGGCACAGCGGGCGCTGGCCGAGGAGCTGACGACGCTCGTCCACGGAGCCGACCAGACCGCTGCGGTGATCGCCGCGTCCAGGGCGCTGTTCGGGCAGGGCGAGCTGGCGGAGCTGGACGACCGGACGCTGGCGGCGGCGCTGTCCGAGGTGCCGCACGTCAAGGTCGGCGAGCTGGGGCCGGTGGTCGACCTGTTCGCCGAGGTCGGGCTGGTGGCGTCCAAGTCCGCCGCGCGGCGGACCGTGAAGGAGGGCGGGGCCTACGTGAACAACGTGAAGGTGACCGCCGAGGACGCGGTACCCGCCGCGGACGAGTTGCTGCACGGGCGGTGGCTGGTGCTGCGGCGGGGGAAGAAGAATCTGGCGGCCGTGGAGGTCGTCGGTTCGTGAGCGCCGTGGGGGTGCGGGTGCGCTGCCGAGTGCCGTGCGTTGTGGCCGGCCGCGTAGTTCCCCGCGCCCCTTTCGGGGCGCTGTGAAGTTCGGGGCGCTGTGAAGTTCGGGGCGCTGTGAAGTTCGGGGCGCTGTGAGCCCGGGGCGCGTCAGATGCGCTGTTTGCGCTTTCCCAGGGTCGCCGTGTACGCCATGTCGCCCAGGAAGACGATGATGATCGCCGCCACCAGCTGGAACAGGTGACGGGTCCAGTCGATGCCGGGGGTCGCCGCCACGCCGACCGCGCGGGCGATCGCGTTGCCCGCGATGGCGCCCAGGATGCCGAAGATGGTCGTCAGCCACAGAGGGCTGTGCTGCTTGCCCGGGATGACCGCCTTCGCGATGATGCCCAGCACGAAACCCACGATGATCGCCCACAACCAGCCCATGGCTGCCTCCTCGTACGGCTCGACGTGAGCATTACGCCAAGTCTCGGCCCGTACGCCGTACGGCGCATGTCGGTGGCGCCGTACGCGCTACGGCGCAGGCCGTTCGCGCAGGCGGGAGGGCGACCCGGTCTCGAAGGCGGCGCAGGCGCGGCGTACCGTGGGAAAGGTCCTGACCCGGTTCCCCGAGCGGGTGCGGACCGGGTAGGGGCCGGGGAGAGTCCGATGCGGGCGGATGGTGGAATGTGATGCGGAAGCAGCGCGGTGACGGCAACGTCCAGGTGTTCCGGATCACCGGAGCCCGTACCGGCCTGGCGGAGGACGTACGCGGCCGGCAGCGGCGGTACGTCATCTCGATGGGCATCCGGACCATGTCGGTGATCCTCGCGGTGACGTTGTGGAACGTCGAACGGTACGTCGCCGTCGTGGCCCTGGTGCTGGGGGCGCTGCTCCCCTACGTCGCCGTCGTCATCGCCAACGCCGGACGGGAGCAGCCGAAGTCGCTCCCGTCGACCTTCGGGATCGCGCCGACGCGGCTGATGATCGCGCCGCCGCGGGCGGAGGGGACGCAGGCGGAACCCGTCCCGGAGGACGTGGTGGCGGACCCGGCGGCGGGAACCGTGAGCGGCGAGCGGGCGGAGCCGGTCTGAGCTCGGGGAGGCGGCGCGCACGGGCGGCGACGCCGCCCGAAGCTCAAGAAATGCTCAGATCTATCGTGCTGTTCCAGTGCCGGGCCAAGGGTGACCCGTGACATACTGCGTACGCGCTCCGCATCCCCCGTCGGAGCGACGGACCGACGCCGGGCAGCTCCCCCCGTGGCTGCTCGGCGTCGCCTTGTTTGCGGGGCTTTTGTGCGGGACGAAGCAGTGCGAGACGAAGCAATGAGTGACGTTGTCTGTTCAGCGAAGGGCTGTCGCGCCGCCGCGGTGTGGGTGCTGGCGTGGAACAACCCGAAGATCCACACGCCGGAGCGGCGCAAGACCTGGCTCGCCTGTGAGGAGCACCGGGAGCATCTCTCCCAATTCCTGGGCGTGCGGGGGTTCCTGAAGGACGTCGTGCTGTTGCGGGAGTGGGAATCGTCCGAGCAGGACGGGTAGGCCGGGTGCGCCGGGCTAGCCGCCGATCGCTGACATCGGCCGGTCCGGCTGCACGAACTTCGGATCGTCCAGTCCCGCCCCCGCCTTCTTTCCCCACATCGCCAGCCGCCACCTGCGGGCGATCTCCTCGTCCGGCGCGCCCGAGCGGAGGGCGCCGCGCAGGTCCGTCTCCTCCCGTGCGAACAGGCAGGTCCGTATCTGGCCGTCGGCCGTGAGGCGGGTGCGGTCGCAGGCCGCGCAGAACGGGCGGGTGACCGAGGCGATGACGCCGACGCGGTGCGGGCCGCCGTCGACCAGCCAGCGCTCCGCCGGGGCCGAACCGCGGTCGTCGGCGCCCTCGGGGGTGAGGTCGAAGCGGGTGCGGAGCGAGGCGAGGATGTCCCCGGCCGTCACCATGCTGTCGCGTTTCCAGCCGTGCTGGGCGTCGAGCGGCATCTGCTCGATGAAGCGCAGCTCGTAGTCGTGCGCCACCGCCCAGGCGAGGAGGTCGGGGGCCTCGTCCTCGTTCAGGCCGGGCATCAGGACCGTGTTGACCTTGACCGGGGTGAGGCCGGCGTCGTGGGCGGCCCGGAGGCCGTCCAGGACGTCCTGGTGGCGGTCGCGGCGGGTGAGGGTCTTGAAGACCTCGGGGCGGAGGGTGTCCAGGGAGACGTTGACCCGGTCCAGGCCGGCCGTCTTGAGGGCCGTCGCGGTGCGGCGCAGGCCGATGCCGTTGGTCGTCAGGGACATCCGGGGGCGGGGGGCCAGGTCCGCCACGCGCTCGACGATGCCGACCAGGCCCGGGCGCAGCAGCGGCTCGCCGCCGGTGAAACGGACCTCCTCGACGCCCAGCAGCCGGACGGCGATGTCGACCAGCCGGACGATCTCGTCGTCCGTGAGCAGGTCGGGCTTGGCCAGCCACTGCAGGCCCTCCTCGGGCATGCAGTACGTACAGCGCAGGTTGCACCGGTCGGTCAGCGAGACTCTCAGGTCGGTGGCCACCCGGCCGTAGGTGTCGATGAGCACGCGGGCCCCCTCCCTCGTTGCGGATCGGATCTCTGCCGTCACTTGTGAGCCTACGTGACGGCACTGACATCGGGAGAGACCTGATGCCACGAGGAACGACGCGGCCGCGTCGTAGGATCCTACGGTCCCGTCGACGCGGCCGGTCGTACGAAGCTCAGTGCGCTCCGGTGCCGGTCAGGGACCGTACCTCCAGTTCCGCGTACTTGGCGGCGTCCGGGGCCTCCTTGGAGAGCAGAGTGCCCACGACGCCGAGGAGGAATCCGACCGGGATCGAGACGATGCCCGGGTTCTCCAGCGGGAACCAGTGGAAGTCGACGCCCGGGAACATCGACGTCTCCTTTCCGGACACCACCGGCGAGAACAGCACCAGGCCGACCGCGGTGACCAGGCCGCCGTAGATCGACCAGAGGGCTCCGGCGGTGGTGAACCGCTTCCAGAAGAGGCTGTAGAGGATGGTCGGCAGGTTGGCGGAGGCGGCGACCGCGAAGGCGAGCGCGACCAGGCCGGCGACATTGAGGTCGCGGGCCAGGGCGCCGAGCACGATCGACACCGCACCGATGCCGACGGTGGCGTAGCGGGCCGCGTTGATCTCCTGCTTCTCGGTGGCCTGGCCCTTCTTGATGACGTTGGCGTAGATGTCGTGCGCGAAGGACGACGAGGACGCCAGGGTGAGGCCCGCGACCACGGCGAGGATGGTCGCGAAGGCCACCGCGGAGATGGTGGCCAGCAGGATCGCGCCCCAGTTGGAGTCGACACCGCCCAGGTGGAGGGCGAGGAGGGGGGCCGCGGTGTTGCCGGACTTGTTGGAGGCGATGATCTCGTCGGGTTTGATCAGCGCGGCCGCGCCGAAGCCGAGGGCGAGGGTCATCAGGTAGAAGGCGCCGATCAGGCCGATCGCCCAGAGGACGGACTTCCGGGCGGCCTTGGCGGTGGGCACGGTGTAGAACCGGATCAGGATGTGCGGCAGTCCGGCGGTGCCCAGGACCAGGGCGATGCCGAGGGAGAGGAAGTCCAGCTTGCTGGTGCCGGTGGCACCGTACTTCAGGCCGGGCTCCAGGAAGGCGGCACCCTTGCCGCTGTTGTCGGCGGCCTTGCCGAGCAGGTCGGAGACGTTGAAGTGGAACTTGGCCAGGACCATGAAGGTCAGCAGCAGGGCGCCCGCGATGAGCAGCACGGCCTTGACCATCTGGACCCAGGTGGTGCCCTTCATGCCGCCGATGGTGACGTAGACGATCATCAGGACGCCGACCAGGGCGACGATGCCGATCTTGCCGCCGTCGCTGGTGATGCCGAGGAGCAGGGAGACGAGGACGCCCGCTCCCGCCATCTGGGCCAGCAGGTAGAAGATCGAGACGACGATCGTGGAGGTGCCGGCGGCGGTGCGGACCGGGCGCTGGCGCATGCGGTAGGCGAGCACGTCGCCCATGGTGTAGCGGCCGGAGTTGCGCAGCGGCTCGGCGACCAGGAGCAGGGCGACCAGCCAGGCGACCAGGAAGCCGATGGAGTAGAGGAAGCCGTCGTAGCCGAACAGGGCGATGGCGCCGGCGATGCCGAGGAAGGACGCGGCGGACATGTAGTCGCCGGAGACGGCGAGGCCGTTCTGGAAGCCGGTGAACTGGCGGCCGCCCGCGTAGAAGTCGGCGGCGTCCTTGGTCTGGCGGCCCGCCCAGACCGTGATGACGAGCGTCGCGGCGACGAACACCGCGAACAGGGTGATGATCAGCGTCCGGTGCTCACTGGCCTCGCCGGCCGCCATCGTGATCGCGGGGCTCATGCGCCGCCCTCCATCCGGGACTTGATGGCCTCGGCCTTGGGGTCGAGCTTGGCGGCGGCGTGCCGGGCGTACCACCAGGCGATGAGGAACGTGGTGAGGAACTGGGCGAGGCCGAGGACCAGGGCCACGTTGATGTTGCCGACGACCTTGGTGCCCATGAAGTCGTCCGCGTAGTTGGAGAGCAGGACGTACAGCAGGTACCAGGCGATGAACGCGAGGGTCAGCGGGAAGGCGAAGGAGCGGTGGGAGCGCCGCAGTTCGGCGAACTCCGGACTCTGCTGCACCTCGGCGAACTCCTCGCCGGAGGGGTGCCGGGTCTGCGTGTTCGAGGGTGGTGGTGTCTCGGTGGCCACGGAGTCTCCTCGCGATACGGACATGCGGATTCTGACCTCACAGACATGTGGACCACACACGTGGAGTGATGGTGCGACTCCGGTGCGTGATTCCGACGGGGGGCCTCGATCCTGCTGTGGCTCCCTCCCCGAGGTCACGGCGCCACGCGTGGTCAGGTTCAACTCGCCCGGGTTCTTTCGGAAGTCGTCGGTGCAAGTCACCTCCGGTCATTGCTGGCCGGCGAGTGCGGGAGATAGCTTCGGCCCTGCACCACCCGTCATGTACCTGCCCAAGCAGCACGCGCGTCCTGGGCGGGCCCGTTTTCGGTTGATGTCCCGGATGATGTGGAGACCCCATGGCTCATCTGCGTTCCAGACGCGGGCTGGCGCTCGCCGTCCCTGTCGTCCTGTCGCTGACCGCCTCGCTCGGCCTCCTGCCGACGGCGGCCTCGGCGGCCTCGCCGCCCGCCCCGGCGGCCCGGGCTGCGGGCGGCCCGAACCTGGCCTACGTCGTCAACACCACGACGGACCATCGCACGATCGAGTCGGTGCAGCGGGCGGTCGCCCGCAACGGCGGCACCATCATCGCGACGTACGACAAGATCGGCGTGATCGTCGTGCACTCGGCGAACCCGGACTTCGGCGCGGCGCTGCGGGCGGTGCGCGGGGTGCAGTCGGCGGGTGCCACCCGGACGGCCGCGCTGAGCGCGGCGGGGACCACGGACGAGGGCGCCGTACAGGTGCTGTCGAAGGCGGCGGCCGCCCGGGTCGAGCAGCGGGCGACAGCGGGCCAGGAGCCTCTTGAGGCCGACCAGTGGGACCTGCGGGCGATCGGCGCCGACAAGGCCGCCGCGGTCAACCCGGGGAGCCGCTCGGTGACCGTCGGCATCATCGACACCGGCGTCGACGACACCCACCCGGACATCGCCCCGAACTTCTCCGCCTCGCAGTCCGCCAACTGCGTGAGCGGCAAGGCGGACACGACCTACGGCGCCTGGCGGCCGGCGGACGCCGACCACTACCACGGCACCCACGTCGCCGGTGAGATAGCCGCGGCCCGCAACGGGATCGGCGTGGCCGGCGTGGCACCGGGCGTGAAGGTCGCGAGCATCACGGTGGCCCAGCCCGACGCGACGCAGCTGTTCTACCCGGAGAGCGTGGTCTGCGCCTTCGTCTTCGCCGCCGACCACGGCATCGAGATCACCAACAACAGCTACTACGTTGACCCATGGCTGTACAACTGCATGGACGACCCCGATCAGCGTGCCATCGTTGACGCGGTCAACAGGGCGCAGCTGTACGCCCAGCGCAAGGGCACGCTCAACGTGGCCTCGGCGGGCAACTCGAACGACGACCTCGACTCGCACGCCCTCACGGACACCTCGAGCCCGGACGACTCGACGGCCACCACCCGGACGGTCGACCCGCACGAGTGCTTCGACATCCCGACCCAGCTGCCCGGCGTGGTCACCGTGAGCGCGGTCGGCGTCAACGACACGAAGTCGTACTACTCCAGCTACGGCCGGGGCGTCGTCGACGTGGCCGGCCCGGGCGGCGACAAGTACCAGATCCCGGACACACCGTCGAAGAACGGCCGCATCCTGTCCACCCTGCCGAACGACCAGTACGGCTTCCTCCAGGGCACCTCGATGGCCTCCCCGCACGTGGCCGCGGTGGCCGCGCTGCTGAAGTCGACGCACCCGCATGCCGCTCCGGCCCAGCTGCTGGCCCTCCTGAAGGCCGAGGCGGACAACCCGGGCTGCCCGGCGGGCCCGTACGACGGGGACGGCGACGGCGTCGTCGACGCCACCTGCGTGGGCGGCAAGCACGTCAACGGCTTCTACGGATCCGGTGTCGTCGACGCGCTCCGCGCGGTCAAGTAGGCACCGCAGAGCAGGACTTCCCGCACGGCACGCCCGCTCAGCGAACGAACTGGAGACCTCAGATGACCGCGCCCCAGCCGCGCCACCGTCGCGTCCTCGCCCTCCCGCTCGGCATGGCCATGGCCACGGCCCTCGCCTTCCTGCCCAATGTCACGGCGTCCGCCGCCGACACCGGCGCGGCGGCCACGTCCGCGGCCGCCGCTGATGACACGACGTCCCTCAGCTACGTCGTCAACGTCCGTCCCGGACACGGCACTTCCGAGCGCGTGCAGAAGGCGATCGCACGGGCCGGTGGTTCGGTGGTGATCGCGTACGACGAGATCGGCGTGATAGTCGCCCATTCGTCGAACGCCGACTTCGCCGAGACCATACGGAAGGTGCCCGGCGTGGACTCGGCCGGGAACACCCGCAACGCGCCGCTGCCCGCCCAGTCGACCACCGACGTCGGCGCACCGGAGGTGCTCAGCTCCGAGCAGGTCGCGGAGGCGGGCGCACAGGCGGCCGACGGGCAGGACCCGCTGGAGCCGCTGCAGTGGGACCTGCCCGCCATCAAGGCGGACAAGGCGCACGAGAAGACCCTGGGCAGTTCGAAGGTCACCGTCGCCGTCATCGACACGGGCGTGGACGACACCCACCCGGACATCGCCCCCAACTTCTCCGCCTCGCAGTCCACCAACTGCGTCTCGGGCAAGCCGGACACGACGTACGGCGCCTGGCGGCCCACCGCGGCGGAGAGCCCGCACGGCACGCACGTCGCGGGCGAGATCGCGGGCGCCAGGAACGGGGTCGGCATCACCGGTGTGGCACCGGGCGTCAAGGTGGCCGGCATCAAGGTCGCCACCACCGCCGGGTACTTCTACACGGAGGCCGTGGTCTGCGGCTTCGTGTGGGCGGCCGAGCATCACATCGACGTCACCAACAACAGCTATTACACCGACCCCTGGTACTTCAACTGCACCGACGACCCGAACCAGAAGGCGCTCGTCGACGCGATCACCCGGGCTTCGCAGTTCGCGGAGCGCAAGGGCACGGTCAACGTCGCGGCGGCCGGCAACGAGAGCTACGACCTGGCCTCCCACTCGATCACCGACCCGGTCTCGCCGAACGACGGCACGCCCGTCGACCGGGTGATCGACCCGCACAAGTGCTTCGACATCCCGACCCAGCTGCCCGGTGTGGTCACGGTCGCGGCGACCGGCGCGAAGGGCCTGAAGTCGTCGTTCTCCAACTACGGTCTCGGGGTCATCGACATCGCCGCACCCGGCGGCGACTCGACGGCCTACCAGGCGCCGGAGCCCCCTGCCACCAGCGGCCTGATCCTCGGCCCGCTGCCGGGCGGCAAGTGGGGCTACATGGCCGGTACGTCGATGGCGACCCCGCACGTCGTCGGCGTCGCCGCGCTGATCAAGTCGACCCACCCACACGCCTCCGCGGCCCTGGTGAAGGCCCTGCTGTACGCCGAGGCGACCGCCACGCCGTGCACCGACCCGTACGACATCAACGGCGACGGCAAGGTCGACGCGGTGTGCGAGGGGTCCCGGAACCACAACGGCTTCTACGGCTGGGGCACGGCCGACGCCCTGGCGGCGGTGACCAGGTAGCACCGGGGTACTGAGGTACCGAGGCACATGTATTGATCCAGTCAATAATGCATAGTGCAGTCATGACTGGAATCAGTTGTGCGTGGTCCGCACTGGGCGGCGATCCGTCACTGCTCTCGCGTGTCACCGCCGTGACACGCGAGAGCACCCTCCCGGCGCGCCTTCCGGTGCGCCAGCTCGCCCGCGCCTGCGTCGGCGCCTGCACGCTGGCCGCCGCCGAGCTGGCGGCACGGCGGACCGGGGCCCCGGAGGTGCCCCGGGTCCGGGTGGACGACGGGGCCGTGGCGGCGGCGTTCACCAGCGAGCGGCACCTGCTGCTCGACGGGCGTGCACCCGTGCAGTTCGCCCCGTTGTCCCGGTTCTGGCGCGCGGCGGACGGATGGGTGCGCACCCATGCCAACTACCCCCACCACGGTGCTCGGCTGCTGCGTGCGCTCGGCCTGCCGGAGCACGCCTCCCCGGAGGAGGCCGCCGCCCGGATCGCCGGGCGGCGCGCGCTGGACGTGGAGAACACGGTCTACTCCGCCGGCGGACTCGCCGTGGCGCTGCGCTCCCCAGGCGAGTGGGCCGGGCACGAGCAGGCAGCCGCCGTGGCCGAGCGGCCCCTCGTCGAGCGCGGCCGCCTGGACACGGCACGTGCGCGCGTGCTTTCGCCGCTCGACGCCGGCGCCGCTCCCCTACTGCCCGCCGCCGGGCTGCGCGTCCTGGACCTGACCCGGGTCCTCGCCGGACCGGTCGCCACCCGCACCCTCGGGCTGCTGGGCGCCGACGTCCTGCGCCTGGACGCGCCCTGGCTGCCCGAACTCCCCGACCAGCACGCCGACACGGGCTTCGGGAAGCGCTCGGCGAGGCTGGACCTGGCGACGGACCGGGCCGCCTTCGAGGAGCTGCTGGGCTCGGCGGACGTCGTGGTCACCGGCTACCGGCCGGGCGCCCTGGACCGGTTAGGGCTCTCCCCCGAGGCGCTGGCCGAGCGGCGGCCGGGCCTGGTCGTGGCCCAGGTGTCGGCGTGGGGCGCGTACGGGCCGTGGGGCGGGCGGCGCGGCTTCGACAGCCTGGTGCAGGTCGCCACCGGCATCGCGGAGACCGAGGGCCCGGCGGACCGGCCGGGCACGCTGCCCGCGCAGGCCCTGGACCACGGCACCGGCTACCTGCTGGCGGCAGGGGTGCTGCGGGCCCTGACCGAGCAGTCGTACGACGGGGCCGGCAGGTTCGTACGGCTGGCGCTGGCGCGGACCGCGCGGTGGCTCACGGAGGAACTGGAGCCGGGACCCGCGGCCGGCGAGCCGTACGAGGGGCCGGACGCGTGGCTCGCCGGGACGGACAGCCCGCTGGGGCGGCTGCGGTACGCGCGTCCGCCGTTGTCCTTCGAGGGCGGCCCGGCCGACTGGGCCCGGCCGCCGGTGCCGTGGGGGTCTAGCCCGGCCCGCTGGGCATGACCGCGGGGCCCCGGGTGAGGACGGACCCGGCTCGCCAGGGGTGAGCGTGCGCGCCAGGGCGGCCGGAAACGCAGGAACGGGTGGTATGCCGTTCCGTCAGCTGTTTTCCTGTACTTGCCCGCTTCTGTCATGGCTGGTGGAGATCAGGGGGGCCGTTGACACGACCGACCGCCGAGGTGGCCGCGAGCGGCTCCGCGGGACGCCCCGGGACCTGGCGGGCCGTCGCCGTCCTGGTCCTGGTGGCCCTGGCCGCGCTGGTACCGCTGCTCGGGCCGTCCGCCGCGCTGCGGGGCACCGGGGAGGCCGCGGCGCCCGGGGTGGGCGGTATCGCCCTGCTACGGGGGGTGCTGTTCGCCGCCCTGTGCGTGCCGGCGGGTGAGCTGCTCGTGGAACGGCTGGTTTGCCGGCTGCCGGACGCGCCGCCCGAACGTCCCGCCAACTGGGCGGTGTTCGCGGCCGCCGCCGGATTCGCCGCCGCCCTGGGACTCGCGTCGGTCGTGTCCACGGGCAACCTGGTGCCGCGCTCGCTCGCCGACATCGACGTGGGCGGCCTGTACGGCTCGCGCGACGGCAGGCTGGCGCTCGTCGAGGTCAACGCCTTTCTGCTGGCCGGCCTGTGTGCCCGCTCGCGCCGCCCGGCGACCCAGGTGTGGCCGCTGGCGGCGGTGGCCGTCGCCGAGGCGTTGCGCGCCCATCCCGCGCCCGAGCACAGCCCGTTGCTCGGTTCCGCCCTGACCCTGGTGCATCTGACGTGCGCGACGCTGTGGGCGGGCGGTCTGCTGCACGCGCTGCGCATGCTGCGCCGGTGGCGCGGCCGGGAGGCCGGGGCGGCGCTGCTCGGGCTCTACGCGCGCGTGGCCGCCGTGCTGCTCGCGGCCGTCACCGCGACGGGCGTGTGGAGTTCACTGCGGCGGATGCCCGCGGGCACGGTCCTGGACCAGCTGACGACGACGGCGTACGGGCGCACCCTGCTGGCCAAGGTGATCCTCGTCGCCGCCGTCGCGCTGCTCGCGCTGTGGGCCCGGTACCGGCTGCGCCGGGCGGCCGACCCGCTCACCGCGTACGTCCCCGCCCGGGCCGAGGTGGCCGTGCTGGGGGTGGTGGTCGCGGTGTCGGGGGTGCTGACGGCGCTGCCGCTGCCGATCAGATGGACTTGATCAAAGGGGCTTGATCCTTGATTCAGCCGTTCGTCACGAGCACCTTCAGGGCGGTGCGCTCGTCCATCGCCTTGTAGCCGTCGGGCACGCCCTCGATGCCGACGGTGAGGTCGAAGACCGGTGACGGGTCGATCGTGCCGTCGAGGACGTCGGGAAGCAGGTCGGGGATGTAGGCGCGGACCGGGGCGACACCGCCGCGCAGGGCGATGTTCCGGTCGAACATGACGTTGAGGTCCAGTCCGGTGCCGCTGCCGTGCGGGACGCCGACGAAGCCGATCGCGCCGCCGTCACGGGTGATCTCCACGGCCGTCCGCATGGACTGCTCGGTGCCCACGGCCTCGACGACGGCGTGCGCGCCCTGGCCCCGGGTGAGTGCGCGGACGGCGTCCACGGCGGCGTCCCCGCGTTCGGCGACGACGTCGGTGGCGCCGAAGCGGCGCGCGATGTCGGTGCGCACCTCGTGCCGGCCCAGCGCGATGATCCGCTCGGCGCCCAGCCGCTTGGCGGCCAGCACGGCGCACAGGCCGACCGCGCCGTCCCCGACGACGGCGACCGTGGCGCCGGGCCGGGCGCCCGCGCCGAGGGCCGCGTGGTGGCCGGTGCCGAGGACGTCGGAGAGGGTCAGCAGGGCGGAGAGCAGGTGGTCGTCGGAGGCGGCGTCCTTGGGCAGCTGGACCAGGGTGCCGTCGGCGAACGGGACCCGCACGGCTTCGCCCTGGCCGCCGTCGTACCCGACGGAGCCCCAGAAGCCGCCGTGCTCGCAGGACGTGGTCAGGCCCTCGCGGCAGTAGTCGCAGACGCCGTCGGACCACATGAAGGGGGCGACCACGAGGTCGCCGCGCCGCACGGTGCCCACCTCGGAGCCGGTCTCCTCGACCACGCCGAGGAACTCGTGGCCGATGCGCTGCCCCGGCTGCCGGGCCGCCTCGCCCCGGTAGGCCCACAGGTCGCTGCCGCAGATGCAGGCGCGCAGTACCCGTACGACGGCGTCGGTGGGCAGCTGCACCACGGGCTCGGGCACGTCCTCCACGCGCATGTCGAACGGGGCGTGGATGGTGGTGGCGCGCATGGCGAGGGTCCTTCTCGTGCGGTGGCGTGGGTGCGCTCAGGGGGTGGTCGAGCGCACTTCACGGTACGCCGCGGCCGGGACTGGGCGCGCGTCGAGGGTGCCACGGACCAGCAGGAACTGTGCCGCCGCATAGGTGAGCATGATCCAGAAGTCGGGGCGCGGCAGCTGCGGCCAGTCGGCGACACCGGTCGCGATCAGCGTGTCGGAGAGCATGAAGAGCGCGCCGCCGAGGGCGGCCGCCGGGCCGAGCCGGGTGGCGGCGGTGTACGCCATGGCGGTGAGCAGGGTGCTGTAGCCGGCCACGGGGACGCGCAGGCCGGCCGGCAGGTCGGGCCAGAGCAGGGCGACCAGGGTGACGAGGGCTGCCGCGTAGGCGAGGCCGAGCAGACGCGCACGCGCGTGTGGCGGGCCCTGGCGGCGGAAGAGGACGAGGTAGCAGACGTGCCCGGCGGCGAAGGAGGCCATGCCCGCCATGAAGGCGGGGTCGGCGCCGGAGAGGAGCAGGACGTCGCCGCCCCAGCCGCACAGCAGGGCGGCGACGAGGAGCCGCGGGGCGCCCGCGCGGGCGGCGGACGCGGCGAGCAGGGGCATCAGGAGCACCTTGGCGACGACGTGCCCGGTGCGGAAGCCGAGGGCCAGGAAGGCGAGGTCGAGGAAGAGGGCGAGGGCGAAGGCGGCGAGCAGCTCCCGGGACGCCCTCACGCGGCCACGGACTCCTCGGTCTGCGCCACGGCGGGCGCCGGCGCCCAGCCCGGCCCCCGGAACACCCGCCCGGCCCGCTCCCGCCAGGTGCGCGCGGCCCTGATGTCCTTGGCGATCGCGACGTACTCGTGGGTGGCCACCTTGACGGGGTTGAACGTGTTGATGTTCTTGGTCAACCCGTACACGGGCCGCTCGGTCTCCGCCACCCAGGACCCGAACAGCCGGTCCCAGACGATCAGGATCCCGCCGAAGTTGCGGTCCAGGTAGCCGCCCTGGGAGGCGTGGTGCACGCGGTGGTGGGACGGCGTGTTGAAGACGAACTCGAACCACCGGGGCATCTTGTCGATGCGTTCGGTGTGGATCCAGAACTGGTAGACCAGGTTGGCGGAGGAGCAGAAGGCGAGTGCGGCCGGGTGCACCCCCACGGCCACCAGCGGGACGTAGAACGGCCAGACGGTCAGCGAGGTCCATGGCTGGCGCAGCGCGGTGGAGAGGTTGAACTTCTTGCTGGAGTGGTGGACGACGTGGCAGGCCCACAGGATGCGGATGACGTGGTGACCGCGGTGGGACCAGTAGTAGAAGAAGTCCTGCGCGAGCAGCATCAGCGGGACCGTCCACCACAGGACGGGGACGCGCAGCGGGGTCAGTTCGTACACCGCCGTGTAGATCATGACGATCGGGATCTTCCACACGAAGTCGAAGACGAGCGACCCCAGTCCCATGCCGATGCTCGTGGCCGCGTCCTTGGCCTCGTACCCGGCCTCGTCGTCGTCGGGATGGATGCGGTAGCTGATCACCTCGATCACGGTGAGCAGCACGAAGGCGGGTATCGACCACGTCACGACATCGGGCAGGTTCGGCATGTGGGCACCGTAGAACCGTCGGTCGACCGCGGCTAGACGTTGTTACCCACAAGTATTCCCGTCGGTATGCGCTTGCTTGTTGGCGATCTCCGCCAACGGGCTAGACCCCGGCCGCCCCCAGCAGCCTGCCCGCCGCGTACGTGACCCCCATGGCCAGCGCTCCGCCCAGGACGTTGCGCAGCACCGCCGGGCCCACCGCGGCCGCTCCCAGGCGGGCGCTGGCCCAGCCGGTCAGGACCAGCGCCGCCAGCACCGAGCCCACCGTCACCGGGAGCCGCCAGTCGGAGGGCGGCAGGACGATCGCGAGCAGCGGGAGCAGCGCCCCCACGGTGAACGCCAGGAAGCTGGCGAGGGCCGCCGTCCAGGGGTTGGTCAGCTCGTCGGGGTCGATGCCCAGCTCGACCCTCGCGTGGGCCCTCAGGGCGTCGCGTTCCGTCAGCTGGACCGCGGCCTCGCGGGCCACCTCCCGGGACAGGCCGCGGCGCTCCAGGAGTTCGGTCAGCTCCTCCAGCTCCGCCTCGGGCTGCTCCTTCAGCTCCCGCCTCTCCAGCGCCAGCGCGGCGAGCTCGGAGTCACGCTGGGTGGACACCGAGACGTACTCCCCCGCCGCCATCGACATGGATCCGGCGAGCAGGCCCGCCAGGCCCGCCGTCAGCAGGGTGTTGCGGTCGGCGGTGGCGCCCGCGACGCCGACGACGATGCCCGCCGTCGACACGATGCCGTCGTTCGCGCCCAGGACGGCCGCCCGCAGCCAGTTCAGCCGGGAGCCGAGCGCTCCCCCGTGGGCCTCGTCGTCGTGCGTAGGTTCGGTCACAGCAGGGAGGATCGCACCCCGGGGCCGATCGGCGCCGCACCGACGTCACCAGACCCGGACGGAGGCCCCTCGCGCGAACACCGGACTGGTCGCGTCCGCCGGCGGGTCCGGCAGCGGTTCGGCGATCTCCGCCGCCGTCGGTCCCACCTTCGCCGCGATCGGGTCCAGGAGGTCCAGGTCGAAGCCGTACACGCGGGCCGCGTTGCCACCGAGCATCGCGGCGAGCTCGTCCTGCGGGACGCCGGCGAAGGCGAAGCGCAGGCCCTCCCGGGTGTACGGGTACGTGCCCTCGTCGTGCGGGTAGTCGCTGCCCCACATGATCTTGTCCAGGCCGATGCGGTCGCGCAGCGGCACCTCGTGCGGGCGCATGAAGCTGGCGCCGACGAAGCAGTTCTCGTGCCACACCTCGGAGGGCGGCCTGCCCGTCGCCTCCGCGAGGCCGGCCCCGAACTTCGCCTCCGCGGTCGTCGCCCGCGCCGCCGCCAGCAGGCGGCCGTGGTAGTAGTCGAGCATGGCCAGGACCCCGGGAATCCACCCGGATCCCTGTTCGGTCAGGACCAGTCTCAGCTCCGGATGGCGGCGGAAGGCGCCGCCGAAGACCAGGTGCCACAGCGCGCGGTGCGAGAACCAGGTCGTCTCGACCATGAAGACCGCGCGGGCCGCCGGTTCGTCGCCGAGCGGCGGGGAGGCGGAGCCCGCGTGGTGGTTGACGGGGACGCCGAGTTCCGCGCAGACGGCCCAGATCGGGTCGTACACGCGCGCGTGCAGTTCGGGCAGGCCCGAGCCGGGCGGGGTGCCGGGGAGCATCAGGCCGCCTTTCAGGCCCGCCCCGGCCGCCCACCGGATCTCCTTCACCGCCTCCTCGACGTCGTTGAGGAGGATCTGGAAGACGCCCGCCCGGCGCCCCGGCGCCGCGGCGCAGAAGTCGGCAAGCCAGCGGTTGTGGGCCCGCAGGCCCGCCCAGCGGTGCTCGAACTCCGCCGCCGTCGGCGCGGGGGCCATGAGGGAACCGGACGGGAAGAACGGCGGGATGGTGTTCGGGAAGATCACCTCCGCGACGATCCCGTCCTCCTCCAGCTCCGCGAGCCGCCGCGCGGAGTTCCAGTTCCGGTCCGCCGAGTCGGCGAGCAGGTCCTCGTACGGGTTGACGTACGTCGCCGCCCAGCCGTCGAAGTCGTCGTGGTACCGCTTCTCCAGGTAGGGGCGGTAGTCGAGGAGATCCGCCCCCGCGTGGCAGTCGGCCGAGATCACCGTGTAGCGGTCGTCGCTCACGACGTCACCCCCAGCGCCGGGAAGTCGTGGCCGGTCAGCCAGTGGCGGCCCACCTCGCGCGAGCGCGCCCAGGACGCCGCCACGGCCGCCTGGTCGGCCGGCTGGCCGAGGTCCGACGGAGTGGGGCCGATGCGCCGGGCCAGGGGGGTCAGGCGGTCCACGTCGAAGCCGAAGGCCTCGGCCGCCGCGAGGCCGAGCATCCGGCGGGTCTCGGTCACCGGGATGTCGTGGAACGTGCGGCGCAGCCACGCGCGCGTGTCGGGCCAGGTGCCCTCGGGGTGCGGGAAGTCGCTGCCCCACAGGATGTTGTCGACGCCGATCTCGTAGCGCTGGGCGAGTTCGCGGCGCTTGGTGTTGGTGGCGCAGACGAAGACCTGCCGGTCCAGGTACTCGTGCGGCGGGCGTTTCATCTCCTCGAAGGGGGAGAGTTTCTTGCCGCCGTGCGCGCCGAGGTAGAGGCGGTCCATGAACCACAGCAGGTTCGGCAGCCACCAGCAGCCCGACTCCGCGATGCCGAAGCGCAGTTCGGGATGGCGTTCGAAGACGCCGGACCAGAGCAGGAACCACAGCGGGCGGGCCGGCCACCACGTCACCTCGCTGACGTAGATGCCGAGATGGTCGCCGTACTCGTGGCGCGGGGCCGCGCCGGAGTGGGTGAGGACCGGCATCCCGCACTCGGCGGCGGCCGCCCAGACGGGGTCGTAACGCCGGTCGTGGTACGGCTCCTTGTCGACCCACAGGGCGGGGATCATCAGGGCGCCGAGGCCGGACTCCTTCGCACGGTGCACCTCGGCGACCACACGGTCCGCCGGGGCCGTGACGGGCAGCAGGGCCACCCCGCAGTGCCGTTCGGGGTGCTCGGACACGAAGTCGGCCAGCCAGCGGTTGTGGGCCTGCGCACCGGCCATGCCGAGCTCCGGGTCGTGGTCCCCGGACAGGCCGAGGCCGACCCCGAAGGGCGCGGCGGTCCGGCTGTCCACCGCGTCGGCGTCCGGGAAGACCACCTCGGCGGCCACCCCGTCGCCGTCCAGCTCCTTCACCCGCTGCCCGGCGTCCCAGCCTCCGCGCAGCCCCTCCTCGTTGTCCTGGAACCACTTGGCCGCGAACGCCTCGTTGCGGATGCCGAGCCGGGTCATCTCCTCCCGGCGGCGCTCGCGCCCGGCGAGGAACTCGTCGAAGTCCCGGTGGAACCGGGCGTCCAGATAGGGCCGGTACTCCTCGGTGGGCAGCCCGGCGTGGCAGTCGGAGGAGATGATCAGGTACGGGTCGTCGTACGCGGTCACCACTGCCCCCTGTGCAGTCCGTTCAGTCCAGGATGAAGCTTTCGAGGTACGAGGGGTTCGTCCGGTCCAGCATCGAGCGGGCCCTGGCCCGGATCTGGGCGTCGCTGTGCCCGCTCTCCGGGAGCAGCCAGAAGCGGTCCGCGCGGATGCCCGCCACGACGAAGCCGGCGACCTCCTCGACGGGCGTGAAGGCGACCTCCTTGCCCGCCGCCCGCATCGCCGCCTCCCACTGGTCGAGGCTGCGGTACGGCGTCCGGCGCGGCCGTTGCTTGGCGTAGCGGTCGGGGCGGTTGCGGTGCGACTCCCACAGGCCCGTGCGCAGCATGTGCGGCCCCGGGAAGAGCACCGAGGCGCCCACGCGCGCGTGCTCCGCCCTGAGGTGGGCGTACAGGGACTCGGTCATCGTGACGACGGCCGCCTTCGTGACCGCGTACACGGAAGCCGTGGGCAGCGGGGCGATACCGCCGTCGCCGGAGGACGTATTGACCACATGACCGGGTTGACCCGACTTGATCATCCTGGGCACGAAAGCCTGGACGCCGTGGAAGACGCCCCACACGTTGACCTCGAACGCCCACTTCCAGTCGTTCGGTTCGTGCTCCCACATACGTCCCTCGGCGCCCGAGCCGACCCCGGCGTTGTTGCAGAGGACGTGCACCGCGCCGTAGGTGTCGTAGGCGGACTCGGCCAGCTCCAGGACCTGTTCGCGGACGCCGACGTCGACCACGCGCGCGTGCACGTCGGCGCCCTCCGCGCGCAGTCCGGCGGCGGCCTTCTCCAGGGCGGCCGGCTCCACGTCGGCGAGGACCACCTTCAGCCCCTCGGCGGCGAACCGCCGGGACATCGCGAGTCCGATGCCGCTCGCCGCGCCGGTGACGACGGCGACCTGACCTTCGCGCAGCTCCATCAGGACCCGCTCCCCTCGCTGTCCTGCGGGGGCGCGTCGTGGACCTGGCGCGGGTCGTCGTAGCGCTGGTGGACGTACGGCAACAGGGCCTGTGCGTCGACCCGTTCGGCGATCCGGCCGCGCTGGCCGCTGGTCTTCTCGCCGAGGGTGAGGTCCAGCAGGCGCAGCACCGGCAGGTCGGCGACCGGGTCGTACGCCGACTCGCGGAGGATCACCTCGCCGGTGACGCGCTCCAGCCTGCGGACCTTCTCCTCGCGGACGCAGTGGACCAGCAGCGGGTCGCCGTCGAAGCCCGAACCGTCCACCGCCGGGAGGAACTTGAAGTAGAAATCGGTCTTCGGGGCGGGCTCGGGCAGCGGCAGCGGGCCGTCCACCGTGCCGCGCACCTCGACGAAGGCGACGCCGTGCCGGGCCAGGACCGCGCGGATCCGCGCGCCCTCCCGCTCGACGGTCACCTCGCCGAGCTTCTTGGGCTCGCCGAAGACCTCACGGCCGCCGGTGAGGGCGCGTTCATGGGTCATCGGCATGACCAGCGGGTACCAGCCCTCGACCGCGCCGTGCGCGGCGGCGACCGCGAACGAGCCGGCGCCGAGCGGGTATCCGGGCAGTTCGACCTTGCTGACACTGACCCGGGCCAGGGGCCGGCCGGCCGGCTTGAGCGGCGGCGGCAGGACGGCCGCGACCGCGTCCGGGTCGGTCTCCCAGACGGCCACCACCCCGGTGGACCAGACGTCCGGGAGCTTCGTGGTGCGCGCGGCTGCGATCTCCGCCCCGGTCCGAGCGCCGTACCGTACGTGTGCCATCCGCCGTACCGCCCTTCCGTCGGCCGTCCGTGCTCATGGCGGGGAGCACGTTTGCACCGGGCGGCGAAAAGGTCCATAGCCGCGCGAAGGGCGATCCGGACAAAATCCGCAGCCGTGCGACGGGCCGTCAGGACGGACGAGGCATCAGGACGTGCGAACGGGCGGCCACGACGGGCGGCCTGACGGTCCGGGCTGTCGGTGCGGGCCCGTATCCTCAATGACCATGCTCGAAGACCGTACGACCGCAGTGTCCCCCGGCACCCCGTGGCCGGCCGCGTACCCCGAGGGGTACGCCGTCGTCGACGTGGAGACCACCGGACTGGCCCGGGACGACCGGATAATCAGCGCGGCCGTCTACCGGCTGGACGAGCGCGGCGAGGTCGAGGACCACTGGTACACGCTGGTCAACCCCGAGCGCGACCCGGGTCCCGTGTGGATCCACGGCCTGACGAGCGAGGTGCTCGAAGGCGCGCCGCTCTTCACCGACATCGCGGAGGAGTTCTCGGCCCAGCTGGACGGCCGGGTGCTGGTCGCGCACAACGCGGTCTTCGACTGGCAGATGATCGCACGGGAGTACGCGCGCGCGAAGGCCGAGGCCCCGGTGCGGCAGCGGCTGTGCACGATCGCGCTCGCCAAGGAGCTGGACCTGCCGCTGCCCAACCACAAACTGGAGACCCTGGCGGCGCACTTCGGTGTCGTGCAGCGGCGGGCGCACCACGCGCTGGACGACGCGCGCGTGCTCGCGGAGGCGTTCCGGCCCAGTCTGCGGGCCGCGGCGGCGGGCAACGTACGGCTGCCGCTCCTGGAGTGCCGCCCCCTGACCGAGTGGTCCGACACCCCCCGGATCGGGCCCCAGGCGAGCGGCGGGTACGCCGGCTACCGGCCCGGCGGCTGGCGGCCGTCCCGCAGGCGCCCGGCGTGCCCCTACCCGAACCCGGGCCGGTACGAGGACGGCGGGCCGCTCAAGCAGGGTATGCGGGTGGCGTTCTCCGGGGACACCTCGATCGAGCGGGAGCTCCTCGAGGACCGGGCCGTCGAGGCCGGTCTGCACGTCTCGACGAGCATCTCCCGGCTCACCAGCCTGCTCGTCACCAACGACCCGGACTCGGGCACCTCGAAGGTCCTCAACGCCCGCCGGTTCGGGACGCCCGTGGTCGACGAGGCGGCCTTCGGGCAGCTGCTGCGGGACGTGGCGCCGGCCACGGAGCAGTGACCGCCCGCGCGGTCCGTACATCAGTCCGCGGGGGCCGTACGGACGGGTGATTGCCGCACGACTCGCCCGGCGCCCGCTCGCCCGCGCGCGGCCGACCGCCCACCCTGTGGCGCATGGCGAAATGTGAAGTTTGCGGAAATGACTACGGAATGACCTTCGAGGTGCACGCGCAGGGCGCGGTCCATGTCTTCGACTGCTTCTCCTGTGCGATCCACCGCATGGCACCGCTCTGCGAGCACTGCAAGGTCTCGATCATCGGCCAGGGCGTGGAGGCGGACAACCAGTGGTTCTGCGGCGCCCACTGCGCCCGGGAGGCCGGGAAGGCGGGCATCGTCGACCGCGTCTGACCCGGTACCCGCCCGAACGCGCCCCACGACCGAGTTGTACGGTCGTGGGGTGTACCGCTTCCTGTTGACTCGGCAGTGGGTGATCCTCACCCTCATCTCGCTGCTTCTGATCCCGACGATGATCCGGCTCGGGATCTGGCAGAAGCACCGGTACGAGGAGCGCAGCGCCCGCAACCAGCTGGTCGCCGACGCCCTCGGCGCCAAGCCGGTACCGGTGGAACAGGTGACCGAGCCGGGGCACGCCGTGACCCGCAAGGAGCGGTACCACACCGTCACCGCGACCGGCACCTTCGACACCGCCGACGAGGTCGTCGTGCGCCGCCGTACCAACTCGGACGACGAGGTCGGCTATCACGTTCTCACCCCCTTCGTGCTGACCGACGGCAAGGTGCTGCTGGTCAACCGGGGCTGGATCCCGTCCGACGCCCCGAGCCAGACCACCTTCCCGAAGGTCCCGGCGCCGCCGGCCGGCAAGGTCACCGTCCAGGGCCGGCTGATGCCCGACGAGACCACCGCGGCGAGCGGCATCAAGGACCTCAAGGGCCTGCCCGACCGGCAGATCATGCTGATCAACAGCGAGGAGCAGGCGCGCCGGCTCGGCAAGCAGGTGCTCGGCGGCTACATCCAGCAGACGGCGCCCGAGCCCAAGGGCGACACCCCGGAACAGATTTCCGACCCGGGCAAGGAAGACGCGCCGCTGAACTATGCGTACATGATCCAGTGGTGGCTGTTCGCGGCGGGCGTCCCCTACGGCTTCTTCGTGCTGGCCCGCCGGGAGGCACGCACGCGTGCGGAGGCGGCGGAGCAGGAGACGGCCGAGGCGGCCGAACCGGCCGCCGTCTGAGCTCCGTACCGCGTCACTCCCCCGGCCCACCCCCTGATTGGCCCCCCGGTCGGCAGGGAAACCGCCACCCGTGGACCGACGCATCGAGGACTACGCGCTCATCGGCGACGAGCAGACCGCTGCCCTGGTCGGCCGGGACGGCTCCATCGACTGGCTGTGCCTGCCCCGCTTCGACTCGGCCGCCTGCTTCGCCAGACTCCTGGGCGACGAGGACCACGGCCACTGGCGGATCGCCCCCAGCGGCGCCACGACCTGCACCCGGCGCGGCTACCGGCCCGACACCCTGGTCCTGGACACCGAGTGGGAGACCGCCGAGGGCACGGTCCGCGTCACCGACCTGATGCCCCAGCGCGAGCACGCGCCCGACGTCGTACGCATTGTCGAGGGCGTCAGCGGCCGCGTCACCGTGCACAGCACGCTCCGGCTCCGCTTCGACTACGGCTCGGTCATCCCGTGGATGCGCCGCTCCGGCGCTCACCGGGTCGCGGTCGCCGGTCCCGACTCGGTGTGGCTGCGCAGCGAACCGTCCGTACGGACCTGGGGCGAGGACTTCGGCACGCACTCGGAGTTCACCGTCGCGGCGGGCGAGCGGGTCGCGTTCGTGCTCACCTGGCACCCCTCGCACCAGCAGCGGCCACCGCTCGTCGACCCCTACGAGGCGCTGCGGTCCAGCGTCACCGGCTGGCGGCGCTGGACCGCCCGCTGCACCTACCGTGGCCCGCACCGGGACACGGTCGTGCGCTCCCTGATCACCCTCAAGGCGCTCAGCTACGAGCCGACCGGCGGCATCGTCGCCGCGGCGACCAGCTCACTGCCCGAGGAGCTGGGCGGGGTGCGCAACTGGGACTACCGGTTCTGCTGGCTGCGCGACTCCACCCTCACCCTCGGCGCCCTGCTCGCGGCCGGCTACCACAAGGAGGCCGAGCGCTGGCGCGACTGGCTGGTGCGAGCGGTCGCCGGCGACCCGGCGGACCTGCAGATCATGTACGGCCTCGCGGGCGAGCGCCGGCTGCCCGAGTTCGAACTGGACTGGCTGCCCGGCTTCGCCGGCTCCAGACCGGTGCGCGTCGGCAACGGCGCCGTCGACCAGCTCCAGCTGGACGTGTACGGCGAGGTGATGGACTCGCTGTCGCTTGCCCGCACCGCCGGTCTGCCCACCAAGCCGCACATGTGGGCCATCCAGTGCGCGCTGATGAAGTTCCTGGAGAAGGCCTGGCGGCAGCCGGACGAGGGGCTGTGGGAGGTGCGCGGCGGCCGCCGCCACTTCGTGCACTCCAAGGTGCTGGTGTGGGTGGCCGCGGACCGGGCGGTACGGACCCTGGAGGACCACGCGGAGCTCAAGGGCGAGTTGACGAGATGGCGCGCGCTGCGCGACGAGGTGCACCGGGAGGTGTGCGAGAAGGGCTACGACCCGAAGCGCAACACCTTCACGCAGTACTACGGCTCGCGCGAACTCGACGCCGCCCTGCTGCTGATCCCGCGCGTCGGCTTCCTGCCTCCGGACGACCCCCGGGTGGTCGGCACGGTGGACGCCATCCGCGACGACCTGGGCCAGAGCGGGTTCCTGCGCCGCTACGACACCGACGCGATCGGCGTCGACGGGATGCCCGGCGGCGAGGGCGCCTTCCTCGCCTGCTCGTTCTGGCTCGCCGACGCGCTGCACATGACGGGCCGCACCGACGACGCGAAGGAACTGTTCGAACGGCTGGTGGGGCTCGTCAACGACGTGGGGCTGCTGTCCGAGGAGTACGACCCGGAGACCGGGCGTCAGCTGGGCAACTTCCCTCAGGCGTTCAGTCACATCGGACTGGTGAACACCGCCGTCACGCTCTTCGGCGGCGAGCAGGCAGGATAGGGGCCATGGATCTTGGACTGAAGGACCGGGTGTACGTCGTCACCGGAGCGACCCGCGGGCTGGGGCACGCGGCCGCGCGCGAGCTGGTCGCGGACGGGGCGAAGGTCGTGGTGACCGGCCGCGACGAGAAGCGGGCCGCCGACGTGGCGGCCGAACTGGGGCCGAACGCGGTGGGCGTGGGCGTCGACAACGCGGACCCGGCGGCGCCGGAGCGGCTGATCGCGGCCGCGCGTGAGCGTTTCGGAGGGTTCGACGGGATCCTCGTGAGCGTGGGCGGCCCGCCGGCCGGGTTCGTCGCCGACACCACGGACGAGCAGTGGCAGGCCGCGTTCGAGTCGGTGTTCCTGGGGGCCGTACGGCTCGCCCGCGCGGCCGCGGCCGAGCTGGGGGACGGCGGCGTCATCGGGTTCGTGCTGTCCGCGTCGGTGTACGAGCCGATTCCCGGGCTGACGATCTCCAACGCGCTGCGGCCGGGTCTCGCCGGGTTCGCCAAGTCGCTGGCGGACGAACTGGGGCCGCGCGGGATCCGGGTGGTGGGGTTGCTGCCGTCCCGGATCGACACGGACCGGGTGCGGGAGCTGGACACGATGTCCGCCGACCCGGAGGCGACGCGGGCCGAGCACGAGTCGCGGATTCCGTTGCGGCGGTACGGGACTCCGGAGGAGTTCGGGCGGGTGGCGGCGTTCCTGTTGTCTCCGGCCGCGTCCTACCTGACGGGGATCATGGTGCCCGTGGACGGGGGGATGCGGCACGGGTTCTGACCCTGCCGCGGGTCGACCGACGCGGGCCGCGGCCTGTTCACGAGCAGGCCGCGCAAACCCGCGGAACGGACGGCAAGCCGCCCGCCGTGTGCGCGCGTCCCCGGACGGCCTGTCAGGTCACCCGTTCCGCGCGGTGCTTCACCGAGGTCAGCCGGACCTCCGCGGGAAGCTTCGGCAGGGCCGCCGAGTCCCGGGCGTGGGTGAGGGCCTGAGCCGTCAGGGCGTCCAGGGCCTGCTCCGGGGCCGTGTCCGGCTCCAGCTGGAGCCACACCCGTACCTCCGGGGCCGTGCGCGTGCCCCTCAGGACCGCCTGGGCGTGGGAGACGCCCTCCTGGTGGGCTGCGTCCGTCGCCAGGACGGTCTCCAGGGCCCGGCCTCGCAGCAGCGCGTCCTCACCGTCTCCGGTGTCCACCAGGACCTCGGTCAGGCGGCGCCGGCGCAGTTGGGCGGTCAGCCACCAGAGCGAGAGCAGGAACAGCACGGCCAGTGCGGCCAGGACCGTCGGCCACCACCAGCCCTCGGCGCGCCAGTGGGTGCGCTCGGCCGTGGTGAGCAGGACGTCGTGGCGGCCGTGGTGGATCCACCAGGACGGGGAGGGGGCGCCGAGGCCGACGGCCAGGACGGAGCCGCCGAGGGCGAGGAGCAGGAGGCCCGCGAGGGCGAGCAGGACGCGGTTGACGGTGCCGAGCACGACGTCACCCCTTCCGGCCGGGTCGGATGACCTGCAGGTTCAGGGCGGGTGCGTGGGCCAGCCCCATGGCGCGGATCGCATCGGTCAGGGCCGCCTCCAGGTCGTCCCGCACCTCGTCGAGTTCGCGGAAGTGGGAGACGGCGAGGACATGGGCGCGGGACCGGTGCAGCCGTACCCGCACCCGGCGCACGCCGGAGATCTCCATGGCCCGGTCGCGCAGCAGCAGCTCGGCCGCGTCACGGCGCAGCCCGGCGCGGACGTCGGGGTGGGTGCGGCGCATGGGCAGCAGGTCCCGCAGGCCGGGCGTGACGGCCAGGGCGAGCAGCCACAGGCCGAGGGCCGCGGCGATGCCCGCGCCCACCAGGACCCAGGTGGCGTCGAGCGGCTGCGTCGCGAGCTGACGGGCCAGTTGGCGACGCCAGTGCATGGCGGGGTGGCGGGCCCGTACGGCGCCGATGTCGTACAGGAAGGCGCCCGAGGTCACCAGGACGACCACCGCGACCAGGATGGCGGGGGCGCGGCGCGGGGACCAGAAGCGGGGCTCGCGGCCGGCCGGCGGTGCGGCGGCCGGTGCCGGTGGCTTCTCGATGACCGGTGTCTGCTCCGTGCTCATCACGCCCTCCCCTGCGTCCGGTCCGGGTGCAGCCGTTCGACCTGGACGGCGACCTCCCGGACGTCCATGTCCACCAACGCGCGTACCCGCTCGACCACATGTCGACGCACGGCCGCGCACCGGGCACCGATGTCGGACGGGTAGTCCAGTTCGAGGTGGATGCGGACGCGGGCCGTGTCGTGGTGCGTGACCACGGTGGCGTGCGGAGGCACGGCGTCCTTCGGGAGGGGGCCGAGCGCCTCGCGGGCCGCCTGCGCGGCGATCTTCGCCACCACCCGGTCGGCGATCCGGACGGCGCCCCGCTCGCCGGGCGCCACGGCCGTCGGGCCGCCACGCGTCCCACCGTTCGCGGGGGTCATCGCCGGCGGTCGCGCCGGTCGTCACGGGTGCGGAAGAAGTCGCCGAGTTCCAGGTCCCCCTCCGCGAACCGCCCGACGACGAACCCGATGGCCCCGAGAGCCGCCACCAGCAGAAAGGCGCCGAACCCACCGAAGTACCCGGCGAAGCCCAGCGCCATGCCGGCGATCATGCCGACGACGGCCAAACTCATGGTGCGCTCCCCTCAGCGGTCCCGGTCGGCGGTCACTGGAGCCGGGACTCCGGCTCTTCTTCCTCTTCCTCCGGAAGCTTCACGTCACTCACCGCGATGTTGACCTCCACCACTTCGAGACCGGTCATACGCTCCACGGCGGCGATCACGTTCTCCCGGACCGCGCGGGCCACGTCGGCGATCGATACGCCGTAGTCCACGACGATCTCCAGGTCCAGCGCGGTCTGCACCTCGCCGACCTCCGCCTTCACGCCCCGGCTCACGGACTTGGAGCCGCCGGGCACCCGGTCGCGCACCACGCCGAAGGTGCGGGCGAGACCGCTGCCCATCGCGTGCACGCCGACCACGTCCCTGGCCGCCAGTCCGGCGATCTTCTCCACGACTCCGTCGGCGATCGTCGTCCGCCCCCGGGCCGCCGGGTCGCCGCCGCCGCGCCTGACCGTCCTCCGGGTCGCCACCGTCGGGTCCTTCTCGGGCTCCGCCGCCATCTCGGTCATCGCCGTGCGTCCCTTCCCGTCGTCGTCCTGCGACCACGGTACGTGCGGACGTCCTGTCCTGCCCCGGAGATGCGGCAGGCTGAAGCAATGACGGCGGAGCGACGGACAGAGACGCTGCGGCACCTGCTGGACCCGGGCAGGCTTCTCCCGTTGGGCGGGCCGCAGGACGGGGCGTGGCTCACGGAGTCGGCGGCGGACGCGGTCCTGCGGCGGGCCGCGGCCGGGGTGGCGGGGGTGCGGCTCGGTGCGGTGCGGATCGCTCTGGCGGATCCGGCGGAGGTGGCGGAGGCCGTCGTACCGGCGCCGCCCGGAGCGGTGCCGCCGGGGCCGCTACGGCTGTCGGCGGAGTTCGCGGCGACGGCCGCCGAGCCGCTGCCGGCGACGGCGTCCCGGCTGCGCCGGGCACTGGCGGCGGCCGCGGAACGGCTGGGGTTGGCGGTGACCGAGGTGGATCTGCGGGTGACCGACCTGCTGGAGGAGGAGCCGGCGGTGACGGAGGCCGTCCAGACCCCTCGACCACCGTCGGTCCGGGAGGGATCGGATCCCGAGGGAGCCCGGGTGACGGCGGCGGCGCTGGCGGTGCCGGGCGTGGCCCGGGTGACGGGGGCACTGAGCCGGGAGGTCCACTTCGACGCCGCGCTGCCGCGCCGGCACGTGCGGGTGGAGGTGGCGTTGTCCGCCGGCCCGCGGGCCGTGGAGGTGGCCCGAGGGGTACGTACGGCGGTCGGCGAGGCGCTGGAGGACCGGCCCACGGTGTCGGTACTGGTGACGCACGTGGACTGAAGCGCCCCGTCAGGGGCGCGGGGAGGCTGTGCTGGTGCCGCACGTCAGCTGAAGCGCCCCGTCAGGGGCGCGGGAACCGCGCGACCACCCCCCACCGGCCCGCGGGGAACCGCACGACCAGCCCACCACCCGCGCGCGGGGAACTACTCGCCCACACCCGCGAGGTCCCGCAGCCGCCGGGCCTGCGCCTGCCGCTCCGCGGCCCGCTGCTCGTCGTACGTGCGGCCACTCGCCCCCCGCAGCAACGCCTTGGTCTCCACGACGGCGTCCCGCGGCGCGGCCAGCAGCGCCCCGGCCAGGTCCCGTACCGCCGCGTCGAGTTCGCCGACCGGTACCGCGACGTTCGCCAGCCCGGAGGCCACCGCCTCCTCGGCCTGGACGTAACGTCCGGTCGCGCAGATCTCCAGCGCGCGGGCGTAGCCCACCAGGGAGACGAGCGGGTGCGTGCCGGTCAGGTCGGGCACCAGCCCGAGGCTCGTCTCGCGCATGGCGAACTGCACGTCGTCCGCGACGACGCGCAGGTCACAGGCGAGGGCCAGCTGGAAGCCGGCCCCGATGGCGTGCCCCTGCACGGCGGCGACCGACACGATGTCGCTCTGCCGCCACCAGGTGAACGCCTCCTGGAACTCGGCGATGGACGCGTCGAGTTCGGCGTCGTCACGGCGCGCGAGCTCGATGAAGGTCGGCTCGCCCGGGATCCCCTCCGGCGTGAACATCTGCCGGTCGAGGCCCGCGGAGAAGGACTGTCCCTCACCGCGCAGCACGACCACCCGGACCGACCCCGGCAGCGACCGCCCGGCCTCGGCCAACGCCCGCCACAGTGCGGGGCTCTGGGCGTTGCGCTTGGCCGGGTTGGTCAGCGTCACCGTGGCGAGTGCGTCGTCGACGGTGAGCCGTACGCCGTCCTTGTCGAGAACAGGAGCGAGGTCCTGGTCGGGCGAAGCCATGGGGCGCCTCCGATGTGTGCGGTCATCACGCATTGCCGTACGGCATGCTAAGTGACTGCACAGTAACCACCCGGCCGATCACTCGACCGACCGGGTGGCCACCATCGAAGCCGATGGGCCGCCCGGGGTCAGGACGCGGCTTTCTTGCCCCGCGTCGCCCCGCCACGCCCACGCAGCGTGACACCCGACTCGCTGAGCATCCGGTGGACGAAGCCATACGAGCGGCCGGTTTCCTCGGCCAGTGCCCGAATGCTCGCACCGGAGTCGTACTTCTTCTTCAGGTCTGCCGCGAGCTTGTCGCGCGCGGCGCCGGTCACCCGGCTGCCCTTCTTCAGAGTCTCGGCCACCCGTGCCTCCTCATGGGAAGTGCGCTCTGGTCCCCTCATGATCACCCCTCCGGGGCGTGATGGCCACCCATTCGGCAAGGTCCGTGAGACATCGTTGTGACGACAGGAGCGCATCCCCACATGCGGAATATGTGATTCCGCCACGGGCCGTCCGTGAGCCCGAACGGGTTCTTCAGTGAAGTGCCAGGTCAGGCGCGCAGAAGGGCCGATCCCTTGTCGACAAAGGGATCGGCCGCGAAATCGGTGTAGGACACACCTCGATACGAGGAGATCTCACACAGATGATGGATCACCGATAGGCCGAATGATCCATAGCCAGTGGATCAGGCATTCGATCACAGCACGGCGACGGGCTCGATTCTCAGGCGAGGGCGACCAGATCCGCGTAGTCGGCGCCCCACAGGTCCTCGACGCCGTCGGGCAGCAGGATGATCCGTTCGGGCTGCAGCGCCTCCACGGCACCCTCGTCGTGGGTGACGAGGACGACGGCGCCCTTGTAGGTGCGCAGGGCGCCGAGGATCTCCTCGCGGCTGGCGGGGTCGAGGTTGTTGGTCGGCTCGTCCAGGAGCAGGACGTTCGCGGCGGAGACGACCAGCGTGGCGAGGGCGAGGCGGGTCTTCTCGCCACCGGAGAGGACACCGGCCGGCTTGTCGACGTCGTCGCCGGAGAACAGGAACGAGCCCAGCACCTTGCGGACCTCGACGAGGTCCATGTCGGGGGCCGCGGAGCGCATGTTCTCCAGGACCGTGCGGTCCGGGTCCAGGGTCTCGTGCTCCTGCGCGTAGTAGCCGAGCTTGAGGCCGTGGCCCTCGATGACCTCGCCGGTGTCGGGCTTCTCGACGCCCCCGAGGAGGCGCAGCAGGGTGGTCTTGCCGGCGCCGTTGAGCCCGAGGATGACGACCCTCGACCCCTTGTCGATGGCCAGGTCGACGTCGGTGAAGATCTCCAGCGAGCCGTACGACTTCGACAGGCCCTCGGCGGTCAGCGGGGTCCTGCCGCAGGGCGCGGGCTCCGGGAAGCGCAGCTTGGCGACCTTGTCGGAGACGCGGACGGCGTCCAGGCCCGCCAGCAGCTTGTCGGCGCGGCGGGCCATGTTCTGCGCGGCGACCGTCTTGGTGGCCTTGGCGCGCATCTTGTCGGCCTGGGAGTGCAGCGCGGCGGCCTTCTTCTCGGCGTTGGCGCGCTCGCGCTTGCGGCGCTTCTCGTCGGCCTCGCGCTGCTGCTGGTAGAGCTTCCAGCCCATGTTGTAGACGTCGATCTGGGAGCGGTTGGCGTCCAGGTAGAAGACCTTGTTGACGACCGTCTCGACCAGGTCGACGTCGTGGGAGATCACGATGAAGCCGCCGCGGTAGGTCTTCAGGTAGTCGCGCAGCCAGACGATCGAGTCCGCGTCGAGGTGGTTGGTCGGCTCGTCGAGCAGGAGCGTGTCCGCGTCGGAGAAGAGGATGCGGGCCAGCTCGATACGGCGGCGCTGACCGCCGGAGAGCGTGTGCAGGGGCTGGCCGAGCACCCGGTCGGGCAGGTTGAGCGCGGCGGCGATGGTGGCGGCCTCGGCCTCGGCGGCGTACCCGCCCTTGGTGAGGAACTCGGTCTCCTGGCGCTCGTACTGCCTGAGCGCCTTCTCCCGGGTGGCGCCCTGGCCGTTGGCGATGCGCTGCTCGTTCTCGCGCATCTTGCGGATCAGGACGTCCAGACCACGCGCGGAGAGGATGCGGTCGCGGGCGAGGACGTCGAGGTCGCCGGTGCGGGGGTCCTGCGGGAGGTAGCCGACCTCGCCGGAGCGGGTGACGGTACCCGCGGCGGGGATGCCGTCACCGGCCAGCACCTTGGTGAGGGTCGTCTTGCCGGCGCCGTTGCGGCCGACCAGACCGATGCGGTCGCCCTTGGCGACACGGAACGTGGCGTTCTCGATGAGGATGCGCGCACCGGCGCGCAGCTCGATACCGGAGGCGGAGATCACGGACAGACTCCAGAGCGTACGGATAGTGACGGGTGGGCGGCTGAGGACGTTCCCGCCGTCTAATGCGCGAGGAGAATGGCCATGGGCCAAGTCTAACGGGGCGGCGCAAGCGCTTTTTCGGTGCGCGGGTGTTCGGTGCGCCCCGCGCGGGGCGGCTCGTTGCCTAGCGGAGTGCGGTGCGGGGCGATTCCGCCCAGGTCGTCCACGGCGACGAGCTGCGCGGTCCAGGCGCCCCGCGCGCACGGCTGGGCGACGAGCAGGGCGTGGCCGTGACGTACGGCACGTTCGGGGCGGAAGGCGCAGCCCGTGCGGGCGGGCAGCACCCAGCGCAGGTCGCCGTCGGCGGTGCGGTACGCGGCGATCCGGGACGGGGTGACGACCGCGAGGATGCCGCGGCCCAGGGGGCGCAGGACGCCGGTGCCGCCCCGGGCGCGCAGCCAGTCGGTCGCCGCGGGCAGGGCGCGGTGCCAGCGCACGGAGCGGCCGTCGGTGTCCGTGACGAGTCCGTCGTCCCAGACGGTGATCGTCTGCCCGCGCGTGGGCAGCACGCTGAGCGGGCGCCGGCCCGGGCGCGCGTACCGCCAGCGCAGGGTCCGCCCGTCGTACGCCTCGACGACGCCGCCACGCGCGCGTGCGGTGTCCGCGGGCGGGCCGGAGGTGAGGTGGTCGCCGTAGGGGGCGGGGCGGATCTGGTGGGCGACGGCGAGCACCCCGGCGGCCAGGAACAGGGCGAGGGCGAGGAGGCGCTTGACGGGCCGGCGGGCGGGGGGCGTCCTCGGGAGGGCGCTCGCAGGCCGGTGCGGGAAGGTGGCCGGGGGCCGCTCCCGGCGGGCCGTGGCGGACTGCTCCAGGAGGGCTCCGGTGCGGGGTGGCGCGGTTCTCCTGTGCCGCAGAACGGCCACTCCTTCCCACCTCGGTGCCCGGCCGGGCCCCCTGTGCCACGGGTCAGGCGCAGAGCGTAGCCACGCCCGCGGCGGGCGGACGGGCGTGACGCGGGGGCGGGGCCGGAGGTCGCCCGTTCGGGCGTCGGTCCGGCCATCGGCGCGACGTGGCGGCGCGGGTGCCGCACGGTGTCTGTCCGGACCTCGGGTTCTTCGACGGGCTGCGGTCCGGGTTCGGCGCGAGCAGCGGACCGTTCACGACAGGCGTACGTCGTGGCGCACGGGTACGGGCAGCATGTGCAGGACCTGATGGGCACGTTGCGCGGGTCGCGGTCCAACCTGGCGGGTGCGCACAGCAATTCGGTGCAGCTGGAACTGCAGTCCGACTGCTGCGCCGGGTGTGGGCGCACCACGCCACGACCACGAAGGCCGGGGCGGCGGCATGGCGCGCTGCGACACCTTCGGGTGAGCGGCTGACCTGCAACGACGGCACGAGCCGGGGGCGTTGTCAGTGCCGGGTGCAAGACTGGGGACCAGGCCGGAACGACGGCTTTCGGGGGACCGACGCACGAGGGAGTGATCGGGATGGCGGGCACGAGTGGCGGGCGACCGAGCATCTATCCGTCGTTGCTTTACACGGACGCGAAGGCGGCGATCAAGCAGCTGACGGAGGCTTTCGGCTTCACCGAACTGTCGGTGTACGAGGGCGAGGACGGGATGGTGCTCCACGCCGAGCTGGTGCAGGGCAACGGCGCGGTCATGCTCGGCTCCAGGGGCCGCGGCGGCCGGTTCGACGCGGCGATGGAGGGCGGCGGTCCGACCGGCGTGTACATCGTCGTGGACGACGTCGACGCACACCACCAGCGCGCCGTCGACCACGGCGCCGAGATCCTGATGCCCCCGACCGACCAGGACTACGGTTCGCGCGACTACATGGCACGGGACGTCGAGGGCAACATCTGGAGCTTCGGCACGTACGCCCCGGAGATAGCCGCCTGAGCGGTTCGGGCAGCGCCCCGCAAGGGGCGCTGAGTCACCCCCGGCCGAAGACCGGCGGTAGGAACTGCGCGACCAGCCACGACGGCACCGCGGCTGACCGGCGGCACGCGGCAGCTCGCGGCGCTTCCAGGGCCGCGCTCAGCCTCCGGTGTGCACCTGGAAGGCGGCCCGGCGGACGGCCTTGGCCAGCGCCGGGTCGGGGTGGGCGGCGGCGAGCGCGACCAGGACCTGCACGGTGCGCGGATGGCCGACGGCGCGGACCTCGTCGAGCAGCGCGGGGACGGTGGGCTGCAGCGCCGCCTCCAGGTGGCGGACGAGCAGCGGTGCCTCGCCGTGGTCGGCGACCGCGGCGGCCGTGTCCACCCAGAGCCAGGTGGCCTCCTCCCGGGTGAGCACCTCATGGGCGTCCTCGGGGTCGACCCCGTCGTGCTCGGCCAGCCACAGCAGGGCGTACGGCCGCAGGGTCGGCTCGTCGACGACCGCGCGGACGTCGGGTTCGGCGGGGGCGCCGACGACGCGCAGCGCCTCGAAGGCGAGGCCGCGCAGCAGGGCGTCCTCGCCGCGGGCGGCGTCCACGAGCTCGGTGACGGCGCTGCCGACGGGGCGGGCGGCGAGCCAGGCGCGGTACTCGGCGCGGGCCGCGTTGGGGCGCAGCTGGGCGCAGCCGCGCAGCATCTCCTCGGCGGCGACCTCGATGTTGCCCGCGGGGCTCTGCGCGGCGACGCAGATCTGCTCCAGCTTGACCCAGACCGCCCAGCTGCCCAGCGGGGTGAGGGTGGCCTGGCCGTCGCCGTAGGTCAGCGCGCCGACGGAGGCGAGGGCGTGCAGGGCCCAGTCGAGGAGGGGGGCGAGCTCGGCCTCGTCGGCGGGGGCCGGGTCCTCGGCCGGGGTGTGCTCCGCCGGGTCGGCGTCGGCGGAGCGCACGGCGGCGAGGGGGCGGGCGGTCCCGGTGCCGTGCTCCGTGTCGTAGGGGACCTCGCAGCGCTCGGTGCGCAGTTCGGTGACCCGCTGTCCCAGCAGGTCCAGGAGCTGCTCGACCGGGACGGGACCGGCGGACAGCTGGAGGAAGGAGAGCACCTGGGGCATGGCCGAGACGACCTCGGCGACGGCCGCGGGCTCGAACTCGGGGGGCTCCGGGTGCGCGAGCGACCAGGCGTCGAAGAGGGCGACCCAGCCGCGCAGCACGGCGCTGTCGTCGCGGTCCCAGGCGCGCAGGCGCCAGCCGGGGCGGGCGCTGTCCCCGTGCACCTCGACCAGTCCTGCGAGGCGGGCGGTGTCCCAGTCGGCGCGGACCTGAGCGGTGGTCAGGCCCAGGTCCTCGGACGCGCGTTCGGCGGACGCGTCGGAGAGCGTGGCCTTGCCGTCGGCGGTCGCGCCGTCGCTGCCCGGTCCGAGGGCCGCGTCGGCCCAGTGGGCGACGCGGGCCGCGCCGGCCAGGCCGGAGCGTGCCATTCTGGCCAGCTCGGCGGGGGCCGGGGTGCCCTCCGGCGGGCGTGGTGCGGGGCGGCGCGCGGGCCGCTGGTTCATCGCTCGGGGGGCGGCGGCCAGGGGTCGCGTTCGGACGAGTCGAAGCCTTGAGTCGCGCGGGATACGGGACGTCACGGGTGCAGTCTTCCGGTTGACGGTCCGAAAACCCAAACGGAATGTCACGGCGGGCGACGGGGCTGGCCAACGCACGGGGTGCGAGGGGAGGCGAGGAGGCACGTTCAGGCCAGTGGTACGGCGTTAAACGGAACCTCCGGAACCGGCTGGAACCGGGGTGACCGGCTCGGGGCGGGAGGCGGCCCGGGACGCGGAGGGGAAGGACCGGCGGGTGCGGGAAGAATCACATCGGGGGCGCCGACAGGACGCCAGGGGACGCTCGCACCGGCGCGCGTTCCCCCGGCGCGCCCCCGAGGGGACGCGCCGGGGCGCATCACATCAGGGGCGTGAGGAACCGACGCAGCCGTTCCTCGTACTCCTCCGGGTCGGCGTTCCACATGGCGCCGTGCGGGGCGTCCGGGACGGTGTGCAGGGCCACCAGGTCGGGGCGCCGCTCGGCGAGCCAGCGGGAGTACGCCCAGGGGGCCACCGCGTCGTCCGGGCCGTGCACGATCAGGGTGGGCACCGTGAGCCGGTCCGGGGCGACGGGGTCGGCGACCTGGTCGGCGTGCAGGCCGGCGCGGCCCTGGGCGGCGCGCACCGCGAGCGGCAGCAGGGGCTCGGGGGTGTGCCGGGCCTGGGCGAGGGCACGCAGGGTGGCCTCCCAGCTGAGTACCGGGGAGTCCAGGACGAGGCCGGAGATCCGCTCACGCAGTGCCGAGTGGGCGGCGGCGCGCAGCGCCATGGTGGCGCCGGTGGACCAGCCGTGCAGGACGACGCGGCGGGCGCCGTAGCGGACGGCGTAGCGGATCGCCGCGTCCAGGTCGCGCCACTCGCTCTCACCGAGGTGGTTCAGCCCGTCCGGCGGGCGCGGGGCGCCGAGGTCGCCGCGGTAGGCGAGGGCGAGCACCGGCAGGCGCCGGGCGTGCAGGAACGCCATGACGTTCATGGCGAGCTCACGGGTGGTGCCGAGGCCGTGCACCGCGATCACCCAGGTGTCCCGGTGGCCGGGCACGAACCAGGCGGGCAGCGGACCGAGTTCGCCGGGCAGGTCGATGTCGGCGTACTCCAGGCCCAGGGCCGTGCCCGGGTTGCCGACGTGGACGTTGGCGGTGAGCCAGGCCCGGTCGCCGGTCTCGAAGGTGCCGTGGGTCACCCGCTCCAGTCGCCGTACGACGGTGTCGGCGGTGTTCGCGGCGGATTCCAGGACGGCGCCGACCACCGCGTGCGAGCCGTCACCGGCCAGCCCGTAGGTGCCGGGGCGCAGCGAGGCGAGGTCGCGGGTGAGGGTGATGCGGCCGGCCGCGGTGCCGTGCACGGTGAGCCGGGGTTCGGTGGGCAGCGGCCGGCCGGGCGGTGCCTTCAGCGCGGCGTCACTCGCGAACCGCCCCGCGGCCACGCCGGCCGCACCGGCGGCGAGTACGGCACCGACGGCAGCGGCCGTGACTTTGACTGGGCGCACCTGTCCAGTGTCGGGGCGGACATCGGCGGCGGCCAGTGGAGGAGTGAGAAATCGACGAAGCCACTGGGTCCGCCTTCCCGCCCGGCCGGGGTTCACCCCTCCGTCTGCCCGTATCCCCTCAGCTTCTCGCCGGCCTCGGCCACCTGGTCCGGGGAGAGCAGGCTCGGGGTCAGGCCCGGTACCGCGGACGCCGTCAGCCACAGGCGGCACATCCACTCCAGCTGGGCGGTGCGGTCGTAGGCCTGGGTGAGGGTGGCGCCGTAGGTGATCGTGCCGTGGTTCTGGAGGAGGCAGCCGGAGCGGCCGGCCAGGGCGCGGAGCATGTTCTCGGCCAACTCGTCGGTGCCGTAGGTCGCATAGGGGGCCACCCGGACCGCGCCGCCGAGGGCGGCGGACATGTAGTGGATCGCCGGCAGCTCGGGGACGAGCGTGGAGACGGCCGTCGCGTGGACGGCGTGGGTGTGGACGACGGCTCCGGCGTCGGTGCCGGCGTAGACCGCGAGGTGCATCGGCAGCTCGCTGGTCGGGACCCGGGTGCCGAGCACCCGGCGGCCGGCGAGGTCGACGCCCGTCACGTCGTGCGGACCGAGCCGGTCGTAGGGCACGCCCGACGGCGTGACCAGCACGGTGTCGCCGACGCGGACGGAGACGTTGCCGGAGGTGCCGACGACCAGCCCGTCGGAGACCGTGCGGCGGGCGGTGGCGACGAGTTCGAGCCAGGCGTCCGCCTCCTCCGCGCGCGCATCGCGCCTTCGCGGCTCCGACACACCTTGTGCGCCGGCCCGTCCATCCCGTCCGCCACGCTGGTCCCGCCGCTGTTCAGCCATGGCCCGATCCTGTCAGGCGACGCCCCAACCGGCCCGCACGGCAGGGCACTTTAGGCCGGACGTCCCGAATCCAGTAGAGCGCAAACCACCACAGAGAGGGCCATTCCCCGGCTCGGCCAGGCTTGGCCGAAGATCGCCGAGAATACGCCGATCTTCCCATAATCTCTGGACGATTTTTCCTGTACGTCGCCATTCCGGGGGGAAACATGGCCCGTGACCGTATACCACCGTCGCGCCACCGCCACCGCCACCGCCACCGCCACCGCGTCCACATCCGCGTCCGCGTCCTCGCGGCGTCCGTGGCGGCGCTCGCCCTCGCGACCGCCACGTCCGCGTTCGCCGGGACCCCCGCGTCCGCGGCGAGCCCGCCGAAGGGGCACGACGTCTCCTCGCACCAGAAGAACGTCGACTGGCCGGGCGCCCGGGCGAAGGGCGCCAGGTTCGTCTACATCAAGGCCACCGAGTCCACCACCTACCGCAACCCGTACTTCGACCAGCAGTACAACGGCTCGCGCGAGGCCGGAATCAGGCGGGGCGCGTACCATTTCGCCCTGCCGGACAAGTCGTCGGGCGCCCGGCAGGCCGCGTACTTCGTGAGCCACGGCGGCACCTGGACGGCGGACGGCTGGACGCTGCCGCCCGCGCTCGACGTCGAGTACAACCCGTACGACAAGAAGCACAGGTGCTACGGGCTGAGCAGTTCCCGGATGGTCGAGTGGATCAGGTCCTTCAGTGACGAGCTGAAGCGGGAGACCGGCCGGCGGCCGGTGATCTACACGACCACGAACTGGTGGAACCTCTGCACCGGCGGCAGCAGCGCCTTCGCGGCCGACCACGCGCTGTGGATCGCCCGCCACGGCTCGGCGGACGCCGGGACACTGCCGGCCGGATGGTCGTCGTGGACCTTCTGGCAGTACGACAACCACGGCAGCCTGCCGGGTGACCAGAATCTCTTCAACGGGTCGGCGGGCCGCCTGAAGGCGTTCGCCCTGGGCCGCTGACCAAGGGGCGACCGGGCCGCCGGACCGGAACCGGGGCGGCGGCCCGGTTCCGGTCGCCTGAAAGGTCGATCTCATACACCACCACGACCGCCCCAGTTCACCTTCCGTTCATCCAGGTTGCCTACGGTCCAAAAACCAATGACCTCGAAAGATTGTTTGGGTAAATGGAAAACTTCTCGCTGATCCTCGCGATTGTGGTAGTCACCGCACTCGCGTTTGATTTCACGAACGGTTTCCACGACACCGCCAACGCGATGGCCACGACCATCTCGACCGGTGCGCTCAAGCCCAAGATCGCGGTGGCCATGTCCGCCGCGCTCAACCTGGTGGGCGCCTTCCTCTCGGTGGAGGTCGCCAACACGATCTCCAAGGGTCTCGTCGACGAGAACGGCATTCGTCCCGAGGTCATCTTCGCCGCCCTCGTCGGCGCCATCCTCTGGAATCTGGTGACCTGGCTGGTGGGCCTGCCCTCCAGTTCCTCGCACGCCCTCATGGGCGGTCTGATCGGCGCCACCGTCGCCTCCGCCGGCTTCGGCGCGGTCCACGGCGACGTGCTCGTCACCAAGGTCCTGCTCCCCGCGGTCGCCGCCCCCGTGGTCGCCGGCCTCGCGGCGGCGCTCTCCACCCGCCTCTCCTACACGCTCTCGAAGAACGCCGAGGACGAGGCCACCCGCAAGGGCTACCGCGCCGGCCAGATCGCCTCCGCCGGCCTGGTCTCGCTCGCGCACGGCACCAACGACGCGCAGAAGACGATGGGCATCATCACCCTCGCGCTGATCGCGGGCGGCTCGATCGCCCCCGGCTCGAACCCTCCCACCTGGGTCATCCTCTCCGCCGGCCTCGCCATCGCGCTCGGCACCTACATCGGTGGCTGGCGGATCATCCGCACCATGGGCACGGGCCTGACCGACCTGCAGCCGCAGCAGGGCTTCGCCGCCCAGACCAGCGCGGCCACCGCCATCCTGGCCTCCTCCCACCTCGGCTTCTCGCTCTCCACCACGCACGTCGTCTCCGGTTCCGTGATGGGCGCGGGCCTCGGCCGCAAGGGCGGCGCGGTCCGCTGGTCCACCGCGACCCGCATGATGATCGCCTGGGTGCTCACCCTCCCCGCCGCCGCGGTGGTCGGCGCGCTCGCCGAGTCCGTGACGGACCTCGGCGACTGGGGCACGGCCGCCGTCGCCGTCTTCCTCGTGGCCGCCAGTGCCGCGATCTGGAAGCTCTCCCGCCGTGAGGTCGTGGACAGCAGCAACGTCGTCAGCACCGAGGAGCCGGCCGGCGTGGTGACCGCGGCGATCGCCGCGGTGACCCCGCCGCCCGCGGGTCCGGTCGCGGGCACGGACGACCTGACCGCCACCATCCCCGCTCCCGCCACCATCCCCGCCACCGCCACCATCCCCGCCACCGCCCCGGCCGCTCCCGCGACCGACCCGGCCGCCACCGTCTGACCCCGAGGAAGATCCGACATGAACATCGACTGGGCAGCCATCGGCTCCGTCTTCGGCGTCAGCCTCGTGGCCACCGTGGGTCTGGTGGCCCTCTTCACCCTCGGCATCAAGGGCCTCTCCGCCCGCGAACGCGCCACCGCCCAGGGCGACTCCGCGGCCCTGGCCGTGACGGCCGCCTGGCTCTGCTTCGCCGCCTGCGCGGCCGCGGTGGCGTACGGCATCCACCTGATCGTGGCGAAGGCCTGATACCGCAAGGCCCGCCGCAAAGAGCCTCGTCGGCGATCCGAAGGCTCCTCTCCGTCCGCCCGGAGAGGAGCCTTCCGCATACCCCACAGGCCCCGCCGGACACTCGGTGTGGGCCTTCCCACACACTCCCCTCGCAGGTCAAAGGCAAGTTGACGGGTCTTCCGGGGGCGTGGTGGACTTCCGGAGCCATGTACGGCGGCAAGGGAGGAAGCCGGTGTGAATCCGGCGCGGTCCCGCCACTGTCACCGGGGTAGCGATCCCCGGAAGCCAGGAACTCCCACCGCCGTTCTCGTCGAACCAGGGCGCGGACACCCTGAGTGAGGACATAACGCCATGCGCGGCTGCCGATCGAGGTTGAGTACCCGGCCCGTCCCCGACCCCACGGCCGGCTGAGCCGATGGGTGCCGACCGCGTCTTCGCGTACGGCGCCGCCGCCGGTCTTCTCGGTGATCTGCTGCTCGGCGATCCGCGCCGGGGGCATCCGGTCGCCGTGTTCGGACGGGCGGCCGGGGCCGTGGAACGGGTGCTGTGGCGGGACCACCGCGGGTGGGGCGCGCTGCACACCGCCGTGTGCGCCGGGGGCGCCGTGGCGCTGGGTGCCGCTGCGCAGCGGGTCGTACGCCCGTCCGCCGTCGCGTCCGTCGCGCTCACGGCCGCCGCCACCTGGGCCGTCGTCGGGGGCACTTCGCTCTCCCGTGAGGCCCGGACCATCGGGCGGGCCCTGCAGACGGGTGACGTCGAGGCGGCCCGTGCCCGGCTGCCGCATCTGTGCGGGCGGGATCCGCAGGCCCTGGACGCCGACGGGATCGCCCGTGCGGTCGTGGAGTCCGTCGCCGAGAACACCAGCGACGCGGTCGTGGGCGCGCTGGTGTGGGGAGCCGTGGGGGGCGTCCCCGGGCTGCTGGGGTTCCGGGCCGTCAACACCCTGGACGCGATGGTGGGGCACAGGTCTGCCAGGTACCGGCGGTACGGATGGGCTTCGGCGCGGCTGGACGACGTGGCGGGCTGGCCGGGGGCACGGCTCACCGCCGCGCTGGCCGCGGTGGCCGGCAGCGACGCCAAGGGAGCGGTGCGGGCCTGGCGGGCCGATGCGGCGAAGCATCCGAGTCCCAACGCGGGGCCCGTGGAGGCTTCGTTCGCGGGAGCGTTGGGGGTGCGGCTCGGGGGGACGCTGTCGTATGGCGGGCGGGTCGAGCACCGGCCGGTGCTGAACGGGGAGGGGCGGGCTGTGCAGGTCGCGGACATCGGGCGGGCGGTGCGGTTGTCACGGCGGGTGGGATGGCTGGCGTTGGGGGTGAGCGCGGCGGGTGCCCTGCTGCGCGGATCGCACTCGGGACGGGCGTCATGAACAACGGCGGTCTCCTCGTGGCCGGTACCACCTCCGATGCCGGCAAGAGCGTCGTCACCGCCGGTATCTGCCGGTGGCTGGCGCGGCAGGGCGTGAAGGTGGCGCCGTTCAAGGCGCAGAACATGTCACTCAACTCCTTCGTCACGCGCGAGGGTGCCGAGATCGGGCGGGCACAGGCCATGCAGGCGCAGGCCTGCCGGGTGGAGCCGACCGCGCTGATGAACCCGGTGCTGCTCAAGCCAGGTGGCGAGCAGAGCAGTCAGGTCGTGCTGCTCGGCAAGCCCGTCGGCGAGCTGAGCGCGCGTGGGTATCACGGCGGGCGGCAGCAGAAGCTGCTCGGGACCGTGCTCGACTGTCTCGCCGAGTTGCGGGGCACGTATGACGCGGTGATCTGTGAGGGGGCGGGCAGTCCGGCGGAGATCAACCTGCGCCGGACCGACATCGTGAACATGGGGATCGCCCGGAACGCCGGGCTGCCCGTGCTCGTGGTCGGGGACATCGACCGCGGGGGCGTCTTCGCCTCCTTCTTCGGGACCCTCGCCCTGCTCTCACCGGAGGACCAGGCCCTCGTCGCCGGGTTCCTCGTCAACAAGTTCCGCGGGGACGTCTCCCTGCTCGAGCCGGGCCTCGACATGCTGCACGGGCTCACCGGGCGGCACACCTACGGCGTCCTCCCCTTCCGGCACGGCCTCGGCATCGACGAGGAGGACGGACTGCGGGTGTCCCTGCGCGGGACCGTCCGGGAGTCGAACACGGCCCCGCCCGTGGGCGACGACGTGCTCCGGGTCGCCGTCTGTGCCATCCCCCTGATGTCCAACTTCACGGACGTGGACGCGCTGGCCGCCGAACCCGGCGTCGTGGTGCGGTTCGTGGACCGGCCGGAGGAGCTGGCCGACGCCGATCTCGTCATCGTCCCCGGCACCCGGGGGACGGTCCGCGCCCTCGAGTGGCTGCACGCACGGGGACTCGCGGACGCGCTGCGGCGCCGGGCCGCGGAGCAGCGGCCGGTGCTCGGCATCTGCGGCGGCTTCCAGATCCTCGGCGAGCACATCGAGGACGAGGTCGAGAGCCGCAGGGGGGCCGTCGACGGGCTCGGGGTGCTGCCCGTGCGCGTCCGGTTCGCCCGGGAGAAGACGCTCACCCGGCCGGCCGGACAGGCCCTCGGGGAGCGGGTCGAGGGGTACGAGATCCATCACGGGGTCGGCGAGGTGACCGGGGGCGAGCCGTTCCTGGACGGCTGCCGGGTCGGGCAGACGTGGGGCACGCACTGGCACGGCTCCCTGGAGTCGGACGGCTTCCGGCGGGCCTTCCTGCGCGAGGTGGCGGCCGCCGCGGGCCGCCGGTTCGTGCCGGCCCCCGGCACCTCGTTCGCCGCGCTGCGCGAGGAGCAGCTCGACCGGCTCGGCGACCTGATCGAACAGCACGCGGACACGGACGCGCTCTGGCGGCTCATCGAGTCGGGCGCGCCGCAAGGACTGCCTTTCATTCCACCGGGAGCGCCCGCATGAGCACTGTGTTGTTGTTGTCGACCGCCGACACCGATCTGCTGGCGGCCCGGGCCGCCTCCGGTGCCGACTACCGGATCGGCAATCCGACGCGCGTCGACGTCGCGGAGGAGCTGCCCGCGCTGGTCGCGGGCGCGGACATCGCCGTCGTACGGCTGCTCGGCGGCAAGCGCGCCTGGGAGGACGGGCTCGCCGCGCTGAAGGCCGCCGGGATCCCGACCGTGCTGCTGGGCGGCGAGGCGGTGCCGGACGCCGAGCTGATGGCCGAGTCGTCGGTGCCGGCGGGCGTGGTCGCCGAGGCGCTCAGGTACCTCGTCGAGGGCGGCCCCGCCAACCTCACCGAGCTGGCCCGGTTCCTCTCCGACACGGTGCTGCTGACCGGCGAGGGGTTCGCCGAGCCGCAGAAGATGCCCGAGTACGGCGTCCACGGCGCCCGTTCCCGGCAGAGCGGCCGGCCGACGGTCGGGGTGCTCTTCTACCGGGCCCACGAGCTGAGCGGCAACACCGGCTTCGTGGACACCCTGTGCGACGCGATCGAGGCGCACGGCGCCAACGCCCTCCCGGTGTACTGCGGTTCGCTGCGCGGGGCGGACGCCGGACTGTACGAGCTCCTCGCCGAGGCCGACGCGCTGGTCGCGACCGTGCTGGCGGCCGGCGGCGCGCACGCCTCGCAGGCCTCGGCCGGCGGCGACGAGGAGGCCTGGGACATCGGGGCGCTCGCCGACCTCGACGTGCCGGTGCTGCAGGGCCTCTGCCTGACCTCGTCGAAGAGCGCCTGGGACGAGTCCGACGCCGCCCTCTCCCCCATGGACGCGGCGATGCAGGTCGCGATCCCGGAGTTCGACGGACGCCTGATCACGGTCCCGTTCTCCTTCAAGGAGCAGGGGCCGGACGACGTCCCGGTGTACGTCGCCGACCCCGAGCGGGCCGCCCGCGTCGCCGGGATCGCCGTACGGCACGCGAAGCTGAGGCACAAGCCGAACGCCGACAAAAAGCTCGCGCTGGTCTTCACCGCCTACCCGACCAAGCACTCGCGGGTGGGCAACGCGGTCGGCCTCGACACGCCCGCCTCGGCGGTACGGGTGCTGGACGCGCTGCGGGACGCCGGATACGTGGTCGAAGGTCACCCCGACGACGGCGACGAGCTCATCCACCGGCTCATCAACGCCGGTGGCCACGACGTCGAATGGCTCACCGAGGAGCAGCTGGCCGCCGCGCCCGCACGGGTGCCGCTCGCCGACTACCGGGCGTGGTTCGAGAAGCTCGACCCGGAGCTGAGGGACGCGATGACGCGGGCGTGGGGTGAGCCGCCGGGCTCGCTGTACGTCGACGGCGAGGACATCGTGCTCGCCTCCCTGCAGTTCGGGAACGTCGTCGTGATGATCCAGCCGCCGCGCGGGTTCGGCGAGAACCCGATCGCGATCTACCACGACCCGGACATGCCGCCGTCGCACCACTACATGGCGGCGTACCGGTGGCTCGACAACTCCTTCGGCGCCGACGCGATCGTGCACATGGGCAAACACGGCACGATGGAGTGGCTGCCCGGCAAGGGCCTCGGCCTGAGCGCCGGTTGCGCGCCGGACGCCGTGCTCGGCGACCTGCCGCTGGTCTACCCGTTCATCGTCAACGACCCCGGCGAGGGCACCCAGGCCAAGCGGCGCGGGCACGCCACGGTCGTCGACCACCTGGTGCCGCCGATGGCCCGCGCCGACACCTACGGCGACCTGGCCAAACTGGAGCAGCTGCTCGACGAGTACGCGCTGGTGTCGGATCTGGACCCGACGAAGGCACCGGCCGTCCGCGCCCAGATCTGGACACTGGTGAAGGCGGCCGAGCTCCACCACGACCTGCACGTGGACGAGCAGCCGGACGACGACGACTTCGACTCGTTCGTCATGCACATCGACGGCTACCTGTGCGAGATCAAGGACGTGCAGATCCGCGACGGCCTGCACGTCCTCGGCGGCGGTCCGGTCGGTGAGCCGCGGGTGAACCTGGTGCTGGCCGTGCTGCGCGCCTCGCAGGTGTGGGGCGGGCAGGCGAACGCGCTGCCGGGGCTCAGGGCCTCGTTCGCGGCCCACTTCGGGCTCAGTGAGAAGGAGCTGCTGGCCGAGCCGGGTGCGCCGGTGAAGGTGCCGGTGGAGCTGTCGGACCTGGTCGAGGGTCCGGCGCGGACCGCGGCCGACGCGGTCGACCTGCTGGAGCAGCTGTGCCGCCGGGTCGCGGAGGGCATGGAGCAGCGGGGCTGGGCGGCGGCCGAGAGCCGCGCGCTGGTGCGGGAGGTCCTCGGCACCGAACTGGCCGACGCCGTCGCCGTGCTGGAGTTCGCGTGCACCGAGGTCGTGCCGCGGCTCGCGCGCACCACGGACGAGATCGGGCACATCCTGAAGGCCCTGGACGGCGGTTACGTCCCGGCCGGTCCGTCCGGCTCCCCCACCCGGGGGCTGGTCAACGTCCTGCCCACCGGCCGGAACTTCTACTCGGTCGACCCCAAGGCCATTCCCTCCCGGCTGAGCTGGGAGGTCGGCCAGTCGCTCGCGGACTCGCTGGTGCAGCGGTATCTGAGCGACACCGGCGCCTATCCGAAGTCCGTCGGCCTGACCGTGTGGGGCACCTCCGCGATGCGCACGCAGGGCGACGACATCGCCGAGATCCTGGCGCTGCTGGGCTGCCGTCCGGTCTGGGACGACGCGTCGAGGCGCGTCACCGGCTTCGAGGTGATCCCCCTGGCCGAGCTGGGCCGGCCCCGCATCGACGTCACGGTCCGCATCTCCGGCTTCTTCCGGGACGCGTTCCCGCACGTGGTCGGGCTGATCGACGACGCGGTGCGCACGGTCGCCGAGCTGGACGAGCCGGCCGAGTCCAACTACGTGCGGGCGCACGCCGACGAGGACACCGCCGGGCACGGCGACCGGCGGCGCGCCACCGCCCGCATCTTCGGGTCCAAGCCGGGGGCCTACGGCGCCGGGCTGCTGCCGCTGATCGACGCCCGCAACTGGCGCTCCGACGCCGACCTCGCCGAGGTGTACGCGGTGTGGGGCGGTTACGCCTACGGGCGCGGGCTGGACGGGCGGGCGGCGCGCGGGGACATGGAGACCGCGTTCAGGCGGATCGCCGTCGCCGCGAAGAACGTGGACACCCGCGAGCACGACCTCGTGGACGCCGACGACTACTTCCAGTACCACGGCGGCATGGTCGCCATGGTGCGCCATCTGACCGGCGCCAACCCCGAGGCGTACGTGGGCGATTCGGCCACCCCCGACCAGGTGCGGACCCGGACGCTCGGCGAGGAGACGCACCGCGTCTTCAGGGCCCGGGTGGTCAACCCCCGCTGGATGGCGGCCATGCGCAGGCACGGCTACAAGGGAGCCTTCGAGATGGCGGCGACCGTCGACTACCTCTTCGGCTACGACGCCACGGCGGGCGTGGTCGACGACTGGATGTACGAGAAGCTCAGCGCGGAGTACGTCTTCGACGCGGAGAACCGGGACTTCATGAAGAAGTCCAACCCGTGGGCGCTGCGCGGCATCACCGAACGGCTCCTGGAGGCCGCCGACCGGGGCCTGTGGGCCGAGCCGGACGCGGACACCCTGGAGCGGCTGCGGGCCACGTACCTGGAGCTCGAAGGCGACCTGGAAGGCAACTCGGAGGGCGACGACCAGTGAGTACCCCGTTCCCGTTCACGGCCGTCGTCGGCCAGGACGACCTGCGGCTCGCGCTGCTGCTGAACGCCGTCTCGCCGGCGGTCGGCGGCGTGCTGGTGCGCGGCGAGAAGGGCACGGCGAAGAGCACCGCCGTACGTGCCCTCTCGGCGCTGCTGCCCGCCGTGGACGTCGTCGCCGGCTGCCGTTTCTCCTGCGACCCGGCCGCCCCGGACCCGGCCTGCCCGGACGGCCCGCACAACCCGCCCGGGGCCTTCGAGTCCCGCCCGGCACGCATGGTCGAACTGCCGGTCGGCGCCTCCGAGGACCGGCTGGTCGGCGCCCTCGACATAGAACGCGCCCTCGCGGAGGGCGTGAAGGCCTTCGAGCCGGGCCTGCTCGCCGACGCGCACCGGGGCATCCTCTACGTCGACGAGGTCAACCTCCTCCACGACCACCTGGTCGACCTGCTGCTCGACGCGGCCGCCATGGGCGCGTCGTACGTGGAGCGCGAGGGCGTGTCGGTCCGGCACGCGGCGCGCTTCCTGCTCGTCGGCACGATGAACCCCGAAGAGGGCGAGCTGCGGCCGCAGTTGCTCGACCGGTTCGGCCTCACCGTCGAGGTGGCCGCCTCCCGCGAACCCGACCAGCGGGTGGAGGTCGTACGGCGGCGGCTCGCGTACGACGACGACCCGGCGGGGTTCACGGCGCGCTGGGCCGGCGAGGAGGCCGCCGTCCGGCAGCGGATCGTGGCGGCACGGAAGTTGCTGCCGTCGGTGCGGCTGGGCGACGGGGCACTGCGGCAGATCGCGGCGACCTGCGCGGCCTTCGAGGTCGACGGGATGCGCGCCGACATCGTGATGGCCCGGACCGCGACCGCGCTGGCCGCGTGGGCCGGGCGGACCGAGGTGCTGGCGGAGGACGTACGGCAGGCGGCGCTGCTCGCGCTGCCGCACCGGCGGCGCCGCAACCCCTTCGACGCCCCCGGACTCGACGAGGACAAGCTGGACCAGACGCTGGAGGAGTTCTCCGGGGAGGACGAGAACGAGAGCGACGACGATCCGGATCCGGACGGTCCCGGTGGGGGTGGCGGGCAGCCGGCGCCCGACGACGGCGGTCCGCAGGGCGGCGACACGGCTGCCCGGCCCGAGGCCGAAGCGGACGGCGAACCGCAGACCCCGGGCGGCACGTCGGGCGAGCAGGCCCCGGTGCGGGCCGCCGAGCCCTTTCGCACCAAGGTGCTGAGCGTGCCGGGGATCGGCGAGGGTGCCGCCGGGCGGCGCTCCCGGGCGCGGACCGAGCACGGCCGTACGACGGGCGCGCGACGGCCGCGGGGTGCCCTGACCAAGCTGCACCTGGCGGCGACCGTGCAGGCGGCCGCCCCGCACCAGCGGGCGCGCGGGCGGTCGGGACCGGGGCTCGTGATCCGGCGGGACGACCTGCGGCAGGCGGCTCGCGAGGGCCGCGAGGGGAACCTCGTGCTGTTCGTGGTCGACGCGTCCGGGTCGATGGCGGCCCGGCAGCGGATGAGCGCGGTGAAGGGCGCCGTGCTGTCGCTGCTCCTCGACGCCTACCAGCGGCGGGACAAGGTGGGGTTGGTGACCTTCCGGGGCGCGGCGGCCGAGGTGGCGCTGCCGCCGACCTCGTCCGTGGACGCGGCGGCGGCCCGGCTGGAGTCGCTGCCGACCGGCGGTCGGACGCCGCTCGCCGCCGGGCTGCTCAGGGCGCACGACGTGCTGCGGGTGGAGCGCTTGCGGGATCCGGCGCGGCGGGCGCTGGTGGTCGTGGTGACGGACGGCCGTGCCACCGGTGGCCCCGAGCCGGTCGCCCTCGCCGGACGGGCGGCACGGCTCTTCGCCGCCGACGGGGTCGCCTCCGTGGTCGTGGACTGCGAGTCCGGGCCGGTACGGCTGGGGCTCGCCGGGCAGTTGGCGGGTGAGCTGGGCGCTGCCGCGGTGACGCTCGACGAGCTGCGGGCGGACTCGATCGCCGGGCTGGTGAAGGACGTTCAGGGTCGTTCGAGGAGGGCCGCGTAATGCCGCAGGGACAGCCGAGTGTCGTGCCCGACGACGGGCTGACGACCCGCCAGCGCCGTAACCGGCCGCTGGTGGTCGTGCACACCGGGATCGGGAAGGGCAAGTCCACCGCCGCGTTCGGGCTCGCGCTGCGGGCCTGGAACCAGGGGTGGCCCATCGGGGTGTTCCAGTTCGTCAAGTCGGCGAAGTGGAAGGTCGGCGAGGAGAACGCGCTGCGGGTGCTTGGCGCCAGTGGCGAGGGCGGGACCGTCGACTGGCACAAGATGGGCGAGGGCTGGTCCTGGGTGCAGCGCGACGCCCAGATGGACAACGAGGAGAAGGCCCGGGAGGGCTGGGAGCAGGTCAAGCGGGACCTGGCCGCCGAGACGTACCGGCTGTACATCCTCGACGAGTTCGCGTACCCGATGCACTGGGGATGGGTCGACACCGACGAGGTCGTCGACGTGCTGCGCAACCGGCCCGGGACCCAGCATGTCGTCGTCACCGGGCGGAACGCGCCGGAGAAGCTGGTCGAGTACGCGGATCTGGTGACCGACATGTCCAAGGTCAAGCACCCGATGGACGCGGGGCAGAAGGGGCAGAGGGGCATCGAGTGGTGATGTCCTCGTCCGTGCCCCGGCTGGTCGTCGCCGCGCCGGCGTCCGGCAGCGGCAAGACCACCGTCGCCACCGGGCTGATGGCCGCGTTCGCCGCCCGCGGGCTCGCCGTGTCCCCGCACAAGGTGGGGCCCGACTACATCGACCCCGGGTACCACGCGCTCGCGACCGGTCGGGTGGGGCGGAACCTCGACGCGTACCTGTGCGGGCCTGAGCTGGTCGGCCCGCTGTTCGCGCACGGCGCGCGGGGCTGTGACCTGGCCGTCGTCGAGGGTGTGATGGGGCTGTACGACGGGGCCGCGGGGGAAGGGGAGCTGGCGTCCACCGCCCATGTCGCCAAGCTGCTGCGGGCGCCGGTGGTGCTGGTCGTGGACGCGTCGGCGCAGTCGCGGTCGGTGGCGGCGCTGGTGCACGGGTTCGCGTCGTGGGATCCGGAGGTGCGGGTCGGGGGTGTGATCCTGAACAAGGTGGGGTCGGACCGGCACGAGGAGTTGCTGCGGGAGGCGCTGGATTCGGCGGGGGTGCCGGTGTTCGGGGTGTTGCGGCGGGCTCCGCAGGTGGCTGTGCCCTCGCGGCACCTCGGGTTGGTTCCTGTCGCCGAACGGCGGTCGGCTGCGGTCGAGGCCGTTGCCCTGATGGCCGCGCAGGTCTCCGACGGTTGTGACCTGGATGGGTTGCTGGGGCTTGCGCGGGGGGCCGGGGCGCTGCCAGGTGCGGCTTGGGACCCGGCCGAGGCGCTGGTTTCCTCGCCCCCGCGGCCCCTGCCCGTCCCATCACCAGGGGCTGCCGCCCCTGCGACCCCGGCTTCGGGGGCTGCCGCCCCCGGCCCCCCGCTTCGGCCTGAACGGCCTCGTCCTCAAACGCCGGACGGGCTGGAGGGGGTACCGGACGGCTTGGAGGGGGTGCAGGGCCGCCTTCGTCCGCAGGTGGTCGAGAGGCCGCTTGTCGCGGTTGCCGGTGGGGCTGCCTTCACGTTCTCCTATGCCGAGCACGCCGAGTTGCTCGCCGCCGCAGGGGCCGAGGTCGTCGTGTTCGATCCGCTGCGGGACGAGCGGCTGCCGGACGGGACGCGTGGGCTGGTCATCGGGGGCGGGTTTCCCGAGGTGTACGGCGGTGAGCTGGCGGCCAACGAGTTGCTGCGGAAGGACGTCGCCGCCCTCGCGGAGCGCGGTGCTCCGGTGGCCGCCGAGTGTGCGGGGCTGCTGTATCTGGGCCGGGAGCTGGACGGGCTGCCGATGTGCGGGGTGCTCGACGTGACCGCGCGGATGTCGGACCGGCTCACGCTCGGGTACCGGGACGCCGTTGCCGTGAGTGACAGTGTGCTGGCCGCCGCCGGGACGCGGATGCGCGGGCACGAGTTCCACCGGACCGTGGTGGAGCCGGGGGCCGGGGCGGCTCCCGCGTGGGGGGTGCGTGCGCCCCGGCCGCGGGTCGAGGGTTTCGTACAGCGGGGTGTGCACGCGAGTTATCTGCACACGCACTGGGCGTCCGAGCCCGGTGTGGCCCGAAGGTTCGTGGAGAGGTGCCGGACGTCATGAGCAGCAGCAGGTTGATCGGAGTCGGCGTGGGGCCCGGTGACCCGGAGCTGGTGACCGTCAAGGGCGTCAACGCCCTGCGCGCGGCCGACGTCGTCGTGGTGCCGGTCATGGACACCGGTGAGCGGGGGCGGGCCGAGGCCACCGTGCTGCACTACGTCGGCGCGGAGAAGGTCGTACGGGTCGTCTTCGCGCTGAACGAGCGCAGTGACCGGGGGCGGCGGGAGGCCGCCTGGGACGCGGCGGGGGCCGGGGTGGCCGGGTTGCTGCGGGAGCACGGGGTGGTCGCCTTCGCCACCATCGGGGACCCGAACGTGTACTCCACCTTCACCTACCTCGCGCAGACCATCTCCGAACTGGTGCCGGACGTGGTGGTGGAGACCGTGCCCGGGATCACCGCCATGCAGGATCTCGCCGCCCGGTCGGGGGCCGTGCTCACCGAGGGGACCGAGCCGCTCACGCTGGTGCCGGTGACGGCGGGCGCCGAGGTGCTCAAGGAGGCGCTGAGCGGGGCGGGGACGGTCGTCGCGTACAAGTTCGGGCGGCAGGCCGGGGAGGTCGTGGCGGCGTTGCGGGAGACCGGGCGGCTGGACGATGCCGTGTGGGGGTCGGCGCTGGGGCTCGCGGAGGAGTCCGTCCGGCCCGCCGCGGAGCTCGACGGCTCCCCGCTGCCGTACCTCTCCACGCTCATCGCGCCGCCGCGCCGGGACGGTGGCAGAGGCGGCAAGCTGTGAGCGGTCGGGCGTCAGCTGGAGATGCCCACCACCAGCCAGATGAAGGCCGCGCCGGCGACCGTGCACAGCAGCGTCGAGCGGGCCGGGTGCTCGTGGTGGGCCTCGGGGAGGATCTCGGCGGCGGCCAGGTAGAGCAGGACGCCGCCGAAGAGGCCGAGATAGCCGCCGAGCAGGGCCTCCGGGATGGTGAAGAAGATCGTGGAGAGGGCGCCGAGGACCGGTGCGCAGGCGTCGGCGACCAGCATCGCTATCGCCCGGCGGCGCGCGTTGCCGTACAGGCTCGTGATCGTGAAGGTGTTGAAGCCGTCCGCGAAGTCGTGCGCGATGACCGCGAGCGCCACCGCCGCGCCCATGCCGCCGCCCACCTGGAAGGCCGCGCCGATCGCCACGCCGTCCATCGCGCTGTGGCCGACCATCGCGCCGGCCGCCGTCAGGCCCACCTCGGGCGCCCGGTGGCCGTGCTCGTCGGCGCCGTGCGCGGCCTGGCGCAGGGCCAGGGTGCGTTCCACCAGATGGGCCAGCAGGAAGCCCGCCACGAACAGGAGCAGGGCGGCCGGCACCCCGAAGACCGCGCGGCCGGCGGCGCGCAGCGCCTCCGGCAGCAGGTCGAGGCCGACCACCCCGAGCATCAGACCGCCGGCCAGTCCGAGGACCAGGTGACGACGGTCGGTCACACGCTGTGCCGTCCAGCCGCCGGCCAGCGTCATCAGGAACGCGCCGAGCGCGACGAAGACCGCCATGTGCCCTTGCTATCCGATCGACCCGCCTCAGCGCACATCCAGCACCACCGGTAACACCCTTTGTCCAGAGAGGACCGAATTTCCATGGCCGATGCCGCCGCCTCCGGCGCTGTCCCCGCCGGCAAGGTGACCTTCGTCGGCGCCGGCCCCGGCGCCGCCGATCTGCTGACGTTCCGGGCCGCGCGCGCGATCGCCGAGGCCGACGTCGTGATCTGGGCCGCGAGCCTGGTCCAGGCGGAGGTCCTGCAGCACGCGCGCGAGGACGCGGAGGTCCTCGACTCCGCGACGATGTCGCTGGAGGACGTGGTCGCCGTGTACGAGAGGGCTCATGCCCACGGGCTGCGGGTCGCCCGGATCCACTCCGGGGACCCGGCGCTCTGGGGCGGTACCCAGGAGCAGGTAGACCGGTGTGCCGCGATCGGCATCGAGGTCGAGATCGTGCCCGGCGTCTCCTCCTTCTCCGCGGTGGCCGCGCTGGCCCAGCGCGAGCTGACGATTCCCGAGGTGGCGCAGTCCGTCGTGCTCACCCGGCTGGGCGGTGGCAAGACGCCGATGCCGCCCGGGGAGGAGGTGCGGGAGTTCGCCCGGCACGGGACGACGATGGCGGTCTTCCTCTCCGCCGCGCGCAGCGGGCAGCTGGTGCGCGAGCTGCTGGAGGGCGGCTACCCGACGTCCACCCCGGTCGTCGTCGCCTACCAGGCGACCTGGCCGGAGGAGCTGGTCGTGCGGTGCACCATCGAGACGCTGGAGGAGACGGTCAAGGAGCACAAGCTCTGGAAGCACACCCTCTTCCTGGTCGGCCCGGCCCTGGCCGCGCACGGCACCCGCTCGCACCTCTACCACCCCGGCCACTTCCACGGCTTCCGCAAGGCCGACCCCGAGGCCCGGCGGGAGCTGCGCGAGCGGGGGGCCAGTACATGATCACGGTCGTCGGTACCGGGACGGGCGCCCCGCTGCCGCCCGGCGTGCTGGCCGGCGCCCGGCTGGTCGTCGGCGGGCGGCGGCACCTGGCGGCCGCGCCGGTTCCGGAGGATGCCGAGCGGGTGGTGCTGGGTCCGCTGGCACCGGCCCTCGACGTCGTCGCACGGCATCTGGACAAGGGGCACCGGGTGGTCGTGCTGGCCTCCGGCGACCCCGGGTTCTTCGGGATCGTGCGGGCGCTGGCCGAGCGGTTCGGGGCGGCGGTGCTGGACGTGCGCCCCGGTGTGTCCTCCGTGGCCGCCGCCTTCGCGCGTCTCGGGCTGCCCTGGGACGACGCGGTGGTCGTCAGCGCGCACGGGCGGGAACTGCGCACGGCCGTCCATGCCTGCCGGGCGCATCCCAAGGTCGCCGTGCTGACCGGGCCGGGTGCCGGGCCCGCCGAGCTGGGGGCCGCGGTGCCCCCGGACCGGCTGCTCGTCGTGGCGAGCGGCCTCGGTGATCCGGCACGGGAGCGGGTGGAGCGGGTCACCCCGGCCGAGGCGGCCGCGCGTGACTGGGGTACGGCCGTGAGTGTCGTCCTCTGCCTCGACGAGGCACGGGCGCTGAGCGCGGTGCGGACGGTGGCGGGCGGCCGGGTGCAGCCCGCCGGGTGGGCCCTGGCCGAGGACGAGTTCGCGCACCGCGACTCCATGATCACCAAGTTCGAGGTACGGGCGCTGGCGCTGGCCCGGCTCGGGCCCCGCCTCGGCGACCTGGTCTGGGACGTCGGCGCGGGCTCCGGGTCGGTGGCTGTGGAGTGCGCGCGGCTCGGCGCCGCCGTCGTCGCGGTGGAGAAGGCTGCGGACGGGGTGGAGCGGATCACCGCCAATGCGCGGGCGCACGGGGTGTACGTGGATGTGGTGTGTGACATGGCACCGGACGCCCTCGCCGGACTCCCCGACCCCGATGCCGTGTTCGTCGGCGGGGGCGGGGCCGAACTGCCCGCGATCGTCGCCGCCTGCGCCGCGCGGGCCCGGCGGACGGTGGTGGTCGCGATGGCCGCCCTGGACCGGGTGCCGGCGGCGCGTGCGGCGCTGGCCGGCGCCGGGTTCTTCTGCGACGGGGTGCTGCTCCAGTCCTCCCGTCTCGCGCCGCTGCCGGGTGACGTGACCCGGCTGGCGGCGACCAATCCCGTGTTCCTGCTGTGGGGGACGCGAATCCCCGTTTCCGAAGAAGGAGTTGCCCAGTGATCGGCCTCATTTCCGCCACCGCGGCGGGGGCGGCGGCGCGCGACCGGCTGGCCGCGGCGTGGCCGGACCGCACGCGGGTGTACGACGGTCCCGTCAAGGACGCCGTCCGGTCCGCGTTCGCGGAGTGCGAGCAGCTGGTGTGTTTCCTGGCCACGGGTGCGGTGGTCCGGCTGATCGCCCCGCTGCTGGGCGGGAAGGCGACCGACCCGGGTGTGGTGTGCGTCGACGAGGGCGGCCGGTTCGCCGTGTCGCTGGTCGGCGGGCATGGCGGTGGCGCGAACGAACTCGCGCGCGAGGTGGGTGAGTTGCTGGCCGCGCAGCCGGTGGTGACCACCGCGACCGACTCGGTCGGGCTGCCCGGCCTCGACACCCTCGGCTTCCCCGTCGAGGGCTCCGTGGCGACCGTGTCGCGGGCCCTGCTGGACGGCGAACCGGTGGCCCTGCGAGCCGAGTTGGCGTGGCCGCTGCCGCCGCTGCCGCTGGCCGGGGAGGGCGCCTTCGCCGTCCGGCTGACCGACCGCGCGGTCGAACCCGCCGCCGACGAGGTGCTGTTGCGGCCGCCGTCCCTGGTCGTCGGCGTCGGCGCCTCCAAGGGCGCCCCGGCCGACGAGGTGCTCGGCCTCGTCGGGACGGCGTTGCGGGACGCGGGGCTGTCACCCCGCAGCATCGCCGAACTCGCCACCGTCGACGCGAAGTCCGGGGAACCCGCTCTCGTCGAGGCGGCCGCGCGGCTCGGGGTCCCGCTGGTGACGTACTCCGCCGAGGAACTGGCCGCGGTGCAGGTCCCCCACCCCTCGGACGCCCCCCTCGCCGCCGTCGGCACCCCCTCGGTCGCCGAGGCGGCGGCCCTCGCACGGGGCGGCGAACTCCTCGTCCCCAAGCGGAAGTCGCAGCGGGAGGACGGCCGGCCCGCCATGGCGACCTGTGCCGTCGTACGGCGTCCGGCGCGCGGGCGGCTCGCGGTCGTCGGGCTCGGCCCCGGTGCCCGGGACCTGCTCACCCCGCGCGCCAGGGCCGAACTCCGGCGCGCCGCCGTGCTCGTCGGCCTCGACCAGTACGTCGACCAGATCCGCGACCTGCTGCGGCCCGGCACCCGGATCCTGGAGTCGGGGCTCGGCGCCGAGGAGGAGCGGGCGCGTACCGCGGTCGCCGAGGCGCGGGCCGGGCATGCCGTCGCGCTGATCGGCAGCGGGGACGCGGGCGTGTACGCGATGGCCTCCCCCGCGCTCGCCGAGGCCTCCGACGACATCGACGTGATCGGCGTACCCGGGGTCACGGCAGCGCTCGCGGCCGGGGCCGTCCTGGGCGCGCCGCTCGGCCACGACCACGTCTCGATCAGCCTCTCCGACCTGCACACGCCGTGGGAGGTCATCGAGCGCCGGGTGCGCGCGGCGGCCGAGGCGGACATCGTCGTGACGTTCTACAACCCGCGTTCCCGGGGCCGCGACTGGCAGCTGCCCAAGGCGCTCGCGATCCTCGCCGGGCACCGGGAGCCCACGACGCCCGTCGGGGTCGTCCGCAACGCCTCGCGCCCCGACGAGTCGAGCCGGCTGACCACCCTGGCCGCGCTGGACCCGGCGTGGGTCGACATGATGACCGTCGTGACCGTGGGCAACACGGCGACCAGGAACGTCGCCGGGCGCATGGTCACCCCGCGCGGCTACCGCTGGCAGGAGAGCGCCCAGGAGGAGGGCAAGTGAACCGGGTCGTCCATCCCATCGAGCAGGAGTCCTACCGGCGGCTGCGCGCCCGCCTGGACACCTCGCACCTCCCGCCGCTGACCCGGGCCGTGGTGGAGCGGGTCGTCCACTCCGCCGCCGACCTGGAGTACGCGACCGACCTGGTGACCGACGAGGCCGACCTGGTGAAGGCGCATGCCGCGCTGCACGCCGGGGCGCCGGTCGTCGTGGACGTCGAGATGGTCGCCGCCGGGATCACCCGCCGGGAGACGGTCTGCCGGCTGCGCGACGCCGGGGCCGGTCCCGGGCTGACCCGTTCGGCACACGCGATCCGGCTCGCCTACGAACAGGTCGGGCCCGGCGCGCTCTGGGTGATCGGCAACGCGCCGACCGCGCTGGAGGAGCTGCTCACGCTGGACGCTGCCCCCGCGCTCGTCATCGGCCTGCCCGTCGGTTTCGTCGGCGCCGTCGAGTCCAAGGCCGCGTTGCGCGAGAGCGGGCTGCCCGCCGTCAGCAACGTGTCCGAGAAGGGCGGTTCGGCGGTCGCCGCCGCCGCGCTCAACGCCCTGCTGTACCACCCCACTTCCGAGGAGACCCTGTGACCACCCCGCCCGCCCTGCTCATCGCCGGCCACGGCACCCGGGACGAAGCCGGGGCCGAGGCGTTCCGCGACTTCGTGCGGGAGCTCGGGCGCCGCCACCCGGAACTGCCCGTCGCGGGCGGCTTCATCGAGCTGTCCCCGCCGCCGCTCGGCGACGCCGTGGCCGACCTGGTGGAGCAGGGCGTACGGCGGTTCGCCGCGGTGCCGCTGATGCTGGTCTCCGCCGGACACGCCAAGGGCGACATCCCGGCCGCGCTGGCCAGGGAGAAGGAGCGTCACCCGGGGATCTCGTACACCTACGGCCGTCCGCTGGGCCCCCACCCCTCGCTGCTGTCGGTCCTCGAACGGCGCCTGGACGAGGCGCTGGGCGGTTCCTCGCGGACCGCACAGGACCGCGCCGACGTGACCGTGCTGCTGGTGGGCCGGGGTTCGACGGACCCCGACGCCAACGCCGAGGTGCACAAGGCGGCCCGGCTGCTGTGGGAGGGCCGCGGGTACGCCGGGGTGGAGACGGCGTTCGTGTCGCTGGCGGCGCCGGACGTGCCGAGCGGCCTCGACCGGTGTCTGAAACTGGGGGCGCGCCGGATCGTCGTCCTGCCGTACTTTCTCTTCACCGGGATCCTGCCGGACCGGGTGCAGCAGCAGACCGAGGGCTGGGCGGCCGCGCACCCGGAGATCGAGGTGCGTTCGGCGGACGTCATCGGGCCCGAGCCGGAACTGCTGGACCTGGTGATGGAGCGGTACCGGGAGGCGGTCGAGGGTGATCTGCGGATGAACTGCGACTCGTGCGTGTACCGGATCGCGCTGCCCGGCTTCGAGGACAAGGTCGGGCTGCCGCAGCAGCCGCACTTCCACCCGGACGACGACGGCCACGACCACGGACACGGACACGGACACCCTCACCATGGCGGGCACGCGCATGCACACTGAGGACGCCTCCGGCGGATCCGGCGGCGCCGGAGGCGACAGAGGCTCCGGCGGCGGGCACGATCTGCGGCACCACGGCGACGCCGAGGTCCGGGACGGCGGCCCGGCCCTCGTCGACCTCGCGGTCAACGTGCGGACCGGCACTCCGCCGGTCTGGCTGCGGGAGCGGATAGCGGACTCGCTCGTCGGGCTCGCCGCCTACCCGGACGGGCGGGCGGCGCGGGCGGCGGTCGCGGCGCGGCACGGGCTGCCGGTGGAGCGGGTGCTGCTGACGGCGGGCGCCGCGGAGGCGTTCGTGCTGCTGGCGCGGGCGCTGAAGGTGCGCCGGCCGGTGGTGGTGCACCCGCAGTTCACCGAGCCGGAGGCGGCGCTGCGGGACGCCGGGCACACCGTGGCACGGGTGCTGCTGCGGGAGGCGGACGGGTTCCGGCTGGATCCGGCGGCCGTCCCGGAGGACGCCGACCTGGTGGTGATCGGCAATCCGACGAACCCGACGTCGGTGCTGCATCCGGCCGGGGCGATCGCCCGGCTCGCGCGTCCGGGGCGGACGCTGGTGGTCGACGAGGCGTTCATGGACGCGGTGCCGGGCGAGCGGGAGGCGCTGGCCGGGCGGACCGACGTGCCGGGTCTGGTGGTGCTGCGGAGCCTGACGAAGACGTGGGGGCTGGCCGGGCTGCGGATCGGGTACGTGCTGGCCGCGCCGGAGGTCGTCGCCGAGCTGGAGCGGGCGCAGCCGTTGTGGCCGGTGTCCACGCCGGCGCTGGCCGCGGCCGAGGCGTGTGTGGCGCCGCGCGCGCTGGCGGAGGCGGCGCATGCGGCGCACCGGGTCGCCGCGGACCGGGCGCATCTGGTGGCGGGTCTCGAGGAGTTCACGCCGGAGGGGGTGCGGGTGGCGGGGCCCGCGGAGGGGCCGTTCGTGCTCGTCCGGATGGCGGGGGCGGCGGCCGTGCGGCGGCAGCTTCGGGTGCTGGGGTACGCCGTGCGGCGGGGGGACACGTTTCCCGGGCTCGACGAGGAGTGGGTGCGGATCGCGGTGCGGGACCGGGTGACGGTGAACCGGTTCCTGCAGGCGCTGGATCAGGCGTTGACGTTGATACGGGTGTGAGGGGGGAACTGCGCGCCGTGGACGACTGCGGGTGCGTCCTGGCCGGTCGCGCAGTTCCCCGCGCCCCTGACGGGGGCGCTATCGCCTGCGTCGGACCACGGTCACCGCTCCTCCGCCCGCCAGAATCAGCGCCAGCGCTCCTCCCAGCACGTACGGCGTCACCGAACTGCCGCCCGTCTCCGCGAGCTTCGTCTCCTTCTCCGGGGCGCCCTGGACCTTCACGTCGGAGACCGGGTCGGCGGGGTCGGCGGGGTCGGCCGGGGCCGCCGCGGGGGCGGGCGGGGTCTCGCACGTCGCCTTCGCCAGGGTCAGGGTTCCCTCCACCTCGGCCACGTTGAGCTTCAGCGGGTTGATGGAGACCGTGAGTTCGAGGGCGCTGGCCGCGGCCGTGGTCGAGGTCGTCTCGCGCCTGGACAGGTCGAGACGGACCTCGCCGACGCCGGGGACCTTGACGTCGGTGGGGCCGCCCGCGCTCAGTGTCACGCGCTTGCCGAGCACGGTGACGGCGCCGAGCACGTCGGCGTCGGCCTCGGGCCGTCTGCCGGTCCGGCAGGTGGCCTTGGACGTGACCGTGTCGAGTTCGACGAGGGACAGCAGGGGCAGGCCCGGCAGGTGCAGCCGGGCGTGGGCGAGGTGGACGGCGGCCTCGGCGCGGTCGGCGGTGACGGTCGCCTTCGCCGCGGCGACGTCCGCGCCGAGGACGTTGAACGGCTTGCCGCCGTCGACTCCGTCGAGCGTCGCGGTCAGCGCCGTCCGGTCGGCGCTCTGCGGTGCCTGGACCTCGTTCAGGGAGACCGCGAGCGGGACGTTCACGGTCTTGTCGAGGAGGGAGACGTCGAGCCCGGTGCGCAGGACGACCGCGCTCGCGCGACCGTGGTCGGTGGTCGCGTGTGCGGTGCCCGCGCCGGCCAGGGCCGCGGGACCCGCGGCCAGGGCCGTGGCCGTCGCGAGGGTCGCAAGACGGCGTGCGGGCCTACGGAATGTGTCGCTGTTCAAGGTGGTGGGACCCCCAGAGGAAACGTGCTCGGGACCCGCCAAGAATTACGCACTGTGGGTGAACGGGCAGCAATCCTGCGTTACTTCACTCTTTAGTGGACTTTCCGTGAATCCATTCGACTCGGTCGGCACAGGAGTTCCCTTACTCCACGACCTGCCCGTTCAGCACCACTCTCCGGGGGGATGCGAGGACGCGTACGTCCGCGCGCGGGTCGCTCTCGTACACCACCAGGTCCGCCGGCGCGCCCTCCTCGAGGCCGGGCCTGCCGAGCCAGGCGCGGGCCGCCCAGCTGGTCGCCGCGAGCGCGTCGAGGGGCGGGATCCCGGCGGTGACGAGTTCGGCGACCTCGCCCGCGACCAGGCCGTGGGCCAGGCTGCCGCCCGCGTCGGTGCCGACGTACACCGGGATCCCGGCGTCGTAGGCGGCCCTGACGGTGTCGTAGCGGCGCTCGTACAGCCGGCGCATGTGGGCCGACCAGCGAGGAAACCTGGCCTCGCCGCCCGCCGCCAGGTCCGGGAAGGTGGCGATGTTGACGAGGGTCGGGACGATCGCGACGCCACGGGCGGCGAAGAGGGGGATCAGGTCCTCGGTCAGTCCCGTGGCGTGCTCGATGCAGTCGATGCCGGCCTCGACCAGGTCCTGGAGCGAGTTCTCGGCGAAGCAGTGGGCGGTGACCCGGGCGCCGAGCCGGTGGGCCTCGGCGATGGCCGCCTCGACGGCGTCGCGGGGCCAGCTGGGGGCCAGGTCGCCGAGGTCGCGGTCGATCCAGTCGCCGACCAGCTTGACCCAGCCGTCGCCGCGCCGGGCCTCCTGGGCGACGTACGCGACCAGGTCCCCGGGCTCGATCTCGTGGGCGAAGTTCCTGATGTAGCGGCGGGTACGGGCGATGTGCCGGCCTGCCCGGACGATCTTCGGGAGGTCGTCGCGGTCGTCGACCCAGCGGGTGTCGGACGGCGATCCGGCGTCCCGGATGAGGAGGGTGCCGGCCTCACGGTCGGTGATGGCCTGCTTCTCGGCCGTCGCCGCGTCGACCGGGCCGTGCGGGCCGAGGCCGACGTGGCAGTGGGCGTCGACGAGGCCGGGGAGCGTCCAGCCCTCGACGGTCCGGACGTCACGGGCGCCGGCGGGCCGGGCGTAGGAGACCCGGCCGTCCACCACCCACAGCTCGTCGCGGACGTCCTCGGGGCCCACGAGGACCCTGCCCTTCACGTGCAGCACCGCCTGATCGCTCATGGGGCTCAGCCTAGGACGACCGGCAGCCCCTCATCGATGCGGCCCGGCAGCCGTGCGCCGGCCCTTCCCGGCTACTCCGGGGTCTCCTCCTCCACCTGGGCCATGGCCGGGTCCAGGAGGCGGGAGAGGAAGTGGCGGGTGCGCTCGTGGGTGGGGTTGCCGATGACCTGGTCCGGGGTGCCGTCCTCGACGACGACTCCGCCGTCCATGAAGACGACCCGGTCGGCGACCTCGCGGGCGAAGGACATCTCGTGGGTGACCACCATCATGGTCATGCCCTCCCGCGCCAGCATCCGCATCACCGCCAGGACGTCCCCGACCAGCTCCGGGTCGAGGGCGGAGGTCGGCTCGTCGAAGAGCATCACCTCGGGGCCCATGGACAGCGAGCGGGCGATCGCCACCCGCTGCTGCTGGCCGCCGGAGAGGGCGGCGGGGTAGGCGTCCGCCTTCTCGGTCAGACCCACGCGGGCGAGGTTCTCCGCGGCGACCCGTGCCGCCGTCGCCTTGTCCCGGCGCAGCACCCGGCGTTGCGGCAGGGTGAGGTTCTCGGTGACCGTGAGGTGCGGGAAGAGGTTGAACTGCTGGAAGACCATGCCGATCCGGCGGCGCACGGCGTCGATGTCGACGTCCGGGTCCGTCAGCTCGGTGCCGCCGACGAACACCTGCCCCTGGGTGGGCTCTTCCAGAAGGTTGACGCAGCGCAGCAGGGTGGACTTGCCGGAGCCGGACGGGCCGATGACGCAGACGACCTCACCCGGGGCGATCTCCAGGTCGATGCCGCGCAGCACCTCGTTGTCGCCGAAGGACTTGTGCAGGCCCTTCACCTCGATCTCGGGTCGGCTCACTTGACGGCCTCCTGGGCCTTCGCCTCCATGCGGCGCACGACGAAGCCGAGCGGGATCGTGACCAGCAGGTAGCACAGGCCGGCGACGAGGATCGGCGTGGAGTTGGCGGTCGTACTGGCCAGGTCGCGGCCGTACTTGGACAGTTCGCGCTCCTCCAGGGTGACGCCGAGGAAGAGCACCAGGGAGGAGTCCTTGAAGAGGAGCACCAGTTCGTTGGTGAGCGGCGGGAGGATGATGCGGAACGCCTGCGGGATGACGATCGAGACCATGGCGCGGGCGGGTGAGAAGCCCAGTGAACGGGCCGCCTCCAGCTGTCCCTTGGGGACGGCCTGGATGCCCGCGCGGATCGTCTCGGCCATGTAGGCGGCGGCGACCAGGCCGAGGGCGAGGGCCACCTTGCCGTAGGTGCCGCCGACGATCTCGGTGCCGGGGAAGGCGAGCGGGACGGCGACGCCGATGAAGATGAAGATCAGCAGGGCGGGCAGGCCGCGGAAGATCTCGATGTAGATGCCGGCCAGCCAGCGGTAGGGGCCGACCGACGACAGCCGCATGAGCGCGATCACCATGCCGAGGGCCAGCCCGACGACGAAGCCGGACAGGGTGTAGAGCACGGTGTTCTTCAGCGCCAGCGTGATGACGTCCGGGAACATCTGCCTGGCGATGTCCCACTGGGCGAACTGGTTCTGCAGCCGTCCCCAGTCGGCGCCGACGGCGAAGGCGACGACGGCGCCGACGAAGACGACGTACTGCGCCCCGCGCGACAGCCGGCGCTTCTGCCGCCGGGACAGGCCCTTGCGGCGCGGCTGGAGCTCCGTGTCCGTGCCTGCGGTCATGAGGCGGCGGGGGACGCGGCCGAGGCGTCGTAGGGACCGATCCACTTCTCGTACAGCTTCTTGTACGTGCCGTCGGCCTTGGCGTCGGCGATCGCCTTGTTGACGGCGGCGAGCAGCTTGGTGTTGCCCTTCTTCACCGTGAAGCCGTACTGCTCACCGGTGTTGATGTTCCCGGCGACCCGGAAGGCGTCCGCGTTGGCCTTGTCCTTCAGCCAGCCCTGGACCACCGGGTAGTCGATGACGACGGCCTTGACCTGGCCGGTGCGCAGGCCGTTGAGGACGGCGTCGGAGGACTCGAAGGAGACCGGGTCGAAGCCCTGCTTGCTGACGTAGTCCTCGCCGGTGGTCTGCGCCTGGGCGCCCAGCTCGACCTTCTTGGCCTTGGCGTCGGCGAGCGAGGTGATGCCGCTGTTCTTGCCGACGAGCAGGGCCTGGGTGGCGTCGAAGTACGGGTCGGAGAAGTCGACGTTCTTCTTCCGCTCGGCGGTGATGGTCATGCCGGCCGCGGCCAGGTCGCACTCGCCCGAGTTGAGGAAGGCGCCGGTCTTGAAGTTCTCGAACGGCGTGTCGAGGATCTGCTGCTTCACGCCGAGGTCCTTGGCGACCAGGTCGATCATCGACACGTCGAAGCCCTGCACCTTGCCGTCGATCTCCGACTGGAACGGCGGGTACGGCAGGTGGGTGCAGGTGGTGAGCTGCCCGGCCTTGACGAGTTCGACCCCGCCGGCGGCCGTCCTGGAGGCGCTGGAGCCGTTGCCGCTCGACGTGCAGCCGGCCACGAGGGCCAGCCCGGCCGCGGCGGTGGCGGCGGCCAGGGCGCGAGCCCGGCGGCGCCCGAGGAGCGTGGTCACGAGACCTCCCGTGAGTCTGTGGGTGAGCCCCCGCCGATCTGTGAGGGAGCTTTGGATTCCGGTTCTACGGGTTCCGATTATAAGGAGATGTTTGGGCTTCCCAAACCAAAACGATGGCCGAGCCGTGGCCTGGCCTAAGAAGTCGCCGCTCGGGGCGGTGGAGGGGCGCCGGTTACGCTCATCGTGATCCACCTGCCGCGACTGAGGAGAGCACCGCCGTGACCCACCCCTTCCTCGACCTGCCCCCGCTGACCGCCGCCCGCTTCGCCGCGATCGAGGACCGGGTGGCCCGGCTGCTGGACACCCGCCAGGACGTCGTGATCATGCAGGGCGAGGCGCTGCTGCCCCTGGAGGGGGCGATCAGGGCCACGGCCGGGCCGGGGACGACCGCACTGAACGTGATCACCGGCCCGTACGGGCAGACCTTCGGGAACTGGCTGCGGGACTGCGGCGCGACGGTGATCGACCTCTCCGTGCCGTTCCACACGGCGGTGACGGCCGAGCAGATCCGGGAGGCGTTCGCCGAGCACCCGGAGATCGACTTCGTGTCCCTGGTGCACGCGGAGGCGGCGACCGGCAACACCAACCCGGTCGCGCAGATCGGCGAGGTGGTACGGGCCCACGGCGCCCTCTTCTACCTGGACGCGGTCGCCTCGGTCGGGGCCGAGCCGGTGCTGCCGGACGCGTGGGGCGTGGACCTGTGCGTGATCGGGGCGCAGAAGGCGATGGGCGGCCCGGCCGGCGTCTCGGCGGTGTCGGTGAGCGCGCGGGCGTGGGCCCGGATGGCGGCGAACCCGAACGCCCCGCGCCGCTCCTACCTCTCCCTGCTGGACTGGAAGGAGCGCTGGGTCGACGGCGGCCGCAAGGCGCTGCTGCACGCGCCGGCGCAGCTGGAGATGCTGGCGCTGGAGGCGTGCGTCGAGCGGATCGAGGTGGACGGCCCGGAGACCGTGATGGCCCGGCACCGTACGGCCGCACGGGCCACCAGGGCCGGGGCGGTTGCCCTCGGCGGCGGCCTGGAGCCGTACGTGTACGCGGAGTCCGACGCGGCACCGGTCGCCACGACGCTGCGGGTGCCGTCGGGCGTGGTGGCGTCGGAGCTGGTCGCCGAGGCGCTGGCGGGCGACGGCACCCTGCCGCTGGCCGCGGGCGGGGGTGCCCTGGCCGGGGAGATGATCCGGGTCAACCACTACGGGGTGGACGCGACGGCCGGCGCCGTCCGGTCGAGCCTGGCGGCGATCGGCGCGTGCCTGGCGAAGCGGGGGCTCGCGGTGGACCTGGAGGGCGCCCGGCGGACGGTCGAATCCGCCTGGCGGTAGCAGTCCGGACGATTGCGGGAGCGGGCACCCGGTGTTATCGGCGCCTGAATTCAAGGAAATCTCGAATTCCTTTTCGGTGGATGGCTTACCTGAGTTCTCCTGCCCGCTTTTTGCGCAGCTAAACAGGGGGAATTTCGTCCAGGTTTCAACCCTGTGACACACTCCACATGACAGGGTCATTTGCCCGATTTGTAGCGGGATATATCGGGACATACAGGCAGCCCAGATGTGGCCATCGCCGGCACTCGCCGTGCATTTTTGCATTTGCCTCGCTAAATTCAATTCGCATGACTGCCCCACAAGCAGACCTGATCGTCGACCGCCCGGTGGTGACCGACGGTGCCGCTCTCTGGCGTATCGCCAAGGATTCCGGAAGCCTCGACCTGAACTCCTCGTACAGCTATCTGCTGTGGTGCCGGGATTTCGCCGGCACCTCGGCGGTGGCGCGGGGCGCGGACGGCGAGCCCGTCGGGTTCGTGACCGGATACACCCGGCCGGACCGGCCGGACACGCTGCTCGTCTGGCAGGTGGCCGTGGACGCCGCGCAGCGCGGGCGCGGCATCGCGGCCCGGCTGCTGGACGGGCTCACGGCGCGGGTGGCCGCCGACCGGCCGCTCACCGCCGTCGAGACCACCATCACGCCCGGCAACACCGCCTCCGAGCGCCTGTTCACCTCGTACGCCGCCCGGCACGGCGCCGTCGTCGAACGCACGGTGCTGTTCGAGGCCGGTGAGTTCCCCGACGGTCCGCACGACCCCGAAGTCCTGTACCGCATCGGCCCCTTGACCCCCACATCGCACTGAGGAGCCCCGCCGTGACCATCATCCAGCCCGACCTCAGCGTCTTCGAGACCCTGGAGTCCGAGGTCCGCAGCTACTGCCGCGGCTGGCCGACCGTGTTCGACCGGGCCCGGGGCAGCCGCATGTACGACGAGGACGGCCACGAGTACCTCGACTTCTTCGCCGGCGCCGGATCACTCAACTACGGCCACAACAACCCCGTACTGAAACGGGCGCTGCTCGACTACCTGGAACGGGACGGCGTCACCCACGGCCTCGACATGTCGACCACGGCCAAGCGGTCGTTCCTGCAGACGTTCCAGGACCTGGTGCTGCGGCCGCGGGAGCTGCCGTACAAGGTCATGTTCCCGGGGCCGACGGGGACGAACGCCGTCGAGTCGGCGCTCAAGCTCGCCCGGAAGGTGAAGGGGCGCGAGGCGATCGTGTCGTTCACCAACGCCTTCCACGGGATGTCCCTCGGCTCGCTCGCCGTCACCGGCAACGCGTTCAAGCGGGCCGGGGCCGGGATCCCGCTGGTGCACGGGACGCCGATGCCGTTCGACAACTACTTCGACGGGACCGTGCCGGACTTCCTCTGGTTCGAGCGGCTCCTCGAGGACCAGGGGTCCGGGCTCAACAAGCCGGCCGCGGTGATCGTGGAGACCGTGCAGGGCGAGGGCGGCATCAACGTCGCCCGGCCCGAGTGGCTGCGCGCCCTCAAGGAGCTCTGCGAGCGGCAGGACATGCTGCTGATCGTGGACGACATCCAGATGGGCTGCGGACGCACCGGCGCCTTCTTCTCCTTCGAGGAGTCGGGGATCGTCCCGGACATCGTCACCGTGTCCAAGTCCATCAGCGGCTACGGGCTGCCGATGTCGCTGTGCCTGTTCCGGCCCGAGCTGGACGTGTGGGAGCCGGGCGAGCACAACGGCACCTTCCGTGGCAACAACCCCGCCTTCGTCACCGCGGCCGCCGCCCTGGAGAGCTACTGGACCGACGGCCCTGCGATGGAGAAGCAGACCCGGACCAAGGGCGAGCAGGTCGAGCAGGGGCTCATCGCGATCGTCGAGGAGAACCTGGCCGACGTGCGCGAGTACCGGGGGCGGGGCCTGGTGTGGGGCCTGGAGTTCCACGACAAGAAACGGGCCGGGCGGATCGCCGGGCGCGCTTTCGAACTCGGGCTGCTCATCGAGACGTCGGGGCCGGAGAGCGAGGTCGTCAAGCTGCTGCCCGCCCTGACCGTCACCCCGGACGAGCTGGACGAGGGGCTGAGCATCCTCGCCCGCGCCGTCCGCGAGACCGTCTGACCGGATCAGAACCAAGGAGGCTGTACACCACCGTGATCGTCCGTTCGTTCAAGGAGATCGAAGGCACCGACCGGCATGTGAAGTCGGCGTCCGGGACCTGGGAGAGCAAACGCATCGTCCTCGCGAAGGAGCGGGTCGGCTTCTCGCTGCACGAGACGATCCTGTACGCGGGCACCGAGACGTCGATGTGGTACGCCAACCACATAGAGGCCGTCGTCTGCGTCGAGGGCGAGGCCGAGCTGACCGACCACGAGACCGGGACGTCGTACACGATCACCCCCGGGACCATGTACCTCCTCGACGGGCACGAGCGGCACTCGCTGCGCGTCAAGGAGGACTTCCGCTGCGTCTGCGTGTTCAACCCGCCGGTCACCGGCCGGGAGGACCACGACGACAACGGCGTCTATCCCCTGCTGACGGAGGAGGGCTGACCATGACCACCATCACCGACCTCTACCCGAGCCGCGGCCCCGTCGAAGTCGCCGTCCCCCGCAAGGACCCCGTCGTCTGGTCGGCGCCCGGCGCGCCAGGGCCGATCCCCACGGACCGGCTGGAGGCCTTCGAGCGCGACGGCTTCCTCACCGTCGACCAGCTCCTCGCGGACGACGAGGTCGCCGTGTACCAGCGGGAGCTGGAGCGGCTGATCACCGACCCGGCGATCCGGGCCGACGAACGCTCGATCGTGGAGCCGAAGTCCAAGGAGATCCGGTCCGTCTTCGAGGTGCACCGGATCAGCGAGGTGTTCGCGAACCTGGTGCGCGACGAGCGGGTGGTCGGCCGGGCCCGGCAGATCCTCGGCTCGGACGTGTACGTCCACCAGTCCCGGATCAACGTCAAGCCGGGGTTCGGCGCCAGCGGTTTCTACTGGCACTCGGACTTCGAGACCTGGCACGCCGAGGACGGCCTGCCGAACATGCGCACGGTGTCCGTCTCGATCGCCCTGACCGAGAACCACGACACCAACGGCGGCCTGATGATCATGCCGGGCTCGCACCGGACGTTCCTGGGCTGCGCCGGCGCCACACCGGAGGACAACTACAAGAAGTCGCTGCAGATGCAGGACGCGGGCACCCCGTCGGACGAGGCGCTGACGGAACTGGCCTCGCGGCACGGCATCAAGCTGTTCACCGGCAGGGCCGGGTCGGCGACCTGGTTCGACTGCAACTGCATGCACGGCTCCGGCGACAACATCACGCCGTTCCCGCGCAGCAACGTCTTCATCGTGTTCAACAGCGTGGAGAACACGGCGGTGGAGCCGTTCGCCGCGCCGGTGCGCAGGCCCGAGTTCATCGGGGCGCGGGACTTCACGCCGGTCCGCTGAGCATCCGCCCCCTCCCCCTCAGGGGCCGTCACGTCCGTCGTGGCGGCCCCTGAGCCGTGTCACAGCGCCGGGTGGTCCGGGTATCCCCGGGTCAGTCCGCGAGGGCGTCGAGCAGGCGGTCCACGTCGGCGGGCGTGTTGAAGAGGTGGAAGGCCGCGCGCAGGTTCCCCGCACGGTCGGAGACCTCGATGCCGGCCCGGCTCAGAGCGGGCTGGCGGCCGCCGAGCCCGGGGACCGAGACGATCGCCGAGCCGGGTGCGGGCACCGGCTCGTGCCCGAGGGCCGCGAGCCCGGCGCGGAACCGGTCGGCGAGGCCCACGTCGTGGGCGTGCACGGCGGCCATGCCGAGTTCCTCGATCAGGTCGAGCGAGCGGCGCAGGCCGGCGAACGTGAACAGGGCATGGGTGAGGTCGAACCGGCGGGCGGAGTGGGCGAGTTCGGCGACCGGGCCGTAGCAGCTGTGCCACGGCTCCTCGCCCGCGACCCAGCCCGCGAGCAGCGGGGTCAGGCCGCCGAAGTCCTCGGGGAGCACGAGGAAGGCCACGCCGTGCGGGCCGAGCAGCCACTTGAAGGAGACGGAAGCGGTGAAGTCGTACGCGTCGGCGTCCATCGGCAGCCAGCCGGCCGCCTGGGAGAAGTCGACGTAGGTGCGGGTCCCGTGCGCGCCGGCGGCCTCGCGGATCGCGGACAGGTCGGCGAGCCGGCCGTCCGCCGACTGGACCGCGCTGACCGCGACGAGGGCGGTGTCCGGACGGACGGAGTCCGCGATGCGCTCCAGCGGCACCGCCCGGACCTTCAGGTCACCGCGGACGTGGAACGGGTTCAGTACGGAGGTGAAGTCGTCCTCGGCGGTGAGGACTTCGGCGCCGGCCGGCAGCGAGGCGGCGATCACGCCGGAGTGCGCGGCGACCGAGGCGCCCGCCGCGACCCGGGTCACCGGGACGCCGGCGAGCCGGGCGTAGGCGGCCCGGCACGCCTCCACGTCCTCGTACAGCGGGGTCAGCGGCCGGCCCTCGGCCCGCAGCAGCGCCGCCTCGTGCAGGGCTGCCACGGTACGGGCGGGGAGCAGGCTGTTGCTGGCGGTGTTGAGGTAGATGGTCTTCGGGGCGAACTCGGCGCGGACGAGGCTCTCGAACGTCTCCGTGGTCTCCATGCGTCCACTCTGCGGCCAGGGGAACCCCCCGTCCATTGCGGATTTCTACGTGGATTCGCCAAGCAACGCTTATACGACAGCCCTGACCTGGCCCTTCTCAGCGCTGCGGGACCGCGCACCCGTCCGGGCCGCAGGCCTCCGCGCCGCCCTCGTCGATCAGCTTCAGCGGGGACCGCGCGCCCCATGCCTGGGTGAGCGCCTGGGTGAACACCTCGGCGGGCTGGGCCCCCGAGACCCCGTACTTCCGGTCGAGGACGAAGAACGGCACCCCGTTGGCACCGAGCTCGGCGGCCTCGCGCTCGTCGGCGCGGACCTCGTCGGCGTAGCGGGACGGGTCGGCGAGCACCGCACGCACGGCCGCCGCGTCCAGCCCGGCCTCCACGGCCAGCTCCACGAGCCGGTCCTCGCCCTCGGTGAAGAGGGACCGCTCCTCGGCGAAGTTGGCCCGGTAGAGGATCTGGATCAGCGCGTCCTGGCGGCCCTGCTCCTTGGCGAGGTGCAGCAGCCGGTGCAGGTCGAAGGTGTTGCCGTGGTCGCGTCCCCGGGTCTGGTAGGAAAGGCCCTCGGCCGCGGCCTGCGCGCCCAGGTTCTCCTCGCCCGCCTGAGCCTGGGCCTCGCTCATGCCGTACTTCTTGCTGAGCATGGCCAGCACCGGCTGGACGTCGTCCTTGGCCCGGCCGGGGTCCAGCTCGAAGGAGCGGTGCACGACCTCGACGTCGTCGCGGTGCGGGAAGGCCGCCAGCGCCTTCTCGAAGCGCGCCTTTCCGACATAGCACCAGGGGCAAGCGATATCGGACCAGATCTCGACGCGCATGGTGGTGGCTCTCCAGGATAGGGAAATCTTCCGACTGCCTGAACCTTCAAGCAGCCCGCTTCATTCCCCGCTCACCGTGTACCGCAGGTACAGGTGGTGGTCCCCCTCGGCCGGCGGGTTCTCCGGGTCCGGGACCCAGCCCTGGCGAGCGTAGAAGGCCTGGGCCCGCCGGTTGTCCACGTGCACGTCCAGTACGGCGGTCCGCCTGCCCTCGGCCCGCCACTGCTCCAGGCAGGCGGTGTGCAGGGCGGTACCGACCCCGGCCCGCCAGCGGTCCGGGTCGACGTGGAACTGGAACAGCTTGACCGTTTCGGCGGTGGCGCCTTCCGGGGTGCGGAAGGAGGCGACCCCGATGACCACGCCCGCCTCCACCACGATCAGCACCTGCCCGTCGGGCCGTTCGACGGCACCGCGCCAGGCGGCCGTCCAGTCGACGCCGTCGTCCGGGAGGCCGTCCGGGTAGTACGTCGACCGGGCCCGGTGGTGCAGTGCGGCGATGGTCTCCGCCTCGGCGGACACGGCCGTCCGGATCACCCGGATCCCCTTCGCGTGGTCACTGATCATGCAAGGGAGGACGAGACCGCGTCCACGCCGGTTCCGCGCCGGCTGAACTGGGCGCGGTAGGCGCTCGGGGTCAGTCCGGTGCGGCGCACCAGGTGGACGCGGAGGGAGTCGGCGGTGCCGAGGCCGCAGGCGGCGGCCACCCGGTCCATGGGCAGCGTGGTGGTCTCCAGCAGTTCCCTGGCCCGTTCGACGCGCTGGTGCAGCAGCCACTGCAGCGGGCTGACCCCGCTCTCCGCGTGGAAGCGGCGGGTGAGGGTGCGCACCGAGACCCCGGCGTGCCGGGCCAGGTCGGTGAGGGTGAGCGGCTTGTCGAGGTTGCGCATGGCCCAGCCCCGGGTGTCGGCGCAGGCGGTGCCGCGCTCGGGCGGCAGCGGGGTGTGGGTGAACTGGGTCTGACCGCCCGGCCGTACCGGCGCGACCAGGGCGAGGCGGGCGACCTCGTTGGCGACGGCGGCGCCGTAGTCGGTGCGGATGAGGTGCAGGCACAGGTCGATGCCGGCGGCGTAGCCGGAGGAGGTGAGGAACGGGCCGTCCTGGGCGTAGAGGACGTCGCCCTGGACCTCGACGTCGGGGTGCCGGCGGCGCAGTTCTTCGGTGTGCGTCCAGTAGGTGGTGGCCCGGCGGCCCTTGAGCAGTCCGGCCTCGGCGAGCGAGAAGGCGCCGGTGCAGATGGAGGCGATGCGCACGCCGGCGTCGGCGGCCTCGCGCAGCACCGCCAGCACCCGGGGGTCCGGCGAGTGAAGCGTGCCGGCGCCGGCCACGATCACGGTGTCCGCCTCCCGCAGCACCTCGAGCCCGTGCGGGACGTACAGGTCGAGGCCGCCCGTCGTGGGCACGGGACCGGGGTCGGGCGCGCAGATCACCACCTCGTACCCGGGCCGCCCGTCGATCTCCGCCTTGTCGAACAGCATCTCCGGAATGGCGAGATTGAACATCGACACGGGCGGCGACGCGACGACCGCGACTCGCAGCATGGCCAGAACCTCCGGATGCGTGGCGTTCGGGCCACTACTGTACGCCGCGGCCGGTCAGCAGCATGGAGTCATGCCAACCGACCAGACCCGACGGGCCGCCCGGACCGGCACCGGGAAGAGCGCATGGACGAAGGGCCAGGACCACACCCCGGCCCTCACTCTGACCGCCGCCCTGCTGGGGTTCGCCCTCATCACCCTCGACGCGTCCGTGGTGAACGTGGCCCTGCCCGCGATCGGCTCGGCGCTCGGCGGCGGGCTGTCCGGGCTGCAGTGGACGGTGGACGCCTACACGCTGGCCTTCGCCGCCCTGATGCTCTCCACGGGCGCCTTCGCGGACCGGGCCGGGGCGAGCCGGGCGTACGGGCTCGGCATCGCCGTCTTCACCCTCGCCTCGGCGGCCTGCGGTCTGGCGCCGACCCTCCCGGTGCTGATCGGCGGGCGCGTGCTGCAGGGCGCCGCGGCGGCCGTCGTCCTGCCCGCCTCCCTCTCCCTGGTGCGGCAGGCGTACGCGGATCCGGCCCAGCGCACGCGGGCGGTGGCGCTGTGGGGGGCCGGCGGCTCGCTCGCGCTGGCACTGGGCCCGGTGGCGGGCGGCGCGCTGACCGCGGCCTGGGACTGGCGCGGGATCTTCTTCATCAACCTGCCGCTCGGGGCGGCCGCACTGCTCCTGCTGGTGCGCGCACCGCGCTCGGAGCGGCGCCCGGCCCCGCTGGACCTGCCGGGCCAGTTCACCGCCGTCGTCACGCTGACCGCCCTCACCTTCGCGGTCATCGAGGGCGGCAGGACGGGACTGGTGGCCTTCGCCGTGGCGCTGGCCGGCGCCGTCCTGTTCGTCCGCGTCGAGCGCCGGCAGCGGCATCCGGTCGTCCCGCCGACGCTGTTCCGGGACCGGGCGGTACGGGTGGCCGTGACGACCGGGGCCGCCTGCAGCGTGGCCTTCTACGGCGTGGTGTTCGTCTTCTCGCTCTTCTTCCAGCAGGTCCAGGGCCGTTCGGCGCTGTTCACCGGGCTGCTGTTCCTGCCGATGTCCGGGCTGATCGGCCTGACCAACGTGGTGTCCGGAAGACTGGCCGCCCGCCACGGGCCACGGCTGCCGATGCTGATCGGCCAGGCACTGGCCGCGGCCGGCCTGCTGGGTCTGCTCGCCGTCGGCTCCGGCACGCCCGCCGCCTGGGTGGCCGTCCTGCTCGTCCCGATGGCGGTGGGCTGCGCGCTGACCGTGCCGCCGCTGACCGTCGTGATGATGGACGCCGTACCGGCCGAGCGGGCGGGACTTGCGGCCGGGGTGCTCAACGCGGCACGGCAGGTGGCCGGCGGGCTCGGGATCGCGGTGTTCGGCTCCCTGGTCGGCGGCGGCTTCGTGGCCGGGATGCGGGCGAGCCTGGCACTGGCCGCGGCCCTGTTCGCGGTGAGCTTCGTGCTCAGCTTCCGTCGCGCAGGTCGGCCGGCCAGTCGGGCCTGAACTCGATGTGGTCGTAGGTCACCACGCACCCCTCCCCCATCGGCGACTGGGTCATGAAGCCGACCAGCGCGTCCTCCGTCTCCTTCTCGCCGCCCAGGGTGAACAGCCGGACGAAGACCCACTTCTTGCCGTCCCGGGAGGCGTGGAAGGCGAACGCCCGGCCGGTCCGGCTGACCCGCAGCCAGACCGAACTGCCCTCCACCGTGAAGGCGTTGGCGTCGTCGGAGTGTCCCCGGGTGACCACCGTGCAGACGGTGGGCACGTCCGGGGAGTTCTCCAGACAGAGCTTGGCCCAGGCCCGGTCGCCGACGTGCACGTACAGCACACCGGCGTCGAAGGCGGCACCGAACCCGACGGTGACCCGGGCGATCAGCTGGAAGTCCCCTTCGGGCGCCCCCAGCAGCCGGGGCGCGTCCGAGGCGGGGTCCAGCGCCTCCCCGGTCGGCGACACGAACCGATCCTGCCGGGCCCCCGCCCACCCGGTGAGCACCCCGTCCTCGTGGAACCAGTGCCCGTCGGGCCCGTAGGTGCGGAGCGGGAAAGGGAGTTCGGGAAGTTCGACGTCCATGGTCGGATTGTGTCAGCAGAACCATGCGACATGCGCACGGGTCTGCGCGCCCCGAAGGGGCGCTGGGGGTCCCCCCGGCCGAAGGCTGGGGGAGGAACTGCGCGAGCAACCACGGTCAACCCGCAGCCGCCGACGCACCCCACGCCCCGACGGCGCTACCGCTCCAGAACCCCGTTGAACCGCCGAGGAAGCCCCAGCGGATTGTCGTCCTTCAACTCGGCAGGCAGCAAAGCCTCCGGCGCCCCCTGGTAGGCCACCGGCCGCAGCCACCGCTCGATGGCCGTACCGCCCACGGAAGTCGACGTGGACGTGGTCGCCGGATAGGGCCCGCCATGATGCTGGGCCGGGGCCACGGCGACCCCCGTCGGCCACCCGTTCACCAGCACGCGGCCCGCCAGCGGCGTCAGCTCCGCCAGGATCTCCGCGCCCAGCCCCTCCCCCGCGGCCTCCTCGGCGGAGACGTGCACCGTCGCCGTGAGGTTCCCCGGCAGCCGCGACAGCACCGCCGTCGCCTCACCCCGGTCCTCGTAGCGGACCACCACGGTCACCGGCCCGAAGCACTCCTCCAGGAGCAGGTCGTACGCCCCGGCCTCGGCCAGCCGGCCCGCCGGTACCGTCAGGAACCCGGCGCTCACGGTGTGCTCGCCGCCCGCCCCCGGCGTCACCGGGCTCTCCACGTCGGGAAGTCCGGTGCGCTCGGCGACCCCGGCGACGAAGTTGTCCCGCATCCGGTGGTCGAGCAGCACGCCCGCGTCGGTGTTGCTGACCGCGTCCGTGAGGGACTTGACCAGACCGTCACCGGCGGCGCCGGCCGGCACCAGCACCAGGCCGGGCTTCACGCAGAACTGCCCGACGCCCATGGTCATCGACCCGGCGAGCCCGGTGCCGATCTCCTCGGCCCGCTCGGCGGCCGCGGCCTCCGTCACGAGGACCGGGTTCAGGGAGCCCAGCTCGCCGTGGAAGGGGATCGGCACCGGACGCGCGGCGGCCGCGTCGAAGAGCGCGCGCCCGCCCCGGACGGAACCGGTGAAGCCCGCGGCGGCGATCAGCGGGTGCCTGATCAGCTCGAGGCCGGCCTCGAAGCCGTGCACGAGACCGACCACGGCCTCGGGGATGCCGTGCGCGGCCGCGGCCCGGCGCAGCACCCTGGCGACCAGCTCGGACAGGGCCGGGTGGTCGGGGTGCGCCTTGACGACGACCGGGTTGCCGGCGGCCAGCGCGCTCGCGGTGTCGCCGCCCGCGACGGAGAAGGCGAAGGGGAAGTTGGAGGCCGAGTAGACGGCGACGACGCCCAGCGGGACCTTGTAGCGGCGCAGGTCCGGGATGGGCGGGGTGGCCGTGGCGTCGGGGTGGTTGATGATGACGTCGAGGAAGGCGCCCTCGTCGACGATGTCCGCGAACGCCCGCAGCTGGTAGACGGTACGGGCGAGTTCCCCGGTCAGCCGGACGGGGCCGAGCGCGGTCTCCGCGTCGGCGGCCTCGACCAGCCGGTCCTTGGCCGCGTCCAGCCCGGCGGCGGCCGAGCGCAGGAAAGCCGCACGGACGGTGCGGTCGGCGAGGGAGCCACGGGCGGCGTGCGCGGCCGTGACGACGGCGTCGACCTCCTCCGCCGTGGCCTCCACCGCAACCTGTTCACGCTGCTTCCCGGTGCGCGGGTCGACGCTCCAGACTGGTGCTGCTGCCACCGCGGGTCCCTCCATGATTGCGTTCTGCCGCAGTATCCGGATCATATTCAGGTCATATCCGGGTCGTTCACCAGCGACGTTCGATATACTGAACGCTGTCTCTGATGATGAATATGCTGTTGGAGACTATAACCTCGGTTTCTCGTCCAACGAAGGGGTCAAGGGCGATGTCGGCAGGCGAGACAGGCGGCGGGGCACAGGTCAAGTCCGCGGTGCGGACCGTGGAGTTGCTGGAGTACTTCGCCGGCCGGCCCGGTATGCACTCCCTCGCGGCCGTCCAGGAGGCCGTCGGGTATCCCAAGTCCAGCCTCTACATGTTGCTGCGCACCCTGGTGGAGCTGGGCTGGGTGGAGACGGACGCGACCGGCACCCGGTACGGAATCGGGGTGCGGGCCCTGCTGGTCGGCACGTCGTACATCGACGGCGACGAGGTGGTCGCGGCGGCCCGGCCGACCCTGGACCGGCTCTCCGACGACACCACGGAGACCATCCACCTGGCGCGCCTCGACGGCACGAACGTGGTCTACCTCGCCACCCGCCAGTCGCAGCACTACCTGCGCCCCTTCACCCGGGTCGGCCGCCGGCTGCCCGCGCACTCCACGTCGCTCGGCAAGGCGCTGCTCGCCACCCACACCGACGAGCAGGTCCGCAAGCTGCTGCCGGAGACCCTGCCGGCGCTCACCGAGCACACCCTCACCGACCGCGAGAAGCTCATCGAGGAGCTGCACCAGATCCGCGAGCAGGGCTTCGCGATCGACCGCGAGGAGAACACGCTGGGGCTGCGCTGCTTCGGCGTCGCGATCCCCTACCGCACGCCGGCCCGCGACGCGATCAGCTGCTCGGTCCCGGTGGCCCGCCTCACCCCCGCCCACGAACAGATGATCAAGGACGCCCTGTTCGACGCGCGGGACCGCCTGACGCTGGCCACCCGGCGGCTCTGACCCGGGCGCGGGCCCGGCGGCCCGCATGAGCGGACGATGAAAATGCGGCCGTACGGGAACGCACACCCCGCCTTCGCTCGTCTGTCTGAGCGGGATGAACAAGACGATCAGGCGGGCGTCCGTCTTCGCGCTGCTGCTCGTGCTCGCTCTGCTGGTCAGGGCGACATGGGTGCAGTTCTACGACGGCCAGGCCCTCGCGAACGACACGGAGAACCGGCGCAACGCCATCGAGACGTACTCGCAGCCACTCGGGAACATCATCGTGGCCGGCGAGTCGGTCACCGGCTCGGCCAGGACCTCGGGCGGCAGCGACCTCACGTACAAGCGCACGTACACGAACGGCAAGCTGTATGCGGCCGTGACGGGCTACGCCTCGCAGAGCTACGCCCCGACCCAGCTGGAGGGGATCTACCAGGACCTGCTGAACGGCACCGACAGCAAGCTCAAGACGGTCATGGACACGGTCACCGGTGAGCGCGCCGAACCGGGCAACGTGATCACGACGATCGACCCGGCCGTGCAGAAGGCCGCGTACCACGCGCTCGGGAACAAGAAGGGCGCGGCGGTCGCGATCGACCCGAAGACCGGCAAGATCCTCGCGGTCGTGTCGACCCCGTCGTACGACCCCTCCGCGCTCACCGACGCCAACAGCGCCGGCTCGGCCTGGAAGCAGCTGACTTCCGACAGCGACAAGCCGCTCACCAACCGGGCGCTGCGCCAGCCGCTGCCGCCGGGCTCGACGTTCAAGCTGGTGGTCGCGGCGGCGGCCCTGGAGGACGGCCTCTACGCGAACGTCGACGACAGGACCGACAGCCCCAACCCGTACACCCTGCCGGGCACGACGACCCCCCTGCGGAACGAGAGCGCCTCGGCGCCCTGCGAGAACGCCTCGATCCGCACGGCCCTGCGCTACTCCTGCAACAACGTCTTCGGGAAGATGGCCGTCGACCTGGGCCAGGACAAGGTCAGGGCGATGGCGGAGAAGTTCGGCTTCAACGACGACAAGCTGGACATCCCGGTGCGCGCCTACGCCAGCGTCTACCCGTCGGACATGGACAAGGCCCAGACCGGCCTCTCCGGCATCGGCCAGTTCGACGTCACGGCGACCCCGCTCCAGATGGCCATGGTGTCGGCCGCCATAGCCAACGGCGGCAAGCTGGTCTCCCCGCATATGGTCTCGCAGATCACCGACAGCGGCGGCGACGTGCTGAAGAACTACGACGACGAGACGGAGAGCAAGGAGATCGTCAGCTCCTCGACCGCGGAGCAGCTGCAGTCCGCGATGGAGACGGTCGTCAAGGAGGGCACGGGCACGAACGCCCTCATCGACGGCGTGACGGTGGGCGGCAAGACGGGCACGGCCCAGCACGGCGAGAACAACAGCAAGACGCCGTACGCCTGGTTCACGTCGTACGGCACGTCCGACAGCACCGGCAAGGAGGTCGCGGTGGCGGTCCTGGTCGAGCAGTCGGACGCGGCCCGGTCGGAGGTCAGCGGCAACGGGCTGGCGGCGCCGGTGGCCAAGGCGATGATGGAGGCGGCTCTGAAGTGAAAGCCCCAAGCTGAAGCGCCCCGTCAGGGGCGCGGGGAACTGCGCGACCAGCCACGACGGCGCCGCAGCCATGGACGCACCCCGCGCCCCACCCCCTACTTCACCCCCAGCACCTGCTCCACCGGATCGATCGCGAAGTACACCAGGAACAGCGCGGACACGGCCCACAACAGCCAGTTGACCTCCTTCGCCTTCCCCAGCACCGCCTTGATCACGACGTACGCCAGGAACCCCGCCCCGATGCCGTCGGTGATGGAGTAGGTGAACGGCATCGCGGCGATCGTCAGGAACGCCGGAATGGCGATCTCGTACCTGTCCCAGTCGATGTGCTTGACGTGGGTCATCATCAGGAAGCCCACGGCGATCAGCGCGGGCGCCGCCGCCTGCAGCGGGACGATGGTCAGCAGCGGCGTGAGGAAGAGCGCGAGACCGAACAGGCCGCCGGTGATCAGGTTGGCGAACCCGGTGCGGGCCCCCTCCCCCACCCCCGCCGCCGACTCGATGTACGCCGTGTTGGAGGAGGCCGAGCCGAGGCCGCCGGCCACCGCCGCCGCGCCGTCGATGAAGAGCACCCGCCCGATGCCCGGCACCTGCCCCTGCTCGTCGAGCAGCCCGGCCTCCGCGCTGATGCCGACGATCGTGCCCATGGCGTCGAAGAAGTCGGACAGGATCAGGGTGAAGACGAGCAGTACGGCGGTGAGCACACCGGCCTTGCCGAAGCCGCCGAACAGGCTGAAGTGACCGATGAGCCCGAAGTCGGGCGTGCCCACGACCTTGTCGGGGATCTTCGGTGTGGTCAGGCCCCAGCTCTTGATGTCCGCGGCGGAGTTGATGACGATCGCGACCACGGTCATCGTGACGATGCTGATCAGGATCGCGCCCTTCACCTTCCGCGCGACCAGCGCGATGGTCAGGAGCACGCCAACGCAGAAGACGAGCACGGGCCAGCCGGTGAGCCGTCCGACGGCGCCGAGCTGCACCGGCACGGTGGTGTCCGCGGCGTCCGGGATCCGGCTGACGAAGCCCGCGTCGACGAAGCCGATGAACGCGATGAACAGGCCGATGCCGACGCCGATCGCCTGCTTCAGCTGCTGCGGGATGGCGTTCATGATGGCCTCGCGCAGGCCGGTGAGGACCAGGACGCAGATCAGCAGGCCTTCGAGGACGACCAGGCCCATCGCGTCGGACCAGCTCATCAGCGGCGCCAGCTGAAAGGCCACGACGGCGTTGAGGCCGAGTCCGGCGGCGATGGCCAGGGGCAGGTTGCCGCCGACGCCCATGATGACCGTCATCACGCAGGCCACCAGGGCGGTGGCGGTGACGAGTTGGCCGGTGTCGAGGGTGTGGCCGAACTTGTCCTTGGCGCTGCCGAGGATGATGGGGTTCAGGACAAGGATGTAGGCCATGGTGAAGAACGTGGCGAAGCCGCCGCGTATCTCCCGGCCGAAGGTGGAACCCCGTTCGGAGATCCTGAAGAACCGGTCGACGCCGTTCCCGGCAGGTGGCGCGGCCCCCTGCGGCGGGGCCGCCTTCTGCGTATCGGACATGGTCGAACTCCTCGTCCCCTGAGCGTGCGTGTGCGGATGCTGGCTGGATTGTTCCCGCGCCGCACCGGTTTCAGGTTTTCACCGTGTTACGGAATCGGGCTCGGTGTGGTTCGGTGGACCACACCGCGTCCGGCCCCTCGCACGAGGCACACCGAACCCCCGTACGACGCACACGAAATGATCACTGCTACGCTCCGGATCCCGCCGGAACGTTCCTCTGGATACACGCTGGTGGATCCGACGGTCGTAGACCCGGTGGTCAGAAACACCGTCACCGGCAACGCCCCACTCGCCTGCCGCACCCCGTACGCGAACGTCGCGTCCGTCGACTTGAACCCCGGCGTACTCACCCCGGCGTCCCAGCTGTTCGCGGCGGACACGGTCCTGGCCCCGTGACGTGCTGGACGTGTCCGACGAGGGAGCGAAACGGGCCGGAGGGGCCGCCCCGGCCCGTTTCTGTCTCCCAGTCGCCGCCGTGCCCGGAAAGGGTTGCCGCCCTTGCCGGCTACGACACGAAGTACGTCGGGTTCGGCAGCTTGTAGGTACGGTCCGCGTGGCCGCCGTCCAGGTCGGAGTACTGGTCGCCGAAGTTGGCGATGATGTCGTACCCGAGGTCCTTCTCGATGTGCTGGCGGGTGCCGGACTTGTACTGCACGGTCGTGCAGGTCCAGCTGCCCGCGGTGGCGCAACCGCTCAGGTAGGACGGCGGGTTGGCCGCGTCCTTGAGGAACATGTGCGCGCTGTCGAGGTTGACGTCGGCGCCGATCTTCTTCAGGTTCTCGACCGCGGCGGTGCGCTGCGCCTCGCTGAGGCCGGAGTTGTAGAAGACCTCCACGCCCGCCTTCGCCGCGTACTGCACGAGCTCGGCGCTGCCGAAGACGCCCGGACGGTCGGCCCGGTTGACGTAGGCCGCCCAGGTGGCGCTGTTGTACGTGTAGTTGTAGCGCTTCTCGTAGTCCAGGCTGAGCAGCAGCGTGTCGTCGATGTCGAAGACGACCGCGGGCTTCTCGCCCTTGCGGTGCGCCTTGCGCGCGGCCCGGTCGATGTAGCGCTTGGCGTCCGCGTCGATGCGCGCCAGGTCCTTGGCGTACGGGCTGGTCGCCGAGGCCTGGTAGACGCCGTTGGCGTCGGCGGCGGTGCCGTAGTAGGTGTCGATGTCCTTCACCAGGAGCCCGATGTTGTACGGCTCGTGGGTGGAGTTCGCGGTCGACTGGCCGGCCGTGGCGGCACCGGCGCCGTAGAGGGCACCGCCGGCGAGCGCGCAGGCAGCGGTGACAGCCACGGCTCTGAGTGGGTTCCGCATGTAATCTCCGCTTCTGGGTTGGTAGGTGTTGCACCAGGTCACGCAATGTCTACGCGCATCACACGGATTTCGGCGAGCCTGTTATCTGATTGATACTCACCATGGGCCGACGTGCGCCCTCCCCACCTGCTCGCGCCACGTGGCGCAGGACACCCGCATGACAGGATTGCGTCGAGGAAGGCTCAGGGAAGTCATAGGGGCGCCCATGATTGCCGCGAAGGGATGACCCGTGACGTCCAAGGCGCCTCCCCCCATACCCCGAGCCGCAGGATCGTTTCCGTTCATCGGCCACGCGCTGAAGATGCGCGACAACCTCGGCTTCATCGACTCGCTGCGCGAGACACGGGAGCCACTCGTGGAGATCGTCCTGCAACCCGGGACGCGCACGATCGTGGTCCAGGACCCGGCCCTGATCCACCAGATGCTCAAGGCCCTGGGTCCCAGCCTCGACAAGGGCCGGCTCTACGACAAGCTGGGCCAGCTGCTGGGCGACAGCGTCGTCACCGCCGTCGGCCGCAACCACGTACGCAAGCGCCGTCAGCTGCAACCTGCGTTCGCCCACACCGAGATCAGCCGGTACGTCGACATCATGCGCGGCGAGGTGACGGCCACGGTCGCCGGCTGGGAGCCCGGGCGGACCCTCGACGTACGCGAGGCGATGGTCGGACTCAGCCTCGACATGCTGGCCAAGACCGTGTTCGCCGGCAGCCTCGACGACGCCGTCTTCCGCAGGCTGCGCAGCGACCTGTCAGTGGTGCTGAACGACGTAGGTGTCCGCATCATGGTGCCCGACTGGGCCGAACGCCTGCCGCTGCCCTTCAACCGCCGCTTCGACCGGGCCCGGGACGGCGTACGGGCCACCATCAGCACGGCCGTCGCCGATCTGCAGGCCTCCGGGCACGACACCGGGGACATGCTCTCCATGCTGCTGCGCGCCGTCGACGAGGAGACCGGCGAGCCGCTGACCGGGCATCAGATCTGCTCCGAGATCCTCACCCTGGCCGTCGCGGGCACCGAGACCACCGCGTCGGTGATGTCCTGGACCCTCTACGAACTCGCCCGCCACCCCGAGATCGAGGACCGGATCCTTGCCGAGCTGGACGAGGTCCTCGGCGAACGGCCGGTCACCTTCGACGACGTGCCCCGGCTGCCGTACCTGAACCGGGTGATCACCGAGACCCTGCGGCTGCACCACCCCGGCTGGCTGGTCACGCGCCGCACCACCGAGGAGACCCGGCTCGGCGGGTGGACGCTGCCCGCCGGCACCGAACTGGCCTACTGCCAGCACGCCCTGCACCGCGACCCCGAGCGCTTCCCCGACCCGCTCGCCTTCTTCCCGGACCGGTGGGCCGACCCCGCGCAGGAGCTTCCGCCGGGTGCGTTCCTGCCCTTCGGGGACGGCAAGCACAAGTGCATGGGGGACCGTCTCGCCCTCACCGAGATGGTCACGGCGCTCGCGACGATGCTGCGTTCGGTACGGCTGGAGCTCTCCGAGGGCCGGGCCGTCCGCCAGGTGGCCCGGCTCACCGTGCGGCCGCACACCCTGCGGATGACCGTCCGCCCCCGGATCCGTGCCGGAGCCGGGGCCGGCCTCTAGCGCGTGCTTCCTCGGCGGGTCGGTCGACCGGCCCGCCGAGGCATCCCCGCGGTCGTCCCGGAGCCGGCAGCGGCCAAGGAGAAGGCGTAGGCGGCGTCCGGGTCCTCGCTGCTGATGCGGCTCCGGCTCACCAGGAAGCCGTGCGGGTCGGCGACGGCCGTCGACGGGGCGAGGACGAACCCGTACGGGGCGCTCGCCAGGTCGGTCCGGTTCAGGGTGCGGAAGTGGCAGCTCTCGTACACGGCCGTGGCCCGCCCGAAGACGATGTCGACGTCACTCTCGACGTGGCAGCGTGCGAAGTACTGGCGGGCGAAGACCTCCGGGACCGTCGAGTCGGCGGATTGTCGCTGCGGACATCGCCGTTGTTGTCCCAGAAGGTGATCGTGCCCTTCCCGGAGCCCTCGCCGCCCTTGTCGCCCGCGGATGCTGCTCTTCATCGATCGGCTCCTGTGTCCGGGGTCAGCAGGGAGTGACGCGGAAGTGCGGGGAGGCGGCGGCCCCGGCAGCGTCCGCGGCACCCGGCCGACGCTCGCCCCTCATCGGCTCACCTCCTCGGGCGGGGCCCAGGGGGCGCCCAGTTCGGAGTAGAGGGAAAGGGTGTCGGCGCTGGCCGTGACCAGGGCGTCGATGCCGGTCACGACGCGGCGGCCGTCCTCGGGCAGGCGGTGCCAGGCGCCGGCGGGCAGCGCGACCGGGTCACCGGCCAGTCGAATCGCCTCGACGACCTTCATGAAGGCGCCGGTCGCGTCCGGCTCCACCAGCAGGGCCGCGCCGGTGGTGAGGTGGTCGGCGAGGTTCTCCAGCAGGTCCGTGCTGCCGTACTCGGTCTCCTCCGGGCCGTGGCCGGCCCGCTGCACCAGCACCCGGTCCTGCTTGTACCAGTGGGTGATCCGGCCGCCGGTGCCGTGCACCATGACGTACGGGTCCCCCGGTTCCTCGGCGCAGAGCGTGGCCGCGACCGTGACCGGGCCGCGCGGGGTGGTGACGCGGACGCAGGAGGTGTCGTCGGACTCGATGTCGTTGGCGCGCAGCAGCTCGGTCTCGATGCGGGTGACGTCCTCGGCGCGGTCGGTGCCGAGCAGGGCGAGGCCGGTGGCGACGGCGTGCGCGAGGGGGTTGGTGAGGACCCCGTCGACGACGTCGACGCCGCTCAGCCGCCGCTTGCCGGCCCAGGGCGCCCGCCGGTAGTAGGCCTCGGGGCGGGCCCAGGCGCCCGCGCCGCCCACTCCCACCACGTCGCCGACGGCGCCCTCCTCGATCAGCCGCCGGATCGCGGGGACGGCGTGCGAGCCCAGCGACTGGAAGCCGATCTGGCAGGCCACGCCCGCCTTCGCGACCCCGTCGGCCATCCGCCGGAACTCGGCGTACGACGGCGCGGGCGGCTTCTCCAGGAGCACGTGCACGCCCCGCTCGGCGGCCGCCAGGGCGAGGTCCGTGTGGGTGGGGATGGGCGTGCAGATCACGGCGATGCGGGCGCCGGTGGTATCGAGCAGGGCGCCGAAGTCCGCCGACTGGGCGGGCTGCCCGAGCCCCTCCGCCAGCTCGTCGGCGCCCAGCGGGGTCAGCTCGCAGATCCCGGCGAGGCGTACGACTCCCTTCTCCTGGAGCCGCCGGATGTTCTCCAGGTGCCAGCGGCCGTGGCCGCGCGCCCCCGCCAGAACGAGGTCGATGGGCGAAGAGTTCACAGCGTCCTCCCTGCGTCGTCGATCTTTGCGAGCAGGGTAAGCGTTTTCCCCGCTCCGCCCGCGAGGTGTCTCATGCCTTCACCGCCCCCGCGCCGAAGCCGGTGATCAGCCACTTCTGGACGAAGGCGAAGACGATCACGAGCGGCGGGACGAGGACGGGGAAGGCCGTGAGCCGGTTGCAGCCGTCGGCCCAGGCGGCCTCCTCCAGGGAGTACGGCACGTTCCTGACGAAGCCGCTGATTCAGGATCATCGGCCCGGGTCAGCCCGCGTACGGGTCAGGGACGTCGCCCGGCCGGGCCAGGAACTCGAAGTCGCAGCCGGTGTCGGCCTGGGTGATCTGCTGGTCGTAGAGGGCGCCGTACCCGCGCTCGTACCGCACGGGCGGCGGTGTCCACGCGGCCCGGCGCCGCGCCAGCTCCGCCTCGTCCACGTCGAGTCGCAGGGTGCGCGCCTCGACGTCCAGGGTGATGGAGTCCCCGGTGCGGACCAGGGCGAGCGGCCCGCCGACGTACGCCTCGGGGGCGATGTGCAGCACGCAGGCGCCGTAACTGGTGCCGCTCATCCGGGCGTCGGAGATCCGCACCATGTCCCGCACGCCCTGCTCGAGGAGGTGGCCGGGGATGGGCAGCATGCCGTACTCGGGCATGCCGGGGCCGCCCCTGGGCCCGGCGTTGCGCAGGACGAGCACGCTGTCGGCGGTGATCCCGAGGGAGGGGTCGTCGATGGTGCGCTGCATGGTCCGGTAGTCGTCGAAGACGACGGCGGGACCGGTGTGCTTGAGCAGCCGCGGCTCGGCGGCGATGTGCTTGATGACCGCGCCGTCCGGGCAGAGGTTGCCGCGCAGCACGGCGACCCCGCCCTCGGCGGCCACCGGGTTGCCACGGGTCCTGATGACGTCGTCGTCGTGCACCCGGGCGCCGGCGAGTTGCTCGCGGTAGGTGTCGTACGACACCGTCGGCCGGTCGAGGTGGAGCAGGTCGGGGATGCGGGAGAGGAAACCGGGGAGGCCGCCCGCGAAGTGGAAGTCCTCCATGAGGTACCGCTGTCCGCCGGGGCGGACGTTGGCGAGGACGGGCACGGTGCGGGCGATGCGGTCGAAGTCGTCGAGGGTGAGGCGCACCCCGGCCCGGCCTGCCATGGCGATGAGGTGGATGACGGCGTTGGTGGAGCCGCCGAGCCCGAGGACGGTGGTGACCGCGTCCTCGAAGGCGTCGCGGGTGAGGAGGTGGGAGAGCCGCCGGTCGCGGTGCACGAGTTCGACGATCCGCATCCCCGCCCCGGCCGCCATCCGGTCGTGCCCGGAGTCGACGGCCGGGATGCTGGACGCGCCCGGGACGGTGACGCCGAGCGCCTCGGCGGCGGCGGTGAGGGTGGAGGCCGTCCCCATGGTCATGCAGTGACCGGGCGACCGGGCCAGCCCGCTCTCCAGCTCCGTCATCTCGCAGTCGCCGATGAGCCCGGCACGCTTGTCGTCCCAGTACTTCCACATGTCGGTGCCGGAGCCGAGGACCTCGCCCCGCCAGTGGCCCGGGAGCATGGGCCCGGCCGGCACGAAGACGGCCGGCAGGTCCACCGAGGCCGCGCCCATGAGGAGGGCCGGGGTGGACTTGTCGCAGCCGCCCATCAGCACGGCCCCGTCGACCGGGTACGACCGCAGCAGCTCCTCCGTCTCCATGGCGAGGAGGTTGCGGTAGAGCATCGGGGTCGGCTTCTGGAAGGTCTCCGAGAGGGTGGCGACCGGGAACTCCAGCGGGAATCCGCCGGCCTGCCACACGCCCCGCTTGACCGCCTGCGCCCGGTCACGGAGGTGCACATGACAGGGGTTGATGTCCGACCAGGTGTTGAGGACGGCGATGACCGGCTTGCCGAGGTGTTCCTCGGGGAGGTAGCCGAGCTGGCGGGTGCGGGCGCGGTGGCTGAAGGAGCGGAGCCCTTCGGTGCCGTACCACTGGTGGCTCCGCAGCTCCTCGGGCCGCCTGCGCGGGACGCTCTCACCGGGGCTCACAGCGACCACCCGGCGGCTATGGCGGCGACCTCGGCGCGCCGTTCCTCCGGCAGCTGCCTGCTGGGCGGGCGGACGTCGCGGCGGCAGAGGCCGAGGGCGGCGAGCGCCTCCTTGACGACGGTGACGTTGTCGGCGGAGCCGTTCGCGGCCCGGAGTTCCTCGAACCGGCGGATCTGCTCCCAGACCTTCATGGCGGCCGGGTAGTCACCCGATCGAAGCGCTTCGATCATGTTCAGCGAAACGGCCGGGGCGACGTTCACGAGGCCGGAGGTGAAGCCGGTGGCCCCGGCCGAGAAGTAGGAGGGTGCGTAGGGCTCGGCGAGCCCGGCGACCCAGACGAACCGGTCGAGCCCCGCGTCCCGGGCGAAGGCGGCGAACCTGGCGGCGTCCGGGACGGCGTACTTGACACCGATCACGTTGGGGCAGGCGCCGGCGAGTTCGGCGAGCCGGGCGCCGGGGAGCTGGGCGTTGCGGATGTACGGGACCACACCGAGGTCGGGGACGGCCGCGGCGACCGCCCGGTGGTAGTCGACCCAGCCCGCCTGCGACACGTACGGGTGGACGGGCTGATGGACCATCACCATCTGCGCGCCGTGCTCGCGGGCGTGCCGGGCGGTGGCGACGGCGGTCGCGATGTCGTGCCCTACACCGACGAGGACGACCGCCCGGTCCCCGGCCTCGTCGAGGGTCAGCTCGGTGACCAGCTGCCGCTCCTGCGGGGCGAGGGCGTAGAACTCGCCGGTGTTGCCGTTGGGGGTGAGGGTGCGGACACCGCCGTCGAGGAGCCGGCGCAGCAGGGCCCGGTGGGCGTCCTGGTCCACGCCGCCGTCCGCGGCGAACGGGGTCACCGGGATGGCCACCACGTCGGCCAGCGCCGCCCGTTGGCTCTCGAACACCACGCTGCTCACTCCTGGCCCTCCTGGTCCGCCTGGCCGGCCGGCCGGGGAAACGCCCGGTCGACGAAGGACGCGATGTGGGTGTGCAGGGTGCGGGCGGCACCGTCGGCGTCACCGTCCAGCGCCAGCCGCAGGATCTCCCGGTGCTCGCCGGCCTCCCGCTCCCAGGAGGGGGAGGCGGCCCAGGCGACGGCGGAGACGAGGGCCGCCTGGTCGCGAACCTCGTCGAGCATCCGGCCGAGGAGCGGGTTGCCGCACGGAAGGTAGAGGGCGCGGTGGAAGTCGCGGTTGGCAAGGGAGCGTTCGGCGGTGTCGGTGGCGTCGTCGGCGCGGGTGAGGGCGTCCCGGGCGGCGTCGAGGGAGGCGCCTCGCCGCACGGCCCGCCGCAGCGCCTCGGGCTCCAGGAGCAGCCGCACGTCGTAGACCTCCCGCGCCATGTCCGCGTCCACCATGCGCACCGTGACGCCCTTGTACTGGCTCATCACGACCAGCCCGGTCCCGGCGAGGGTCTTGAGCGCCTCCCGCACGGGCGTCTTGGACACCCCGAACTGCGCGGCGAGCTCGGTCTCCACCAGGGCCTGACCGGGCGTCAGCTGCCCCGTCAGGATGCGGTGTTTGATCGCGTCCAGCACGAACTGCGTGCGCGACGGAATGGGCACGGGCACAGAGGTCATGCGCACCTCTCGGGGTCACATATCAGGTGCGGGACCTGATCTGACGTATCTGATCTCGCGTATCGCGTCTCATATATGACGTACGAGGTGCGACGCGGATGAAGGTAGGAGGGCGGCTGTGTTTCGTCAATGCTTCCGACAAAGAGCGCGGTTGGAGGGAGGGAGCCCGGACCGTGGGGCCGGCGGCCGGCCGACGGGGGGCTGCGGACGGGCCGCTGCCGCGAGGAGGAGGTCCGCGGGCCCACGAGCTGTCCCCGGGCGAGGTGCTGAGCGTCGCGGAGCGGAGCCCGCGGCCGTGGTGGGCGGGTCGTGGCGGGGCGGCCCGCGAGGAGGGACGCGGCTTCGGGCGCCACCGCCTCAGAAGCTCCTCGCCTCCCCCTCCCGGGCCACGCCGGTGAGGCGTCCCGAGACCGCGCCTGCTCGGGCCGCCGCCGTCTCGCGGGTCAGGGACGGGCCCACGTGGGTGATGAGGAGTTCGCGTGCTCCCGCCTCCCGGGCGATCAGCCCGGCGTCCTCCGGGGTCAAGTGGACTCGTTCGCCTTCGCGATGCCGGTCGAGGTCGGCCTCGCACAGGAAGACGTCCGCGCGGGTGGCCAGCTCGGTCAGGGCGGCGCACGGGCCGCTGTCGCCGGAGTACGCGAGCACGCTGCCCTGGCACTCGGCGCGCAGCCCGTAGGCCTCCGTGCCGTGGGCGACCGCGCGGGCGGTGAGCCGCAGGTTCCAGTGCTGGACGGCGTGGCCGTCGTACAGGGGACGGAAGTCGAAGATCCCGCTCAGGAAGCCCGGGTCGGGACGGCCGAAGAAGCCGGCCAGGCGTGCCGCGCACTCCTGCGGCGCGTAGACCGGGATCGGTGCGGCCGGGGTCAGGCCGCCGAAGGCGTACGCGTACGCGGCCGCCGCCAGATCCGCGGTGTGGTCCGCGTGCAGGTGCGAGAGCCAGATCGCGGTGAGCCGCGCCGGATCAGTGTGCCGCTGCAACTCCGCGAAGGTTCCGGTCCCCGCGTCCACCCACACCTCGGCGCCGCCGCCCCGCACCAGGTAACCGGAGCACGGGCGGCCGGGCCGAGGGTAGGGGGCGGCGGTGCCGAGGACGGTGAGGCTCAAGGGCATGGCGAGGAGAGTACGGATCCGGGTCCCCGCCCGCTCACCGTTTGCGCCGCTCTACGGCTTCCACTCCGGATCCCGGCCGCTCAGCCCCACCGCCCGGTCCAGCAGCCGCGCGCCCTCCGGCACCGGCACGAGGGGGCCGAACGGGCCGCGGTCGCCCTCCGCCGCCCTCCGCAGGAAGCCGTACGCCGCCTCCAGGGCCGCGGGATCGGGGACGTACTCCTGGCCGGTGGCGCGGGCCAGGTCCCAGCCGTGGATCACCAGTTCGTCGGCGGCGACCGCGCCCGCCACCCCACCCGGCAGGTCGACCCCGCCCGCACGCGTCATGCCGTCCCACGCGGACGGGTCCCGCCAGGCCTCCGCCAGCGCGTCCAGCGCCTTGGGCAGCTCCTGCCGCCAATCCGGTCCGAGGACCGGCAGCGCCGCGCCGGGGCGGTGGTCGGTGGTGGCCCCCAACTCCTTGCGGGCCGCATCCCGGAAGGCCACGGACAGACCCGCCACATGCCCCAGCAGATGGCGGACGGCGTAGTCCGGACAGGGCGTCGACTCCGCGAGCTGCCCGTCCGTCACCCGCTCCGCGAGCTCCGCCACGATCCTCGCCTGCGGGCCGAGGTCGATCATGGTCGTCCCAGTCATCGTGCTGCCTCCCGGTGCGTCGTCGCCTTCAGGAGGGTGGACCGCACGGCCTTGCGAAACTCATCGGTCCGCCACACCGACACCCCGCCCAGGAAGCACCACAGCGCGATCACCGGGTCGCAGAGCGCGCACCCGAACGACGAGTCGAGGAAGAACGGGATCAGCGGCGAGCCCTTGATGTCGTGGACGACGTCCCACGCGGTGTGGAGCAGCCAGCCGACGCCGACGAAGGTCCAGGAGTCCAGGCCACGGTAGGCGACGTACGTGGCCAGTGCGGTGAACGCGAACTCCCAGCCGCCCAGGCCGCCGCCGCTCAGGTACGCGGCACCCGCGCCGGCCACCATCACCGCGTTGAGGCGGCGCCGGTGCGGTTCGCGGACGAGGGACATGAGGAGGACGTAGCCGAGGCCGATGAGGATCGGTGCGATGTAGCGCATGGCGCCGACGCTAGGGGCGCGGCGGCGCAGGCCCCATGGGCACGGGCGACAGGTTCCGACGGATTCCCGCCGGGCGGTCCGCACGAGGAGGCCACGCCCTGCCCGTCGCCACGCCTGATTCGCGCTTCGTTCTAAGGCACCTTCCCGATCCCCCCGCCCCCGCCTTAGACCCACGATGAGCAGGCATGACGACCAGCACCTCCTGGGCCGTGGCCCGCCTGCTGCGCGATCGCAACGCGGCCCTGTACCTCACCGGTGTCGTGGTGTCCGGCTTCGGCACCTCCGCGCTCTGGCTCGTGTCCGGTGTCTGGGTCAAGGACCTCACCGGCTCCGACGGCCTCGCCGCCCTGTGCACCGCCGCGCTCTGGGCGCCCACCCTCCTCGGCCCCGCCCTCGGCACCCTCGCCGACCGCGTCCGCCGCAAACCCCTGGTGGTCCGCACGAACCTCGCGCTCGCCCTTCTCCTGCTGCCACTGGGGACGGTCCACTCCGCCGCCTGTGTGTGGCTGCTCCTCGCCGTCCTCGTCCTCTACGGCGCGGCGGGCGTCGTCGAGGACGCGGCGAACTCCGCGCTGGTCGTCGCCGCCGTCGACCCGGCGCTCCTCGGCGACTTCAACGGGCTGCGGATGACCGCCCGCGAGGGCATGAAGCTGGTCGCCCCGCTGACCGGCGCCGCGTTGTACACGGCGTACGGCGGGCCGGGCGTGGCGCTGCTGGACGCCTGCACCTTCGTGCTGGCGGCGGGGCTGTGCGCGCTGCTCCGGGTGCGGGAGGAGCGGCCCGGACGGGCACCGCGCGGCAGTTGGCGCGTGCAGACCGCCGAAGGGGTCCGGCTGGTCCGGGCGCATCCGGCCGTGCGGTCGCTGGTGCGGGCCGGCGGCGCCACGATGTGCCTCACCTCGCTCGGCAGCAGCCTGAACTACGCCGTCGTGGCCGCCCTCGGGCACTCCCCCGCCTATCTGGGGGTGCTGTACGCCGTCCAGGGCGTCGGCTCGGTGGGCGTCGGGCTGGTCTCGGGGCCCGCGCTGCGGCGGCTCGGGGAGCGGCGGTTCGCGGCGTGCGGGATCGCGCTGACGGGGGTGGCGGTGGCGGGGCGGGCGGTGCCATGTGACATAGCACTGCTCGCCTGCAGCCTGGCCGGCGGTCTCGGCCTCCCCTGCGTCCTGATCGCCGCCTACACCGCCGTACAGCGGGAGATCCCGGCCGCCGCGCTGGGGCGGGCGACCGCGACGGCCGACACGCTGATGTTCACACCGAACGTGCTCGGACTGGCCGTCGGGGCCGCCCTCGTCGAACTCGTCGACCGCCGGCTGCTGTTGCCCGTCCTCGGCGGGGCGCTGCTTCTCACCGCCGGGTCACTGGGTCAGCGCAGCGCCTCCCGCACCGCGGCCAGGTCGCCGTCGGACGCCAACCCCGCGTGATACAGCCGCAGTTCGGTCGCGCCCTGGGCACGGGCGCGGTCCGCGTCGGCCGCGAGGGTCGCGGGGCTGCCGCCCATGCCGGAGACCACCGTGAAGTTGGCGGCCAGGACGGTGTCCGCACGCGCGTGTTCGGCGAAGGGCGCGAGCAGGCCCGTACCGGAGGCGCAGGGGACCACGACGCCGTCCGCGACGGACAGGATCCAGGCCGGGTCCACCCCGACGTTGGCTCCGCAGTGGTACGTCACCGGGTCGGCGTGCAGCAGCACCTGGAAGCCTTCCGGGGCCGTCGCCCGGACCGCGGTCACGGCCGTCTCCTGGAGCGTGCGGGCCTGTCCGTCGCGCCACGCGCGCGTGGCCGCCGCCACCGGCTCGCCGAGCAGCTTCTCCACGGTCGGCCAGCCGGCGTCGTCGGCCGTCCCCCGCCACAGCGGCTCCAGGGCCTCCCGTACGGCGGCGGCCAGTTCGCCGGCGTCCAGGCCCTGTGCGCCGTACCCGGTCCGGCACGCGGGGCAGAAGCACAGTGCCATCAGGTACTGGCCGGCGTCGCCGAGGCCGACCCCGGCGGTCTTGTCGTGGGCGTGCAGGTGCTGGAGGCCGTACCAGCCGAGGGACTCCAGTTCGGTACCGGCCGCGCCGGGCCGGACGGCGGCCTCGGCGGCGAGGTCGGCCAGGTACGCGCGCGTGGCGGGCTGGGCGATGCAGGGTGCCCAGGGGTAGCGGTCGCCGTAGGCGTTGACGACGGAGGTGTCCGGGTGCTCGGCGCCCAGGCGGGAGTTGTGGGCGAGGATCACCCAGGTGTGGACGTCGAGGCCGGCGCCGCGCAGGGCGTCGGCCGCCTCGCCGTGGGCGTCGCCGGGGGCCCAGTCGCCGGCCGGGTGGGGGCGCAGCGCGCGGCCCGTCCAGCGGTCGCCGTCGGCCGGGTAGTAGACGGCGGCGTGTTCGGCGGTGACGATGCGGTGGCGGGGGTGGCGGGGGGTCAGGGCGCGGGTGGAGTGGTAGGCGGAGGCCAGGGTCACCTGGTCGACGCCGAGTGCGGCGATGCGCTCCGGGGCCGCGGGGTCCCCGATGACGTCCCAGGGGTACACGAACGCCGAGGCCTTCAGCCGCCCTGCCCGGCCCGCTCCGGAGTGCGTCACGCGTCCTCCTCCAGCAGTGCGTACCCGCGCTCGATCAGCTGGGCGAGCTGCTTCACGTGGTCCTCGGCCGGCTCGTGCAGCGGAGGACGGACCTCGCCGACGTCCAGGCCGCGCAGCCGTACGCCCGCCTTGACCAGCGAGACGGCGTATCCCCTGCCCTGGGCGCGGAGCTCGACGAACGGGCGGTAGAAGCCGTCCAGCAGGCGCTCGGCCGTCGCCCTGTCCCCCTCGCGCAGGGCGGCGTGGAAGGCGAGGGCGATCTCGGGGACGAAGCAGAAGACGGCGGAGGAGTAGAGGTCGATGCCGATGGCCCGGTAGGCGAGCTGGGTCTGTTCGGCGGTGGGCAGGCCGTTGAAGTAGAGGAAGTCGCCGGGGGCCTCGGTGCGGACGGCGCTGACGATGCGCTGCATGAGGTCCAGGTCGCCGAGGCCGTCCTTGAAGCCGATGACGCCCTCGGTGCGGGCGAGTTCGACGACCGCGGGCGGGGTGAACACGGCGTTGTCGCGCTGGTAGACGATCACGGGAAGGGCGGTGGCCGCCGCCACCTCGCGGTAGTGCCGGAGCAGGCCCTCCTGTCCTGCGACGACCAGGTAGGGCGGCATGGCGAGGAGGCCGTCTGCGCCCGCGGCCTCGGCGAGACGCGCGTAGCGCACGGCGAGTGCGGTGCCGTAGCCGGCGCCGGCCACCACCGGTACCCGCCCGCCGGCCGCCGCCACGGCCGCGGCCACGCAGGCCTCGAACTCCTCCGGGAGCAGCGCGTGGAACTCCCCGGTGCCGCAGCAGGCGAAGACGGCGGCGGCGCCGGCCTCGACGCCACGGCGGACGTGCTCGCGGTAGGCGTCGAGGTCGAGGGAGCCGTCGGGGCCGTAGGCGGTGACGGGGAAGAAGAGCGGCCCGCGCGGGTCACGGAGCCGGGCGGCGAGAGGGGCTGGCGTCACGGGCGCTCCCTGTCGAGGCGGTCGACGCAGATCGTGCTGCTGATGCATGTCTCTGATCGGCGTCCATATTCATGAACGTGACCACGTTACGAGGCCCCCTTGCGGCCGGTCAAGGCGGCATACGACCAACAGTCGAGCGGATTCCCGCACTCCACGGCACACTTGACTCGGCGCGCCGCACCTCCCTAGCGTGTCCATGAATGTGAATGCCGGACACGTACGCGATCGATGTACGCGATCGGCGTACGCGATCGGTGTCGATCCAAGGAGACCGTGCATGCCCACGCCCCGCACGCTACTGCTCACCGGTGCCGCCGGCGGACTCGGCACCCTGATGCGGTCCCTGCTCCCGGAGTACGGCTACGAGCTGCGCCTGTTCGACGTGCGCCCGGTCGACGGCGCACCGGACGCGATCACCGCCGACCTCGGCGACAAGGACGCGCTGCGGGCCGCCGTCCAGGGCGTGGACGCCGTCCTGCACCTGGCGGGCATCTCCCTTGAGGCACCGTTCGAGAAGATCCTCCGCTCGAACATCGAGGGCACCTACAACCTGTACGAGGCCGCGCGCGAGGCCGGCGTGCCGCGCATCGTCTTCGCCTCCTCCAACCACGCTGTCGGCTTCACCCCGGCCCCGCGCGCGGGCGATCCGCTGATCCCGGTCGACACCCCGCGCCGCCCGGACACCTTCTACGGCCTGTCCAAGTCGTTCGGCGAAGACCTCGCCCAGCTGTACTGGGACAAGCACGGCCTGGAGACGGTCTCCGTGCGCATCGGCTCCTGCTTCGCCGAGCCGGCCGACGTGCGGATGCTGTCGGTGTGGATGAGCCCCGCCGACGGCGCCCGTCTCTTCCACGCGGCGCTGACCGCCGAGGAGGTCGGCCACACCGTCGTCTACGGCTCGTCCGCCAACACCCGGCTGTGGTGGGACCTGAGCACCGCACGCGCGCTCGGCTACGAGCCGCAGGACGACTCCGAGCAGTTCGCCGCGAAGCTGATCGCCGAGCACGGCGACCTGGACCCGGAGAAGCCGGCCCACACCCACCTCGGCGGCCGGTTCGTCGACGACCCGCCCGTCTGGCCGTACTGAGCGAGGGACCGGGCGGCGGAAAACGATCGCTCACGGCGGCGGGGGGGGACCGAACGGGCCCCCCCCCCCCCGCTTTCGGGCATCCGGGGGGCCCGCTCCCACCCCCCCCCCCACAACAGCGCAGGCCCTCAGGGGGGAC
>NZ_JBVJNZ010000003.1:528642-570222 GCF_055583445.1 Streptomyces sp. NPDC104761 | reverse complement strand
TGCTCGGGCGGGGTAGGGATAACAGAGGCCCCCCCCCCCACCCCCCCCTCCCCCCCCCCCCCCCCCCCCCCCCCCCCCCCCCCCCCCCCCCCCCGCGTTCGGGCATCCGGGGCGCCCGCTCCCACCCCTCCCGCCACAGCCGCGCAGGTCCGCGGCGGGCACTCCGCCCGGCAAACGGGCGCACACGGGCAGTATCGGGCCCGCAACAGGCCTGGTCAGCCTCGCACACCCGCTGTAGAACTTGCTGCATGGCCCGAACGGGCAGCTCCACGCAGCCGCACGCGACTCCACGCGGCTCCGTGCGGTTCCACAAGGAAGTGGGTGACGAGATGAGCACGCAGACGGCGGAAGAACGCCAGCGCGAGATCGTGCGGGCCGCGCGCGCCACGGGCTCCGTCGACGTCACCGCGCTCGCCGACGCCCTGGGCGTGGCCAAGGAGACCATCCGGCGCGACCTGCGCGCCCTGGAGGACCACGGCCTGGTGCGCCGTACCCACGGGGGCGCGTATCCCGTCGAGAGCGCCGGTTTCGAGACCACGCTCGCCTTCCGCTCGACCAGCCACGTGCCGGAGAAGCGGCGGATCGCGGCGGCCGCCGCCGAGCTGCTGGGCGACGCCGAGACCGTCTTCGTCGACGAGGGCTTCACCCCCCGTCTCATCGCCGAGGCACTGCCGACGGACCGGCCGCTGACCGTGGTCACGGCGTCGCTGCCGGTCGCGGGCGCGCTGGCCGAGGCCGAGAACATGTCGGTCCTGCTGCTGGGCGGCCGGGTCCGGGCCGGCACGCTGGCCACCGTCGACCACTGGACGACGAAGATGCTCGCCGGTTTCGTTCTCGATCTCGCCTACATCGGAGCCAACGGCATCTCGCGCGAGCACGGGCTGACCACGCCCGATCCCGCCGTCGGCGAGGTCAAGGCACAGGCCATCCGGGCCGCACGCCGGACGGTCTTCGCGGGCGTGCACACCAAGTTCGGAGCCGTCAGCTTCTGCCGCTTCGCCGAGGTCGGCGCCCTGGAGGCGATCGTGACGAGCACCCTGCTCCCGACGGCCGAGGCCCACCGCTACTCCCTGCTGGGCCCGCAGGTCATCCGGGTCTGACCCACCACCGCCCTCCCCCAAGGGCCTTCCACACCCATCACTGCCCCATATATCCCGATTCCTCCAGGAGCGATCCATGCGAACCCCGAGCCGACGGAGGCCGCGCGTCACCCTCGCCATGGCCGCCGCAGGGACGCTGCTCGCCCCGCTGCTCTCCGGCTGCTGGGTCGGTGCGGGCGGGTCCGGTTCCGGCGGCGACTCGATCAACGTGCTGATGGTCAACAACCCCCAGATGACGGAACTCCAGAAGCTCGCCCCGCGCTTCACCCAGGAGACCGGCATCAAGGTCAACTTCACCGTCCTGCCCGAGAACGACGTCCGCGACAAGATCAGCCAGGACTTCGCCAACCAGGCCGGCCAGTACGACGTGGCCACCCTGTCCAACTACGAGATCCCGATCTACGCCCGCAACGGCTGGCTGCACGAGATGGACTCGTACGTCGCGAAGGACCCGGGCTTCGACCAGCAGGACATCCTGCAGCCGATGCGCGAGTCCCTGACCGCCGACGACGGCAAGCTCTACGGCGAGCCCTTCTACGGCGAGTCGTCGTTCCTGATGTACCGCAAGGACGTGTTCGCGGCGAAGGGCCTGACGATGCCCGCGCATCCCACCTGGCAGCAGGTCGCCGACCTGGCCGCCGAGGTGGACGGCGCCCAGTCCGGCATGCGCGGCATCTGCCTGCGCGGCCTGCCCGGCTGGGGCGAGATGATGGCGCCGCTGACCACGGTCGTGAACACCTTCGGCGGCACCTGGTTCGACAAGGACTGGAAGGCCCAGCTGACCGGGTCCGGCTTCGAGAAGGCGACGAAGTTCTATGTCGACCTCGTCCGCAAGCACGGCGAGTCCGGCGCCCCGCAGTCCGGCTTCGCCGAGTGCCTCAACAACATGACCCAGGGCAAGGTCGCCATGTGGTACGACGCCACCAGCGCGGCCGGCCTCCTGGAGGCGAACGGCTCCCCGGTCAAGGGCAAGCTCGGCTACGTCCCCGCGCCCGTGGAGCAGACCAAGTCCTCCGGCTGGCTCTACACCTGGGCCTGGGGCATCCAGAAGGCCTCCCGCAACCCCGACAAGGCCTGGAAGTTCGTCTCCTGGGCGTCCGGCAAGCAGTACGAGGAGCTGGTCGGCAAGAGCGGCGGCCAGACCGGCGGCTGGTCCAACGTCCCCGCGGGCAAGCGCGCGTCGACCTACACGAACCCGGACTACGTGAAGACGGCCGCCGCCTTCCAGGAGATGACCAAGGAGGCCATCGAGAGCGCCCGCCCGAACGACCCCGGCGTCCAGCCACGGCCCGCGCCCGGCATCCAGTTCGTCGACATCCCCGAGTTCACCGATCTCGGCACCAAGGTCTCCCAGGAGATCAGCTCGGCCATCGCCGGACGGCAGTCCGTCGACTCGGCCCTCAAGAAGTCGCAGCAGCTCGCCGAGAAGATCTCCAAGGAGTACGAGGGACGATGACCGCGACGACAGCCCCCTACGCAGCGACACCCGCACGCGCCACGCGGCCGCCCTCCGCCCGCCTGCGCGCCTGGGCCACCCGGGCCCCCCTCCTGCCCGCCCTGGTCTTCATGATCGTCGTGACCCAGCTGCCCTTCGTGGCCACGGTGGTCATCTCCTTCTTCGACTGGAACGCCCTCTACCCGAAGGCCCGCCACTTCGCCGGCGTCGACAACTACCGCCAGGTCCTGACCGACGCCGACCTGCGCCACTCGGTCTGGACGACCGTGCTGCTCACCGTGACCGTGGTGCTGGTCAGCCTGGTCCTCGGCCTCGCGCTCGCCCTGCTCCTGAACAACAGGTTCCGCGGCCGGGGCGTCGTCCGCACCCTGCTGATCGCCCCGTTCCTGGTGGTCCCGGTGGCCGCCGCCCTGCTCTGGAAGCACGTCCTCTACAACCCGGAGTACGGCCTGCTCAACGGCCTGTTGCACTACGTCGGCGGGCCGCAGCCCGACTGGATCTCGGGCACCCCGCTGCTGGCCGTGGAGGCCGCCCTGGTGTGGCAGTGGACGCCGTTCATGATGCTCATCCTGCTCGCCGGACTGCAGAGCCGGGATCCCGAGCAGATCGAGGCGGCGCGGGTCGACGGCGCGAACGAATGGCAGATCTTCCGCCACCTCACCCTCCCCCACCTGCGCCGCTACCTCGAACTCGGCGCCCTGCTCGGCTGCATCTACATCGTCCAGAACTTCGACGCGGTCTTCACGATCACGTCCGGCGGCCTGGGCACCGCCAACCTCCCCTACACCGTCTACCAGAGCTTCTACCAGGCCCACGAGAACGGCCTCGCCTCGGCCGCGGGCGTCCTGGTGGTCATCGGCTCGATCATCATCGCGACCTTCGCCCTGCGCGTCGTGTCGTCCCTGTTCCGCGAGGAGGCGTCCCGCGCATGAGCACCCTCACCCATCGCGTACGACAGCGCCGGGGTCTCGGCGTCGGCCTGGTGGCCTGGCTGGTCGGCATCGTCTTCTTCTTCCCCATCGCCTGGATGGCACTGACGTCCTTCCACTCCGAGGCCGACGCGGCGACCAACCCGCCCTCCTTCGGCGCCGCCCTCACCCTCGACGGCTACCGCGAGTTCTTCGGCGCGGGCGGCGGCGCGAGCCCCTGGCCGGCGCTGGTCAACTCGGCGGTCGCCTCCGTCGTCTCCACCCTCTTCGTCCTCGTGCTGGCGTTCCCCGCGGCGTACGCGCTGTCGATCCGGCGGGTGAGGAAGTGGACCGACGTCCTGTTCTTCTTCCTCTCCACGAAGATGCTGCCGGTGGTGGCGGGCCTGCTGCCGATCTACCTGTTCGCGAAGAACACCGGGATGCTGGACAACATCTGGTTCCTGGTCATCCTCTACACCTCCATGAACCTGCCGATCGCGGTGTGGATGATGCAGTCCTTCCTCGCCGAGGTCCCGGTCGCGGTGATCGAGGCGGCACAGATCGACGGTGCCCGCCTCCCGACGATCCTCGCGCGCGTGGTCGCCCCGATCGCCCTGCCCGGCATCGCCGCCACCTCGCTGATCTGCTTCATCTTCAGCTGGAACGAACTTCTCTTCGCCCGAGTCCTGACGGGCGTGGTCGCCGAGACCGCCCCCGTCTTCCTGACCGGCTTCATCACCAGCCAGGGCCTGTTCCTGGCCAAGGTGTGCGCCGCGTCGCTCGTCGTCTCCCTGCCGGTGCTCGCCGCGGGGTTCGCCGCCCAGGACAAGCTGGTCCAGGGCCTGTCGTTGGGAGCCGTGAAATGAAGGCCGCCGTCATCGAGTCCGTGGGCCGTGCCGTCGTCACCGAGGTCCCCGACCCCACGCCGGGGCCCCGCGAGGTGGTCGTCGAGGTGGCCGCGTGCGGGCTGTGCGGCACCGACCTGCACATCCTCCAGGGCGAGTTCGCGCCCAAGCTGCCGATCGTGCCGGGCCACGAGTTCGCCGGCGAGGTGGTCGGCGTCGGCACCCAGGTCACCGAGGTGGCGGTCGGCGACCGGGTCGCGGTCGATCCGTCCCTGTACTGCTACGAGTGCCGCTACTGCCGCGATGGCCACAACAACCTCTGCGAACGCTGGGCCGCGATCGGCGTGACCGTGCCGGGCGGCGCCGCCCAGTACGCGGTGGCCCCCGTCGCCAACTGCGTGAAGCTCCCCGAGCACGTCCGCACCCAGGACGCGGCCCTGGTCGAGCCGCTGTCGTGCGCGGTGCGCGGCTACGACGTCCTCAAGTCCCGCCTGGGCGCGCACGTGCTCATCTACGGCTCCGGGACCATGGGCCTGATGATGCTGGAGCTCGCCAAGCGCACCGGCGCGGCGAGCGTCGACGTGGTCGACCTGAACCCGGCCCGCCTGGAGACCGCCCGGCGGCTGGGCGTCTCGGCGACCGCCGCGAACGCGGACGAGCTGGACCGGCCGCGGGGCTGGGAGGTGGTGATCGACGCGACCGGGAACGCGGCGGCGATCCAGGACGGCCTGAGCCGGGTCGCCAAAGCCGGCACCTTCCTCCAGTTCGGCGTGGCCGACTACGCGACCCGGGTGACGATCGACCCGTACCGCATCTACAACCAGGAGATCACCATCACCGGCTCCATGGCCGTGCTGCACAGCTACGAGCGGGCGGCGGAGCTGTTCGCGAACGGGGTCCTGGACCCGGAGGTCTTCATCAGCGACCGCCTCCCCCTCGACAGCTACCCGCAGGCACTGGAGCAGTTCGCGGCGGGCGTGGGACGGAAGATCGTGGTCATCCCCTGAGCCGATCGAGGGATTCCGGGCGCGGCCCGTCGGTAAGGGAACGGTAAAGCGGGGTCGTTCGTTCACCCGGCATGACAGCTATGACCCCTGGCTCGAACATCCCTCTGCCGGTCTCCCGGGTGGCGGTGGACGTCGCCGCCCCCGTGCGGCTCGACGTGTCGGGCCTGCTGCTCACGGGCGACGGCAAGGTGCGCTCCGACGACGACTTCATCTTCTACAACCAGCCCGGCGGTCCGGGTGTGACCTACCGCTCCGGCGGGGGTACGGCCCCGGACGCGATCACCGTCGACACGGCGGCCGTGCCGCCCGGCATCGAGAAGATCGTCGTCACCGCGAGCCCCGACGCCGCGGGCCAGACCTTCCAGGGCATCGAGCCGACGGCCACGATCCGCAACGCGGACGACGGCTCGGTGCTGGCCACCTTCACACCGCCGCAGCTGGGCACGGAGACGGCCCTGGTGGTCGTGGAGATCTACCTGCGGAACGGCGCGTGGAAGGCCCGCGCGGTCGGCCAGGGGTACGCCAACGGGCTGGCCGGCATCGCCACCGACTTCGGCGTGACGGTGGAGGAACCGGCCCCGGCCCCGGCGCAGACCCCCGCGGCCCAGCCGGCGCCGGTACCGGCCCCCGCGGCCCAGCCCGCCGCGCCCGTCGCTCCCGCCGCTCCCCCGGCCCCGCCCGCTCCGCCCGCCCCCGGCGCCGGGAAGATCAACCTCGACAAGGGCCGGGTCAGCCTCCAGAAGAACCAGACCGTGTCCCTGGTCAAGGGCGGCCGCCCGCTGCTCTCCCAGGTCAAGATGGGCCTGGGCTGGGAGCCCGCGTTCCGGGGCAAGGACATCGACCTGGACGCGTCGGTCATCGCGTACGGCCCGCAGCGCGACCACGTCGACAGCTGCTACTTCGGCAAGCTGTCCATCCTGGGCGGCGCGATCAAGCACTCCGGCGACAACCTCACCGGTGAGGGAGGCGGCGACGACGAGGTGATCGTGGTGGACCTCGGCCGGATCCCCCCGGAGGTCACCGGCCTGGTCTTCACCGTCAACTCGTTCTCCGGCCAGAAGTTCACGGAGGTCGCCAAGGCGTACTGCCGTCTGCTGGACGCCGCGACCGGCGAGGAGCTGGTCCGCTTCGACCTCACCAACGCCGAGGCGCAGACGGGCGTGATGATGGCGAAGCTGATCCGCCAGTTCTCCGGCGAGTGGGACATGACGGCGATGGGCTCGTTCGTGAAGGCCCGGACGGTGCGGAACATGGTGAAGCCGGGGGCGGAGGCACTCTGACCCGGGCACGGCGACGGGTGTGCGGCCGTGGGCGCTACGGCCGCAGCCCCTCCGTGAGCAGTGACAGATAGCGCCGGATCTCCTGGCCCTGCCCGTTGGCCAGTTCCGAGGCCGTGGCCAGTCCGTGCGCGAGGCGCAGGAGTTCGATCGGCTCGACGTCCGGGCGCAGGGTGCCCTCCTCCTTCGCCGCGTCCACCAGCCGGGTCGCCGAGCCGCGGATCAGCCGGCCGCAGGCCGTCAGCGCGGCCGAGCTGCCGTCGGTGACCGCCGAGCCCAGCAGGGCCTTCAGGCCGCGTACCTGGAGGGTGGCGGCGCACAGTTCGTTCAGCCACTCCATGAGCGCCGCACCCGGCGGCAGCTTTGCGGCGAACTCGTCGGCGGTGGCCGCCAGCGCCTCCATCCGGTCGGTCATCGCCGCCTCCAGCAGCGCCTGCCGGGTCGGGAAGTGCCGGTAGAGCGTGCCGGAGCCGACACCCGCCCGCTTGGCGATGTCGTCCAGCGAGGCGTTCTCCCCCTGCTCGGCGAAGGCCTCCACGGCGACCTTCAGCAGCCGCTCGTAGTTGCGGCGGGCGTCCGCACGCATGGGCCTGACCTGCGTCATCCAGTTACTCCTTGCGAACCGGGGACTCTCTCCGTATCTTAGCGAAGGATAAACGGAGACAGTCCCCGCTTAGCGCCGTGAGCTCCACGGGCAGCCCACCTGCCCGTACGTCGCCATGCCCGCGCCGGGGACCCACAGACCGGGAGAACCCCATGTCCGCCCCGTCCAGCCCGTCCGTCCCGTCCAGCGCCGCCGACGCCCCGCCGGACTCCACCTCCCTCGCCAGGCCCGGCACCGCCCTCCTCGTCATCGTCACCGCCTACATGATGGTCGGCGTCGACTCCACCGTCGTCAACGTCGCACTGCCCGACATCCAGCACGACCTGGGATTCAGCCGGACCGGCCTGTCCTGGGTGCTCAACGCCTACACCCTCGCCTTCGGCGGCCTGTTACTGCTCGGCGGGCGCGTCGGCGACATCGTCGGCCGCCGCCGTACGCTCGGCGCCGGCGCACTGCTGTTCGCGCTGTCCTCGCTGCTCGGCGGGGTCGCGGCGGAAGGCGGCTGGCTGCTCGCGGCGCGGGCGCTGCAGGGCGCGGGCGCCGCACTGATCGCGCCCAGCACCCTGGCCCTGATCACCACCAACTTCCCCCAGGGCCCGCGCCGTCACCACGCCCTGAGCGTCTACTCCTCCGTGGCCGGCATCGGCGGCTCCGCCGGCCTGGTCCTGGGCGGCATGCTCACCTCGTGGGCCTCCTGGCGCTGGGCCCTGCTCATCAACGTGCCCATCGGCATCGCCCTGTTCCTCGCCCTGCCCCGGTTCGTCGCCGAGACCCCGCGCCACGCGGGCCGCTTCGACCTCGCGGGCGCGCTGACCGGGACGGCCGGGATGACCTCCCTGGTCTACGCGTTCATCCGGGTCTCCGAGGACGGCTGGAGCGACACCCGGTCCCTGCTCGGCTTCAGCTGCGCCGTCGCGCTGCTCCTCGGCTTCACCCTGACCGAGTCCCGGGCCGGCCAGCCGATCATGCCCCTGCGGCTGTTCGCCGACCGGGACCGGGCGGGCGGCTACCTCACCCTCATGCTGCTGCCCGCGGGCATGTTCGGCGCCTTCTACTTCCTCACCCTCATCTCCCAGCAGGTCCTGGAGTACAGCCCGTTGCGCGCCGGGTTCGCGTTCCTGCCCATGACGCTGGCCATGTTCACGGTGGTGCGGCTGCTGCCGAAGCTGCTGGCCCGCTTCGGGACCAAGCCGGTGCTGCTGACCGGCATCACGCTGCTCGTCGCCGCCGGCGGCTGGCTGTGGCGGCTGCGGCCGGGCGACGGCTACGCCACCGGGCTGCTCGGCCCGCTGCTGCTGCTCGGGGTGGGCGTCGGCCTGAGCTTCATGCCGCTCAACGCGACGATCCTGGCCCGCATCGGGCCGCGCGAGGCGGGCGCCGCGTCCGGCCTGCTGCAGACCCTGCAGTGGCTGGGCGGCACCCTCGGACTCGCCGTCCTGGTCACGGTCTACGGCACGGCGACCCGGCACGCCACCGGCACCCCGGCCGAGATCCTCACCCACGGCGCGTCCCGCGCGTTCGGCATCGGCTCGCTGGTCGCGCTGGCCGCGCTGCTGGTGGCGGGGTTCGTGATCACGAGCCCGCGGCGGCGACACCCGTAGGCCCACATCTTCGTCACCCGCGCGGTCAGGTCCCGCCCGGGTGGCACGGCCGGGATCGGCGACGGCCGGCAGGTGCCGGACGCACCACGTGCCGGACGCACCACGTGCCGCCGCACCGCCGCACATCCGGCTACGACGGTACGGGCGCCTGAGTGATCCTCGCGCCCTAGCTGCCAGGGCCCTCGGCGTGGTGGGCGACGACCGGAGGATCCGCGTCGACCCCAGGGGCCGCGAGGCGTTCGAGCGAGGCCGCTGTCCGTTCCGCGGCGGTCGCGTCACCGACCGAGCTGAACAGCCGGTGCGCCTCACTGAGGTGGGCGCGGGCCTGGGCCGGGTCACCGCAGTGCTCCAGGGCGGTGGCGAGGCCGGTGAGCGCACGTGCCTTGAAGCGGTCCGTGCCGCCGTGGGTAGCAGGGGCGATGACGGTCCGATACACCTCCACCGCGTCGGACCAGCGCCGAAGGGCCAGCAGGTCACGGGCTATCTCATGCCGCAGGATCGCCTGCGCGAACTCCTGGAAGCCGGGCACGTCCCCCGCGTACGTCCCGAGCAGGCCCCGATGGACGGCCAACGCCTCCTCCGCGCGGCCGGATTCCCGCAGGGCGCTGCCCAACAGCCGACGGGAAACCGCCAGCCCGGCCTGGTCACCGGCCGCCCCGAAGAGGCCTACGGCGTCCTCGGCCGCCCGTGCCGCCTCCGCGGGCCGGCCCAGGTGCATGCCGGCACCGGCGATGTAGACCCATGCCCAGGCCTGCTGGCCGGTGTCACCGGCCTGGGTCGCCGACTCCAGCGCACGGCGCGCGTGTTCCTCGGCCTGCTCGTACAGTCCGCCACGCACCGCATACGTCCAGGCGAGGCAGTTGAGCTGGTGGGCCTCGGCCGCCCGGTCACCGAGCGCGGCGGCGGCGCGGACGCCGTAGGTGAACACCGTGCGCCACTCGGGCCAGGCGTCCCAGCGGTCGGAGAACCAGTACAACGTCCGCGCCGCGTGCAGGATCTCCGGGTACCGCTCCGCTTCGAACATGAGCTGCAACGCGCCCACCCAGTGGGCACGTTCGGTGCTCAGCCACTCCTCCGCCTCCGCGGCTGACACGGGTGCGAAGGCCGGGGTGGCTCCCGGCCACGGCTCGGGCGCGCCGGGTGCCTCGAACCAGCGGCCCGCCGCCGAGGCCGACCGCAGCAGCCAGTCCGCCATGCCCAGGGCGGCTGCTTCGGCCGACAACGGCGGCTCCTCGGCCTGAAGTCTCTCGCGCGCGAAGAGTCGCACGAGATCGTGCAGTGCGTAGCGGCCCGGCGTGGTCTCCTCCAGCAGACCCCGCTCGACCAGCAGGTCGAGGGCGTCCTGGACCGCGACCAGGTCGTCGTCACCGGTGAGTACGGCAGCGAGGCGGGCGCCGGTGTGATGGCCGGGGAGCAGGGCGAGCCGACGCAGCAGCAGCCTGCGGGGAGCGGTGAGCTGGCGGTAGGACAGGGCGAGCGCGCCGCGTACGGCCAGGTCGCCCGCGACCAGGGTGCCCAGCCGCCGTTCCTCGTCCGCGAGTTGCTCCGCCAGCCGGGCAGGGGTCCAGGCGGGGCGGCTGGAGAGGCGGTTGCCGACGATGCGCAGGGCCAGCGGGAGATGCCCGCACAGTTCCGCCAGCCGGCCGATCGCCTCCGACTGGCCATAGGTGCGCGGCGTGCCGAGGATCCGTTCCAGCAGGGTCACCGACTCCCTGCCGCTGAGAGCGCCGAGCCGGATGCGCCGTACGCCCTCCAGCCCCGTCAGCGGGCGTCGGCTGGTGACGAGTACGAAACCTCCCTCCGCGTCCGGCAGCAGCGGCCTGGCCTGTGCCTCGTCGGCCGCGTCGTCCAGGACGACCAGCACCCGCCGGGTGCTGAGCGTGGCCCGGTAGACGGCCTCGCGCGCCACCGGGTCCACCGGAATCCGGTCGGGCGGATGCCCGAGCCCGGTCAGCAGCAGGACCAGTGCCTCGGCGGCGGACAGCGGTGTGTCGCTCATGCCGTGCAGTCGCACACTGACAGAGCCATCCGGAAAGAGCTCTCCCAGCCGCCGCGCGGCCTGCGCGGCGAGGGTCGTCTTGCCCTGTCCGCCCGGCCCGAAGAGGACCACCGCGCGGGCGCCGGCGCCTCGGGCGAGCGCCTCCAGATCGGCAAGTTCCTGCTCCCGTCCGGTGAAGTCCGGGACCGTACGCAGGAGATACGGCGGCGCGGCCGGACCGCCCCGTTCCCGGCCGGCGTCGGCCAGCCGCTGCAACCGCTGCGACTGCTCGGGGTCCAGCTTCAGGGCGGCGGCGAGCGCGTCGACGGTGCGGCGCTGTGGCCCACGGCTGCGGCCGCGTTCCATGTCGCCCAGCGCCCGGACGCTGACGCCGGACGCCTGCGACAACTCCTCCAGGGTCAGCCGCGCCGCCCGGCGCAGGGAACGCAGCATCGCGCCGAAGGCGGTGGCGCCGTGGGACTCATCGGATGGGGAAGGTCTGGTCATCACGACAATTAGAACAAGCGCTCTCTACTTCCGCCTGCGCTTCTGCCTGGCAGCGGTCCCGCACAACTGGTGTGCTGGACGCCCGAACCCCAGAAAGGCCGAACCGCAATGCCTTACATCACCGTTGGCGAAGAGAACAGCGCACCGATCGAGCTCTACTACGAGGACCACGGAACCGGACAGCCCGTCGTGCTGATCCACGGGTACCCGCTCGACGGCCACTCCTGGGAGAAGCAGCTTCCGGTCCTGCTGGGGGCCGGCCACCGCGTCGTCACCTACGACCGCCGGGGCTTCGGCCGCTCCTCCCAGCCGACCACCGGCTACGACTACGACACCTTCGCCGCCGACCTCGACAAGGTGCTCACCACGCTCGATCTCACGGACGCGGTCCTGGTCGGCTTCTCGATGGGAACCGGCGAAGTGGGCCGCTACCTGGGCAGGTACGGCTCCGGCCGGGTCGCCAAGGCGGTCTTCCTGGCCTCGCTCGAGCCCTTCCTGCTCAAGACCGACGACAACCCGACCGGTGTGGACCAGGCGGTCTTCGACGGCATCCTGGACGCGGTCAGCAAGGACCGGTACGCCTACTTCACCGCGTTCTACCAGGACTTCTACAACCTCGACGAGACGCTGGGCAGCCGGATCAGCGAGGAGGCCGTCCGCAACAGCTGGAACGTGGCGGCCGGCGCCTCCGCCCACGCGTCCGTGGCCTGCGTGCCGACGTGGATCACCGACTTCCGCGCCGACGTGGCGAAGGTCGACGTCCCGGCGCTGATCCTGCACGGCACCGGGGATCGCATCCTGCCGATCGACGCGACCGGGCGGCCGTTCCACGCGCTGCTGCCGTCGGCCGAGTACGTGGAGATCGAGGGCGCCCCGCACGGCCTGTTGTGGACGCACGCCGAAGAGGTGAACGCCGCGCTGCTGTCGTTCCTCGCCAAGTAGGTTCTCGCTCGCCCGCTACCGGAAGAGCCCTGGAGGCAATCTCCTAGAAGAGCGCACTGTACGCGTTCAGCGCCGGCTGCCCGCCCAGGTGGGCGTAGAGCACGGTGGAGTCGTCGCCGATCTCGCGGCGTTCGACCAGGTCGATCATTCCCGCCATCGACTTGCCCTCGTACACCGGGTCCGTCACCATGCCCTCCGTGCGGGCGGCCAGGCGCATCGCCTCCAGGGTGGCGTCGTCCGGGACACCGTAGACGCCGGCGTGGTAGCGCTCGTCCAACTCGACGTCCTCGACGGTCAGTTCTCGCTTCAGCCCGATCAGTTGTCCGGTCCGGTGGGCGATGCGCGCCACCTGCTCGCGGGTCTGGGCCGGCTTGGCCGACGCGTCGATGCCGATGACCCGGCGCTCGCGCCCGCCCGCCTCCGCCAGCGCGGCGAACCCCGCGACCATCCCGGCCTGCGTGGACCCGGTCACCGAACAGACGATCACCGTGTCGAAGAAGACGCCCAGCTGCTCCTCCTGCTCGGCGACCTCGTACGCCCAGCCGGCGAAGCCGAGACCGCCGAGCGGGTGGTCGGAGGCGCCGGCCGGGATGGCGTACGGCCTGCCGCCGGACTCCTCGACCTCGCGCAGCGCCAGCTCCCAGCTCTCCTTGAAGCCGATGCCGAACCCGGCGCGGACCAGGCGGACGTCGGCGCCGGCCAGCCTGCTGACGAGGATGTTGCCGACCTTGTCGTACACCGGGTCCGGCCACTCCACCCAGCTCTCCTGCACCAGCACGCACTTGAGCCCGGCGCGGGCGGCGACCGCGGCGACCTGGCGGGTGTGGTTGGACTGCACCCCGCCGATGGAGACGAGGGTGTCGCAGCCCTTGGCGAGCGCGTCCGCGACCAGGTACTCCAGCTTGCGCGTCTTGTTCCCGCCGTACGCGATCCCGGAGTTGCAGTCCTCCCGCTTGGCCCACAGCCCGGCACCGCCGAGGTGGGCGGTGAGGCGCTCCAGGGGGTGCACGGGCGAGGGACCGAAGAGGAGAGGGTAACGGTCGTAGGAGGAGAGGGACATAGGAGCTCCTGGGGTCAGTCGGGGTCGGCCAGGTCTGCGAGGCTGCGCCAGATGTCCGCCGTGACGCGGACCGCCGACTCCGTGTCACCCGCGGCGCAGGCCGCGATCAGCCGGTCGTGCAGTCCGGCCGAGCGGCAGGAGCCGCCCTCGCCGAAGCGGCGGCGTTCCAGGCGGCGGATGAGCGGGGTGTAGCGGGCGACGGTGGCGGCGGCCGCGCGGTTGCCGGCCACCCGCACCAGTACGTCGTGCAGCTCGTCGTCGGCGCGCAGCGCCCCGGCCACGTCACCGGCCTGCACGGCGGCGGCGAACAGGACGTTGGACGCGCGCATCCGGTCCAGGTCGGCATCCCGCAGCCGGGGTACGGCGGCCCGGGTCACCAGCTCGTGCATGGCACCGACCACGGCCGCCGCGTCCCGCACGTCCGCGGCCACCACCTGGGTGACCCGGGTGTAACTCTGCGGCTTGCTCTCCAGGAGCCCCTCGTCGACGAGGCGCGCGAACGCCTCCCGCACGGGCGCCCGGGACAGCCCCAGCCGCTCCGCGAACTCGGCGTCGCGCACCACCGCCCCCGGTTCGATCTCACCGGCGACGATGGCGTCCCGGATCGCGGCGCAGGCGCGGTCGCGAAGCAGGGTGCGGGTGACGGGTTGCAGGGCCTCCATGAACTGAAATGTTAGATGTCAGTGGTCGGCGAGAGCAAGAGCGGCGGCGGGCAGGGAGGTGACCCGCACCCCCCGTGAAGGTGCGGGTCACGATCGGAGGGCGCCGGTCAGGCCGCCGTCTCCCACGGCCAGTCGGCGTTCCGGGCCGCCTCCAGCAGCGGGACCATCCGGAAGGCGGCGTCCGAGAGGCCGCCGAAGGTGTGGCGGTTGCCCTTGCCGGACGGGCCGTGGCCCACCCGGTAGCCGGCCAGGTTCCAGGTGTAGACCGGGATGTGCGCCGGAACCTGCTGGGTCGGGTCGCCGTGCTCGTTGAACGTGTACTGCTCGTCGGTGACGATCAGCACCCGGTCCTGTCCCCGGTAGTGCGAGCGGATCGCCGAGGTGGTGTCGGTGCCGCCCAGGTCGCCGAAGCGGTCCAGGACCTTCAGCACCGACTCGCCCTTGCCGAACGTCAGCCGTCGGCTCGTCGTACCGAACTCGACGAGGTCCGCGTCCGCCGCCCGCAGCGCGAGCGCCGCGCCGAAGACCGCCGCCGCGTCGGCCCGGTTGAGCTCCGAGCGCTCGGACAGCCGCGAGTAGAACATCGAGCCCGAACGGTCGACGAGGACCAGCGTCCGTCCCGGCAGCGCGGGCACGTTGGCCAGCGAGTGGCCGAGCGCCTGCTCCAGCGGGTACGACCAGCGCAGCGACGGCGCGTGCCGGTACGCGGCGAGGTACCGGAACGGGAACTGCCGCGACCGCGCCACCTCCGCCGGATCGCCGATCCGGGCCGCGACCGTGGCCGCGACCTCGTCGGAGACGCCGGCCTCGTCGAAGTTCCGGAGGTTGCGAACGAGTGCCATGGTCCCCATGGACGGGATGACCGCCTCCCACGCGGCCCTGTCCATCGGGCCCTGGAGCCATCCGGCCAGTGCCTCCCAGGTGAGGCCGGCCGCCGCGAGCCGCTCGGCGCCACCGGGCCCGGTGACGACCGCACGCCGCTGCCCGGCGGGCAGCGCCATCAGCTCGCGGTGGGCGCCGAGCACCGGGCTCGACGCGGGCGGCACGGCGGTGTCCGGGTTGTGCCGCCGGTCCAGCGCGTAACGGAACAGCTCGCCCTGCCACGGCCTGTCCGGATCCGGCGCCGCGTGCACCAGGTTGAGGACGTCGCCGAAGCGGTATCCCTTGGACGCGGTGTCGTACTTGAGCAGCGACTTGCCGTGGTACAGCCGTCGTACGGCGTCGGCGATCCCCCGCTTGACGGGCTTGGGAACGGCACGGCCGTACGTCGCCGTCCAGTAGGCGAGCAGTTCGCCGGGCTCGTCGGGCCGCTGGAGCACGGAGGCGACGACCTGACGGTTCGAGGGGCCGTCGGTGGCCCCCGCGGTCAGGCGGGCGTGCACGTACTCGGCGGCGCCCACGATCGAGGCGGTCCGCAGGTTGCCCTCGCCCCGCAGCCAGCCGAGCAGGCCTGCGGTCCAGGCCGGGTCTGTGACGGCGAGCTCACGCAGGAGGGTGGCGAACCGGTCGTCGCGGTCCGTGCCGGACTCGTAGAAGGTCTGCTGCGAGACGAAGTTGGCGACCGCGAGCAGGAAGAGCTCGGACCGCGCGTCCCGCTCCCGGCCGAGCCCTCCCTGAAAGGTACGGAGCACGCGTCCTGTGGAGGTGACCCGCGAAACGGGCTGGGCCCGGGCCGCCTTTGTGTTGAATCGCGCCATGGTGAATTCCCCCCGAATTCATTGGAGAACGAGAGGAGGCGCGGCAAAAGGAGGGGGTCCGAGGTCGACATCGGCTGCGGTTGCCTATCAACTGGCGCGTCTTCCGTTCCGCCACATCGGCCCTGAGCCGATGACGGGATTCGAACCCGCACGAGGGATTTCCCCCCACCAGTCCCCGAAGTATCCGCTGCCTTCGCACCGGACACCCACCATGAGCTGCGCCTCCCGAGGTCAAGCACACGCACCGGGAGGTGCATGAAGTTTTCGGTGTCCAGAGATCGAAGCCGGCGGAACCGACATAGGTGCTCTTGCCCCTGAGCTACACCGGCACGTTGTACCGGTGGCGGGACTCGAACCCGCGGCCTCCCCATGAGAAGTGGAAGTAGGTCCTGCCTTCGCACCTGGACATGCATCACCTTAGGAGGCGGGCCGCGGGCCGAGCGAGTGAATTAACCGCCCCCGCTGCACTATCCGCGCTGCTGGCGCTTCCAGGGCCCCGTGATCGCGAGCATGATGCCAGGCGTCTGGATGTTGGCGTACAGGGTCCGGCCGTCGGGTGAGAAGGTGACGCCGGTGAACTCGCTGTATTCGGGCTCCTCTTCGGTGCCGATGTTCAGTTCGTTGCGGGCGATCGGGTAGGTGCGGCCGCTGTCGGTGGCGCCGAACAGGTGCTGGAGGCCCTCGCCGTCCTCGGCGATGACCAGGCCGCCGTACGGGGAGACGGTGATGTTGTCGGGGCCGTCGAAGTTGCCCTCGACGGACGGGTCGGGGTTGACGCCGATGCGGACCTTGAGGGTGAGGGTGCGGCGCTTGGGGTCGTAGAACCACACCGAGCCGTCGTGCTGGACGGGGCTCTCGGCGCGGGCGTACGAGGAGACGATGTACACGCCGCCGTCGCCCCACCACATGCCCTCCAGCTTGCGGGCGCGGGTGACCTGGCCGCTGGTGAACTGCTTGCGGACCGAGGTGGTCCTCGCGTCGCGGTCCGGGACGTCCACCCAGTCGACGCCGTAGACCGTGCCGATCTTCGTGGCCCGGGAGAGGTCGTCGACGAACTGGCCGCCGGAGTCGAAGCACTTGAACGCCTGGAGCGTGCCCGCGTCGTCGGCGAGGGTGCGCAGCTTGCCGCGGCCGTGGTGGAAGTGCTCGGGCGGGGTCCAGCGGTAGAGCAGGCCGTTCGGGTTGGACGCGTCCTCCGTCAGGTACAGGTGGCCGCGCTTGGGGTCGACGACGACGGCCTCGTGGGCGTAGCGGCCGAGCGCCTTGACGGGCTTGGGGTTCCGGTTGGCCCGGCGGTCCTCGGGGTCGACCTCGAAGACGTAGCCGTGGTCCTTGGTGAAGCCGTTGGTGCCGGCCTTGTCCTCGGTCTCCTCGCAGGTGAGCCAGGTGCCCCACGGGGTGTTGCCGCCCGCGCAGTTGGTGGCGGTGCCGGCGATGCCGACCCACTCGGCGACGTGGCCGCCGGGGCGGACCTCGACGACGGTGCAGCCACCGGCGGCGGCCGGGTCGTAGACGAGCCCCTCGGTGAGCGGGACCGGGTACTCCCAGTTGGCGCGGGGGCCGGCCAGTTCGTGGTTGTTGACGAGGAGGGTGGCACCGCGCGGGCCGTCGAAGGTGGACGTGCCGTCGTGGTTGGAGGGGGTGAACTCACCCGCCTCCAGCTTGGTCCTGCCGCTGTACGTGATGACGCGGTACCTGAAGCCGGCGGGGAGCGCGAGGATGCCGTCGGGGTCGGGCAGCAGCGGCCCGTAGCCGACGCCGCCGTGCCCGTGCGCCGCCTCGGCCGCACCGGCCTCGGTGGCGGCGAGGGCGTTCGGAGCGGTGGCCAGCGCGCCGACGCTGCCCGCCAGCGCGACACCGGCACCGGTGATCGCGGATTTCCTTGTGAAGTCCCTGCGGGTAAGCGACATGGTGTCTCCTGTGACGTTCGGGTGCCGTGGAGGGTGGCGGGCCTCAACTCGGCGCACACGCTCCCGCCCGTCCTTGAACTCCGGCTGAACACAGGGCGACATCACGGCCGTCTGTTCCATGAATCCGTAATCCTCACCCCACGTCACCCAAAAGCCCGCCCCAAGAGCACCCCACGGAGGGCCACGGTTTCCGCCGGCCACGGAGGGGACTTCTCCCTCGAGGACCACCCGCCCCCGAGGCCTGAACTCCCCCCGGCACACACTCCTTCGCCGCCGCTTCATGCCCGCCGCGACAGCGCTTTCGTTCTTTCCCGCCGCAGCGGCCCCCAGCCCGAGCGGCGGCAGCCGACGTGCCCAACCTCCCGCACACCCACACCCCCAGCGCACCGCACCGCACCGCACCGCACCGGCAAGCACTTACAACAGCGCGCGCCGCACCGGCGCTCAGCCCGAACCGCGGTGCCCGGCGGTGCCAACCGCCGCGCCCCACCCCCTCGGCCCCTACCCCCCGTGCTGCGACCGTGCCTTGAACGCCGCCTTGCGGGCCTCCTTGGCCACCTTCTTGTCGGGGTGGAGCCGGCCCATGGCCTCCAGGACGTCGGCCGTGTCCGGGTGCCCCACGCGCCACGCCTCGGCGAAGAAGCCGCTGTGCTGCTGGGCCAGCCCCTCGACCAGCGCCTGGAGCTCCTCGGAGTTCCCCTCGGCGGCCAGCTGCGCAGCCAGCGTGTCGATGGTGAGCCAGAAGATCATGTCCTGGGAGGGCGCCGGCACGCCGGCGGCGCCGCGTTCGGCCAGCCAGACCCTCGCCAGGCCGCCCAGCTCGGGATCGTCGAGGACCTCGCGGAGCGCGGGCTCGGCCTCGGCGCCGAGCAGGGACAGCGCCTGCTGGCAGCGCAGCCGCCGCAGCGGGGCGCCCGCGTCCGCACCGCGCGCGGCGGCCAGCAGCTCGCGGGCCGCCGCCAGGGACTCCCGGCGGGCCAGCCACTGCTCGGTCTCGGCCTGCGCGGCTCCCTGCGGAAACGCGGCCGTGCCGTCGAGCAGCGCGTCCGCGCCCTTGTCGGCGAGCTCCCCGACCGCCGGCGCCTCGAAGCCGGCCTCCAGCAGCCGCGCCCGCAGCCCGTACGCGCCGAGCGGAGTGAGCCGCACCATGCCGTACCGGGAGACGTCGGCCTCGTCGACCGGCCCCGCCGCCGGTTCCTCCTCCGCGTCGGCCATCAGCGCCTCGTCGACCGGCTGGTACTCGACGAGCCCGACCGGCTCGAGCAGCCGGAACTGGTCGTCGAGCCGCATCATCGCGTCGGAGACCTGTTCGAGGACGTCGTTGGTCGGCTCCCCCATGTCGCTGGGCACGATCATCGACGCGGCGAGCGCGGGCAGCGGCACCGGCGCCTCGCCGGGTCCGCCCTCGCTCACGGTCAGCAGGTACAGGTTGCCGAGGACACCGTCGAGGAAGTCCGCCTCGGCCTCGGGGTCCCAGCCGAGTGACGAGAAATCGACCTCGCCGCCCTCGTCGAGCGCGTCGACAATTCCGTCCAGGTCGGGCACGCTCGCGTCGGCGATGACGGTCTCCAGCGCGGCCTGCCACACCGCGAGGACGTCGTGCGGCGAGCCCCCGGTGAGCAGCGCCAGCTCCTCCCCCGCCGCCACCGTCCCGGCCTCCTCGTCGGCGATCTCGACGAGTCCGGCGTCCACGGCGACCCGCCAGGCCTCACCGGCGTGACCGACGGCGTCCTCCCCGGTGAGTCCGAGCGCCTCGGCGGCGGCCGGGAGCTGCTCCTCGACCAGTTCGCCGCCCGCGTCCACGCGGGTGTCGGGCCCGGCCCAGCGGGCGAGCCGGGCGGCCCGGGTGAGCAGCGGCGTGGACAGCGCGGCGTGCGCCAGCTCCGCTTCGGAACGCAACCGCACCGGGGGCAGGGGGGCGCTGTCAGACATCGGCTGGTTCTCCTCGGACGCCTCAACGGTCGTACGGCGACATGGACACCGTATCGACGGCCGTACGAGCACCTGGACGCCGTACGGCTCAGCCGCTCAGCCTAGACGGATTTCCACCCATGCCGCCCGGTTCATCTCCCCGGCCCGTCCCGTGCATGGCTGAAACCTTGACAACTGCCGTGGCCAGGCAGGAGATTGACGCGCGTAGAAAACGGGGGGACAACTGTTCACTCGGGGTCTACGCGTGTCATATCCATGCCACATGGCGTTCATGGACGTGTCATGAACGCTCCATAAAAACGCCCTCGTCCCGGCGCTTCCGTATGTCCCCGGAGGGATTCCCTTGCCGAGCAGGTCTTCCGCGCGTCTCGCCGCGCTCACCGTCGCCGCCGTCTGCAGCGCGGCGTCCACCGTCGCCCTCACCTCGCCCGCCCAGGCCGACGGACTGCGCATCCACGACGTCCAGGGCACCACGCGCATGTCTCCGTACGCCGGCCAGAAGGTGACGGACGTCCCCGGCATCGTCACGGCCACGCGCACCTACGGCTCCTCCAGAGGTTTCTGGCTCCAGGATCCGACACCGGACAGCAACCCGGCCACCAGCGAGGGCGTCTTCGTCTTCACCAGCTCCACCCCGAAGGTCGCGGTCGGCGACGCCGTCACGGTCACCGGCACGGTCTCCGAGTACGTCCCGGGCGGCGCCACCACCGGCAACCAGTCGCTGACCGAGATCACCAAGCCGACGGTCACCACCGTCTCCACCGGCAACGCGGTCCCGGCGCCGGTCGTGATCGACAGGAAGTCGGTGCCGAGCGCGTACACCCCGACCGGTGACACGGCCGCGGGCAATTCGATCAACGGCCTGACGCTGCAGCCGAAGAAGTACGCCCTGGACTACTACGAGTCCCTTGAGGGCATGAACGTCCAGGTCGAGGACGCCCACGTGGTCACCGCCACCGACCCCTACGCCGAGCTGTGGGTCACGGTGAAGCCGCACGAGAACCGCACCAGCCGCGGCGGCTCGCTCTACCGTTCCTACCGCGACCAGAACACCGGCCGCCTGCAGATCCAGTCCCTCGGCGCGACCGCCGACTTCCCGGCGGCGAACGTCGGCGACACCCTGACCGGCGCCACGACCGGCCCCCTGGACTACAACCAGTACGGCGGCTACACCCTCGTCGCGAGCACGCTGGGCACCCTGAAGAGCGGCGGCCTGCAGCGCGAGACGACGAGGAAGCAGTCGCACGGCGAGCTGGCGGTCGCGACCTACAACGTCGAGAACCTCGACCCCTCGGACGGCACCTTCGCCGCGCACGCCGCCGCGATCGTGAACAACCTCCAGTCGCCCGACATCGTGTCCCTGGAGGAGATCCAGGACAACAACGGCGCGACGGACGACGGCACGGTCGCCGCCGACGTGACGGTCGACAAGCTGATCGACGCGATCGTCGCGGCCGGCGGCCCGAAGTACCAGTGGCGTTCCATCAACCCGGTCAACGACCAGGACGGCGGCGAGCCCGGCGGCAACATCCGCCAGGTCTTCCTGTTCAACCCGGCGCGGGTCTCCTTCGTCGACCGCGCGGGCGGCGACTCCACCACCGCGGTGGGCGTCACCAATGTGCACGGCAAGGCCCAGCTGACGGCCTCCCCCGGCCGCGTCGACCCGTCGAACTCCGCCTGGACGGCCAGCCGCAAGCCGCTCGCCGGTGAGTTCGTCTTCCAGGGCAGGACCGTCTTCGTGATCGCCAACCACCTCAACTCCAAGGGCGGCGACCAGGGGCTGACCTCGCAGTACCAGCCGGTGGTGCGCAGCTCGGAGACCCAGCGCCACGCGCAGGCGACGCTGGTCAACGCGTTCGTCCGGAGCATCCTCGACGTCCAGAAGGACGCCGAGGTCGTCGCGCTCGGCGACATGAACGACTTCGACTTCTCCGGCACCACCAAGATCCTGGAGAGCCACGGCGCGCTGTGGTCGGCGATCCAGTCGCTGCCGACGAAGGAGCGCTACACCTACGACTACCAGGGCAACGAGCAGGTCCTGGACCAGATCCTGATCAGCAAGCAGATCCGCGGCAAGGGCGACTTCGAGTACGACAGCGTGCACATCAACTCGGAGTTCCACGACCAGATCAGCGACCACGACCCGCAGGTGCTGCGCTTCCGCCCGTGAGCGGCCGGCCGCGGGTCAGGACCGGCTGAACACCCCGTTCAGCCAGTCCTGCCAGGCGGTCTCGTTGGCCTCGGCGTCGGCGTCCGGCGCGAAGTCGTGGACGCTGATGCCGACGGGAGCGCCCCAGTGGTTGCGCCCGAAGAACCGGATCAGGGCGTCCTCGGTGCGCAGTCCGACGAAGTACGGGTCGCGGTAGTCGACCACCGCGTCCAGGACCCGCCCGCCGGGCCCGTGGACGCTCGCCTTCGCGCCCGCGGACAGGTCGTCGGGCAGGCCGAGGGCGCGGCCGACGGCGACGAAGGCGTCCGGCGCCTGAGACGCCTCCGGCCCGTTGAGCTGGGCGAAGCTCACCGGGCGGGGCGCGAAGTGGGTGAGGTACTCGCGCAGGGTGTGCAGGTAGAAGTCGGTGTGCCGGCTCGCGCCGTCGTACTGGTTGTCCCAGTCGTCGGTGAAGATCCCGCTGTGCACGTAGCGCACCCAGGCACGGCGGCCCTCGTCGCGCTCCTCGATGAGGTGCTCCAGCTGGTTGGCGCTCTGCGTCGGGAAGCCGACGTCCTCGCTGCGGACAACCAGGTGGTGCGGCGGGTCGTAGGCGGTGACGGTGGAGCCGAAGGCCGCCGTGCCGCCCACCCGGGGCTCGGGCGGCTGCATCGGCCACAGATAGCCGCCGGTGCCGTGGGTGATCGCCTCCCACACCTGAGCGGGCGTGGCGTCGACCTCGAACTCGCGGGCGATCTCGAATTCCTTGGACATGATGGGGCTCCTGCCGCCTACTGTTCCAGCTCGGGGGTGGGCCGGTCCTTGACCGTGGGATGGACGGCGACCACGATCCGGTGGTCGCGGCCGGCCTCCGCGTCGGGCGCGTCGTACTTGCGGATGAGCGCGCTCACGCCCGCCGTCAGTTCCTGCACGAACGCCGCGCGGTCGGCGGCGGAGGCGAAGCGGACCTCGCCGTCCAGCGCATAGGTCGCCAGCCGCTTGCGGGCCTTGGCGGCCCCGCTGATCAGCATGCCGACGTCGCGCACCAGGCGCGCGCCGAGCGCGAGCAGCCAGCGCGCGGAGAGCTGGTCGCGGAAGCGGTCCGGGTCCGGCTGCACGGCGGGCAGGGCGGCCGGCGAGATGACGTACGACGCGGCGGTCGCGCGCATCAGCCGTTCGTTGACGTTGCCCTTGCGCCGCTCGCCGGCCAGTTCGACCAGGCCGTGCCGCTCCAGCGTCTTCAGGTGGTAGTTCACCTTCTGCCGGGGCAGCCCGACCCGGCCGGCCAGCATCGCGGCCGACGCGGGCGCCTCGGCCAGTTCGGCGAGCAGCCTGGCCCTTATGGGGTCCAGCGACACGGCCGCTGCCTCGGGGTCCTCGATCACGGTGACGTCCAGCATGGCTCCACCGTCCCACCGAAAACTTTTTTTGTCCACAGAGGTGGAGTTTTCGGTGGGACGGTGAAACGGCCCTCCGGCGAACCCGGCCGCCCTCAGCTGCGACGGCGCCGGCGCAGTGCGCCCACCGCCACCGCGACGGCGGTCGCGGCGCCCGCGAACAGCACCGGCCGGGGGAGCCGGACGAGCGCCCGCACGGCCATGCGCGCGGGCTGTGCGACCCGGTCCTCGACGGCGTGCCCCGCCTCGGCGGCCTTCTCCGTCGCCAGGTGCCCGGCGTGTCCCGCCCGCTCCTGCACGGCGTGCCCGGTCCGCAGCGCCTGCTCCTGGAACGTGTGGCGCGCCTTGGCCATCTGCTCCTGCGCCGTGTGGCCGCCCTTCATCGCCCGGCCCTGGGCCTGGTGACCGGCCCTGGAGGCTCCCTCGCGCAGATGTACGCTCAGCGCGCCGGCCCGGTCCTTGAGATCGGCGGCGCGGGCCTGGGTACGGCCCTTGAGGTCGGCCTTGGCCGCCAGCGCACCGGCGGTGTCGGTCAGTCGGGCCCCCGTTCCGCGTGCGGTCCTCTTCGTCATCGGTGCTGCCCCTCCTGGTCTCGTCGGCGTCCGCTCTGCTTGCGGACCCTTCGAGTACCCGGTCCGGCCGCCCTCAGCCCTGCTCCCCCCGTTCACCCAGACGGGCGAGCTGACTCTGGAACCAGTCGAGGCGGGCCTGCAACAGTGCGGCCTCCGCGACCAGTTCGGGCACCCCGAGGCTTTCCCCCGCCGCCACCCGGCTGCTGGCGGCACCCGCACCTGCGGCGATCACCCGCAGCCCCTGACCCGCCAGCCGGGCGAACCCGGCGAGCGAGACGGACGCACGCGCGCGTACGCAGCCCGCACAGGCGGCCACGAGGGCCCGCCAACCGGGCCTGCCCCAGCCCGAGTCGGCGAGCGCGACGGCCGGCGCACCGCAGGCGCACGGCCCGACGGTCGCGGTCCGCACGCGTTGCCGGGCGTAGCGGAAACCGCGCTCGAAACGGATGTAGGCACCGAGGACGGAGACGTCGAGCAGCACGGCGGACCGGTGCTCGGCGGTGCACAACAGGGCCTCGGCGACCTCGCGTTCGTGCACGCAGTGGAAGCCGCAGTCGCACAGCCGCGCGGGCGGGCGATGCCGTCGGCCGTAGACGCAGGACGCGTCGTCCAGCACTCCGTACGGCAGCGCGCCGCCCAGCGACACACCGGTGAACCCGGCCCGCGTACCGTCCTGGGACAGCATCGGATGGGCGATCTTGTAGCCGGCCGGCGGCTCCGTCGGCCGTTCCGCCGGGAGCCACAGCCTCATCGGACGGCCGGAGCCTCTTCGGACGCGGACCTGACCTGGGGCTCGTGGATCTCTTCGGGAAGTTCGGGACCTTCGGGTACGTCGTCGCTGACGAGCGGCCGCTCCTCGGCGACCCCGGTGGCCAGTGCCTTGCCCAGCTTCATGGTGCCTCCCATGACCCATGACCTGCCGTCGGTGACCGTCCTGCCCATAATGGCCCATGAGGGGCCGAGTTGGACACAGGGCCCCAGGACGCCATGGGCCAACGTCTTAGTATTTCTAAGGTGTATCAGGTAGAAAAATTAAGTGGAGCTACGCTGTCGCGTTGCCGAGACTACCCCCATGACGAACCCCCACGGCACCGCCCGTTCGCCCCGCCCCTTCGGCCGCACCCTCTGCGCGATGGTCACCCCCTTCACCGGAGCGGGCGCGCTCGACCTCGACGGTGCCCGGCGGCTGGCCGCGCATCTGGTGGCTCAGGGCTGCGACGGTCTGGTGCTGAACGGCACCACCGGCGAGTCGCCGACCACCACGGACGCGGAGAAGACGGAGCTGATCGGGGCCGTGCGGGCGGCGGTGGGCGAGCGGGTCTCGCTGGTGGCGGGCGTGGGCACCGCGGACACCCTGCACACCGTCGACCTCGCGCTCGCCGCCGAGAAGGCGGGCGCGGACGGCGTCCTGGTGGTGTCGCCGTACTACAGCAGGCCCCCGCAGGACGCGCTGGAGGCGCACTTCCTCCAGGTGGCCGAGGCGAGCGGGCTGCCGGTGATGCTGTACGACATCCCGGGCCGCACCGGCACCCGGATCGAGCCGGAGACACTGGTCCGGCTCGCCGCGCACCCCCGGATCGTGGCCGTGAAGGACTGCTCGTACGACTTCCTCGGCACCCAGAAGGTGCTGGCGCGCACGGACCTGGCGTACTACGCGGGCTGCGACGAGCACATCCTCGCGCTGTACGCGGTGGGCGCGGCCGGCTGCGTGAGCACGGTGGCCAATGTCGTCCCGTCCCGGGTCGCCGCGATCCTGAACGTGTTCGACGCGGGCGACACGGCCCGTGCGACCGAACTCCAGCTGCGGGCCACGCCGTTGATCGAGGCGATGACGGCCGCGGGCCTGCCGGGCACGGTCACGTCGAAGGCGCTGCTCGCCGCGCTCGGCCTGCCGGCGGGCCCGCCGCGGGCACCGCTGCGGCCCGCCGGCCGGGAGGCGGCCGACGGGCTGCGGGCGGTGTACGAGGAGCTCGCGGCGGGCTGATCAGCGCCGCTCGGCGAAGACCGGAGTCCAGCGGCCGGCGGCGCCGTCGTCGCCCTTGCGGAAGCCGCTGAGGGGAACGATCTTGTCGCTGCCGATGGTGACCAGGACCAGCCGGTTGTGGAACTCGTTGCCGCCGTCCTTGGCGATGTCCCAGGCGACGAGGGACTCGTTGTCGGCCCAGGCGAGGAGCTGCTGCCCGTGCACCTCGGTCTTCCGGCCGGTGCCGAGGTCGGTGATCCAGGAGGACGTCTTCATCGTCCTGCCCGCGAAGTCACCGGCGGCCCGTTTGCCGTCGGGCGACAGCCCCGCCTGGACGAACCAGTTCAGGTACCGCCCGCCCGCCGGCACAGGAACCTCGTGGCCGCGGAGGTCGTAGAACTGCACCCCGGGTTCGCTGGTCAGACCGGACCAGACGTACTGACCGGAGCGGCTGATGGCGAAGTCCTGACGGATGTTGATGTCGGCCATGGTCATGCTGTCGTGCGGGCCGCCGATCTCGCGCCAGGGACCCTTCCCGGAGGCCACGTCGAGGACGTAGAAGCCGGTGCGCGGCATGGCGTCGGGCATGGAGAAGCTGGTGCCGGTCGTGTCGCCCGGCGCCCTGGTCACCACGTCGGGGTCGGCGGAGTAGGTCGTCGCGACCAGTTTGCGGCCGTCGTGGGAGAACGCGAGCCCGCCGACCCCCTGCCCGACGGAGATCCAGCGGGCCACCCTGCCGGTGGTGAGGTCGAGCAGGCCGATCCGCCGGGCGGGGATGGTCCGCTCCAGGACGGCGGCGGTCTTCAGGCCGGGGGCGACGGCGACGTACGACCAGCGGGAGTCCTTCTCGTAGCGTCCGGTGCGCTGGTTCAGCAGCCAGTAGGTGCGCGTGGTGCGGTACTCGCGGGCCGTCTGCTTGACGCTGCCGGTGGTGTAGTAGGCGGCCATGGCCGCGCCGCCCGCCTGGATCAGCTCGCGGGGCGGCGACTGGTCGGGGTGGGCACGGGTCTCACCGGGGTCGAGGACTCCGGCGGGCCGTACGTCCTGCCTGCCGCCGTCGAGCAGCGGCACGCCCACCGCGACGGCGACCACGGCCGCGGTGGCCACGGCGACGCCGGCAAGCCGGCGGGTCCGGCGGCGCCTGCGGACCGCCAGCACCCGGTCGGCGAACCCGGCCCGCAGCGGCGGCTGTTCGGCCGCCTGTTCGCGCAACGCGTCTCGCATGAGTTCCTCGACGTTCACGGCCGCACCTCCACGGGCGAGTAGTCACGGGACGGCGGCTGGTCGGGGCCGGTGTCCGGGGCGAGGGCCGCGAGTTCGGGCGCGAGGGTGCGCAGCCGGGCCAGGGAGCGGTGGGTGGTGGACCGTACGGTGCCGACGGAGCAGCCGAGCAGCCTGGCCACGTCGGCCTCCGGGAGGTCCTCGAAGTAGCGGAGGACCAGGACGGTGCGCTGGCGGGTGGTGAGCCGGGACAGGGCCGCGCGCAGGACGAGGCGCAGCTCGGCGGCGGACGCGGTGTCCAGCGTCGGCGGGCTCTCCGGGGGTTCGGCGACGCTGAGTTCGCGGCGGCGCCACTTCAGCCGCCAGCGGCTGATCTGCTGCCGGTAGAGGACCTGGCGCACATAGGCCTCGGGCTCGTCGATGCGCTGCCAGCGGCCGGCCGCCTTGATCAGGGCGTTCTGCAGCAGGTCCTCGGCCGCGTGCCGGTCGCCGCCGGTCAGCAGCACGGCGGTCCTCAGCAGCGCCGTCGACCTGCTGTCCACGAACTCCCGGAAGCTCTCCTGCAGTTCCGCATCCATCGTCACCTTCTCTTCCCCCGGGCCCGCCCGGTGACCGGACCCTGTACCCGTGGTGACGCGTGCGGAGCGGCGCCACTATGCCTGTGCGGCGCGAGAACATTCACCGGTGTCCGGCACGCCCGCTGCCGTACGTTGGCCCCGTGAGCCGCCCCCTGCTGTTCCTGGACGTCGACGGCCCCCTCAACCCGTACGCCGCCCAGCCCGAGCGACGCCCCGCGGGATACACGACGATCCGGGCGACCGTCCGTCCGGGACGCCCGCTGCGAGTGTGGCTGAACCCGTCGCACGGCCCGGCGCTGCTCGCCCTCGGCTACGAGCTGTGCTGGGCGACCACCTGGATGGCCGAGGCCAACCGCTGGATCGCGCCCGTCGTGGGGCTCCCCGAGTTGCCGTACGTCGACTTCGGCCGGGGCCTGTTCGCGGAGCGGCCCGACGGGGTCCACTGGAAGACCGAGGCGATCGTCGCCTACGCCGCGGGGCGCCCGTTCGCCTGGGTGGACGACGAACAGAGCCCGGCGGACACACTGTACGTCCGCGCCCACCACCCCGGCCCGGCCCTGCTCCACCACGTCGACCCCAGGATCGGGCTGCGGGAGGCCGACTTCGCCGCGCTGGCAAAGTTCCGGGCGGCCATGCCCCAGGACGACTGAGCGGCCGCGGGCAACTACCAGACCCTGGTGCACGACTCCTCCCGGAACCTGCCGCCGACCCTCGACCCGGCGGGTGTGTTCACGGGCTCGGCGACCAAAGCGGGCACCTACACGGTGACGGTCACCGCGAAGAACACGACCGGTTCCACCGGCTCCGCGACCTTCGTCCGGACCGCGACCTGACTCCACAGCCCACAGCCCACAGCCGTGCCGCAGCCGACGGGTTCGCCACCGGCGCTCCCGGGGGTGTCGGCGGCGGCCGGCGGACACGGGCCCGCGTCCGCCGGGAAGGCACGTGAGCGCACGTGAGCGCCCTCCCCCGGCCGTCCTCGGGCCGCGGCCCGGGCGCGCGCCTCGCTGTTCGGCATCAGGTGCGTGTACCTCCGGAGCGTGAAGCTCGAGTCGTGGTGCCAGACCTTGTCCATGGGTGAGGGCCTTTCTGCTTCTGCTAGTTGCGTACGGCGTCCGAGATCGGCTTGGCGCCGCCGTGCGCGGTGAGGCCGCCGTCCACGGGGATCTCGGCTCCGGTGATGAAGGACGACTCGTCGGAGAGGAGGAAGGTGACGAGCGGGGTGATGTCGTCGACGGTTCCGGTGCGGCCGAGGAGTGTGCCGGCGAGGTTGGCCTCGCGGAAGGCGGGTGCGGCGGAGGCGGTCATCTCGGTCTCGATGTAACCGGGGTGGATGGTGTTCACGCGGATGCCGCGTGGTCCCAGTTCCATGGCGGCGGTGGCCGACAGGCCGCGCAATGCCCACTTGCTGGCGGTGTAGGCGACCGGGTAGTGGGCGGTCAGGGCCGCCGAGGAGCCGACGTTCACGATCGACGCCCCGGGGCGCATCAGCGGTGCCAGGTGCTGGATGCCCAGCAGCGGCCCGGTGACGTTCACGGCGTGGACGCGGGCCATGTCCTCGGGGCGTACGGCGTCGAGGCGGGCGCGCCAGGTGACACCGGCGTTGTTGACCAGGCCGTGCACCCGGCCGTATGCCTCCCCCAGTTCGGCGGCGAGTTCGGCCCAGTCCTTCTCGCTGGTGACGTCGAGCCGGCGGCAGCCGGAAGCCCCGGTCACGTCGGTGGCGATGACCCGGGCACCCTCGCGGGTCAGTGCCTCCGCCTCGGCGGCGCCCTGGCCGCGGGCGGCGCCGGTGACCACGACGACCCTGCCGAGCAGCCTCCCCCGGCCTTCGGCCGGGAGACGCCCCCAGGGGTGGAGGTCGGTCACGGCCGCTCCCGGGAGCGGCGCCGGCCGGTCGGCAGCGGGACCGAGGCGGCTCCGGCGACGACCGTGTTGGAGACGCTGCCGATGCCTTCGACGGTGAGGGTGACCGTGTCGCCGGGCTTGAGCGGGGCAGGGTCCTGTGCGCCACGTACGCCCCACAGTTCCGCGAGACAGCCGCCGTTGCCGCAGGTGCCCGAGCCCAGGACGTCACCGGAGCGCACCCAGGTCCCGCGCGAGGCGTAGGCGACCATCTCCTCGAACGTCCAGCTCATGTTGGACAGCAGGTCCTTGCCGACCACCTCGCCGTTCACCTCGGCGGTGAGCCCGAGCCGCAGGAATCCGTCCTCGTCCCGGTACTTCTCCAGTTCGTCGGCGGTGACCAGGTACGGGCCCAGCGTGGTGGCGGTGTCCTTGCCCTTGCAGGGACCGAGGCCGACCCTCATCTCGGCGGACTGCAGGTCGCGCGCGGACCAGTCGTTGAAGACGGTGTAGCCGACGATGTGCTCGCGGGCCTGCTCGGGAGTGAGGTCGCGGCCCTCCTTGCCGATCACGGCGGCGACTTCGAGTTCGAAGTCGAGCACGGTCGAGCCGGGCGGCACGGGGATGTCGTCGTGCGGGCCGTACACCGCGTAGGGGTTGGTGAAGTAGAAGGTCGGAGCCGCGTACCACTGCTCCGGTACGCCCGCGGTGCCGTCCACGGAGCGCCGTACACCTTCGACATGCTCCTCGAAGGTGACGAAGTCCCGCACGGTGGGCGGCTGGAGCGGGGGCAGCAGCCGTACCTCGGAGACATGAGGGCCGGCCGGGATGTCCAGCGTGGCGGAGCCCGCCTCCAGCAGCTCGGGCAGGCCGCCGCCCTCGGCGAGCAGGCCGGTCAGTGAGCTGACGCCGGGAAGGGGGTAGAGCGTGCCGTCCTCTTCGACGACGGCCACCTGGCGTCGGTTGCGGTACTCGTACGTGGCGAAACGCATGGCGGTTTCCTGTCGGATGTCGGCGTGAGGGGTGGGCACGAAGGCCGGGGACGCGGCAGGGGAGTCAGGGCGGTGACAGGGTCACCGCGCCCCCGGGGACTCAGGGCTTCGCCGATCAGACCGGCGGGGCGACGAAGACGCCGCGGTCGACGTCGTTGAAGGATTCCTTGGTGACCAGTTCGTTCATGGGGTTGGCGGTGCCCCACTGGTCGGTGACCTCGGGCTGGGAGAAGTCGTAGACGTGCGGGTGCCAGGTGTCCTCGTCCAGCAGCTCCAACTCGGTCGTGTACTCGACGGTGTTGCCGTGCGGGTCGAGGAAGTAGGTGAAGGTGTTGTCACCCGCCATGTGCCGGCCCGGGCCCCAGATCTTGCGGGCGCCGGAGCGGATGACACGGCCAGAGCCGCGCATGTACTCGTCGATGCCGCGCATCTCGAAGGAGACGTGGTGCAGGGAGGTGTGCGGGCCCTTGGCGATGGCCATGGAGTGGTGCTGGTTGCTGATCCGCATGAAGTGCATGACGTCGCCGATGTGCGGATGGCCGAGTGTGTCGGACAGCCGGAAACCGAGATGCTCCTCGTACCACGCCTTGGTCCTGTCCAGATCCGGCGAGTTGAGGACGACGTGCGACAGCTTGACCGGGATCGCCTCCTTCTCCTCGATCCTGCGGTGCTGCCGCACCTCGACGTCGGCGGAGACCTCGATGGTGCGGCCGTCGACGTCGAAGAAGCGGAAGCCGTAACCGCCGCCGGGTGTTTCCACCTTGCCCGGCCGGGTGACCAGCTCGACACCCCCGGCGAGGAGTTGCTCGGCGAGCGTGTCCACGTCGGCCGGGCTCGCGGCGCCGTAGGAGACGAGGTCGAGGCGCTTCTCGTCGGCCTTGCGCAGCCGGACGACGTACTGCTCGGGGGAGCCCTCGGCGGCGAGGAAGGAGATGCCGGAGTCCTCGGCGACCTTGGTCAGGCCCCAGACCCCGGAGTAGAAGTCGAGCTGCTTGTCGTAGTCCGGCACGGCGAGGTCGACGTGCCGGAGGTGGGTGAGCAGGCGGTTGCTCATGGGGGTCCTCCTCAGACGAGGTTGAGCAGAGCGGCGGCGTTTCCGCCCCGGACGGAGTGGAAGGCGGTGTCGGGCAGGTCCGCGGCGCGCAGCGCGCCGAGCGGGTCGTCGGTGCCCATGTCGAAGGGGAAGTCGGAGCCGAGCAGGACCCGTTCCTGGCCGACCGTTCGCAGCAGCTCCCGCAGCACCTGGGGGTCGTGGACGAGGGAGTCGAAGTACAGCTGCTTCAGGTAGCTGCTCGGTTCCCGCTCACAGCCCCGGGCGTCGGGACGGGCCCGCCAGGCGTGGTCGGAGCGGCCGATGTGGGTGGGCAGGTAACCGCCGCCGTGCGCCGCGATCAGCTTCAGGCCCGGATGACGGTCCAGGACGCCGGAGAAGATCAGGTGGGAGAGGGCGACCGCGTTCTCGGTGGGCTGGCCGACGGTGTTGGACAGGTACCACTGGTCCAGGCGCTCGCCGAGGGTGCAGCCGAAGGGGTGCAGGAAGAGGAGGGCGCCCGTCTCCTCGGCACGGGACCAGAAGGGTTCGTACGCGGGATCCGACAGTTCGTGACCGGGCGCGTGCGAGGAGATCTCCACCCCCTTCAGCCCCTGGTCCAGGGCGTGGTCGAGCAGGCCGACCGCGAGGTCGGGATGCTGGAGCGGGATCAGGCCCAGGCCGTGCAGGCGGTCGGGTGCCTTCGCGCAGTGCGCGGCGGCGCCCTCGTTGGCCAGCCGGCAGACCTTCTCGGCCAGCTGAGGCTCGGCCCAGTAGTGGTAGTGGGACGGCGAGGGGCTGACCAGCTGGATGTCCACGCCCTGCTCGTCCATGGCCGCCAGGCGCACGGCGGCGTCCGTGAGCTTCGGCACGCGGGCGCCGACCATGGGGCCGTTCACGGTCAGGGCCGCCGGGCCGTTGCGGCGGGCGTCGAGGGCGCGGGCCTCGGCGAGGCCGGGATGGCCGGCGACGGCCTCCTCGACCTCCGGGAGCAGGAGGTGGGCGTGGACGTCGATGACCGGGGCGGAGGATGCGGTCGTGGTCACGGGCGCTCCTTGAGGAGGTTCATGGTGCGGCCGACCAGCCCGGCCATGTCGGCGTCGCGCACGCCGTCCAGCTGCCACTGGCCGATCTGCATGGACGCCTCGACGACGGTGCGCACGCGGGGGATGCGGCGGTCGTGGTAGACCCGGAGCAGCTCGTCGTCCCAGTCCCGGCCGTCGGCCACGGCCACGCTGAGCAGCTCGGCGAGGACGAGGGCGTCCTCCAGGGACATCGCCGCGCCCTGGGCCATGGTGGGCGGGCAGCAGTGGGCGGCGTCGCCGATGAGCACGACCCGGCCCCGGTGCCATGAGTCCTCGACCAGCAGGTGGTCGAACCAGGTGTAGTTGACCTTCTTCGGGTCGGTGATGTGCTCGGTGATCTCCGGCCACGCCCCGCCGTAGCTCTGGGCCAGGCGGCGCATCTCGTCGGCGTAGGTGGCCGGGTCGATGGAGGCGCGGTCGCGGCACCCTTCGACGAGGTACGCGTAGATGGTGTTCTCGCTGGTGGGGCAGTACCCGGCGATGTAGGCGGGGCCTCCGTAGGCGAGGTCGGTGCGCGTCACGCTCTCGGGCCGCGGGGCGGCGATGCGCCAGATGGCCATGCCGGTCGGCTCGGGTTTGTCCGTGATGCCGATCGCGGCGCGGGTGGCGGAGTTGAGTCCGTCGGCGCCGATCACCAGGTCGTAGCGGCCCTCGCTGCCGTCGCTGAAGCGCACCGACACGCCCTCGGCGTTTTGCTTTAGCGCTTCGGCGGTGGTACCGAGGCGAACGCCGGCGCCGCAGGCGCGGACCGCGTCGATGAGGATCTGCTGCAGTTGGGGGCGCTGCATGCCGACGGTGGCGGGCAGGTCCTTTCCGCCGGTCTGGATGTCCTCGGCGACGAACAGGACGGTGCCGTCGGGGGCGGTCACGCCCAGCGAGCCGAAGGCGTATCCGGAGGCTTCCACCTGTTCCCACACGCCCAGTTCGCGCAGGACCCGCAGGGCGTTGCCCTGGAGGGTGATGCCGGAGCCGGTGGTGGCGTTCCAGTCCGGCTTGGCCTCGATCAGGTCGACGGCGATGCCGGCGCGGCGCAGCAGGATGGTGACGGCGTTGCCTGAGGCGCCCCCGCCGATGACCAGGACGGTGGGTGTGCCCCCGGCCGGAGGCTGGGGGAGAGTGCGGCTGTCAGCCATGTCGGGGATTCCTCCCGGGGTTGGGCCGCGCGACTTCGGGCGGCGGGGGCTGCGGCTCGCCCGCTGAAAGTGCGGGCCGGAGGTGGGGACGGGTCACCCGGCGAAGCGGGTGGAGCGGCGGGGGCCGGATGCGCCGCCGCTGTCCGGGGAACGGCGCATCCGGCGGTGTTGCGGGTTACTTGACGGCGATCGGGTTGACCGGGGAGCCGACGGCTCCGGTGATGGGGAGGGGAGCGGCGGTGAGCCAGAACTCGTACACGCCGTCGTCGGCGCAGTCGGCGGCCAGTGCGTCGAGGTCCCACATCTCGCCGATCAGCAGGCCCATGTGGGGGATGACGACCTGGTGCAGCGGCTGGAAGGCGCCCTCGAACTCGTTGGGGCGGACCTCGAAACCCCAGGTGTCGGTGGCGATGGCGGCGATCTCGGTGCCGTGCAGCCAGCCGCCGGTGGTGAACGACAGACCGGGCGCGGGTCCGCCCGCGTAGTCTCCCCAGCCGTCCCGCCTTGCGCGGGCGAGGTGTCCGGTGCGGACGAGGACGATGTCGCCGCGGCCGACGGTCACCCCGTGGGCCTCGGCGGTCTGCTCGAGGTGCTCCTCGGTGATGGCGAACCCGTCGGGCAGCTCTCCCCCACTCTCGGCTCCGCTCGAGCGGGAGGTGCCCCCACCGGTGCCGACGACCAGGCCCACGTCGAGGAGCACTCCGCGCCCGGCGACGTACGGCGCCATGTGCTCGATGCCGGTGACGAGGTCGCCGTCGGAGGTGACCACCTTGTCGGCGCGCCGCCCGTTCCAGGCGAATCCGTGGTCGAAGATGTGGCCGAGTCCGTCCCACTGGGTCGAGCACTGCAGCGGCATGGAGATCACGTCGTCGGCGCCGCCGATGCCGTGCGGGAAACCCTGGTTGCCCAGCGCCGCGTCGGTGCCCGTGTCGAGCATGGTGTGCACCGGGTTGGTCCGTCGGCGCCAGCCCTTCTGCGGGCCGTTCATGTCGAACCGCTGCGACAGCGAGAAGCTGACGCCGCGGCGTACCAGCGACGCGCCCTCGCGCCGCTTGCCCTCGTCGAGGAAGTTCAGCGTGCCGAGCACGTCGTCCTCGCCCCAACGCCCCCAGTTGGAGTACGCCTTGGCGGCCTCGGCTATCGCGCCCTCCGGGTCGCGGCGGTCCAGGCTCATGCCGTTCCCTCCGCGACACAGCGGGTGCGCTGCACGCCCAGACCGGTGATGGAACCCTCCATGACGTCGCCGTCGCGCAGCAGGCGTCCCCAGTGGATGCCGTTGCCGGCCGGGCTGCCGGTCAACACCAGGTCACCGGGCAGGAGTTGAGCCGTCTGCGACGCGTACGACACCAACCGGGCGACTCCGAAGAGCATGTCCTTGGTGGACTCGTCCTGCATGGTGTCGCCGTTGAGTTTGAGCGTGACCCGCAGGTCACCGGTGTCCGCGATCGACTCGGCAGGGACGAGCCACGGGCCGAGCGGCGTGAAACCGGGCGCGTTCTTGCTGCGCAGCCAGTCGGTGCCGATGGCCTTCATGTCCCGGCGGAACACGGTGGCGCGGTCGGTCAGGTCGTTGGCGATGGTGTAGCCGGCGACGTACTCCAGGGCCTCCTCGACCGTCACCCGGTAGGCGGGCTTGGCGATGACGGCCGCCAACTCCAGTTCCCAGTCCGGCTGTTCGGCCCAGGCGGGCAGGACCACGTCGTCGTACGGGCCCGTGATCGCGCTCGGCAGACCGATGAAGACGTACGGCAGGTCCTCGGCGGCCCGGCGGTCCATGACCGCGGCGATCTCGGCGCGCGCCTCCTCAACCGTGCGCGGGTCGTCCGGGGAGCGGTGGGCGGCCTCCAGGTCGATCACGTGCTGCCGGTAGTTGGCGCCGGACTGGAAGACCTGCCGCGGCTCGATGGGGGCGTGCACCCGCAGGCCCTCCAGCGGCCGCCAGTCGAGGGCGTCCTCGTCCGCCAGGACGCGCAGGACGGGCAGGGCCTCCTCCCATCGCTCCACCACGGCGCGCACGCTGGACGGTGCCCAGGCCAGGACACCGCTCAAGTCGCGTACCCGGCCCTTGGCCAGGAGGCCGGGAAACGGCTCCCCGTCCTGAGTGGAGAACGTGCCGAGCGCGAACGGGCCGGCAGGTTGCGCGAGCGTTGCCATCTGATTTCCTCCTGCTGAGTTGCGGTCTACTCTGACTCCGCTCGGTCAATCACGGAAATCAATCCTGTGGATGCGCCGAATCCATGACATGGATACCTCTCGCTTGCTAGGTGGTGGCCCGGTGAACCTGTCCCGACTCGACCTCAATCTGGTTCTCGCCCTGCGCGCGCTGCTGGAAGAGCGCAATGTCACCCGGGCCGGCGAGCGCATCGGGCTGAGCCAGCCCGCGATGAGCGCGGCGCTGTCCCGGCTGCGCCGCCATTTCGGCGACGAATTGCTCGCCCGGACCGGCAACTCCTACGAGCTGACGCCGCTCGGCACCGCCCTGCGGGACCGCAGCGCCACCGCGTGCGACCTGCTGGAGCGGGTCTTCTCCAGCCAGGCCGACTTCGACGCGGCCGCCGAGACCCGCGAGTTCACCCTGCTCGCCTCCGACTACGGAGCGGCCGTCTTCGGCGCCGCCCTCGCCCGCGCCCTGCACCAGGAGGCGCCCGGCATCCGGCTCACCTTCCAGCACCCGGCACCGTCCGTCGTGGAAAACACCGCGACCGTGCTGAGCACCGTCGACGGACTGCTGATGCCGCACGGCGTGATCGACGGCTTCCCCGCCGTCGAACTCCACCAGGACCGCTGGCTGTGCATGGTCGCCGATGATCACCCCGAGATCGGTGACGAACTCACCCTGGACCAGCTGGGGCGTCTGCCCTGGGCCGTCTACCAGCGCCCCTACGACGCCCCGGCCGCACGCCAGCTCAGCATGATCGGGATCAGTCCCCGGGTGGAGGTGTCCGTGCAGACCTTCCAGCTGCTGCCGCCCATGGTCGAGGGCACCCGGCGGGTCGCGATGATCCAGGAGCGCCTGGCACGCAAGGCGGTCCGATCCGCGGCGGTGCGCGTCCTGCCCTGCCCGTTCGAGGCGGTACCGGTGCGGGAGGCGATGTGGTGGCACCCGATGCACGCGCAGGACGCGGCCCACATCTGGCTGCGGCAGAAGGCCGCGGAGGTGGGCGCCACGCTGGCGGGCAACGGCCACAGCTAGGCGGCAGTCCGATCGACGCGCTCCCGGCGGTCGTCCCGCGCACCCTCAGGCCAACTGCTCCGGCAACGGCCGGGGATCGACGGCGCCCACCCGGCGACGGGCCGCCCACAGCCCCGCCGCGACGAGGGCTGCGGCCAGCCCCAGCAGGCCCACCGCACCGGCGAGACTGCCGACCGCGGACTCCCCGGCGAGCAGCACCAGCGGGCAGACGAACTCACCGCCGAAGAAGGCCGCCGTCCACAGCCCCGTGCCACGGCCGCGGTCCTCGAACGCCAGCCGGGACATGGCACTGGTCAGAAGGGAGGGCAGCAGCATGCCGGTGCCCACACAGTTGACGACCGCCCCGATGACCAGCAGCGGGGCGTTGCCCGCGAGGAACATCACCCCGAAGCCGACCGCGCAGACCGCGAGGACGACGGGCAGCATCGGATCGGGCGAGCGCTCGAGGCGGGCGAAGGTGACCGCTCCGCCCACCGTGGCGGCACTGGCGACCGCGGTGGCCAGTCCGATCACGCCGGTGTTCTGCACCCCGAGGTCGTCGAGCAGGTACGACGTCTCCACCGGGACGGTGTAGAACACCATCGCCCCGAAGAAGGTCAGGGCACAGATGCCCGTCAGCGGCCGCCAGGGGAACGAGCGGGGGGCCTCCGCCTCGGCCACAGGCGCGTCGCCGTCCGCACGGGTCCCCGGGTTGGGCAGGGCGGTCGCCATCAGCGGGGCGAGCACCAGGCTCACGGCGTACACCCAGAAGGGCACGCGCCAGCCCGCCGATCCGGCGGCGCCGCCGAGCACGAAGAAGACGGTGGCCGACGCGGAGGCGCACATGGTCTGCAGGGCGAGGTACTTCACCCGCTGCCGACCGCTGTAGTAGTCGCCGATCAGGGTCGTGCAGCAGGTCATGATCGCGGCCTCGGCGACGCCGACCAGGGCGCGGCTGGCGATGATGCCGCCCAGCGAGTCCAGCCACAGCGGGGCTGTGCCGAACGCGGCGTACAGCAGGGTCGCCACGATCAGCAGGCGCTTGCGGCCCAGCCGGTCCACGATCAGGCCGGCGAACGGTGCCAGCAGCGCCAGCGCCAGCGCCGGAACGGTCAGCGCGAGCGGCACCAGCGCCTTGGCCCCCGGGACCGACGCGAAGTGGTCCTGCATTTTCGGCAGCACGGGGGCGATCAGCACCGCCCCCAGGATCGGCAGGCAGCTGCCCGCCATCAGAAGGGTCACCCGCAGCAGATGGGCCGGGCCCGACACGGCGACGGCTGACGGAGCGGTGGCATCGATCGCGGCGGGAGGCGGCGAGGGCACGGAACCGGGCATGGCGACTCCAGGGGATGGCGTAACGGAGCGGGCATGCCTCACGGGCACCGAAGGCGCACGGCATGCTGGGGAGGTCGCACGCCGGCGGCATCCGGACAGCGGCGTGCGGTAGCGACGACTATGGGGGCGCCAAGGCGCCGGTGCCATCCCCAGCGCGATCCGAATCCCGTATCCGGGTCATCCACGCGGTGGATGTGATGGGCAACCGTCACGCAGACGGAAGGCGCACACGGCCGTTGCTGCGCACGAACGGCGGAGTCCCGGAGCCCGGTCATCCCCGCCCCGCCCGGAGGAAGCACGTGAGCGCCCTCCCCCGGGCCGTCCTCGGGCCGTGGAAGGGCGCTCAATGGTGACCGACGTCGACAACTGCCGACAGCTCGGCAGCAGGTCAGAACGGTGGTCGGTCAGGCGGCCGCAGGTCACGGCCGCCACGCGTCAGTTGTGGCTGTGCAGGATCTCGTTCAGGCCGCCCCAGACCGCGTTGTTCGGGCGGGCCTCTACGGCGCCGGAGACCGAGTTGCGGCGGAAGAGGATGTTGGAGGCGCCGTTCAGCTCGCGGGCCTTGACGATCTGGCCGTCGGGCATGGTGACGCGGGTGCCCGCGGTGACGTAGAGGCCGGCCTCGACCACGCACTCGTCGCCGAGGGCGATGCCGACGCCCGCCTCGGCGCCGATCAGGCAGCGCTCACCGATCGCGATGATGACGTTGCCGCCGCCGGAGAGCGTGCCCATGGTGGAGGCGCCGCCGCCGATGTCCGAGCCGTCGCCGACCACGACGCCGGCCGAGATGCGGCCCTCGACCATCGAGGTGCCGAGCGTGCCGGCGTTGAAGTTGACGAAGCCCTCGTGCATGACGGTGGTGCCCTCGGAGAGGTGCGCGCCGAGGCGGACCCGGTCGGCGTCGGCGATGCGCACGCCCTTCGGGGCGACGTAGTCGGTCATCCGCGGGAACTTGTCGATCGAGGTCACCTGGAGGTGCAGGCCCTCGGCACGGGCGTTCAGCCGGACCTTCTCGATGTCGTCGACGGCCACCGGGCCCAGCGAGGTCCAGGCGACGTTGGCGAGCAGGCCGAAGATGCCGTCCAGGCTCTGGCCGTGCGGCTTCACCAGGCGGTGCGAGAGCAGGTGCAGGCGCAGGTAGACGTCGTGGGTGTCGAGGGGCTTGTCGTCGAGGGAGGAGATGACCGTACGGACCGCGACCACCTCGACACCGCGGCGGGCGTCCGGGCCGATCGCGTTCCCGGCGTTCTCGCCGAGCAGCTCCACGGCCCTGTCCGCGGACAGCCGCTCGGTACCGGCCGGGCCGGGCTCGGCGAGGAGTTCGGGGGCGGGGAACCAGGTGTCGAGCACGGTGCCGTCGGCGGCGATCGTGGCGAGGCCGGCGGCGGCGGCACCGGTGGGACGAGGAGCAGTCGTGTCGGTCATGAGGGCAACCTAACCGGCCGGGGGCCTGCGAGGCGAACCAGCGTGCGGGGCGTCTCAGGGGACGGTCCGTGCGGCGGCCTCCCGGTCAGGGAATCACCCGTCCCAGCACCTCCCGCGCGTACCCCTCGTCGTACGGGGTCCCGGTCAGCAGCACCTGGAGGCAGATCCCGTCCATCAGCGCGACCAGCGCCCGCGCCGTGACCGGGTCGGTGTGCCGGGTCAGCCGTTCGGCGAGGTCGTCGGCCCACTCGGCGGCGACGGGGCGCAGGGCGGGGCGGCGCAGGGCGGCGAGGTAGAGCTCGTACTCCAGCTCCACGGCGGTACGGTCGCCGCCCAGCCAGTCGCCGAGGATCCGGGCGAGGGCGGTGGCGAGGTCCGTCGCGGAGTCGTCCAGGCCGCCGTGCGCGGCGACCGTCTTGGCGAAGCCCTCGTTGGCCTGCCGCAGGGCGGCGACCATCAGCTCGTCGAGGGTCGTGAAGTGGTAGGTCGTCGAGCCGAGCGGTACGTCCGCCTCGGCGGCGACCGAGCGGTGGCTGAGCCCCGCCAGGCCCTTCTCGCCGACCACCCGGATCGCCGCGTCGATGATCCGCCGACGGCGGTCGGGGTCGTAGCGGCGTGGCATCAGTGCGCGCCTCCCAGGTTCAGGACGACCACTCCCCCGATGATCAGCACGATCCCGGCCACCTTGACCAGCGTCAGCGTCTCCCCGAACAGCAGGAGTCCCAGTACGGCGATGGCCGCGGTGCCCACCCCGGACCAGATCGCGTACGCGGTGCCGATCGACAGGGTCCTCAGTGTCTGGGCCAGGAGCAGAAACGACATCAGGTAGCCCAGCGCCGTCAGGAGCGAGGGCCAGAATCTGCTGAAGCCGTCCGCGTACTTCATCGCCGTCGTGGCGGCGACCTCGGCGGCTATGGCGCCGGCGAGCGTCAGGTATCCCATGTGTACGAGTGTACGCAACGATGTGTACGGCAGTACACATCGACGGCGGGGCAATCCGGCCGTCCCGAACGAGGGTGCCGGGTACGCCGCTTGGGCTTCCGGGTGCCGCACGACGATGTTCAATGTTCATAGAAACCGCTAGCTGAAACGGCTCCCCGCAGCCCCGTGACTCCACTAGTGTGTGCACCTCTGTGATCCACGACTGCCTCACAGTTCACCCACGCCACCTTCACACCCCCGGCCGCCGCTGCCCTGGCGCCGCTGGAGGAAACGCGCATGCCAGAAGCCACCCCCCAACCCCCGCCGCCTCCCCCCTGGGAGAACGGCTGGGTTCCCGACACCTCCCGGACTCCCGGAACCCGAAGACTCTGGCTGGCGGGCACGCTGGCCGTCGCCACCGTCGTCGCCTGCGTCACCGCGATAGCCGTCGGCCACAACGCCCCTGACAAGACGTCATCGGCCGGTCCCACGGTGTCCGCGAACACCGACAACGGCCCCGGTCTGCTCTCCTTCGCCTCGCCGTCGGCGTCGGACCCGGCCGCCCCGCCCAAGGGCACGTCGGGGATGTCGGCGACCTCGCCGACCCCGTCCACGTCCGCCACGGCGGCGGCTTCCCCGCCCGGCGCCGGCCCGAAGAGCTCGCCGTCCGGCGCCCAGCCGTCCAAGTCCGCGCCGGCCAAGGGCACTTCGGGCGGCTCGGGACAGCAGCCCGACAGCTCCGAGAGGTCGGTCCGCTCGGTCAACTACCCGGACCGCTACTGGCATGTGAGCGACGGACTGGTGAAGCTGGACGCGCCGCGCGGCTCGGAGTCCCGTGCGGACTCGACGTTCACCGTGGTCAAGGGCCTGGCGAACAGCTCCTGCTACTCGTTGCGGACGGCGGACGGGAAGTACCTGCGGCACCGCAACTTCCTGCTGCGCGCCGACGCCGACGACGGCTCGTCCCTGTTCCGGCAGGACGCCACCTTCTGCGCACGGGGCTCGGCCTACTCCGGGGCGGTCATGCTGGAGTCGGTGAACTACCCCGGCCGCTACCTGCGCCACCAGAACTTCCAGCTGAAGCTGGACCCGTACCAGGGCAGCGATCTGTACCTGGCGGACTCCGCGTTCCGGTTCGTGGACCCGCTGGCCTGAGTACCCCCGCACGGGAAGGGGGGGGGGGGGGGGGGGGGGGGGGGGGGGGGGGTGGGGGTTGTGGGGGGGGGGGGGGGGGGGGGGGGGGGGGGGGGGGGGGGGGGGGGGGGGGGGGGGGGAG
>NZ_JBVJNZ010000003.1:156439-528633 GCF_055583445.1 Streptomyces sp. NPDC104761 | reverse complement strand
GGGGTGTGTGTGTCCGCGTTGTTCTCTTTGTGTTTTGTTGCTGCCTCGCGTGCCCCCCCCCCCCCCCCCGACCCCCCCCACCCCCCCCCCTCCCCCCCCCCCCCCCCTTCCCGTGTCCGGTCTCAGACGTTGAACCCGAGCGCCCGCAGCTGCTCGCGGCCGTCGTCGGTGATCTTGTCGGGGCCCCACGGGGGCATCCAGACCCAGTTGATGCGCAGCTCGTTGACGAGGCCGTCCGTGGCGGACTTGGCCTGGTCCTCGATGACATCGGTCAGCGGGCAGGCCGCCGAGGTCAGGGTCATGTCGATCGTCGCGATGTTCGCGTCGTCGATGTGGATGCCGTAGATCAGCCCGAGGTTGACCACGTCGATGCCCAGCTCGGGGTCGACGACGTCGTACAGCGCCTCGCGGAGTTCCTCCTCCGAGGCCGGCTTCATCTCAGCGGTCTCGCTCATGCCGTCTTCCTTTCGGCGTCGGCGCCACCCAGCGCCTGGGCCGTCGCGTCCTTCCACGCCATCCAGCTCAGGAGGGCGCACTTGACCCGGGCCGGGTACTTGGAGACCCCGGCGAACGCGACCGCGTCCTCCAGGACCTCCTCCATCGAGTCGTCGGGCTCGATCCTGCCCTTGGACTGCATCAGCTCCAGGAAGGTCTCCTGGATCTTCCGCGCGTCCGCCAGGTCCTTGCCGACCAGCAGGTCGTTCAGCACGGAGGCCGAGGCCTGGCTGATGGAGCAGCCCTGGCCCTCGTACGAGACGTCCTCGATCGTCGTGCCGTCGTACTTCACTCGGAGGGTGATCTCGTCGCCGCACGTCGGGTTCACATGGTGCACCTCGGCGTCGCCATCCCTGAGACCACGCCCGTGCGGGTGCTTGTAGTGGTCCAGGATGACTTCCTGGTACATCGAGTCCAGCTTCACGGTCTCAGCTCACGCCCTTCAGCCGAAGAAGTTCCGTACGTGCTCCAGGCCCTCGACCAGAGCGTCGATCTCGGCCGGAGTGGAGTACAGATAGAACGACGCTCGCGTGGTCGCAGGAATTCCGTACCGCAGGCAGACGGGCCGAGCGCAGTGGTGGCCGACCCGGACCGCGATGCCCTGCTCGTCGAGGACCTGGCCCACGTCGTGCGGGTGGATGTCGCCGAGGGTGAAGGAGATCGCCGCGCCCCGGTCCTCGGCCGTGGTGGGGCCGATGATCCGCAGGTCCGGGACCTGCTGGAGGCGCTGCACCGCGTACTCGGTCAGCGCGTGCTCATGGGCGAGGACCTTGTCCATGCCGAGGGCGTTGAGGTAGTCGATGGCCGCGCCGAGGCCGACCGCCTGGGCGACCGGCGGGGTACCCGCCTCGAACTTGTGGGGCGCCGGGGCGTACGTCGACGAGTGCATCGACACGGTCTCGATCATCTCGCCGCCGCCGAGGAACGGCGGCAGGTCCTCCAGGAGTTCCTGGCGGCCCCAGAGGACGCCGATGCCGGTCGGGCCGCACATCTTGTGGCCGGTGAAGGCCACGAAGTCGGCCTGCAGGGCCTGCACGTCCAGCGGCATGTGGGGCGCGGCCTGGGAGGCGTCGACGCAGACGAGGGCGCCGACCTCCTGGGCGCGGCGCACTATCGCCTCGACCGGGTTGACCGTGCCCAGGATGTTCGAGACCAGCACGAAGGAGACGATCTTCGTCTTCTCCGTGATGATCTCGTCGATGTTGGACAGGTCGAGGCGGCCGTCGTCGGTGAGGCCGAACCACTTCAGCTTCGCGCCGGTGCGCTGCGCGAGCAGCTGCCACGGCACGATGTTGGAGTGGTGCTCCATCTCCGTGATGACGATCTCGGTCTCGTGGTCCACCCGGTAGGGCTCGTCGGCCCAGCCGAGCATGTTCGCCACGAGGTTCAGCGACTCGGAGGCGTTCTTGGTGAAGATCACCTCGTCGCGGCTGGGCGCGTTGATGAACTCGGCGACCTTGTCGCGCGCGCCCTCGTACATCGCCGTGGCCTCCTCGGCGAGCACATGCACACCGCGGTGGACGTTGGCGTTGTGGCGCTCGTAGTACTCGCTGAGGACGTCCAGTACCTGGCGCGGCTTCTGGCTGGTCGCCGCGTTGTCCAGGTACACGAGCTTCTTGCCGTCGTGGACCAGGCGGTCCAGGACGGGGAAGTCCTTGCGGATCGCCTCGGTGTCGAGGAGGCCCGGCAGTTGCGTCACGCGGATACGCCACCCTTCGTGTATGCCTCGTAGCCCTCGTCCTCCAGCTTGTCGGCGAGCTCGGCGCCGCCGGACTCGACGATCCGGCCGGCGGAGAAGACGTGGACGAAGTCGGGCTTGATGTAGCGCAGGATGCGCGTGTAGTGCGTGATCAGCAGGGTGCCGACCTCGCCGGTCTCACGGACGCGGTTGACACCCTCGGAGACGATGCGAAGGGCGTCGACGTCGAGGCCGGAGTCGGTCTCGTCGAGGATCGCGATCTTCGGCTTGAGCAGTTCGAGCTGGAGGATCTCGTGGCGCTTCTTCTCGCCGCCGGAGAAGCCCTCGTTGACGTTGCGCTCGGCGAAGGACTGGTCCATGTTGAGGCGCTCCATGGCCTCCTTGACCTCCTTCACCCAGGTACGCAGCTTGGGGGCCTCGCCGCGCACGGCGGTGGCGGAGGTGCGCAGGAAGTTGGAGACCGAGACACCGGGGACCTCGACCGGGTACTGCATCGCCAGGAACAGGCCCGCGCGGGCGCGCTCGTCGACGGACATCTCCAGGACGTCCTCGCCGTCGAGAGTGACGGTGCCGCCGGTGATCGTGTACTTCGGGTGACCCGCGAGCGAGTAGGCGAGGGTCGACTTGCCGGAGCCGTTGGGGCCCATGATGGCGTGCGTCTCGCCCTGCTTCACGGTGAGGTCGACGCCCTTGAGGATCTCCTTCGTGGCGTTGTCGGCCTCGACGGTGACGTGCAGGTCTCGGATTTCAAGCGTTGCCATGGGTGCCTCAGGACTCCTGGGTGAGGGAGACGAGCACGTCGTCCCCTTCGATCTTTACGGGGTATACGGGGACGGGGCGCGTGGCCGGGAGGCCGGACGGCTTGCCGGTGCGCAGGTCGAAGCTGGAGCCGTGCAGCCAGCACTCGATCTGGCAGTCCTCCACCTCGCCCTCGGAGAGCGAGACGTTGGCGTGGGAGCAGATGTCGTAGATCGCGAACACCTCTCCCTCGGTCTTCACGACCGAGACCGGCGTGCCGTCGAGTTCCACCCGCTTCGGGGTGTCCTCCTCCAGCTCGCTCAGCCCGCAGGCGCGTACGTACGCAGTCGACGTCATGCGACCGAGGCCTCCAGCTCCTCCTCGATCTTGGCGAGCAGGCGCTCCTCGATGTCGGCGACACCGATCTGCTGGACCAGCTCGGCGAAGAAGCCGCGGACGACGAGGCGGCGGGCCTCGTGCTGCGGGATGCCGCGGGCCATCAGGTAGAAGAGCTGCTCGTCGTCGAAGCGGCCGGTGGCGGAGGCGTGGCCGGCGCCGACGATCTCGCCGGTCTCGATCTCCAGGTTCGGCACCGAGTCGACCCGCGCGCCGTCCGTGAGGACCAGGTTGCGGTTCATCTCGTAGGTGTCGGTGCCCTCGGCCTTTGCCTCGATGAGGACGTCGCCGATCCACACCGCGTGCGCGTCGTCGCCCTGGAGCGCGCCCTTGTAGGCGACGTTGGACTTGCAGTGCGGGGTGTTGTGGTCGACGAGGAGGCGGTGCTCCTGGTGCTGCCCGGCGTCGGTGAAGTACAGGCCGTACAGCTCGGCCTCGCCGCCGGTGCCGGCGTAGGCGACGCGCGGGTGCAGCCGTACGACGTCGCCGCCGAAGGTGACGACCACGGACTTGAAGCTGGCGTCGCGGCCGACCAGGGCGTTGTGCTGGGCCACGTGGACGGCCTTGTCGTCCCAGTCCTGGACGGAGACGACGGTGAGCTTGGCGCCGTCGCCGAGGACGTACTCGACGTTGGCGGCGGTGACCACGTCACCGGTGTGGTCGATGACGACGACGGCCTCGGCGAAGGCGCCCAGTTCGATGACCTGGTGGCCGAAGGCGACGCCGCCCTGGCCGTGCACGTTCATCCGGATCGGCTCGGTGAGCACCGTCTCCTTGGGGACGGTGACCACGCCGGCCTGCTCGAAGGCGGAGTACGCCTGGGCGGCGACCCGGTCCACCGGGGCGCCGGCCCGGCCGAGCCGGGGGTCGTCGCGGCCGACCAGCTCGACGGTGACGCCCTCGGGGGCCTCCACCGTGACCTTCAGGCTGTCGCCGGTGGCGACCGCCGTGCCGTCGTGCAGCCCGCGCAGGCGCTCCAGCGGGGTGAATCGCCACTCCTCCTCGCGGCCGTGCGGGACCGGGAAGTCCGCGACGTCGAAGGACGGGGGCGCGCTCATGCGGGTGGCGACGGTCGACTCGGCGGCCACCGCGATGGCGCCGGCGGTGGTGGAGCCCACCGGGGAGTTCTGAGCCTCAGCCATGGCTGTCGGTCTGCTCGCTTTCTTACGTGAGTGGCGTGACGGTGACGGCGGTCGCTTAGCCGACCGCGCCTTCCATCTGGAGCTCGATCAGCCGGTTGAGTTCGAGGGCGTACTCCATGGGCAGCTCCTTGGCGATCGGCTCGACGAAGCCGCGCACGATCATCGCCATCGCCTCGAACTCGGTCAGACCGCGGCTCATCAGGTAGAAGAGCTGGTCCTCGGAGACCTTGGAGACGGTCGCCTCGTGACCCATGGACACGTCGTCCTCGCGGACGTCCACGTAGGGGTACGTGTCGGAGCGGGAGATCGTGTCGACGAGCAGGGCGTCGCACAGCACGTTCGACTTGGATCCGGCGGCGCCCTCGCCGATCTCGACCAGGCCGCGGTAGGAGGTACGGCCGCCACCGCGCGCCACCGACTTGGAGACGATGTTGGAGGAGGTGTTCGGCGCCATGTGGACCATCTTGGAGCCGGCGTCCTGGTGCTGGCCCTCGCCCGCGAAGGCGATGGAGAGGGTCTCGCCCTTGGCGTGCTCGCCCATCAGGTAGACGGCCGGGTACTTCATCGTCACCTTGGAGCCGATGTTGCCGTCGATCCACTCCATGGTGGCGCCCTCGTAGGCGACGGCGCGCTTGGTGACCAGGTTGTAGACGTTGTTCGACCAGTTCTGGATGGTCGTGTAGCGGCAGCGGGCGTTCTTCTTGACGATGATCTCGACGACCGCGGAGTGCAGCGAGTCCGACTTGTAGATCGGAGCGGTACAACCCTCGACGTAGTGCACGTAGGCACCCTCGTCGACGATGATCAGGGTCCGCTCGAACTGGCCCATGTTCTCCGTGTTGATGCGGAAGTAGGCCTGGAGCGGGATCTCCACGTGGACGCCCGGCGGGACGTAGATGAAGGAGCCGCCCGACCACACGGCGGTGTTCAGGGAGGCGAACTTGTTGTCACCGACCGGGATGACGGTCCCGAAGTACTCCTTGAAGAGGTCCGGGTGCTCCTTCAGGGCGGTGTCGGTGTCCAGGAAGATGACGCCCTGCTCCTCCAGGTCCTCGCGGATCTGGTGGTAGACGACCTCCGACTCGTACTGGGCGGCGACACCGGCGACCAGGCGCTGCTTCTCGGCCTCCGGGATGCCCAGCTTGTCGTAGGTGTTCTTGATGTCCTCGGGCAGGTCCTCCCAGGACTCCGCCTGCTTCTCCGTGGAGCGCACGAAGTACTTGATGTTGTCGAAGTCGATGCCGGAGAGGTCGGAGCCCCAGTTCGGCATGGGCTTCTTCTCGAAGAGGCGCAGGCCCTTGAGGCGGAGCTTGGTCATCCACTCGGGCTCGGACTTCTTCGCGGAGATGTCCCGGACGACGTCCTCGTTGATGCCGCGCTTGGCGGAGGCGCCGGCCGTGTCGGAGTCGGCCCAGCCGTATTCGTACTTGCCCAGGCCTTCGAGCTCAGGGTGGGCAGTCTCCGTGGGGAGAGTCATGCGGGGTTCCTCCCGGCCGTGCTAGCAGATGCATCAGTGGAAATCTTGGGGATGAACGTCGTACAGACGCCGTCGCCGTGCGCGATGGTCGCCAGTCGCTGGACGTGCGTTCCGAGCAGCTCGGCGAAGATCTCCGTCTCCGCCTCGCACAGCTGGGGGAACTGCTCCGCGACATGGGCGACCGGGCAGTGGTGCTGGCACAGCTGCTCGCCGACCGGTGCGGTGCGCGCCGTTGCAGCGTACCCGTCCAGGCTCAGGGCCTTGGCCAGCGCTTCGGTCCGCTCGTCGGGATCCACGCCCTCGATCGCCTTGCGGTACACGCTCGCCTGGGCGGCGATCCGGGCCCGCGCGAAGGCGGCGACCGCCTCCTGGCCGCCTCCCTGCTCGGCGATCCAGCGCAGCGCATCGGCGGCGAGCTTGTCGTACGACTGGTCGAAGGCGTCCCGGCCGCAGTCGGTGAGCGCGAAGACCTTGGCGGGCCGGCCGCGCGTGCGCGCGCCGTACACCCGCTGCTCGCGCGGGGCCACGACGTCGTCGGCCACCAGCGCGTCCAGATGACGGCGCACGGCCGCGGGGGTCAGGCCGAGGCGTCCGGCCAGCTCGGTGACGGTCGAGGGCCCGTGGTCCAGGATCGACCGCGCGACCCGGTTGCGCGTCGAGCGCTCCCCGGTCGCGAGCTCTTCCTGCGGGGCCCCCGTGGGGGTCTCCCGAGCCTCGCCGACGTTTTTCACAACGCCATTGTTGCGTAATTCCTCAGAGCCAGGCAAGCGGCGTCCGGGGGACAGGACGGTGCCCTGCATCACTTAGGCATACCTAACCGGACATCCGCCCTGACCTGCGGAAACGATCTTTGATCGATCATCCCTCAGCCAATTCGGTAGCGCGCGGCGGCCCCCTCCGGAACACTCCCGAACCATGTCCACACCCCCTCCGACCGGCCCTCTTGTCACCCGGGACGCCCTCGCGCAGCAGCTCAGCCTGCTCGGTGTCACGCCCGGCGAGACCCTCCTCGCACACACCTCGCTCAGCTCCCTCGGCTGGGTGAACGGCGGAGCCGTCGCCGTCGTCCAGGCCCTCCTCGACGCCCTCGGCCCGGACGGGACCCTGGTGGTCCCCACCCAGACCGGCGACCTCTCGGACCCCGCGGTGTGGCGGAACCCGCCGGTGCCCGAGGAGTGGTGGGGGACGATCCGGGCCACCATGCCGCCGTACGACCCCCGGACCACCCCCGCCCGCGGGGTCGGCGTGATCCCGGAGACCGTGCGGACCTGGCCGGGCGCCCTGCGCAGCGCCCACCCGCAGACCTCCTTCGCGGCCGTCGGCCCCCGCGCGGCGGAGATCGTCGACGCGCACGCCCCCGACTGCCGGCTCGGCGAGCGGAGCCCGCTGGCCCGGCTGGAGCAGATGCACGCGCGCGTGCTCATGCTGGGCACCGGTTACGCCACCTGCACCTGCTTCCATCTCGCCGAGTACCGGATCCCCTCCCCGCGCGTCCGGGTCGGCCGCCCCGCCCCCGGCGGCGGCTGGGAGGAGGTCACCGAGGTGTCGATCACCTCCGACCGCTTCGACGAACTGGGGTACGACTTCGAACGCGACCGGAACGTCGTCGTCCGCGGCAGGGCCGGCGCGGCGGAGGCCCGGCTCTTCCCGGTGGCGGAAGCCGTGGCCTACGCCGAGCGGTGGCTGGCCGTACATCGCCCCCGTGAGGAGGAGATCTAGCACCCGGCCGTCCGGGTGACGGCAGGCGTCCTTAGACTCTGTCTCCATGCGAAGTGAGCCGGTGGTCCAGGTGCGGGACCTGGTGAAGCGGTACGGCGCCAAGACCGCTGTGGACGGCCTCGACCTGACCGCCGAGGCGGGCGTGACCGCCGTACTCGGCCCCAACGGGGCGGGCAAGACGACCACGATCGAGACCTGCGAGGGGTACCGCAAGCCGGATTCCGGCGCGGTACGCGTCCTGGGCCTCGATCCCGTGCGGCAGTCCGCCGAGCTGCGCCCCAGAGTCGGCGTGATGCTCCAGTCCGGGGGCGTCTACTCGGGCGCCCGTGCCGACGAGATGCTGCGGCACGTGGCGAAGCTGCACGCGCATCCGCTGGACGTGGACGCGCTGATGGAGCGGCTGGGCCTCGGCAGCTGCGGGCGGACGTCGTACCGCCGCCTCTCCGGCGGCCAGCAGCAGCGCCTCGCGCTCGCCATGGCCGTGGTCGGCCGCCCGGAGCTGGTCTTCCTCGACGAGCCGACCGCGGGCCTGGACCCGCAGGCCCGCCACGCCACCTGGGACCTGGTCCGGGACCTGCGCGCCGACGGGGTCTCGGTCATCCTCACCACGCACTACATGGAGGAGGCCGAGCAGCTCGCCGACGACGTCGCCGTCATCGACGCCGGCCGGGTGATCGCCAAGGGCTCCCCCGAGGAACTGTGCAAGGGCGGCGCGGAGAACACCCTGCGGTTCACCGGCCGCCCCGGCCTCGACGTCGGCTCGCTCCTGAAGGCGCTGCCGGCCGACTCCACGGCCGCCGAGCTGACCCCGGGCTCCTACCGGGTCGTCGGCAAGGTCAACCCGCAGCTGCTGGCGACGGTGACCTCGTGGTGCGCCCAGCACGGCGTGATGCCCGACCGCATCTCGGTCGAGCGTCACACGCTGGAGGACGTGTTCTTGGAGCTGACCGGCAGGGAGCTGCGCTCATGACCACCACGACCGACACCGGCACCTTCACCCCCCGGCCGGGTGCCGCCCCGCTCCCCCGCATGATCGCGGCGCAGGCGGCCCTGGAGACGAGGATGCTGCTCCGCAACGGCGAGCAGCTCCTGCTGACGGTGGTGATCCCCACCCTCATCCTCGTGCTCTTCAGCTCGGCGGACATCGTCGACACGGGATCCGGCAGGTCGGTCGACTTCCTGGCCCCCGGCGTCCTCGCCCTCGCCGTCATGTCCACGGCGTTCACCGGCCAGGCCATCGCGACCGGCTTCGAGCGCCGCTACGGCGTCCTGAAGCGCCTCGCCTCCTCCCCGCTGCCCCGCTGGGGTCTGATGACGGCCAAGACCGCGTCCGTCCTGGTGACGGAAATCCTCCAGGTGCTCCTCCTGACGGTGATCGCCCTGGCCCTCGGCTGGTCCCCGCACGGCAACCCCCTCGCCGTCCTGCTCCTGCTGGTCCTCGGCACCGCCGCCTTCTCCGGCCTCGGCCTGCTGATGGCGGGCACGTTGAAAGCGGAGGCGACCCTGGCCGCCGCCAACCTGGTGTTCCTGCTGCTGCTCGTGGGCGGCGGGGTCATCGTCCCGCTGGACAAGTTCGGCGGGGCCCAGTCCGCTCTCGGGCTCCTCCCCATCTCCGCCCTCTCGGACGGCCTGCGGGACGTGCTGCAGCACGGGGCGGGTACACCGTGGGGGGACCTGGGGATCCTCGCGACGTGGGCGGTGCTGGGGCTGGCCACCGCGGGGCGGTTCTTCCGCTGGGAGTGACGAGCCGGGAGCGACGCCCCGGCCGGATCCCGACCCTCGTGAACGCATGCACAAGCTGCCCCCTACCATGGTGCCCGTGCCAAAGCTGACCCCCACCGACCTCGTAGCGGCGGTGCGCAACCCGCTCGCCTTCATCGCCGATCGCTGGACACCGGATCCCCGGACCGTCCGGCGGGCGGCCCTCGCCGCGCTCGTCATGTCGGTGGTCATCGTGGTCACCGGCGGTGCGGTGCGGCTCACCGGCTCCGGGCTCGGCTGCCCGACCTGGCCCGAGTGCACCGCCGGCTCGCTGACCCCGACCGACGCGCTGAGCTATCACAGCGCCATCGAGTTCACGAACCGCATGCTGACCTACGTGCTGTGCGCGGCCGTCGGCTGGGCGATCATCGCGGCCCGGTCCCAGAAGCCGTTCCGGCGCAGCCTGACCCGGCTGGGCTGGGCGCAGTTCTGGCTCGTGATGAGCAACGCGATCCTCGGCGGCATCGTGGTCCTCGTCGGCCTGAACCCCTACACCGTCGCCGCGCACTTCCTGCTGGCGACGGCGCTCATCACGGTCGCCGCCCTGATGTGGCAGCGCACCCGCGAGGGCGACGGCGAGCCGCGTCCGCTGGTCGGCAAGGCGGTGCAGCAGCTGGTGTGGGCCCTGGTGGCCGTGACCCTCCTGCTGATCACCGCAGGCACGGTGGTGACCGGCGCGGGACCGCACCCGGGCGACTCCGGCGACGTCGAGCGCATCGACGTCAGCTGGTCCGGTGTCGCCGAACTGCACGCGGTGTTCGCCTGGATCGTGGTGTCGCTGACCTTTGCGCTGTGGTTCTTCCTCAAGGGCGTCGGTGCGCCCCAGGGACCGCGGGACCGCGTCCGTGACCTGTTCCTGATCCTGCTCGGTCAGGGCGTGATCGGGTACGTCCAGTACTTCACCCACCTGCCCACGGTCCTGGTCGGCCTGCACATGTTCGGCTCCTGCCTGGTGTGGATCGGCGTCCTGCGGGTCCTGCTCTCGCTGCGGGAACGCGCCGAGGCCGCGGCCGGCGTCCCCGCTCAGGCGTACGAGGCCGTGAGCGCGTCGATCGCCGGGCCCAAGTAGTCCCGGGTCAGCCGGGCCCGGCGCGCCGTCCACTCCTCGGTGGCCGGGGCGGGGTCGCCGTAGCGGCGGCTCCGGATGTCCTCGACGACCTCGGCGGGCGCGCCCGGCGCGGGCAGCAGGTCCAGGGCCTCGCGTTTGGAGATCAGGCGGCCCTCGCGGGCGGTGACCGTGGCGCGGGCGAAGGTGATCAGTCCGAGGTCCACCGACAGGTGCAGTGCAGGACGGGGCGAGCGCCCGCGCGCGCAAGCGGGCGCGCGCCACCGCGACCTTCCACACGACGGCCGGGGACACCGCGCCCGGCAGCACCGCGATCAGGTCCAGGTCGCTGTGGACAGCTCACTCCGGCCCGTGCACCCGTTTCACTCCAGCCCGTACACCCGTTGCGCGTTGCCCGCCGCGATCAGCCTGGCCACGCGCTGGGCGTCGCCGAGCGACCAGGCGCCCTCGGCGACCCAGGTGCCGAGGACCCGGGCGAGGGACTCGCGGAAGAGGTGGGCGCCGACCACGTGCAGCTCGGGCAGGCCGTGGGCGCCGCTGGAGAAGAGGATCTTGCCGAAGGGGGCCAGTTCCAGGATCTCGGCGAGGATCGTCGCGGCGCGGGCGCCGGTGCGCACCAGGGCCGCGCCCGAGTCGGCGTACACGTGCGGGAAGACGCCGGCGAGGTGGGCGGCGTGGCGGTGGTAGGGGTAGCCGTGCAGCAGGACCAGGTCGGTGCCGAGGCCGGCGGTGGCCCGGACGAAGTCGGTGAGCAGGACCGGGTCGGTGCGGTCGATCCGGGCGCCGGGCTCACCGAGTCCGGCGTGCAGCTGGAGCGGGAGACCGGAGGCCACGGCGATCCAGAGCAGGTGGCGCAGCAGGACCGGGTCGGCCAGCTCGCCGCCGACCCGGCGTCCCGCAAGCCAGCGGCCGGCCGCGCCTCGCACCTCACCGGGGCCGGGAGGTTCGGGGGCCAGGGCCAGGCCGTGCCGGAGACCGGCGACGGAGGTGAAGGCGACCGCGTTCGCCGCCGCGCCGTGCACCGACTCGGCGAGGTTGGCGAGGAACGACTCGACGGTGCCGGAGGTGTCGGCGACCTGTTCGGCGAGGAGTTCCAGACGGACGATCTCGCGGGCCGCGGCGGCGCCGGTCGAGGCCATCTCGGCGGGTCCGGTGAGGTCGCCGGGCAGGCCGGTGTCGACGAGGTAGGTGGTGATGCCGGAGCCGCGCAGGAGCCGGCGGCCGGCCTCCAGGACGCCGAGTTCGCGGCGCCGGGCCAGGTAGCGGGCCGGCGCGCAGTGGGGCTCCAGGCCGAGGAGCGGCGGGCACCAGCGCCGTACCGCGAAACCGGTCTGGGTGTCGAAGAGGGTGGTGCCGGCGGCCGGGGGGCCTTCGGTGCGGGCGAGCTGGGCTTCGAAGGTGCCCAGGCCCAGCTCCGTACGGAGGACGCCGTGGCAGTACTGGTCCACCAGGGACGGCGTTTCGATCATCCGGGCTCCCCGTGGACGACGGTTGCTTGACCGTGTTAACGGGTGAACGGGGATGGAGGTCGCGGTCGGGGGCGGGTGGTACCGGTCATTCGGCGGCCGCGGGCCGGTGTGTGGTTGCTCGCGCAGTTCCCCGCGCCCCTGACGGGGCGCTCACACGGGAGCGTCGCATCAGCCGCCGATCTGGATGCCCGCCATGCGCTTCCACTCGTACGGGCCCGTCGTCACCTTCGCCGCGAACTCGCCGTCGAAGGACTCGTGGACGGTGATGCCGGACTTGGCGACGGCCTGCTCGGCGATCTCGTACGTCGGGGCCACCAGGTCGCCCCAGCCGCCGTCCTCGCCGACGAGGACGATACGGGCGCCGCGTTCGCCGATGTAGGCCACCTGGCCCTCGGCGCCGCCGTGGGCCTTGGCGAAGGCACCGATCCGCTTGGCGAGGCGCGCGACCTTGCGCTCGGCCTTCTGGTCAGCCTTCTGCGTGTCAACCTGCTGCGTGTCTGCCATGGACAGGATGCTACTCACGAGTAGATCCACTGGCGAGGGCAGGGCGGTGTGACCTGTGTCAGCGCAGGAAGGGGTCGACCGCCACGGCCACGAAGAGCAGCGACACATAGGTGATCGACCAGTGGAACAGCCGCATCTCCTTGAGCTTGCCGCCCGTCACTTCGGCCTTCGCGCGGTTCTGCAGCGCGTGCGCCTCCCACAGCCACCAGCCGCCCGCCGCCAGCGCGACCAGGGTGTAGAACCAGCCGGTGTAGCCGAGGGGGGTGAGGAGCAGTGAGACGGCGACCATCACCCAGCTGTAGATGACGATCTGCTTGGCGACCACCTTGTTGGAGGCGATGACCGGCAGCATCGGCACGCCCACGCGCGCGTAGTCCTCCTTCACCTTCATGGACAGCGGCCAGTAGTGCGGCGGCGTCCAGAAGAAGATGACAAGGAAGAGGATGAGCGGCGCCCAGGAGAGCGAGTCGGTGACGGCCGACCAGCCGATCAGCACCGGCATGCAGCCGGCGATGCCGCCCCACACGATGTTCTGCGCGGTACGGCGCTTGAGGATCATCGTGTAGACGACGACGTAGAAGAGCAGCGCTCCGAGTGACAGCCAGGCACTCAACCAGTTGACGGTGAGACCGAACAGCAGGGTGGAGCCGACCGCCAGGGTGATGCCGAAGGCGAGGCACTCGCGCGGGCTGACCATGCCGGTCACCAGCGGACGCTGCGAGGTCCGGTCCATCAGCGCGTCGATGTCCCGGTCGATGTACATGTTCAGCGCGTTCGCGCCGCCCGCCGAGAGGTACCCGCCGACGCAGGTGAGCAGCACCAGCATCAGGTCGGGCACGCCCTGCTGCGCCAGGAACATCACCGGAACGGTGGTGATGAGCAGCAGCTCGATGATCCGCGGCTTGGTCAGCGCCACGAAAGCCTTGACACGGGCCCCGATCGGCGGCCGGTGACTCGGGCTCTCGCTCGCACCGAGCACCCCGGCTGGACGGGATTCGACGGCCGTCACGCACACCCCTGACAGAGACTCCCAGCGAGCCCCGCCGTGTGAACTCACGGTAAAGGCTCGCGCGTACCACGCCACTTTAGACGTTGCCCATACCCCGGCCTTCGCGGGGGTGGGGTCGTGTTGGCGGGCGTCTCGGAAGAGGGGTGGGGCGGCTCGATTGAGCAGTCAGATGAGCGGTTCCGTATTCATGTGCCGAATGCCTTCTCGGCCAGTCGGGAGGCGGATCCCCGAGAGTCCCGGCAGTCTGGAAACACTCGAAAAAATGCACGTCCTCACGGGGGTAGGCTCGACAACGGCCGGTGGGCACCCAGTGCACCGGCAGCCGGTGCGGGCACGTGCCCGGGGACCGGTAACCGAACATGTGGAGAGGAGCCCTGACCCAGGGTGAGCACCAAGCCGACCACCACAGACCTCGACTGGACCGAGTTGGACCAGCGGGCCGTAGACACCGCCCGCGTCCTGGCCGCCGATGCCGTACAGAAGGTCGGCAACGGCCATCCGGGTACGGCGATGAGCCTGGCGCCGGCCGCGTACACCCTCTTCCAGAAGGTGATGCGGCACGACCCGTCCGACCCCGACTGGGTGGGCCGCGACCGCTTCGTACTGTCCGCCGGTCACTCGTCGCTGACCCTCTACACGCAGCTCTACCTGGCCGGCTTCGGTCTGGAGCTGGAAGACCTCGAAGCCTTCCGCACCTGGGGCTCGAAGACCCCCGGTCACCCGGAGTACGGCCACACCAAGGGCGTGGAGACCACCACGGGTCCGCTGGGCCAGGGTGTCGCCAACGCGGTGGGCATGGCCATGGCCTCCCGTTACGAGCGCGGCCTGTTCGACCCGGACGCGCCGCAGGGCGAGTCGCCCTTCGATCACTTCATCTACTGCATCGCCGGTGACGGCTGCCTCCAGGAGGGCATCTCCGCCGAGGCGTCCTCGATGGCCGGCCACCAGAAGCTCGGCAACCTGATCCTGCTGTGGGACGACAACCACATCTCGATCGAGGGCGACACCGAGACCGCCGTCTCCGAGGACACCGTCAAGCGGTACGAGGCCTACGGCTGGCACGTGCAGCGGATCGCCCCGAAGCCGGACGGCGACCTGGACCCGCACGCCATCTACAACGCGATCGAGGCCGCGAAGAAGGTGACGGACAGGCCGTCCTTCATCGCGATGCGCTCGATCATCGCCTGGCCCGCCCCGAACGCGCAGAACACCGAGGCCGCGCACGGCTCGGCGCTGGGCGACGACGAGGTCGCGGCCACCAAGCGCGTCCTCGGCTTCGACCCGGAGAAGAGCTTCGACGTCGCCGAGGAGGTCCTCGCCCACACCCGGCAGGCCGGCGAGCGCGGCGCGGCGGCCAAGGCCGAGTGGGAGAAGTCGTTCCAGCAGTGGCGGGACAGCAACGCCGAGCGGGCCGCCGAGTTCGACCGGATCGCCGCGTGCGAGCTGCCCAAGGGCTGGGAGGAGAAGATCCCGGTCTTCGAGCCCGGCAAGGGCGTCGCCACCCGTGCGGCCTCCGGCAAGGTGCTCCAGGCTCTCGGTGCCGTGATCCCTGAGCTGTGGGGCGGTTCCGCCGACCTCGCCGGGTCGAACAACACGACCATCGACAAGGACAGCTCGTTCCTGCCGGCGGACAACCCGCTGCCGGGCGCGAACCCCTACGGGCGCACCATCCACTTCGGTATCCGCGAGCACTCCATGGCCGCGGAGATGAACGGCATCACCCTGCACGGCAACACCCGTGTCTACGGCGGTACGTTCCTCGTCTTCTCCGACTACATGCGCAACGCCGTCCGTCTCTCGGCTCTGATGCACCTGCCGGTGACGTACGTGTGGACCCACGACTCCATCGGCCTCGGCGAGGACGGCCCCACCCACCAGCCGGTCGAGCACCTCGCCTCGCTGCGCGCCATCCCGGGTCTGAACGTGGTCCGCCCGGCCGACGCCAACGAGACCGCCATCGCCTGGCGCGAGATCCTCCGCCGCTACACGAAGGTCTTCGGCAAGGGCGCCCCGCACGGCCTGGCGCTGACCCGTCAGGGCGTGCCGGTGTACGAGTCCAACGAGGACACGGTCAAGGGCGGTTACGTCCTGTTCGAGGCGTCCGGCGGGACCCCCGAGGTCATCCTGATCGCCACCGGCTCCGAGGTGCACGTCGCCGTCGAGGCGCGCGAGCAGCTGGAGGCCGACGGCGTGCCCACGCGCGTCGTGTCCATGCCGTGCGTGGAGTGGTTCGAGGAGCAGGACCAGGGGTACCGGGACAGCGTCCTGCCGCCGTCCGTCAGGGCGCGGGTGTCGGTCGAGGCGGGTATCGGCCTCACCTGGCACAAGTACGTCGGGGAGGCCGGCCGCATCGTTTCCCTGGAGCACTTCGGTGCTTCCGCCGACGGCAAGGTGCTCTTCCGCGAGTTCGGCTTCACTGCCGAGAACGTGGCCGCCAAGGCCCGGGAATCCATCGCCGCCGCCCAGCGCTGACGCTCATATACGACACGTAGGAGATGTAATTCCATGACAGACGCACTCAAGCGCCTCTCCGACGAAGGCGTCGCGATCTGGCTGGACGACCTGTCGCGCAAGCGGATCACGTCCGGCAACCTCGCCGAGCTGATCGACCAGCAGCACGTCGTGGGCGTCACCACCAACCCGACGATCTTCCAGAAGGCGATCTCGCAGGGCGACGGCTACGACCAGCAGGTTTCCGACCTCGCCGCCCGCAAGGTCACCGTCGAAGAGGCCATCCGCATGATCACCACGGCGGACGTCCGCGACGCCGCCGACATCCTGCGCCCGGTGTTCGACGCGACCGACGGCCAGGACGGCCGCGTGTCGATCGAGGTCGACCCCCGCCTCGCACACAACACCAAGGCGACCGTCGCCGAGGCCAGGCAGCTGGCCTGGCTGGTGGACCGCCCCAACACGCTCATCAAGATCCCGGCCACCGAGGCGGGTCTGCCGGCGATCGCCGAGGTCATCGGCCTCGGCATCAGCGTCAACGTCACGCTGATCTTTTCGCTGGAGCGTTACCGCAAGGTCATGGACGCCTACCTGACCGGCCTGGAGAAGGCCAGGGAGCGCGGACTGGACCTGTCGCTCATCCGTTCGGTGGCGTCGTTCTTCGTGTCCCGGGTGGACACCGAGATCGACAAGCGCCTGGACGCCCTGGGCACGGACGAGGCCAAGGCGCTGCGCGGCAAGGCCGCCATCGCCAACGCCCGGCTCGCCTACCAGGCCTACGAGGAGGTCTTCTCCTCCGACCGCTGGCAGGCGCTGGAGAACGCGGGCGCCCGCAAGCAGCGTCCGCTGTGGGCCTCCACCGGCGTGAAGGACCCGGCGTACAAGGACACCATGTACGTCGACGAGCTGGTGGCGCCGAACACGGTGAACACCATGCCGGAGGCCACCCTCTTCGCGGTCGAGGACCACGGCGAGATCACCGGCGACACGATCACCGGCACGTACGAGCAGGCCCGCGCCGACCTGGACGCCGTCGAGGCGCTCGGGATCTCGTACGACGACGTGGTCCAGGTTCTGGAGGACGAGGGCGTCGAGAAGTTCGAGGCGTCCTGGAACGACCTGCTCAAGTCGACCCAGGCGGAGCTGGAGCGCCTGGCCCCCTCGGAGGGCTGACATCTTGTCAAGCAGCAACCCGCTGCGTGACCCCGCCGACCGACGGCTCCCGCGTATCGCGGGGCCGTCGGGTCTGGTCATCTTCGGCGTCACGGGCGACCTCTCCCGCAAGAAGCTCATGCCCGCCGTCTACGACCTCGCCAACCGGGGTCTGCTGCCACCGGGCTTCTCCCTGGTCGGCTTCGCCCGCCGCGAGTGGGCCAACGAGGACTTCGCCGCCGAGGTCCACGACGCCGTCAAGGAACACGCCCGCACCCCGTTCCGCGAGGAGGTCTGGCAGCAGCTCATCCAGGGGATGCGCTTCGTCCAGGGCACCTTCGACGACGACGACGCGTTCGAGCGCCTGCGCTCCACCATCGAGGAGCTGGACAAGGCGCAGGGCACGGGCGGCAACTTCGCCTTCTACCTCTCCGTCCCGCCGCGCTCCTTCCCGGTGGTCATCCAGCAGCTGAAGAAGCACGGCCTGGCCGACCAGTCCGGCGGTTCCTGGCGGCGCGCGGTCATCGAGAAGCCCTTCGGCCACGACCTGAAGTCGGCCGAGGAGCTCAACAAGGTCGTGCACGAGGTGTTCGAACCGGACCAGGTGTTCCGGATCGACCACTACCTCGGCAAGGAGACCGTCCAGAACATCCTGGCGCTGCGCTTCGCCAACACGATGTACGAGCCGATCTGGAACCGGTCCTTCGTGGACCACGTGCAGATCACCATGGCCGAGGACATCGGCATCGGCGGCCGGGCCGGCTACTACGACGGCATCGGCTCGGCCCGTGACGTCATCCAGAACCACCTGCTCCAGCTCATGGCGCTGACCGCCATGGAGGAGCCGGCCTCCTTCGACGCGGACGCGCTCGCCGCGGAGAAGGAGAAGGTGCTCGGCGCGGTACGGCTGCCGAAGGACCTCGGCCAGTCGACCGTGCGCGGCCAGTACGCGGCCGGCTGGCAGGGCGGCGAGAAGGTCATCGGCTACCTCGAAGAGGACGGCATCAACCCCAAGTCGAAGACCGACACCTACGCCGCCGTGAAGCTGGAGATCGACAACCGCCGCTGGGCGGGCGTCCCCTTCTACCTGCGCACGGGCAAGCGCCTCGGCCGCCGCGTCACCGAGATCGCGGTGGTCTTCCAGCGGGCCCCGCACTCCCCCTTCGACCAGACGGCCACCGAGGAACTCGGGCAGAACGCGATCGTCATCCGCGTCCAGCCCGACGAGGGCGTCACCGTCCGCTTCGGCTCCAAGGTGCCCGGCACCTCGATGGAGATCCGCGACGTGTCGATGGACTTCGCCTACGGCGAGTCCTTCACCGAGTCCTCGCCGGAGGCGTACGAGCGGCTGATCCTGGACGTCCTGCTCGGCGACGCCAACCTCTTCCCGCGCACGGAGGAGGTCGAGCTGTCCTGGAAGATCCTCGACCCGATCGAGGAGTACTGGGACACGCACGGCAGGCCCGCCCAGTACAAGTCCGGCACCTGGGGCCCCGCCGAGGCCGACGACATGCTGGCACGAGACGGACGGAGCTGGCGCCGCCCATGAAGATAGACCTCACGGACACCACGGCCGGCAAGGTCAACAAGGCGCTGGTGCAGGGCCGCCGGGCCATCGGCACGCCCGCCGTGGGCATGGTGCTCACCCTCGTCATCGTCACCGACGAGGAGAACGCCTACGACGCCCTCAAGGCCGCCGAGGAGGCTTCGCACGAGCACCCCTCGCGCACCCTGGTCGTCATCAAGCGGGTCTCCCGCTCCCCCCGCGACCGCACCGCGTCCCGTCTGGACGCCGAGGTCCGGGTGGGCGCGGACGCGGGCTCCGGCGAGACGGTGATCCTGCGGCTGCACGGCGAGGTCGCCGACCACGCCGACTCGGTCGTGCTGCCGCTGCTGCTCCCCGACGCCCCGGTCGTCGTCTGGTGGCCGGTCAACGCCCCGCTCGACCCGGCGAAGGACCCCCTCGGCGCCCTCGCCCAGCGGCGGGTCACCGACACCTACTCCTCCGAGCAGCCGGTACGGGAGCTGTCCGCCCGCGCGGACGCCTACACTCCCGGCGACACCGACCTGTCCTGGACCCGGATCACCCCCTGGCGCTCGATGCTCGCGGCGGCCCTGGACCAGGTGGTCTGCGAGGTCAAGGCGGTCGAGGTGGAGGGCGAGGAGTTCAACCCGAGCTGCGAGCTGCTGGCGATGTGGCTCGCGGACCGGCTGGACGTCCCCGTCAAGCGCTCCCTCTCGGCCGGCCCCGGCCTGACCGCGGTCCGCCTCGCCACCAGCGAGGGCGCGATCGCGCTCGACCGCGCCGACGGCTCCCTCGCGACGCTCTCGATCGACGGCCAGCCGGACCGTGCGGTGGCGCTGAAGCGGCGCGACACGGCCGAGCTGATCGCGGAGGAACTGCGCCGGCTCGACCCGGACGACACCTACGCGTCGGCGCTTCGGTTCGGCGTGGACCGCCTGAACGCGCCGGCCACCCCGGCCACGGAACCGGTACCGGAGGCTTCGGCTCCCGAGGTCTCCCCCAAAGGAGAACCGGTCACCCACCCGGCAGCAGCCCCCGAAGCCGCTGCCGAGGCTCCCACGACAGAGGCGGCACCGCAGGAAAGGCCGCCGCTGAAGAAGAGGGCGAAGGCGACATGAGCACTCCCCAGCTGGTCGTGCACCGCGACAAGGAGCTGATGGCGCAGGCCGCCGCGGCCCGTCTGATCACGAAGATCGTGGACGCCCAGGCCTCCCGGGGCGAGGCGTCCGTGGTCCTCACGGGCGGCCGCAACGGCAACGGCCTGCTGGCGGCCCTGGCCGCGGCCCCGGCCCGGGACGCCATCGACTGGGGCCGGCTCGACCTCTGGTGGGGCGACGAGCGCTTCCTGCCCGAGGGCGACCCGGAGCGCAACGTCACCCAGGCCCGTGCGGCCCTGCTCGACCAGGTCCCGGTGGACCCCAAGCGCGTGCACGCCATGCCCGCGTCGGACGGCCCCTGGGGCACGGACGTGGACGCGGCCGCCGAGGCCTACGCGGCGGAGCTGGCCGCCGCGGCCGACCCCGAGAACCACGGTCCGGTGCCGACCTTCGACGTCCTGATGCTGGGCGTCGGCCCGGACACCCACGTGGCCTCGCTCTTCCCCGAGCTGCCGGCGGTCCGCGAGACGGAACGCACGGTGGTCGGCGTCCACGGCGCCCCCAAGCCCCCGCCGACCCGTATCTCCCTCACCCTCCCCGCCATCCGCTCGGCCCGCGAGGTCTGGCTGCTGGCGGCGGGCGAGGACAAGGCCGAGGCCGTCGCCATCGCCCTCTCCGGCGCGGGCGAGATCCAGGCCCCGGCAGCGGGGGCCCAGGGCCGCCGGCGCACCCTGTGGCTCCTGGACTCGGCGGCGGCCTCCCAGCTGCCGCGGTCGCTGTATCCGCCGGCTTCTGCGTGACGGAGCCTGCACGGCACTGATGGAGGAACCCGTACGACCACCACGGCCGTACGGGTTCTTCCATGACCGGGCCTACCGCCCGCGCAGTTCCCGGTACGTGGCGACCAGCGCTGTCGTGGAGGCGTCCAGGCCGGGTACCTCCGCGCCCTCCGTCAGCGCGGGCTCGATGCGCTTGGCGAGCACCTTGCCCAGCTCCACGCCCCACTGGTCGAAGGAGTCGATGTTCCAGACGGCGCCCTGGGTGAAGACCTTGTGCTCGTACAACGCCACCAGCTGGCCCAGGACCGACGGGGTGAGTTCCTTCGCGAGGATGGTCGTGGTGGGGTGGTTGCCCTTGAAGGTGCGGTGCGGGACCTGCTCCTCGGGGACGCCCTCCGCGCGGACCTCGTCGGCCGTCTTGCCGAAGGCCAGTGCCTGGGTCTGGGCGAAGAAGTTCGCCATCAGCAGGTCGTGCTGGGCCTTGAGTTCACCGCTCAGCTCGGCGACGGGTTCGGCGAAGCCGATGAAGTCCGCCGGGATCAGCTTGGTGCCCTGGTGGATCAACTGGTAGTACGCGTGCTGGCCGTTGGTGCCCGGCGTGCCCCAGACGACCGGGCCGGTCTGCCAGTCGACCTCCTTGCCGTCGCGGGCCACGGACTTGCCGTTGGACTCCATGTCGAGCTGCTGGAGGTAGGCGGTGAACTTGGAGAGGTAGTGGGAGTACGGCAGCACCGCGTGCGTCTGGGCGTCGTGGAAGTTGTTGTACCAGATGCCCAACAGGCCCAGAAGGAGGGGCACGTTGGACTCGGCGGGGGCAGTGCGGAAGTGCTCGTCGACCAGGTGGAAGCCGTCCAGCATCTCGCGGAAGCGGTCCGGACCGATGGCGATCATCAGGGAGAGGCCGATCGCCGAGTCGTAGGAGTAGCGGCCGCCGACCCAGTCCCAGAACTCGAACATGTTGGCCGTGTCGATGCCGAAGTCCGAGACCTTCTCGGAGTTCGTGGAGAGGGCCACGAAGTGCTTGGCGACCGCTTCCTGACCGGCCTTCAGCTCGGTGAGGAGCCAGTTGCGGGCGGAGGTGGCGTTGGTGATCGTCTCGATGGTGGTGAAGGTCTTGGAGGCGATGATGAAGAGCGTCTCGGCCGCGTCCAGGTCGCGGGTGGCCTCGTGCAGGTCGGCGCCGTCGACGTTGGAGACGAAGCGGACCGTGAGGTCGCGGTCGGTGAAGCTGCGCAGCACCTCGTAGGCCATCGCCGGGCCGAGGTCGGAGCCGCCGATGCCGATGTTGACGACGTTCCTGATGCGCTTGCCGGTGTGGCCGGTCCAGGCGCCGGAGCGGACCCGGTCGGCGAAGTCGCTCATCTTGTCCAGGACCGCGTGCACCTGCGGCACCACGTTCTCGCCGTCGACCTCGATCACCGCGTCGCGCGGGGCGCGCAGGGCGGTGTGCAGGACCGCGCGGTTCTCGGTGACGTTGATCTTCTCGCCGCGGAACATGGCGTCCCGCAGGCCGAAGACGTCGGTGGCGGCGGCCAGCTCGCGCAGCAGCCGCAGCGTCTCGTCGTTGACCAGGTGCTTCGAGTAGTCGATGTGGAGGTCGCCGACCTGGAGGGTGTAGCCCGTGCCGCGTCCGGGGTCGGCGGCGAACAGGTCCCGCAGATGGGTCTCGGCGAGTTCCTCCCGGTGCTTGGCGAGCGCGGTCCACTCGGGCGTCTGGTTGAGCCTGGTACGGCCGTCTGCGTTCATTCCGACTTCAGCCTTCTTCCTTGCACCTGTCCTGTTGCGTGCCTGTGCCGCTGCCGTTCCAACCTAGTTGATCAGCTCCGGGCACGGCCTGCCGTCGCGCCGTCCCGCGGGGCAACAACAGGTACGTCCGGCTTGCGCACCGGTATCAACGAGGTGACGGCAAGGCCGAGGAGGACGGCGGCCGGCAGCGCTGGTGCGTTCAGGCCGTAGGCTCTCGCGACGGCTCCGCCGAGGAGGACGCCGAGCGGCGCGCCGGAGGTGGAGGAGGTGCGGAAGGCGGCGGCGATCCGGCCGGTCATCGACCCGGGCGCCCGTTGCTGCATCAGCGTGACCTGGCTGACGTTCCACACCATGGTCATCGCGCCGAGCAGCAGCATGCCGGCGACGAGCGCGCCGACGTGCCGGACGGTCCTCATCAGCAGCAGGGACGACGTCCGGACCGTGCCGGCGACCAGCAGGGCCCGCAGCCGCCGTGCAGCACGAGGGTGGCGATCAGGGCGCCCGTGCCGATGCTGCAGAGCAGGGCGGCCACGCGGGTGGCCCGCAGCGCGCGGTCCTGCCACAGGGCGCGCAGGCCGTCGCCGGTCTCCGTGTGCAAGGCGCGGCCGGCCGGGCGTGGCGCCCGCTCCGGCGGCCGGGTGCGCAGGGAGGCGACCAGGGCGGCGGCCGCGAGGAAGGTGCTCGCGTCGGCCGCGAACGGCATGCCCGCTCCGGCCGTCAGGAGCAGCGGCACGAGGGGGGCGCCGAGCAGGCCGGACAGCAGCCACGGCGCGTAGCCGCAGGCCGTCACGGAGGCGATGGCGAGCGGGTCGGCGGTCAGGCGCGCGGCCGGCAGGGGCAGCGCGGACGACCGTAACGCGTCCCTGAACCGGGAGATCACGGCGGCCGTCCACAGCCACCCGAATCCCCGCGCCACGCGGGTGCCCCCTCGCCCGTCGTCACCGCCGCCCCCTCACGATTCGCCTGTGCACGAACCGTGGAGGGCACCACTGACAACGGGCCGGGCCCGGGCCACGGAGACAGCTCCGGCCAGGCGCCCGCAGGCTCCCGGCCGGTCCCAACTTCTAGATCTCGCCCCGCAGTTTGGCGAGCGCCTCGGCGAGGATCGCCTCGCCGTCCGCGTCGCTGCGCCGCTCCCGTACGTACGCGAGATGCGTCTTGTACGGCTCGGTGCGCGGCGGGTCCGGCGGGTTGTCCCGGTCCTGACCGGCCGGGAAGCCGCAGCGCGGGCAGTCCCAGGTTTCGGGCACCTGCGCGTCGCTGGCGAAGCTGGGCTGCGTCTCGTGCCCGTTCGAGCACCAGAAGGAGATGCGCAGACGCGGCGCGGACTCGCCGCGCTCGGCCTCGCCCATCGGCCCCGCCCCGACCCGGCTACCTCGGATCGCGTTGCCACTTGCCACGGTCGTAACTCCCTGCGTGATGGTGCCGCGAAGCGAGTCGGCGTGTCGCTTCGTTGCGAGCGCCTCAGTCTACGTAAGGCCCAACGCGCGTCCAGTGGTGGGAGTTACCGCGTTACCGCCCCAGCACCTAGACGCAAGCCCCATGATAGGCCGCGCTCAGGTGCGCGTACCGAACATGGGGCCCTACGTACAGATTGTGCGTGTGTGCTAGTCGCGGATCAGCTGTTCGTCTTCATCAGGATGCCGAGGACGATGATGCACGCGAGCCACAGCAGACCGATCACCAGGGTGATCCGGTCCAGGTTCCGCTCGGCGACCGAGGAACCGCCGACGGAGGACTGCATACCGCCACCGAACATGTCGGAGAGGCCGCCGCCCTTGCCCTTGTGCATCAGCACCAGCAGCATCAGCAGCAGGCTGAAGACGATCAGGGCGATCGAGAACCCCAAAACCACGGCTGGACCAACTCTCTCGGATGCGGATGAACGACTCTGGTGAACCACGGGGACAAGGCAGCTGGCCGCCTTGTCCCCGCAAGGGTACGACGGATCGTCCCCGGGGCCTACTCGCTCACCCCGATCACTGATCGCGGAAGCGCACGATCTTGACGAATTCTTCCGCGTCCAGCGACGCACCGCCCACCAGGGCGCCGTCGATGTCGGTCTGCGCCATGATCTCGGCCACGTTGCCGGCCTTGACGGAGCCGCCGTACTGGATGCGGACCTGGTCGGCCAGCTCCTGGCTGTACAGCTCGGCGAGCTTGGCGCGGATCGCGGCGCACACCTCCTGGGCGTCCGCGGCGCCGCAGACCTTGCCGGTGCCGATGGCCCACACGGGCTCGTAGGCGATCACGACCGACTCGGCCTGCTCGGCCGGGAGGTCCTTGAGACCGCCCTCGACCTGGGCGAGGGTGTGGGAGACGTGGTTGCCCGCCTCGCGGACGTCCAGCTCCTCGCCGACGCACAGGATCGGGGTCAGACCGTGCCTGTACGCGGCCTTGACCTTGGCGTTCACGATCTCGTCGGTCTCGGCGTGGTACTGGCGTCGCTCCGAGTGGCCGACGACCGCGTACGTGCACTTCAGCTTGGCCAGCATGGAGCCGGAGATCTCGCCGGTGTAGGCGCCGGAGTCGTGCGCCGAGAGGTCCTGGGCACCGTACTTGATCTTGAGCTTGTCGCCGTCGACCAGGGTCTGCACGGAACGCAGGTCGGTGAAGGGCGGCAGGACGGCGACCTCGACGGCCTCGTAGTCCTTGTCGGCCAGGGCGAAGGCGAGCTTCTGGACGTGCGCGATGGCCTCGAGGTGGTTGAGGTTCATCTTCCAGTTGCCCGCCATGATCGGCGTGCGCGTGCTCATGTAGGTCAGTCCTCCAGTGCGGCGAGGCCGGGGAGCGTCTTGCCCTCGAGGTATTCGAGGGAGGCGCCGCCACCGGTCGAGATGTGTCCGAACGCGTTCTCGTCGAAGCCGAGGATGCGCACGGCGGCTGCGGAGTCCCCGCCGCCGACGACGGTGAAGCCCTTGGACTCGACGAGGGCCTGGGCGACCGCCCGGGTGCCCGCGGCGTAGTCGGGGTGCTCGAAGACGCCCATGGGGCCGTTCCAGAACACGGTGGCGGCGTCGGCGAGCTTCGAGGCGTACAGCTTGCTGGTCTCCGGGCCGATGTCCAGACCCATCTGGCCGGCCGGCATGGCGTCCGCGGGGACGATGCTGGGGTTGGTCGGGGTCTTGGCCGACAGGTCCGGGAAGGCGGGAGCGACCACAGTGTCGACGGGCAGGACGATCTCCACGCCGGTCTTCTCGGCGCGCTCCAGGTACTCGGTGACGGTGGCGAGCTGGTCCTCCTGCAGGAGGGAGCTGCCGACCTCGTAGCCCTTGGCCTTGAGGAAGGTGTAGACCATGCCGCCGCCGATGAGGATGCGGTCGGCCTTGCCGAGCAGCTGGTCGATGACGGCGAGCTTGTCGGAGACCTTGGCACCGCCGAGCACTACGGCGTAGGGCCGCTGGACGTCCTCGGTGAGCTTCTTCAGGACGCCGACCTCGGTGGCGATCAGGTAGCCGGCGTAGTGCGGCAGCCGGGCCGGGAGGTCGTAGACGGAGGCGTGCTTGCGGTGCACGGCGCCGAAGCCGTCGCCGACGTAGACGTCCGCGAGGGCGGCGAGCTGGTCGGCGAACTCGCCGCGCTCGGTGTCGTCCTTGGCGGTCTCGCCGGCGTTGAAGCGCAGGTTCTCGATGACCGCGACCTGGCCGGGCTGCAGGCCGTTGACCGCGTCGTGGGCGGCGGGGCCGACGGTGTCCTGGGCGAACGCGACCGGGGCGTCCAGCAGTTCACCGAGCCGCTCGGCGGCCTGGAGCAGGGAGAACTTCGGGTCCGGGGCGCCCTTGGGGCGGCCCAGGTGGGAGGCGACGACCACCTTGGCGCCCGCGTCGGCGAGGGCCTTGACGGTGGGCAGGACGGCACGGATGCGGCCGTCGTCGGTGATGAGACCGTCCGCCATCGGCACGTTGAGGTCGGCACGGACGAAGACCCGCTTGCCGTCGACCCCTTCGGCGAGGAGTTCGTCGATCGTCTTCATGGTTGGGGACTCCTACAGGAGGGCTCTTGATCGTACGAGGACTGATCGAACCGTACGTCGTCGGGTCGATCCTTACGCGCGTCAGGGCCCGGGCGGCGCGACCGTGCGCTGCCCGAGCCCTGCTACCGCATCGTGGTGTCTGTTCGGCCGATCAGAGCTGTTCGCCGACGAAGACCGTGAGGTCGACGAGGCGGTTGGAGTAGCCCCACTCGTTGTCGTACCAGCCGAGGATCTTCACCGTGTTGCCCTCCTGGACCATGGTCAGGGAGGAGTCGAAGGTGCAGGAGGCCGGGTCGCCGACGATGTCCGAGGAGACGATCTCGTCCTCGGTGTACGCCAGGTAGCCCTTCAGGTCGCCGTCCTCGGCGGCCTTCTTGAACGCGGCGTTGACCTCGTCCTTGGTGACCTCGCGCTGCAGGGTCACGACCAGGTCGGTGGCGGAGCCGGTCGGGACCGGGACGCGCATGGCGATGCCGTCCAGCTTGCCCTTGAGCTGCGGGAGGACCAGCGCGGTGGCCTTGGCGGCACCCGTGGTGGTCGGGATGATGTTCTCCGCGGCGGCACGCGCGCGACGCAGGTCCTTGTGCGGGAAGTCCAGGATGCGCTGGTCGTTGGTGTACGCGTGCACCGTCGTCATCAGGCCCTTGACGATGCCGAAGTTCTCGTCGAGGACCTTCGCCATCGGCGCCACACAGTTGGTGGTGCAGGAGGCGTTGGAGATGACGTGGTGGTTGGCCGCGTCGTACTTGTCCTGGTTGACGCCCATGACGATGGTGATGTCCTCGTTCTTGGCCGGAGCCGAGATGAGGACCTTCTTGGCGCCGCCGGCGATGTGCTTGGCGGCGTCGTCCTTGTTGGTGAAGATGCCGGTCGACTCGATGACGATGTCGACGCCCAGGTCGCCCCACGGGATGTCGGCGGGGTTGCGCTCGGACAGCACCTTGATGGTGTGGCCGTCGACGGTGATCGTGTCGGCGGTGTGCGACACCTCGGCCTTGAGACGGCCCAGGATCGTGTCGTACTTCAGCAGGTGCGCGGTGGTCGCGGTGTCACCCAGGTCGTTGACAGCCACGATCTCGATGTCAGCGCCCTGCTCCAGCAGCGCGCGGAAGTAGTTGCGACCGATACGACCGAAGCCGTTGATGCCTACGCGGATCGTCACGAACCGATCTCCTCGTTGGTACGCCGGCCATGCGGTGCCGGCGAGCTGTATTTGGGATGTCCCCGACCACCCATGACCCTACCTCCCTGAGGCTTCCGTGGTGACATCCAGATGCCCCATACACGGCGAGGCGGTCCGTACCCGCCAGTAGGGGTACGGACCGTCCCGGATCGGTGGCCGGATCATGCCTATTTGTCACGGAATGCCGACCCGTATTCACCGTCGTTTCACTCGTTCGTGAGCGGGTCGGCTCACTTGTCGCGTGCCGTCGGCGTCAGTTGTCGAGTGCTGTCAACGCCTTCTTCACCAGAGCGGCACGATCGGCCGCGGAAGTGACCTGTTCCAGGCCGAACCCGAGCAGCACGGTGCGGTCGGTGGTGACCGCTCCGTACGTCCGGAAGAGCGCCCCGGTGCGCTCCCAGTCCTTGAGGACGGCCGGGCTGCCCGCCGGCGGGCCGGCCACGCTCCAGGGGCCGAGGGAGGTCTCGAAGCCCTCGGTCTCGGTGGCCGCGCCGCCGAGCACGAGCGAGGCGTCGTCGAGGAGGACGCCGTGGCCGCCGGTGCCCGGGTCGGTGATGTAGGCGATGGAGACCTCGACGGACTTCCCCGCGTAGGCGCTCAGGTCGAAGCTCACCGGCTGCCAGCCCGCCGAGCTGCCGGTGAAGCTGTTCCAGGAGCCGCTGGTGCCGCTCGCGGTGCACTGGCCGTCAGCGATGGTCAGGTAGTGCTTGAGCCACGGGTGCTCGGCGACCAGGAAGCCCGCGCCGCACTCGCTCGGTACGGCACTGCTGGTGGCGCCGCCCTTGTCCGGCAGGGTCGTCCAGTCGTCGGTGCCGACGACGTGCGCCTCGACGACCGCGTGGTCGTAGCCGGGTTCGGTGTCCCACAGCAGCCTGGCGCCGAGGGTCGGCTGCTGGGACGCGGTGACACCGCTGAGGTCGATGGTGCGGGTGAGGCGCTTGTAGGAGTCGTCGGTGTGGACGGCCGCGGCCATGTAGGAGCCGGAGTACGGCCCGTACGGGTTGACGGTCCCGGCGAACTGGCCGGCGCCCGCGCTGGCGAACTGCGGGTACGTGCCGGGCGAGAGCTCGTCGGAGGTGACCGCGTAGGTGCCGGCCTTGTCGAGCGGGTTGGCGGAGGTGCCGCTCAGGGGCCCGCTGAAGCCGTCCAGGGTGCCGGAGCCGGTGAAGCCGGTGGCCCCGGGTGTCGAGGTACGGGAGTAGGCGCCCAGGTAGTACTGGCTGAAGTCGTCCGACGGGGTGCCGTCGGCGAGGTTCACGCTGCCGCCGGCCAGCTCGCCGGCCTCGATCAGCTTGCCGCCCTCGTTGAGGTAGGCGCGCAGCTGGAGCTGTGTGTCGTTGCCGGGCCCGCTCGTGCCCGAGTAGTGGACGACCGTCCTGAAGTGCTTGAGCACGCCGAGCGCGTCGGGCGCGCCCTGGGTGGCGACGTCCCAGACGACCGCCTTGTGCCCGGCCGCCTTCAGCGCGTCGACGTAGGTCTGCGCCTGGGTGGCCTTGGCGCCCTCCTCGGCGACCACCAGGGTGTCCGCCTTGGGCCGCTCGGCGACGGTGTACGTGAAGTGCGGGCTGGAGACCTTCTTGCCGCTCCTGGTCTCACCGGTGAACCACACCTCGACCCTGTCACCCGGGTCGCCGTCCTTCACCTTGGCCCGGTACTCGTCGAAGTAGAGGTTGTCGGCACCGCCGTAGGTCTCGCCGCCCTTCCAGGCCTTGAGTGCCTTGTCCCGGGTGCGGCCGCCGTTGACACGGTACTTGAGCTCCTTGTCGCGGATCGCCTTGCGGACGACGACGGAGACCTCCTGGTCGGCGCCGCGCGAGTACGACGTGGAGAACGTGGCCGGGGTGAAGTCGGCGGCACTCAGGCCCACCGAGGAGACCGGCTGGTCGGGGTGGGCGGCGGTCTCGGCGACGGAGAGCGCGAAGGGGATGTTCTTCTCGAACTCGTCCTGGATCAGCTTCTCGTCGTCCGGGAAGTTGAAGACCGACTGGCAGTCGGCGGCGTTCCAGGCGTCGTTCGGGTCGATGTTCGAGGCGGTCTGGCAGGTCGACATCTCGGGGGTGAACATCGCCATGCCGTTGACGTTCGACGCGTGCCCGTCCGCCTCGCCGTTGGTGGTGTACAGCTCCGAGGAGACCTGCGAGTGGTAGCCGGGGATCGCCGGGTTGTCCGGGGTGCCGGCGAGCGCCTTGTAGAGGACGTCGTCCGGGGTCGGGGTGGCCACCTGCCAGCCGACGCCGTAGAGGAGGAGTTCGGCGGCGGAGTGGTAGTTGATGCCGTACGTGAACCCGATCCGCTTCTCGAAGCCGTCCAGCGCCCTGGTCTCGGGCTCGGACTCGGGGCTCGCGCCGCGGTAGGTCTCGCTGGTGGGGTTGGGGGACGATCCCTCGTCGTCGTAGCCCCACTTGTAGCCGAAGTTGCGGTTGAGGTCGACGCCGTCGCCGGTGGAGATGACCCCGTCGCCGTTGACGTCCCGCAGGTTCTTGCGCCACAGGCGGGTGTCGGAGTTCTTGAAGGTGTAGTCGTAGCCGTCGGGGTTGGCGGACAGCACGAACCACAGCTCGGTCGAGTCGACGATCTTCTTGATGCGCTGGTTCGTGCTGTAGTTGTCCAGGTAGTAGTGCATCAGCCGGCGGGTCATCTCCGGCGTGATCCACTCGCGTGCGTGCTGGTTGGACACGTACAGCACGGAGGGCTTGGAGCCGTCCTTCGACTTCTTCGCGCCCTTGGTCAGTTTGAGCGCGAGGATGTCCTGCCCGTTCACCGTCTTGCCGATGGACTCGACCTTGGTGAGGCCGGGGTGGGCCTGGGCGGTCGCGAGGATCTCCTGTTCGAGGCCGCCGGTGCCGCTGTACGGGCGGAACACGCCCTGGGAGGCGCCTTCGACCCGCACCTCGGCCTTGGCCGACACCTTGTGCTCGGTGAGGTCGACGCCCTGCTTGGCCAGCTTCTTCGCCTGCTGGTCGGTGAGGTACAGCTCGACTTCCGTCCTGCCGGATCCGGAGACCTGGTCGCCGAGTTCGTTGCCGTCCTGCCCGGCTTCGAGCAGGAGGGGAATCTGTTTCCTGGTGACGTCGGCGTGGAAGACCTTGACCGGGTCGGGGTCGGTCTTCGGGGAACTCCCGGTCTGCGCCTGCGCCATGGGTGCGAGTGCGGCCGAGCCGATCAGGAGCGCGCCGACAGCGAGGATCGATCTCGCTCTGTGTCTCATGAACCCCCCTAGCAGTGGTTCGCCACGGCGGCGAACTCCTGCCAGGCTCATGACACTTCATGATCCAGTCAAGGGCGCCTCATGGCCAGTTCACGGTGGCCCAAAAGGGATGCAAACACCGGTGCCGACGACCGTCTCGGCCGCCGGCACCGGTGGGGTGACGGTGCCTCAGCCTGCGAGGTTGTCGGCCAGCTCCTCGGAGAGGTTGGCCTCGGTGCCCGGGATGCCCAGATCGGACGCACGCTTGTCGGCCATCGCGAGCAGCCGGCGGATCCGGCCCGCGACGGCGTCCTTGGTGAGCGGCGGGTCGGCGAGCGCGCCCAGCTCCTCCAGGGAGGCCTGCTTGTGCTCCATGCGCAGCCGGCCGGCCGCCGCGAGGTGCTCGGGCACCTCCTCGCCGAGGATCTCCAGGGCCCGCTGGACCCTGGCTCCGGCCGCGACGGCGGCGCGGGCGGAGCGGCGCAGGTTGGCGTCGTCGAAGTTGGCGAGGCGGTTCGCGGTGGCGCGGACCTCGCGGCGCATCCGGCGCTCCTCCCAGGCCAGCACCGACTCGTGCGCGCCGAGGCGGGTCAGCAGGGCGCCGATCGCGTCACCGTCGCGGACGACCACCCGGTCCACCCCGCGCACCTCACGGGCCTTCGCGGCGATGGACAGCCGGCGGGCGGCGCCGACCAGCGCAAGCGCGGCCTCCGGGCCCGGGCAGGTCACCTCCAGGGAGGAGGAGCGGCCGGGTTCGGTCAGCGAGCCGTGTGCCAGGAAGGCGCCGCGCCAGGCCGCCTCGGCGTCACAGGTGGCCCCGGAGACGACCTGCGGGGGCAGGCCCCGGATCGGCCGGCCCCGGCCGTCCACCAGGCCGGTCTGGCGGGCCAGCTGGTCGCCGCCCGCCACCACCCGCACGACGTACCGTGAGCCGCGGCGCAGCCCGCCGGGCGCCATCACGATCAGCTCGGAGCTGTGGCCGAAGATCTCCAGAATGTCCCGCTTGAGGCGCCGGGCCGCCATCGCGGTGTCCAGCTCCGCCTCGATCACGATGCGCCCGCTCACCAGGTGGAGGCCGCCCGCGAACCGCAGAATGGCGGAGACCTCCGCCTTCCGGCAGCAGGTCCGGGTGACGGGTAGCCGGGAGATCTCGTCCTTCACCGCTGCCGTCATCGCCATGGGCCGATCCTTCCATGCATCCGAAAAATACGGTCGTACGCGGCGGCCAACAGCTCCGGGTCGTGCCGGGGTGAACCGTCGGTCCGGGCCACGGGGCTCAGCTCGACCGCGGCTCCCAGCCGCTTGGCGGCCTCGGTGAGCGAGTCGCGGTCGGGCACGGCGGCCTCGTCGGCCAGCACCACGTCCAGGGCGAGTTTAGGGGCGTGTCGCCCCAAAACCTCCAAATGACGCTGCGGTGAGAAGCCTTCGGTTTCTCCCGGCTGCGGTGCCAGGTTCAGCGAGAGGACCTTGCGGGCCTTGGTCTCGGTGAGCGCGTCCAGCAGATCGGGGACGAGCAGGTGGGGGATCACCGACGAGAACCAGGAGCCGGGGCCGAGCACCACCCAGTCCGCGTCCAGGACGGCCGCCACCGCCTCCGGCACGGCCGGCGGGTCGTGCGGCACCAGGTGCACGGACTGCACCTCGCCGGGCGTGAGCGCCACGGTGGCCTGCCCGCGGACCAGGTCCACCTCCTCGGGCCGCTCCGGGTCGTGCCCCTTGACCAGGGCCTGCAGCTCCAGCGGCACGGCGGACATCGGCAGCACGCGCCCGTGCGCGCCGAGCAGCCTGCCGACCAGGTCCAGGGCCTGGACGTGGTCGCCGAGCTGCTCCCACAGGGCGACGATCAGCAGATTACCTACCGCGTGCTCGTGCAGGTCGCCCTTGGACTGGAAGCGGTGCTGGATGACCCGGGCCCAGGTCTGCCCCCAGTCGTCGTCACCGCACAGGGCAGCCAAAGCCTTGCGAAGATCACCCGGCGGGAGCACACCCAGCTCGTCGCGCAGGCGACCGCTGGAGCCGCCGTCGTCGGCCACGGTGACGACGGCGGTGAGGTCGCCGGTGATCCGCCGCAGGGCGGCGAGCGAGGCGGACAGGCCCATGCCGCCGCCCAGGGCGACCACCTTGGGCTGGGCACCGCGGCGGCGCGGCCGGGCACCGCGGGCCTCGACGGGACGGCCCGCGCGGGACTCGGGCACCGTCCGGCGCAGCCTGCTCAGCCGTGGACTGCGCTCGGTCACTCGCGCCCCATGTCCCGGTGCACGACTACGGTCTCCACTCCCTCGGCGGCCAGGCGGGCGGCGAGCTTCTCGGACACGGCGACCGAGCGGTGCTTGCCGCCCGTGCAGCCGATGGCGATCGTCACGTACCGCTTGCCCTCACGCCGGTAGCCTGCCGCGATCAGCCGCAGCAGTTCGGCGTACCGGTCGAGGAACTCCTTGGCGCCCGGCTGGTTGAAGACGTACGCCGAGACCTCCTCGTTGAGGCCGGTGTACGGGCGCAGCTCCGGCACCCAGTGCGGGTTGGGCAGGAACCGCATGTCGGCCACCAGGTCGGCGTCGACCGGCAGGCCGTACTTGAAGCCGAACGACATCACGGTGGCCCGCAGCTCGGGCTCCTCCTCGCCGGCGAACTGGGCGTCCATCTTGGCGCGCAGCTCGTGCACGTTGAGGCTGGAGGTGTCGATCACCAGGTCGGCGTCGCCGCGCAGCTCGCGCAGCAGCTCCCGCTCGGCGGCGATGCCGTCCACGATCCGGCCGTCGCCCTGGAGGGGGTGCGGACGGCGCACCGACTCGAAGCGGCGGACCAGCGCGTCGTCGGAGGACTCCAGGAAGACGATCCGCCGGGTCACGCCCCGGCTGTCGAGGTCGGCGAGGGACTCGCGCAAATTGTCGAAGAAGCGCCGGCCGCGCACGTCGACCACGACCGCGATCCGCGCCACGTTGCCCTGGGAGCGGGCGCCCAGCTCGACCATGGTGGGGATGAGGGCCGGCGGGAGGTTGTCCACGACGAACCAGCCGAGGTCCTCCAGGCACTTGGCCGCCGTGGAACGGCCGGCTCCCGACATGCCGGAGATGATCACCAGCTCGGGAATGGCCGCCTCGGGCACCCCGGCGGCGGTGGCGTCCGTACTCACTTCTGCTCCGTTTTCCTGGCCCGCTTCGGCTCGCGCTTCCTGCGGCTGATCCTGGCGCGCCTCGTGGTGCGTTTCCTGGGGCTCGCCCTGCGTTTCGCTGAACGCCGGATCTCGCTGTGCTGTGGGCTGTGCGTCGCGCTCGGTCATCTCTCCTGGCCCCGTCGATCGTCCGGGGCGCCCGCGGGTACGGGCTCCCCCGAGGCGTCCGCCGTCGTCTCGGGCGCCTCGTCTTCCCTGTCATCCATGATCTCTCCGGTCGCCGTGTTCACGGCGGGTGCGGCCGGGGCCGCCTGGGCGAGGGCCACGGCGATGGTCTCGGCCGTCTTGCGGCCTATCCCGGGCACTTCCTGGATCTGCTCGATTGTGGCGGACCGCAGCTTCTTCACCGAGCCGAAATGCTTGATCAACGCCTGTTTGCGGGTCTCGCCCAGCCCCGGTACGTCGTCCAGGGGGCTGGCACGGAAACGCTTGGCCCGTTTGGCGCGCTGGTAGGTGATGGCGAAGCGGTGCGCCTCGTCCCGGATGCGCTGGAGCAGGTAGAGGCCCTCGCTGGTGCGGGGCAGGACCACCGGGTCGTCGTCCTCGGGCAGCCAGACCTCTTCGAGGCGCTTGGCGAGGCCGCAGACGGCGATGTCGTCGATACCGAGCTCGTCGAGCGCCCGCTTGGCAGCGGCGACCTGCGGCCGGCCGCCGTCGACGACCACGAGCTGGGGCGGGTAGGCGAACTTCCTGGGACGGCCGTCCTCGTCCTTGAAACCGTTGACGGGGGCGGCGTCACGGTCGGGTGCGGTGCCGGAGGGTGCGGGGGTGCCGGAGGGTGCGGGGAGGCCGGAAGGTGCGGGGGTGCCGGAAGGTGCGGGGGTGCCGGAAGGTGCCAGGGTGGCGGAGGCCGTCGCTGCGGTGCCGCCGGACTCGGTGAGGGCGTCCTCTGCGCCGTCCTCCACCCACTCGCCGGTCCGCTCCTTGTCCGCGAGGTAGCGGCGGAAGCGGCGGGTGATCACCTCGTGCATGGAACGCACGTCGTCCTGGCCGGCGAAGCCCTTGATCTGGAAGCGGCGGTACTCGCTCTTGCGCTGCAGACCGTCCTCGAAGACGACCATGGAGGCCACGACGTCGTCGCCCTGCAGGTGCGAGATGTCGTAGCACTCGATGCGCAGCGGGGCGCTGTCCAGGTCCAGGGCGTCGGCGATCTCCTCCAGCGCGCGCGAACGCGTGGTGAGGTCGGAGGCGCGCTTGGTCTTGTGCAGGGCGAGCGACTGCTGGGCGTTGCGCTGCACGGTCTCCATCAGGGCCTTCTTGTCGCCGCGCTGCGGGATGCGCAGCGAGACGTTCGACCCGCGACGGTCGGTGAGCCACTCCTGGACCGGCTCGACCGGCTCGGGCAGGGCCGGGACCAGCACCTCCTTGGGGACCGCGTCGCCGGTCTCCTCGCCGTAGAGCTGCTGGAGGGCGTGCTCGACGAGGGCACCCGTGGTGACGTCCTCGACCTTGTCCGTCACCCAGCCGCGCTGGCCGCGTACGCGTCCGCCGCGCACGTGGAAGATCTGCACGGCCGCCTCCAGCTCGTCCTCGGCGACGGCGATGAGGTCGGCGTCGGTCGCGTCGGCGAGCACGACCGCGTTCTTCTCCATGGCCTTCTTCAGGGCCTCGATGTCGTCGCGCAGCCGGGCGGCCCGCTCGTACTCCATCTCCTCGGCGGCTTCCGTCATCCGCTGCTCCAGACGGCGGAGGTAGGTGCCGGTGCGGCCGGCCATGAAGTCGCAGAACTCCTCGGCCAGTTCGCGGTGCTCCTCCGGCTCGATCCGGCCGACGCAGGGCGCCGAGCACTTGCCGATGTAGCCGAGCAGGCAGGGGCGGCCGGTGCGGGCGGCGTTCTTGAACACCCCGGCCGAGCAGGTGCGCACCGGGAACACGCGCAGCAGCAGGTCGACGGTGTCCCGGATCGCCCACGCGTGGCCGTACGGCCCGAAGTAGCGCACGCCCTTCTTCTTGTGACCGCGCATCACCTGGACCCGCGGGAACTCCTCGTTCATCGTCACCGCGAGGTAGGGGTAGCTCTTGTCGTCGCGGTACTTCACGTTGAACCGGGGGTCGTACTCCTTGATCCAGGAGTACTCCAGCTGGAGCGCCTCGACCTCAGTGGACACCACGGTCCACTCCACGGACGCCGCGGTGGTGACCATCGTCCGGGTGCGGGGGTGCAGGCTCGCCAGGTCCTGGAAGTAGTTCGCCAGGCGCTGGCGCAGGCTCTTCGCCTTTCCGACGTAGATCACCCGGCGGTGCTCGTCACGGAACCTGTACACCCCGGGAGTGTCCGGGATCTGTCCCGGCTTGGGGCGGTAGCTGGAGGGGTCGGCCATGTCTCACACCCTACTGGCGAGCACCGACACCGCGACGAGCCTGTGGACAACCGTCGGCGGGCCGGGAGGGGCGGCGGGGGCGCCAGGGACGCCGGAGACAGGGCCGACGGGCCGGCGGGAGAGGGAGGCCGAGCCTACGGGCCACGGGGAGGCAGCAGGCCTGCCAGGGCTTTCGGACGCCCGGCCGAGAGGACGCCGGGGATTCCGCGGCCCGTGCGCGCAGCGGCTACACCGGCGGGAGGCGCACATCGACGGGAGGCGGGATCGCGGAGGAACGGCGACGCACTGCCGGAGGTCAGGGCGGGGGCTCCGCGCCTCCAGGCGAGCGCAGCGGGCAGCCGGCCCCCGCGGCCTCCCGCTCGCTGCCGCTGCCCACCCGGCGGGCGGATCGCGGAATCGGACACCTCGGCGACCTCGCGAGTGGTTCCGGCACACCTCGGACAGAGACCCGGCGCGCGACCGACCCGGCGCGGCTCGGCCGCTCGTGACGGATCTTGCTCCGCTTCCTCCCCAAATCGACCCCTCGTCCACGAACGATCTCCGGCCTGCTGGCCGAGAGCGGCCCTGCCACGCCCGTACCCTCCCGCCGGTGGACGGGGTCGCGCCCCGGCCAGGTGGGCACCCCGGACCGGCCGAAGGTGTTGTCGGGGATTGGTCAACACGCTTCAATGCGGGGGAACTCGGGGCCGTGAGCGACGGCCTGCGGACGCGGCCCGCCCAGGTGCGGCCGCCCCGGCGCCGACGGGGTGGCCCCGAACCGCGCCAACGGCCTGACCAGCCGTTGAACCCCCCGACAGAAAGGCCCCCTGCATGCGGCACGGCACACAGCACGCGGACGTCGCGACCGCGGAACTGGACTCGGCCCTGCGCGGCGGCCCCTTCCACGTGGCTCTGCGCGCCGCGATCGCCGCCCGCGGGCTGCCGCTCCAGCGCGTGCAGCACCACCTGTCCCGCTACGGCGTCAAAGTCGGCGTCACCAGCCTGAGTTACTGGCAGCAGGGGGCCCGCCGGCCGCAGCGACCGGAGTCGCTGCGGGCCGTCCGCGCGCTGGAGGAGATACTCCAGCTCCCGGACGAGTCCCTGATCCGGCTGCTCGCCGAGACCACCGACCAGGAGCCCGCCACGCGCCGCCCCGCCACCCGCTCCTACCGCTCACTGATCGAGGCATGCGACGTCCTCGACCGGCTGCAGGCCGAACTCGGCTGGTCCCTCGACGGCGGCCTGCACACCCTCGGGCACCACGAGCGGGTGCGGATCGGCACCCACCGGGAACTGGCCGCCCGCGAGTCGCAGCACATCGTGCGCGCCCACCGGGACGGCGTCGACCGCTTCGTGGCCGTCCACCACGGTGACCCCGGCTGCGCCCCGCAGCACATGACCGTGCGCGCACTGGAGAACTGCCGCGCGGGACGCGTCCGTGCGGACGAGGAGACGGGCCTCCTCGTCGCCGAACTCCTCTTCGGCACGCGTCTGCGCTCCGGCGACACCTTCCTCTTCCGCTACGCCGTCGAGGACGGCACGGCCGGTGTCTCACGCGAGTACGTCCGCGGCTTCGGCTTTCCGGGCGGCCAGTACACCCTTCAGGTGCGTTTCGCCGCCGACGCGCTGCCGACCCGCTGCCACCGGTTCGCCCAGCACTCGGCGGCGGCCCCCCGCACCGGCCGCCAGACCCTGCCGCTCAGCGGGCTGCACCGCTCCGTCCACCTGGTCGAGCCCCGGGTGCGGCCGGGACTGCTGGGGATCGCCTGGGACTGGGAATGAACCGGCGCTGACGACCGGTCCCGGCTCAGGCGCCGGGTCCCGCCACGATCCGGCCGTTCGACTCCTTGACCGGCAGTCCGCTCAGCGGCTCGGTGGCCGGTGACCGCACCACCTTCCCGGTCACGGCGTCGAACTCGCTGCCGTGGCAGGGACAGACCAGGGTCGTGCCCTGGAGTCTGTCGATCGGGCACCCCGCGTGCGTGCAGATCGTGCTGTACGCCTTCAGCACACCGTCCGCGGACCGGCTGACGACCACGTTGTGCTCCCGGTAGAGCCGGGCTCCGCCCTCGGCGACCTCGCTGCCGGCTCCGAGGTCGACGGGCCCGGTCGGCGTGGCGTCCGCCGTCGCCGCACCGCCGGGTGCCTGGCAGGCGGCCGCCCCCAGTCCGGCGACCGATGTGACGGCCGCTCCGCGCAGGAGGGTACGGCGACTCGTGAAGGGGCGGGCGGGCACTGGGGCTCCAGGTGGGTCGGGGCGGGGTGGGTCGGGGCGGGATTCCGGAGGACAGCCGGCGGGAACCGCGCGGGAAGACAGTACCTGGGCGGATCGTCCCGCTTCGGGGTGGGGGCGGAGCGGGGGAAGGCTCACTCAATCGCGCGTAAACGCTTGCGTAAGCGTTTACGCGGACGTGGCGGATGGGGTAGCTTCCGGCCGGAGGCCCCGCGCGGCGGTCCGAGCGGGAACCGACGCACCGATCACCTACCGAACCGGCCCGGCGGCCCGAGCCCTGAAAACACAGCTCCTGCCCGGGGCGGGAACCGACAAGGGAGCCTCATGCCCACCATGGCCGACGTCGCCCGCAGCGCCGGTGTGTCCGTGGCGACCGTCTCCCATGTGCTGAACGAGACCCGCCCGGTGCTGCCCCACACACGTCAGGCCGTGCTCGACGCCATCGAGGAACTGGGCTACACACCCAACACCCTCGCCCGCTCCCTGGTCACGTCCCGCACCCGTTCCATCGGGCTCGCGGTGTCGGCGATCAGCAACCCCTACTTCACGGAGATCCTCCAGGGCGTCGAGGCAGCCGTCCTGGAGCACGGCTACAGCCTGCTCATCGCCGACCCGCACGACGACCCCGCGCATGAACGCAAGGTCGTCCAGCTCCTCCACGAGCGCCGCGTCGACGGCCTGATCGTCGCTCCCTCCGCCGACCCGCGTGCGCTTCTCGCCTACCTCGGCCGTCATGCCGTACCGACCGTCCTCCTCGACCGGATCGTCGACGACCACGCAGGCACTGCCTCGCCCTTCGACCAGGTCTGCGCCGAGAACACCGGGCCGACAGCCCGGCTCGTCACCCACCTCGCGGGTCTCGGGCACCGCCGGATCGGCCTGGTCGCGGGGCTGCCCGGGCTGAGCACCACCGGCGAGCGGGTCGCCGGTTACCGGCAGGGGCTGGCCGCGGCCGGGCTGCCGCTCGACGAGGACCTGATCGTCCCGGGCAACTCGGAGGCCTCGGGTGCCGAGCAGGCCACCGCCGCCCTGCTGTCGCTCGCCGCCCCGCCCACGGCACTGGTCACCGCCAACAACGCGATGACCATCGGCGCCCTGCGTGCCCTGCGCACGCGGGGCCTCTCCGTACCGGAGGGCATCGCCCTGTGCTGTTTCGACGACTTCGCCTGGGCCGACCTCTTCTCGCCCCGGCTCACCGCCATCGCCCAGCCCAGCAGGGACCTCGGCGCCGAGGCCGTCCGGGTGCTCCTGGAACGGCTGGCCTCGCCCGGCCGGGCCGCCCGGACCGTACGGCTCCCCTGCGCCTTCGTGCACCGGACGTCCTGCGGGTGCCGGGAGGAGGACACCGCCGAGGACCCTCTCGTACCCGCCACCCCCAGCACGTCCAGCGCCCTTCAGCACCCCGGGAAAGGAACCCTCTCGTGATCGTCGTCGCCGGTGAAGCACTGATCGACCTGGTACCGCAGGGCACGGGCGCCCTCGCGGCCCTGCAGCCGGCGCTCGGCGGCGGCCCGTACAACACGGCCGTGGCCCTCGGCCGCCTGGGCTCCGCCACCGCGTTCTGCTCCCGCGCCTCCGACGACGCCTTCGGCGAGGCCCTGCTGGACGGGCTGCGGCGGGCCGGTGTGGACGTCTCCCTGGTGGAGCGCGGCCCGGAACCGACCACCCTCGCGGCCGCCACGATCGACCCACGGGGCTCCGCCTCCTACTCCTTCTACGTCGAAGGCACGGCGGACCGCCTGTTCACCCCGCCCCCCGGCCTCCCCGCAACGACCCGGGCCGTCTCTTTCGGCACACTCTCGCTCGTCCTGGAACCGGGGGCGAGCGCCTACGAGGAGCTGATGCGCGACGCGGCCGGGCAGGGCCTGTTCACCGCACTCGACCCGAACATCCGGGCTGGTCTGATCGCGGATCCTGACGCCTATCGGGGCCGCTTCAAGAGCTGGCTGCCCTCGGTGACCCTCCTCAAGCTCTCGGAGGAGGACGCCCTGTGGCTGGGTGGCACCCCGCACGAATGGCTGGCGGCGGGGCCCTCGGCCGTGGTGATCACCCACGGCGGTGACGGTCTCAGCGCCTTCACCCGGGACGGCACCGTGTACTCCGTTCCCGGTGAGGAGGTCGCCGTCGTGGACACGATCGGCGCCGGTGACACCGTCAACGCGGCTCTGCTGCATGGACTGGCAGCCCAGGACGCCCTGTCCGCCGGGGCGCTCCTGGGACTGGGTGCCGACGGGTGGACGAGGCTGCTGCGATTCGCGGCGCGGGCGGCCGCGATCACGTGCTCCCGGGCGGGTGCCGAACCGCCGTACGCCTCCGAACTCGAAGGCTTCGCTCTCTGACTCGCTGTTGAGGGGTCAAGGTCCGTCGTGGCCGTGGAGATCCGACGGCTGATCGTGGAACGGGCGGCGCCCCACGGGAAGTTCCCGTGGGGCGCCGCACTTTTCTGGATTTTTCCGAACCTCTCGCCCAGCGGCCTCAGGCCTTGCCGGCCCGCGTCGTCCTCTTCGCGGTGGTCGCCTTCTTGGTGGCTCCGGCCGCCTTCTTCGTGGCCGTGTTGTCGGCGGTCGTGGCGGTCGCCGTCCTTCTCGCCGTCGACTTGGCCGCGACGGTCTTCTTCGCCGCGACCGTCTTCTTCGCCGCCGCCCTGCGCGGCGCCTTCACCGAGCTGGCATCGCTGATGCGGTCGGCGCCGAGGATCTCGCGCAGGAACTTGCCGGTGTGGCTGGCCGGGACGCCGGCCACCTCCTCGGGCGTGCCCTCCGCGACGACGAGTCCGCCGCCGGCGCCGCCCTCCGGTCCCATGTCGACGACCCAGTCCGCGGTCTTGATCACGTCGAGGTTGTGCTCGATGACGATGACCGTGTTGCCCTTGTCGACCAGCCCCCCGAGGACCTTCAGCAGCTTGCTGATGTCCTCGAAGTGCAGACCGGTGGTCGGCTCGTCCAGAACGTAGACCGTACGGCCGGTGGAGCGCTTCTGCAGTTCGCTCGCGAGCTTCACCCGCTGCGCCTCGCCGCCGGACAGGGTGGTCGCGGACTGGCCGAGGCGGACGTAGCCGAGGCCGACGTCCTTCAGCGTGTTCAGGTGGCGGGCGATCGACGGGACGGCCTCGAAGAATGCCGTGGCCTCCTCGATCGGCATGTTCAGGACCTCGGAGATGGACTTGCCCTTGTAGTGGACCTCCAGGGTCTCCCGGTTGTACCGGGCACCGTGGCAGACCTCGCACGGGACGTAGACGTCCGGGAGGAAGTTCATCTCGATCTTGATGGTGCCGTCGCCCGCGCAGTTCTCGCAGCGGCCGCCCTTGACGTTGAAGGAGAACCGGCCCGGCAGGTAGCCGCGGACCTTCGCCTCGGTGGTCTCGGCGAACAGCTTGCGGATGTGGTCGAAGACGCCGGTGTACGTCGCCGGGTTCGACCGCGGGGTGCGGCCGATGGGCGACTGGTCGACGTGCACGACCTTGTCGACGAGGTCGTCGCCGTCCACGCGCGTGTGCCGGCCGGGGACGTTCCGCGCGCCGTTCAGCTCGCGGGCCAGGTGCGTGTACAGGATGTCGTTGACCAGCGTCGACTTGCCGGATCCTGACACCCCCGTGACGGCCGTGAACACGCCCAGCGGGAAGGACACGTCGATGTCCTGGAGGTTGTTCTCGCGGGCGCCGTGCACCGTGAGCCGGCGGGACGGGTCCTGCGGGCGCCGGATGTCGGGCAGCGGGATCGACTTCCTGCCCGACAGGTACTGGCCGGTCTGCGACTCCTCGTTCGCCAGCAGTTCCTTAAGGGAGCCGCTGTGCACGACCTTGCCGCCGTGCTCGCCGGCACCGGGGCCGATGTCGACGACCCAGTCGGCGACCTTGATGGTGTCCTCGTCGTGCTCGACGACGATGAGCGTGTTGCCCATGTCACGCAGCCGGACGAGGGTCTCGATCAGCCGGTGGTTGTCGCGCTGGTGCAGGCCGATCGACGGCTCGTCGAGGACGTACAGGACGCCGACGAGGCCGGAGCCGATCTGGGTGGCCAGGCGGATGCGCTGGGCCTCGCCGCCGGAGAGGGTGCCGGCCGCGCGGTTCAGCGAGAGGTAGTCCAGGCCGACGTCGACCAGGAACTTCAGCCGCTCGTTGACCTCCTTGAGCACACGCTCGGCGATCTTCTTGTCACGGGCGTTGAGCTTGAGCTCGCCCAGGAAGTCGGCGCAGTCGCTGATGGACATCGCCGCGACCTCGGCGATCGACCTGTCCATGATCGTGACCGCGAGGACGATCGGCTTCAGGCGCGTGCCCTGGCACGTCGGGCAGGGCACCTCGCGCATGTAGCCCTCGAAGCGCTCGCGGCTGGCGTCGCTCTCGGCCTCGCTGTGCCGGCGCTTGACGAACGGCACAGCGCCCTCGAAGGGCGTGGTGTACACGCGCTCGCGGCCGTAGCGGTTGCGGTAGCGGACCTCGATCTGGGTCTTGTGGCCGTAGAGCAGGGCCTTCCTGGCACGCTGCGGCAGCCCGGCGAAGGGGATGTCGGTGCGGAAGCCCAGCGCATCCGCGAGGGCGCCGATCAGGCGGCCGAAGTAGTCCTTGGTGTGGCCGTGAGACCAGGGGTGGATGGCACCCTCGTCGAGCGACTTGTCCTCGTCCGGGACGATCAGCTCCGGGTCGACCTCCATGCGCGTGCCGATGCCGGTGCACTCGGGGCAGGCGCCGAAGGGCGAGTTGAAGGAGAAGGAACGGGGCTCCAGCTCCTCGAAGGACAGGTCGTCGTACGGGCAGTAGAGGTGCTCCGAGTACATGCGCTCGCGCTCCGGGTCGTCCTCGGGGAGGTCGACGAAGTCGAGCACGACCATGCCGCCGGACAGGCCGAGCGCGGTCTCCACGGAGTCGGTGAGGCGGCGCTTGGCGGTGCCCTTCACCGTGAGGCGGTCGACGACCACCTCGATGGTGTGCTTCTCCTGCTTCTTCAGGGTCGGCGGCTCGGAGAGCTGGATGGTCTCGCCGTCCACGCGCGCGCGGGAGTAGCCCTTGGTCTGGAGGTCGGCGAAGAGGTCGACGAACTCGCCCTTGCGCTCGCGCACCAGCGGCGAGAGCACCTGGAAGCGGCTCCCCTCCGGCAGCTCCAGGACCTTGTCCACGATGGCCTGCGGCGACTGGCGGGAGATCGGGCGGCCGCACTCGGGGCAGTGCGGCTTGCCGATGCGCGCGAAGAGCAGCCGGAGGTAGTCGTAGACCTCGGTGATGGTGCCGACCGTCGAGCGCGGGTTGCGCGAGGTCGACTTCTGGTCGATGGACACCGCGGGGGACAGGCCTTCGATGAAGTCCACGTCCGGCTTGTCCATCTGCCCGAGGAACTGGCGGGCGTACGAGGAGAGCGACTCCACGTAGCGGCGCTGGCCCTCGGCGAAGATCGTGTCGAAGGCCAGGGAGGACTTGCCCGACCCGGACAGACCCGTGAAGACGATGAGCGAGTCACGAGGCAGGTCGAGCGAGACGTTCTTCAGGTTGTGCTCGCGCGCGCCACGGACGATGAGACGGTCGGCCACAGCCGGTCCGCACCTTTCTTGAGAGAAGTGACAGGGGCAGGGCCCCGTGCTTCTTCAGACTAGGGGGAGCCACTGACAACGCCGGTCGGATTCCTGGATGCGTAAACAATCCCGGACCATCAAGCATGCCCGACGCCGCCACCGACGATATAGCACGCCCATTCGATTTACGGAGCTCGTGCGAAACCTTCACCCGAAGGGGTGGCGGAGCTACTGTCAGCCCCATGATTGATCACGCTCATGACCTGGCGTCTGTACACGAAGCGACCGAACGGCTCCTCACCGCAGTCGCCGCACTGGACAACGCGGCCGGCGCGCGACCGTCACGGCTGCCCGGCTGGACGGTCGGCCATGTCCTGGCCCACCTCGCCCGCAATGCGGACGCGCTCGGCAACGTCCTGGCCGGACGTCCCATGTACGTCTCCGCCGAGGCCCGCGACGCCGACATCGAGCGTGACGCGCCGCGCCCGCTCGACGTCCAGATCGACGACCTGCGCGCGAGCCATGCCGGATTCCGGGCCCGGGCGGCCGAGCCCGCGGACTGGACACGCACGGTGGAGCTGCGCAACGGGGTCACCGACAGCGCTTCCCGGGTGCCGTTCCGGCGCTGGGCCGAGGTCGAGCTGCACCATGTCGATCTCGGGATCGGGTACGAGCTGGAGGACCTCCCGGCGGAGTTCACCGAGCGGGAGATCGACTTCCTTGTGGACCGCTTCGACGGGCACCGGGAAGTCCCGTCGACCACTCTGCGCAGTGACGGCGGCCGGACCTGGACGACGGGCGGGGGCACGCCGGGAGATCCGGTCGCCGTCGAGGGTTCCGCCGCCGACCTGCTGGGCTGGCTTGCCGGCCGCCGCGACGGCTCGGCCCTGGCCGTGAAGGGCGGCGTCCTGCCCGCGCTTCCGCCGCTGTAGCGCGCGTGCGGCGCGCGGCACATCGGCACGCGCTCCCCGCTATAGGCTGATCGCCATGACGTACAGCGGAGAGGTGACGGTCGGCGGACCGGCGGACGTGCACGAGCTCAAGGACCTGATGATCACCAAGATCGCGGTCGGGCCGATGGACAACAACGCCTATCTGCTGCGCTGCCGCGCCACCGACGAGCAGCTGCTGATCGACGCGGCCAACGACGCGGAGACGCTCCTCGGCATGATCGGTGACGACGGCATCGCGTCCGTCGTCACCACGCATCAGCACGGCGACCACTGGCAGGCGCTGGCCGAGGTCGTCGCCGCGACCGGCGCCCGGACGTACGCCGGCCGCGAGGACGCCCCCGGCATCCCGGTCACCACCGACGTCCTGGTCGGCGACGGCGACGTGATCCGGGTCGGCCGCGTCGAACTGACCGCCCGCCACCTGGTCGGCCACACCCCGGGCTCCATCGCCCTGGTCTACGACGACCCGCACGGCCATCCGCACGTCTTCACCGGAGACTGCCTCTTCCCCGGGGGCGTCGGCAACACGCGCAAGGATCCCAAGGCGTTCGCCAGCCTGATCCACGACGTCGAGACGAAGATCTTCGGCGAGCTGCCGGACGAGACCTGGGTCTACCCGGGCCACGGCAACGACACCACGCTGGGCACCGAACGCCCGCACCTGCCGGAGTGGCACGCACGCGGGTGGTGAGTGCGGGGCGCGAGGGTGGTGAGTCCAGGGCGCGACGGTGGTGAGCACGGGGCGCGCAGGCCCGTCGCGCGCCCCGTGTGAAGAGTTCGCACGCACCGGCCTCCGGCGCACGCTCCCCGCGCGCGCCGTCGCGCGGTCAACTGGTGGCAGCCCCGCACAGGATGACGGCTCCTGCGCGGTACGGGCCGCCGGTCATCATTCCCCGCCCTCGGCCGGCGGCCCCGGCGTGTCCGCTCCTCCACGCGCAGCGTTCACAAGACCGCAACACCCGTTCCCACTATGCGGACAAACACCCGTTTGACGTGGACAAACGCGGCGTTCGCTGTCACTCTCCCGCCATGCACCCTGCCCCGAGCGCACTGCGCCGCGCTGCCGCCGCTGCCACCATAGCCCTGCTCGCCACCGCCGTCGGCTGCGCTCCGCAGCCGGACGACAAGGCGTCCGGCGGGTCCTCCTCGTCGGCCGGAACCACCTGTGCCAAGGGCAAGTTGGCCACCCGGACCGCCGGCAAACTGACCATCGCGACGGACGAACCGGCCTACGAGCCGTGGTTCAAGGACGACAAGCCGGCCAACGGCGAGGGCTTCGAGTCTGCGGTCGCCTATGCCGTGGCGAAGCAGCTGGGGTACGACAAGAGCGCGGTCGTCTGGCAGAGCGTGCCGTTCAACAAGGCGTTCGCGCCCGGTGTGAAGACCTTCGACTTCGACATCAACCAGGTGTCCATCAGCGCCGAGCGCAAGAAGGCCGTGGACTTCTCGTCCGGCTACTACGACGTGCGCCAGGCGGTCGTCGCGCTCAAGGGCAGCAAGGCCGCGAAGGCGACCGGCATCGCGGACCTGAAGAGCCTCAAGCTGGGCGCCCAGGTCGGCACGACCAGCCTGAACTACATCAGCGACGTGGTGAAGCCGTCGCAGGAGGCAGCCGCGTTCTCCAAGAACGACCAGGCCATCTCGGCGCTCAGGAACGGCCAGGTGGACGCGATCGTCGTCGACCTGCCGACCGCCTTCTACGTCACCGCGGCGCAGGTGACGAACGCCAAGATCGTCGGTCAGTTCGAGAACCAGAGCGGTAGCCCCGAGCAGTTCGGGCTCGTACTCGACAAGGGCAGCGGCCTCACCTCCTGCGTGACGTCGGCCGTGGACGCCCTGCGCAAGGACGGCACCCTGGCGAAGCTGGAGAAGCAGTGGCTGTCCGACGCCGTCGACGCTCCGGTGCTCAAGTGACGGTCACCAAGGAAGAGTCCGGCCAGGAGGGCGCGGACGACAAGGGCGACATGCCCGCCGGTGCCCCTGGCGGCGCCGACGGCTACACCCCCTCCGAACGGCGGCTGGAGCGGGAGCGCTACCAGCGTGCCCGCGCCCGTCGCGCGACGGCGATCGCCGCGCTGTCGACCCTGGTCACGGCCGTCGTCCTCTACCTGGTCGTGGTCAGCGCGCCGGGCTGGGAACGCACCAAGGAGACCTTCTTCGACGGGCAGTACGCGCGCGAGGCGTTCCCCAAGGTCCTCGAAGGCCTGTGGCTGAACGTACGGCTGCTGCTGATCTGCGGTGTACTGGTGCTCGTCCTGGGCATGCTGATCGCCATCGCCCGTACGCTGCCGGGGCCCGTCTTCTTCCCCCTGCGCGCGCTGGCGGCGGCCTACACGGACTTCTTCCGCGGTCTGCCGCTGATCATCAACCTGATGATCGTGGTCTTCGGGGTGCCCGCCCTGCGCCTCCAGGGCGTGACCGTCGACCCCGTGCTGCTGGGCGGTACGGCGCTGACGCTGACGTACTCCGCCTATGTCGCCGAGGTGTTCCGCGCGGGCATCGAGTCCGTGCACCCCTCGCAGCGCGCCGCGGCCCGCTCGCTGGGGCTGACCAACCGGCAGGCGCTGCGGTACGTGGTGCTCCCCCAGGCCGTGCGCCGTCAGGTGCCGCCCCTGCTCAACGACCTGGTGTCACTGCAGAAGGACACGGGGCTGGTCTCCATCGGCGGCGCCATCGACGCCGTACGGGCGTCCGACATCATCGCCCAGCGCAGCCTCAACTACACGCCGTACATCGTCGCCGGGCTGGTCTTCGTGGCGCTGACCATCCCGATGACCCGTTTCACGGACTGGGTGACGGCCCGGATGGACCGGCGGCGGGCCCAGGGAGGATCCATATGAGCGACGCGCCTGTGCTGCGCATGGAGTCCGTCCGTAAGACGTTCGGGGACTCGGTCGTGCTGCGGGACGTGGACCTGGAGGTCGCCCCGCACACGGTGACGGCGCTGATCGGCGCCTCCGGGTCCGGCAAGTCGACGTTGCTGCGCTGCGCCAACCTGCTGGAGGAGATCGACGACGGCGCGATCTGGCTGGACGGCGAGGAGATCACCGACCCGCGTGCCGACCAGGACGCGGTGCGCCGCCGTATCGGCGTGGTCTTCCAGGCGTACAACCTCTTCCCGCACATGACCGTGCTCGACAACATCACCCTGGCACCGCGCCGGGTGCACGGCGTCTCCCGCGCGGAGGCCGAGGAGCGGGCCGGGGAGCTGCTCGACCGCCTCGGGCTGGGCGACAAGGCCGGTGCCTATCCCGACCGGCTGAGCGGCGGTCAGCAGCAGCGGGTGGCGATCGTGCGGGCCCTGGCGGTGCGGCCCCGGCTGCTGCTGCTCGACGAGATCACCGCCGCCCTCGACCCGGAGCTGGTGGGCGAGGTGCTCACCGTGGTCCGTGACCTCAAGGGCGAGGGGATGACCATGGTGCTCGCCACGCACGAGATGGGCTTCGCGCGGGACGTGGCCGACCAGGTCTGCTTCCTCGATGGCGGTGTCGTACTCGAACGCGGCACCGCCGAGCAGGTGTTCGGCGACCCGCAGCAGGAGCGCACCCGGCGCTTCCTGCGGCGGATCGTGGAGGCCGGGCGGCTCTGAGGCGCTATGCCTCCGCGGTGGCGGCGCCGACCAGTGCCGCCACCCGCTCCACGCCGAACACGTAGCCCTGCACGCCGCATCCGGCGATCACTCCGTCGGCGCGCAGGGAGACGTAGGAGTGGTGCCGGAACGACTCGCGCTTGTGGATGTTGGAGATGTGGACCTCGAGCACCGGCAGGCCGTCACAGGTGTTGAGGGCGTCCAGGATCGCGACCGAGGTGTGCGAGTAGGCACCCGGGTTGATGACGATGCCGCAGTGGCTGAGGCGTGCCTCGTGGATCCAGTCGACCAGTTCGCCCTCGTGGTTGGACTGCCGGAAGTCCACCGTGCCGCCGTGCGCGGCCGCCGCCTTGGCACACAGGGCCTCGATGTCCGCGAGGGTGTCGGAGCCGTAGATCTCGGGCTGGCGCTGGCCGAGCAGGTTCAGGTTGGGCCCGTTGAGGATCATGATCGGGGCGTTGGCCAGGGTGCGGGGCACGATTCCTCCGGTCCGTGGGACAAACTCGGTGCGACATCCATGGGGACATCCATGGGGACATCCATGGGAACGACGAACGGCCCGGCAGGACCGCTGCTCGGTCCGGTCTATCACGGTGCACGGCGGCTCCTGCGAGGGGCGCCTCACCACCACGCGCCCCCGTAACCCGCGATCACCCTGGGTAGTTGACGGAGCATGCTTGATACACGCACCGTAAGGGTCCCCTCGATGCTGCGGCTGGCGGCCGCCTCGCTCACCGGGACCGCGATCGAGTTCTACGACTTCTTCGTCTACGGGACGGCCGCGGCGCTCGTCCTGGGGCCGCTGTTCTTCCCGACGTTCTCCCCGCTCGCGGGGACGCTGGCGGCGTTCGGAACGTTCGGTGTGGGGTTCGTGGCCCGGCCGCTGGGCTCGGTGCTGTTCGGGCACCTCGGGGACCGGCGCGGGCGGCGCCCGGTGCTGGTCGCGTCCCTGTTGCTGACGGGCGCGTCGACGGTCTCGGTCGGGTTCGTGCCGGCGTACGACAGGATCGGCATGGCCGCGCCCGTGCTGCTGCTGGTGCTGCGCTTTCTGCAGGGGCTGGGGCTCGGCGGGGAGTGGGGCGGGGCGGTACTGCTGACCGCGGAGCACGCGCCCGCCGGACGGCGCGCCCTGTGGTCGAGCTTTCCGCAGATCGGCCCGGCCTTCGGCTTCCTTCTCGCCAACGGCGTGATGCTGGTCCTGTCGGCGTCCCTGACGGACACCCAGTTCGCCCAGTGGGGTTGGCGGGTGCCTTTCTGGGCGGCCGGGGTGCTGGCCCTGAGCGGCCTGTGGCTGCGTTCGTCGCTCCCCGAAAGTCCGCAGTTCCTGGAGATCGAGGAGCCCGCGCGCATGCCGTTCGCCGAGGTCGTACGGCACCACTGGCGCTTGGTGCTGCTGACAGCGGGGGCGCTCGCGGTCGGGTACGCGGCGTTCTACGCGGTGACGACCTGGTCGCTGGCGTACGGGACGGAACGGCTCGGGGTGAGCCGTACCGTCATGCTGACGTGTGTCATGGCCGCCGTCGTCGTGAAGGGGGCGCTCACGCCGGTGATGGCCCTGCTGGGCGACCGCTACGGGCGCCGGGCGCTGTGCCTGGTGGGGTGCACGGCCTCGGCGCTGTGGATGTTCCCGATGGTCGCGCTGCTCGCGACCGGGCAGCCGCTGCTGATGTTCATCGGGTTCACCGGCGCTCTGGTCGCCTTCATCACGATGTTCGCGGTGGTCGCCGCCTATCTGCCGGAGCTGTACGAGCCCCGGGTGCGCTGCACCGGTGCCGCCGTCGGCTACAACCTCGGCGGGGTCCTCGGCGGCGCGCTGACGCCGATCGTCGCGACGGCGCTGGCGGAGCACAGCGGGCGGGTGCCGTGGGCCGTGGGGGCGTACCTGACGGCGATCGCACTGCTGAGCCTGGGCTGCTTCGCGCTGCTGCCCGAGACCCGTCCGGTGCAGGTGCCGGTGGCGGAGGTCGAGCCGGTCGCCGGGTGAGGACCGCCCGACCCGGGTGAGGACCGCCCGACCGGCTACGGGTTGACCGCCAGCTCCAGATAGGCGGCGAACAGCACCAGGTGGACGCCGCCCTGCAGCGGTGTGGCCCGGCCCGGCACCACCGTCAGGGAGCTGACCACCACGGTCAGCGCGAGCAGCAGCATGTGGGTGGCGCCCAGACCGAGGACCAGCGGGCCGGAGAGCCAGACGGAGGCCAGGGCCACGGCGGGGATGGTCAGGCCGATGCTGGCCATGGCCGAACCGAGCGCCAGGTTGAGACTGGTCTGCACCCGGTCACGGCGCGCCGAGCGCAGGGCGGCGATCGTCTCGGGGAGCAGGACCAGCAGCGCGATGACCACGCCCACCACGGCCTGGTGCAGGCCGGCCGCCGCCACGCCGGACTCGATCGTCGGTGACACGCCCTTGGCCAGTCCGACGACCCCGACGAGGGCGAGGCCGAGCAGGCCGAGGCTGGTCCAGGCGGCCCGCGCGGACGGGGCCGCGGCGTGGTCGTCGGCGGTGATCGGGACGCCCTGCCGGGTGATCGGCAGGAAGTAGTCGCGGTGGCGCACGGTCTGGGTGGCGACGAACAGTCCGTACAGGATCAGCGACGACAGCGCCGCGAACGTCAGTTGCACCCCTGAGAACTCCGGGCCCGGCTTGCTGGTGGTGAAGGTCGGCAGCACCAGGCTGAGCGTGGCCAGGGTGGCCACGGTCGCCAGGGCGGCGCCGGTGCCCTCGGGGTTGAAGACCGCGGTGCCGTGGCGGAGTGAGGCGACGAGGAGGCAGAGGCCGACGATGCCGTTGCAGGTGATCATCACGGCGGCGAAGACGGTGTCCCGGGCCAGGGTGGCGCTCTTGGCACCGCCGTCGGCCATGAGGGTGACGATCAGGGCGACCTCGATGATCGTGACGGCGATGGCGAGGACCAGGGAGCCGAAGGGTTCGCCGACCCGGTGGGCCACGACCTCGGCGTGATGGACCGCGGCGAGGACCGATCCGGCGAGGACCACGGTGACCAGCGCGACGACCGCGCCGGGCAGGTTGCGGCCCCAGGTGAACAGGAGCAGGACGACCGCGAGCACCGGCACGAGGAGCGTCCACTGGGCGGTGAGCGACCTGAGCCGAGTGATCATGCAGCGATGGTGGCAGAGGCGTACGGGCTTCGCATTCCGGTCCTTTCGGCCTCCCGGGGGCCTGCCGCCGGCGCGGCGCGGCCCCCGGGGCGTGCGGGTGCGGTCGGTCGGTCGATTACGTGAAGTCGGTCAGGTCCACGACGTCACAGTCGGTGAAGGACGGCGGCCGGGTGCACAGGGCGGCCATCTGCTCGGCGAACTTGCTCGTCTCGGGGTCGTCGCTGTTCTGCACGGCCTCCTCGTAGGAGTTGAACTCGATCACGCCGAGGTAGCGTCCCGGCCGGTTCCGGTCCCGGAGGATCAGGCGGCGGGTGGGGCTGTTCTCCCGGCCGTCGAGCCGGCTGCCCATCTCGTCGGCGAGGGCCTTCAGCTCGTCGATACGGTCGGTCTCGAAGTCGATGATCTGGACGAATGTCACGGTTGCCTCCACCGGGCGGCGGCGCCCCCGATCGGGGACGTCCGCCACCCAACGAAGCATCCGGGGCGGTGGGTCGGCAATGCGCTTCGCACCGCTGCGCGGGGTGGTTGTTCCTACGTCCGACGTGGTCAGACGTCGATGCTGTCCTTCGGAGCGCCTTCGCTCCGGGCCCGCGCCGCCTCGGCCGCCGCCTGCTTCCTGGACGCCCTGAGACTGGTGATCGTGGTGACGATCAGGACCGCGCAGATCACGCCGAGCGAGACCGGGATGCCGATCTCTGGCACGTGGACGCCGGACTCGTGCAGCGCGTGCAGCACCAGCTTGACGCCGATGAAGCCGAGGATGATGGACAGGCCGTAGGAGAGGTGGACCAGCTTCTTCAGCAGTCCGCCGATGAGGAAGTACAGCTGCCGCAGACCCATCAGCGCGAAGGCGTTGGCCGTGAAGACGATGTACGGGTCCTGCGTCAGGCCGAAGATCGCGGGGATGGAGTCCAGCGCGAACAGGACGTCGGTCGTACCGATCGCAAGCATCACGACCAGCATCGGGGTCATGACCCGCTTGCCGTTCTGCTGGATCCACAGCGTGGTGCCGTGGTAGCGGTCGGCCACGCCGAACCTGCGCTCGGCGGCCTTGAGCAGTTTGTTCTCCTCGAACTCCTCTTCCTCCTGGTCGGCCCGGGCCTCCTGGATCAGCTTCCAGGCGGTCCAGATCAGGAAGGCGCCGAAGAGGTAGAAGACCCACGAGAAGCTGGCGAGGATCGCGGCGCCCGCGGCGATGAAGACGGCCCGCAGCACCAGGGCTATGAGGACACCGACGAGCAGCACCCGCTGTTGGTACTGCGAGGGCACGGCGAACTTCGCCATGATCAGGACGAAGACGAAGAGGTTGTCGACGCTCAGCGACTTCTCGGTGATGAAGCCCGCGAAGAACTCGCCGGCGGGCTGGCCGCCGCCGAAGACGAGCAGGCCGAGGCCGAAGAGTCCGGCCAGGGCGATCCAGACGACGGTCCAGATTCCGGCTTCCTTGACGGACACGTCATGCGGCTTGCGGCCGATGAAGAAGTCCACCGCGATCAGGGCGGCGAGCCCCAGGATGGTGAGGACCCACAGGGTCACGGATACATCCACTGGTTGCCTCCGGTTAGTGAACGGCAAAGATTCGGCGTTGCGCTACCGGAGGTCTCTTCCACCCGGGACGGGCCGACGCCCCGGGATCCGACCGGATCCGTATTGACGGGTACGCCGCAGCAGACAGGGAGTACTCCCCTCCGTACGGAAAACAGTACCCCAATTACCAAGGAAAGGTAAAGCAACTGGCAAAAGAAAGGCCAAGTCTGCTGTTCAGCGGCTTTTACCTATGCTTGGTGCGGGCTGTCGCGACCCTGGCGAGCACCTGCTGGAGCACCTGACTGCCGGGCGGCACGAGGCCGGGCTCGTACGTCCAGGCATGCCCCACCCACGGGTCGGCCAGGTGGTCGTCCGGTACCGGGGTGAGTCGCATCAGTGAACGCCACAGAGGATCGAGCAACGGGCCGTGGACGGCGGCGTCCTCGCGATCGGCGACCAGCAGGAGATGGACGCCGACTTCGGGGCCCTCGTCCGCGAGATAGCGAAGCTGGTTGACGGCCCGGTCGTCGAAGCCGTGCGGAAAGTCGTGCACGATCAGGAGCTGCCGAGAGGTGTCCAGACCGGGCGGAAGCGCGTCGGACGAACCACCGCGCACCGCCATCTGCACCAGGTCGACGCGCTCGGTGAGCCGCCCCAGCACTCCCGCCACACCGGCGGCGCCCGCCGCGGGCGGCGCGTCCAGCACACCGGCTCCCGTCAGTGGTGCGAACGCGGACGCACCGGCCCCCGCCGGATCGACGACCTGCACGCCGAACTCCCCCGCCGGGTGGACGGCGAGCAGCCGGGCCGCGAGCGCCACCGCCGTCTGCAGGGCGAGGTGCCGCGACTCGCCCGCCTCCTCGGACAGGGAGGCGTCGGGCACACCGCTGTCGATCCACAGGCCCCGCTCCAGGGGCAGCCGGACCAGCATCGGGATGCGCAGCGGGGCGCTCTCCGGAAGGTGGAGGTCACCCAGCCGGACGGCCATCGGCGACTCCGTCGGCACCCGGTGTCCGTGCCAGACCGGGTTGTCCCAGCGCGCGTACGCGGGTGGCAGCGCGGGCTCGACGACCTCGGACTCGGCGATGAGCTGGGCGAGGTCCCGGTCGAACGCGGCTCGCGCCTGATCGACCAGCTGGGCCTGCCGGGCCTGGGCCGCCTCGCGTGCGGCGTCGCCCGCCGTGCCCAGGCGGCTGCGCGGGTCGGAGAGGACCTGGTCGAGCTCCTTCTCCATGCGCGTCTCGGCGAAGTCGACAGCGCTGCGGTAGGCGGCGGTGGCGCGGGCCAGGTCCTCGAACATGCCCCAGACCTGGTTGTAGAGCCGCTCGTCCATGGACCACCCGGCGGCGTCACCGGCGACGGGCGGCGCGGGCCCGTCTGCCGGGAGCGGAGTCTCGGGGGCCGGAGTCTCGGGGGCCGGAGTCTCGGGGGCCGGAGTCTCGGGGGCCGGAGTCTCGGGGGCCGGAGTCTCGGGGGCCGGGGGCCGGGACGCCTGGCGGCGCTTCGGATGCGTGTAGTCGACGGGACCGCCGGTGGGGCCACCGGCGGAGGTGGCGGTCGCCGGGGCACCGGCTCCGCCGGAACCCGGGAGCCTGCCGTCGTCGCCTGGCGTCGGCTCGGACTCGGCGGGCCCGTCGGAGGTCGCACGTCGGCCGGCCGTGTCGTCGGGTGGCTGGGCATCGTAGGGAGATCCGGCTGCGGAAGCGGTGCCCGGCAGGTCGGCGCCGGTGACGGAGGCGGCCTTACACCGGGAGCGGTCGGTGTCCGCGGTGCGGGCCGGGACCGCGCGGGCCAGGCCGCGCGCCACCGCCTGCTCGATCCCGCGGGCGAGTTCGGCGGCGCCGGGCAGGCGCTGAACGGCGAAGAGCCCCGTCAGGCCCTCCGCATAGCCCTGGCCCACCGCGCGCATCTTCCAGGCGCCCTGGCGTCGGTACAGCTCCAGGGCGACGACCGCCGACTCGGCGTCCAGGCCGATGAGGGTATAGCCGGCGATCTCGGTGCCGTCGAGGCCGGTGACCGCGGCACGCGGTGCGGCGACGGCGCCGAAGCGGGACGGAGCGCCGGGCGTGGCGGGCAGGGCGATCAGGACGCTGACCCGGTGCACCGCCACGGGCATGGCGTCGAGGTCGACGGCCAGCCGGTGTTCGGCTGCCGCCTGCCGGGAGACCTCGATCCCGGGCAGGGTGGGCGCGCCCGGATGGGCCACCCCGTCGGTACCCCGTACCCGGCCGCTCTCGTCGGCGAGGGTGGCCCCGGCCACGACCGGTACGTCGGCCGAGATCCGGATCTCGATCCGGTTCCGCGAGAGCGGGTGGTTCTGCCCGCGCACCAGCTCGGCCGCCATGGCCCACGTCCCCCTGTGTGTCGTGTCCTCGTGTGCCGGGACTGAGCGCTTAGCCGGGAGTGCCCCGGTATGCCGTCGGTCGACCGCGGCGCCGTCGTGGCCTGTCGCGCAGTTCCCCGCGCCCCTTTTTTAAGGTGAAGCGCTCAGAGGATCGGGAGGATCGCCGGTACCAGGTCCTGGAAGGTGCGGCCCCTGGCCGGGACGCCCAGGGCCGTCATCGTCCAGCCGGATCCCGACCGGTGCACCTTCGCCATGATCTGGGCGGTGTACTCGCCGCCGCCGTCGAGCGTGTAACGGGCGAGTTCCTGGCCGGTGGTCTCGTCGACGAGCCGGCAGAAGGCGTTCTGCACTTCCTGGAAGGTCTGCCCGGTGAAGGAGTTGACGGTGAAGATGATCTGGTCGACGTGGACCGGCACGCGCGCGAGGTCGACGAGGATGGCCTCGTCGTCGCCGCCCTGACCCGCGCCGCCGACGAGGTTGTCGCCCGTGTGGCGGACGGAGCCGTCGTCACTCACCAGGTGCCGGAAGAACACCACGTCAACGGGCTGCTTGTCGGCGAACAGCACCGCCGAGGCGTCCAGGTCGATCTCCCGGGTGCGCGAGCCGAACAGCCCGCGGCGGGGCGCCGCCTTCCAACCAAGACCCATGCGGACCGCGCTCAGGGAGCCGCCGTCCTTCTTCTCCAGGCTGATGGCCTGACCCTTGGTCATGTTGACGGTCACGGCTGTTTCCCCTCGTCGGTTGTCCCCTGCTGCCGCGGAGTCCGCGGTTGACCAAAACCCTATGCAGCGCCGCTGACAGTGCCGAACCCCGGCCCGTGCTTTGTGTCGGTCTTGCAACACTTCGCGTACTTGCCGGGGTTCGGCAGGGGATCAGAGGTCAGGCCAGGCCCGCCTCCCTCATCTGGCGCAGTTCCTTCTTCATCTCGGAGACCTCGTCACGCAGCCGGGCTGCGATCTCGAACTGCAGATCGGCGGCGGCGGCACGCATGCGCTCGGTCATCTCCTCGATCTGCTCGGCGAGTTCGGCAGCCGGGCGGTCCGTGGGCACCGCTTCCCTGGCCTTGCCCTTGGCCGCCTTGCCGGCCTTCGCACCCTTGGCCGCCTTGTCGCCCAGCGACGGCACCGGAGCCTTGGCCCCCTTGCCGTCCTTCTGCTTGCGGTAGCCCGAGCCGAGCAGCTGTTCGGTGTCGACCTCTTCGCGGGCGATCTGCGCGACGATGTCGTTGATCTTCTTCCTGAGCGGCTGCGGGTCGATGCCGTTGGCCTTGTTGTACGCGACCTGCTTCTCCCGGCGCCGGTTGGTCTCGTCGATGGCCTTCTCCATCGCCGGGGTGATCTTGTCGGCGTACATGTGGACCTCGCCGGAGACATTGCGCGCCGCGCGGCCGATGGTCTGGATCAGCGAGGTGCCCGAGCGCAGGAAGCCCTCCTTGTCGGCGTCGAGGATCGCCACCAGGGACACCTCGGGCAGGTCGAGGCCCTCCCGGAGGAGGTTGATGCCGACCAGGACGTCGTACTCGCCGGAGCGCAGCTCGCGCAGCAGCTCGACGCGGCGCAGGGTGTCGACGTCGCTGTGCAGGTAGCGCACCTGGATGCCGAGCTCCAGGAAGTAGTCGGTGAGGTCCTCGGCCATCTTCTTGGTGAGGGTGGTGACCAGGACGCGCTCGTCCTTCTCGGTGCGCTTGCGGATCTCGTGCACCAGGTCGTCGATCTGGCCCTCGGTCGGCTTGACGACGACCTCGGGGTCGACGAGACCGGTGGGGCGGATGATCTGCTCGACGACACCGTCCCCGCGGGAGAGCTCGTACGCGCCGGGGGTCGCCGACAGGTACACGGCCTGCCCGATCCGCTCCTGGAACTCCTCCCATTTCAGCGGGCGGTTGTCCAGGGCCGAGGGCAGCCGGAAGCCGTGGTCGACCAGGGTGCGCTTGCGGGAGGCGTCGCCCTCGTACATGGCGCCGATCTGCGGCACGGTGACGTGCGACTCGTCGATGACCAGGAGGAAGTCGTCCGGGAAGTAGTCGAGCAGGGTGTTCGGCGGGGAGCCGGGCAGTCGGCCGTCGAAGTGCATCGAGTAGTTCTCCACGCCGGAGCAGGTGCCGATCTGGCGGAGCATCTCGATGTCGTACGTGGTGCGCATGCGCAGCCGCTGGGCCTCCAGGAGCTTGCCCTGCTTCTCCAGCTCGGCCAGGCGCTCCCCCAGCTCCTTCTCGATGTCGTTGACGGCCCGCTCCATGCGCTCGGGTCCCGCGATGTAGTGGGAGGCCGGGAAGACGTACAGCTGCCGGTCGTCGCTGATGATCTCGCCGGTGAGCGGATGCAGGGTGGACAGCGCCTCGATCTCGTCGCCGAACATCTCGATGCGGACGGCGAGCTCCTCGTAGACCGGGAAGATCTCGATGGTGTCGCCGCGGACGCGGAAGGTGCCGCGGGTGAACGCGAGGTCGTTGCGCGTGTACTGGATGTCCACGAAGCGGCGCAGCAGGTCGTCGCGGTCGATCTCGTCGCCGACCCTCAGCGGGACCATCCGGTCGACGTACTCCTGCGGGGTACCGAGGCCGTAGATGCAGGAGACCGAGGCGACCACGATCACGTCGCGGCGCGTGAGCAGTGAGTTGGTGGCGGAGTGACGCAGCCGCTCGACCTCCTCGTTGATCGAGGAGTCCTTCTCGATGTAGGTGTCCGACTGCGGGACGTACGCCTCTGGCTGGTAGTAGTCGTAGTACGAGACGAAGTATTCGACCGCGTTGTTCGGGAGCAGCTCGCGGAACTCGTTGGCCAGCTGGGCGGCCAGCGTCTTGTTCGGCGCCATCACCAGGGTGGGGCGCTGGAGCTTCTCGATCATCCACGCGGTGGTGGCGGACTTGCCGGTGCCGGTCGCGCCGAGGAGGACGACGTCCTTCTCCCCGGCCTCGATGCGCCTGGCCAGGTCGGCGATGGCCGCCGGCTGGTCGCCGCTGGGCTGGTACGGGCTGACGACCTCGAAGGGCGCCACCGTGCGTTCGATGTGGGAAACGGGCCGCATGGGTTCCACCGTACGACCCCGCACTGACAACCGGCTCTGATCAGCGGTTCTGCGGTGCGTGCGCGCTGTGGTGGCTCTGCTGGCGGCTGACGCGGAGCTGCGGGCGGCGGCTCGGGTGGTGGGTGACCTCGTCGGCCGGGACGCCCGGCTTGTGCGCCACGCGGAGCTGGTCGGGCTTGCCCGTGACCATCAGCGGGTCGAAGATCACGACGACGGCGGCCAGGCAGAGGAAGGCCAGCGGGCCGATCAGCATGGGGGCGAGCAGGGAGGCGGGAGAGTCGCCCGGGGACGTCACGTCGGCGCCGTGCAGGTGGACGGTGAGGGCGGCCATGCCGGTGTAGTGCATGCCGCTGACGGCGAGCCCCATGACGAGGCTCGCGCCGACGCTCCACAGGAAGCCGCGGACCTGCCCGGCCGCCCACAGGGCAGAGGTGGCGGCGACGACCCCTATCACGACCGACGCGGCGACCATGAAGGTGTCGTACTGCAGGGTTCCGTTGAGGCGCAGGCCGGCCATGCCCAGGTAGTGCATCGAGGCGATGCCCAGACCGGTGATGGTGCCGCCCGTGAAGAGCGCGGTTCCGGTCGCACCCCGGTAGCCGACTATGAAGATCCCGACGCCCACCATGACGATGGCGAGGCCGAGGCTCGCGTACGTGAGGGGTTTGTCGTAGTGGATCGGCGTCTCCTTGACGCTGAAGCCCATCATGGCGACGAAGTGCATGGTCCATATGCCGGAGCCGATCGCCGCCGAGCCCAGAGCGAGCCAGGCGGGGCGCCAGGAGTGGGCCACCAGCATCGCACGGGTCGTGCAGCGCAGCCCGAGGGCGCCACCGAGGCAGGCCATCAGATAGGCCACCAGCGGGGTGACGACCCCGTAGCTGAATCCGTCGACCGTGCCCTGCATGCGCGGCTGCCCTTCACCCTTTGCGTCCCGGAATATGTGCAATACGCCCCCGTCCCAGGACCGCCCGAGCGGTCAGGGTTGACGCAGAGAGTATGACCCGCACCGGAATGGTCGAACGATTTTCCGGCAAAGAAACACGCCCTTGCCCCAGTTGTGCGGCAACGGTGAGCGGGCTTGGGCGACTCCATTCCATCTGTGGTCATCCCGCACCCGTGAGCTGTTGACTCCCTGCTGTCACTCTTGTGCTGTCCGTATTCGTTCCACGTGAGGAGTGCGCATGCACGCGCGCGCAGTCGCCGCCACGGCCACCGCGCTGCTGGGAACGGCAGCCCTGCTGAGCCCCGTCCCCGCCGCCCGGGCGGGCGACGCCGCAGAACCCACGGTGCTCGCGCACCGTGGCGCCTCCGCCTACGCCCCGGAGAACACACTGGCCGCCATCGACAAGGCCGCCGCACTGGGCTTCACCTGGGTCGAGAACGACGTCCAGCGCACCAAGGACGGCCGGCTCGTCGTCATCCACGACGACAGCCTCCGGCGCACCACCGACGCCGCGAAGGTCTTCCCCGGCCGGGCGCCGTGGAAGGTGAAGGACTTCACCGCGGCCGAGGTCGCCCGGCTGGACGCGGGCAGCTGGTTCTCCCCGTCGTACCGGGGCACGAGGGTTCCGACGCTGGCGCAGTACATGCGGCGGGTCGAGCACAACCACGAGAAGCTGCTCCTGGAGATCAAGAACCCCGAGCTGTATCCCGGCATCGAGCAGCAGGTCCTCCAGCTGCTGGGCAGCGAGGGCTGGCTGGACCGCCGGCATCTGGACCGGCTCGTCGTGCAGAGTTTCAGCGCGGACAGCCTGCGCACCGTGCACGCTCTCCGGCCGGCCGTGACGACCGGCTACCTCGGCACACCGGCCGTGGGCTCCCTGCGGCGGTACGCCGGCTTCGTGGACCTGATCAACCCCTCGGTGAACTCGGTCTCCGCCGGCTACGTACGGAACGTGCACGCGCTCAAGGGGCCGCACGGCCGGCCGCTGCGGGTCTTCACCTGGACGGTGGACGACGCGGTCACCACCTGGAAGGCCGTCGGCTACGGGGTGGACGGCATCATCACCAACAAGCCGGACGTGGTGCGGGCCGCGCTGTGCGCGAGCTGACCCGGGCCGGGGCGGCGGGCATTGTCAGTGGCGGGCCGTACGGTGGGTCCCATGGACAGCGAAGGGCAGTACGGGCAGCGGGTGGTGTGGGCCGTCGTGGGCACCGACATCGGTCCGCTGCTGCTCGCGGCGACCGGCAGCGGCCTGGTCAACGTGGTGTTCCACGCCACCGAGGCGGTACGGGAGCGGACGGTGGAGCGGCTGGCGGCCCGGCTGGGCGCCGAGCCCGTCGAGGATCCCACGGAGCCGGTGCTGGCCGAGGCGATATCCCAGCTTCGGGCGTACCTCGCGGGCCGGCGGCAGGACTTCGACCTGCCGCTGGACTGGTCGCTGATCTCCGGCTTCAACCTCCAGGTGCTGCGCGAACTGGCCGCCGGTGTCCCGTACGGCACGGTGGTCGGGTACGGCGACCTGGCGGGTCGCGTCGGGCAGCCCGGCGGGGCGCAGGCGGTGGGCGCGGCGATGGGCGCCAATCCGCTGCCGGTCGTCGTGCCCTGTCACCGGGTGGTGGAGAGCGACGGCGGGATCGGCGGGTTCGGGGGCGGTCTGGAGACCAAGCGGAAGCTGCTCGCCCTGGAGGGCGTGCTGCCCGAGCCGCTGTTCTGAGGCGCGGCCTCCGGACTCCGGCCGTGCGGCCCCCCGCCGATGCGGTCAGCCGTAGTGCCGTGCCTCGACGACGTTGCCGTCGGGGTCCCTGAAGTAGAAGTTGCGCGGAGCCGGGCCGCGGGCGCCGAAGGAGTCGTGTCCGATGTCGCTCATGGGGACGGAGTGCTCGGCGAGGCGGGCGCGCAGGGCGTCGAAGGCGTCCGACGGCAGGGACAGACAGACGTGGTTGACGGGGTGGCCCGCGCTGCCGTCGGCGCCGGGAAGGGCCGGCATGCGCTCGGCGAGGGTGCGCGGCGCGAGGTCGATGATGGTCTCCTCGGTGACACGTACGGAGGGGAAGGGCACCTCGCCGGCGGTGAACTCGGCGACCCGCAGCGGCTCCAGGCCGAGCATCCGCTCGTAGAAGCCGGCCGCGGCGGCCGGGTCGGCGACCCAGAGGACGACGTGGTCCAGACGTACCGGGTGATTCGTCATGCCGCCCAGGCTGGTGGCATCCCCCACAGGCCGCAAGCGTTTATCCGGGTACGGCCCCCGCCAGGGATGAGGGAAGACCGACGGACAGGAGGCAGGCGTGGTGCTGGTGATGTCGGAAGAGGTCGGGGAAGCGCTCGGCGCGGGCCGCGCGGTGGTGGCCCTGGAGTCCACGATCATCGCGCACGGGCTGCCGCGCCCGCGCAACCTCCAGGTGGCACTGGAGCTGGAGGAGACGGTACGGCGGGCGGGCGCGGTGCCCGCGACCATCGCGGTGCTGGACGGGCGACCCCATGTCGGTCTGGACAAGGACCAGTTGGAGCGCATCGCCAACGAGGACGGGATCCGCAAGCTGGGCCACCGCGACCTGCCGCTCGCCGTGGCCGCGGGGGCGAGCGGGGCGACCACCGTGTCGGCGACGGCGCAGCTGGCGGCGCTGGCCGGCCTCCGGGTGTTCGCGACGGGCGGCCTCGGCGGAGTGCACCGTGAGTGGACGGCGACCCAGGACGAGTCCGCCGACCTGGGTCTGCTGGCACGCACCCGGATCACGGTGGTGTGCGCGGGTGTGAAGTCGATCCTCGACGTGCCGGCGACCCTTCAGCGTCTGGAGACCCTGGGTGTGGCCGTCGCGGGCTACGGCACGGACCGCTTCCCCGGCTTCTACCTGTCCGACTCCGGGCATCCGGTCGACTGGACGCTTCGGACCCCGGAGCAGGTCGCGGACGTGATGCGGGCACAGGACGCGCTGGACGCGGCGGACTCGGCGCTGATCGTCGCCAACCCCGTCCCGGAGGCGGAGCAGCTCGACCCCGCGCTGCACGCGCGCGTGCTCGCCGACGCGTTGCACGCGTGCGAGGCGGAAGGGATCACCGGCCAGGCGGTCACGCCGTTCCTGCTCGACTATCTGGTGCGGCACACGGACGGCGCCTCGCTGGAGGCCAACCTGGCGGCCGTGCGCGGCAATGTCGGGCTGGCGGCACGGATCGCCTCGGCGTGGGCCAGGGGGTGACGACCGAACGGGCGGCGGCGCCGGGAGGGGCACTGCTGGTCGTCGGGGACGTCGTCACCGATGTGGTGGCGCGGTACCGGGGGCCGCTCGCGGTCGGCACCGACACGGCCGCCGTGATCCGGACCCTGCCGGGCGGGGCGGGCGCGAATGTGGCCTGCTGGGCGGCGCACACGGGCTGTGCGGACGTACGGCTGCTGGGTCGGGTGGGTGCGGACTCGGCGCGGTGGCACGAGCGGGAACTGGCCGCCGCCGGGGTGCGGTCCCGGCTCGTGGTGGACCCCGAGGCCGCGACGGGGACGGTGATCTGCCTGGTCGACAACGGTGCCTCGGCCGAGCGGACCTTCCTCACGGACAGCGGGGCGTCCCTGCGGCTGGAGCCCGCCGACTGGTCGGACACGCTGCTCGACGGGGTGGTCCGGCTGCATCTCTCGGGCTATCTGCTGTTCTCCGAGCCGAGCCGGGCCCTGGTGGCGACGGCGCTGGCGGCGGCCCGCGCGCGTGGCGTACCGGTGAGCCTGGACCCGGCGTCGGCCGGGTTCCTCGTGGCACTGGGCGTGGACCGCTTTCTGGCGCTCGTCGAGGGGGTCGACGTCCTGCTGCCGAGCCGGGACGAGGCCTGTCTGCTGACGGGGCTGCCCGATCCGGCGGACGCCGCGGCCAAGCTGAGCCGCCAGGTGCCGCTGGTGGTGGCCAAGGCGGGGGCCGACGGCGCGCTGGTGGCGCGGGCGGGCGGCGTCCTCGCACGCGTTCCGGCCGCGTCGGCGACGCCCCGGGACACCACGGGCGCCGGTGACGCCTTCACCGGGGCGTTCCTCGCCGCGCTGGTCGCCGGCGCGGACGCCCGGGAGGCGGCGGCGCTGGGCTGCCGGGCGGGCGCACGGGCGGTGGAACGCGTGGGTGCGAGACCGCCCGCCCGCGACTGACCCGGGCGCTGCGCTCCCGCCCCGAGCGGTGGGTCTATGCCTTGCGGCCCCACGCGGAGATCATCGGGGCGGTGGCGAGGTCCATGCTGCCCGTCGCCACGTTGGCCAGGTGCTGGTCGATGTCCTCGTCGGTGGCGAGGCCGGCCGCGACGAGCCGGTCCCGGATCTGCTGGACGGTGGCGGTCTCCAGGGCGGTGCAGGCGGGCGAGGCCACGGGGAAGTAGGCGTCGGCCGCCACGTCGTGCAGCCCGGCCTCGCGGAGCAGCCGCGGAAGTTTGCGGCCGTACGACAGGTCGGCGCCGCGTTCGGCGAGGAGCTTGCGGAAGCCCTGGCGCAGGCGGTTGGCGAGCTGCTGCTCGGGGCCGTACTCGTAGGGGCAGGTGAGGGGCTGGAGGGCCGGGTCGGCGTCCTCGATCAGCAGTCGGCCGCCGGGACGCAGGGCCTTGATCATGGCACGCAACGCCCGTTCCCGGTCCGGCACATGGACCAGGACGAGCCGGGCGTGCACCAGGTCGAAGCCTTCCCCCGGTGGCTCCTCGGCGCCCACGTCGTGGGTGCGGACCTCGACGGGCGGGTGGGCGGCCGTGGCGAGCAGCGAGGTGTCGGTGTCGGTGGCGACGACGCGTCCCGTCGGCCCCACCTTCCCGGCCAGCCAGGACACCACGGAGGTGCCGCCGGCGCCGACCTCCCAGCAGCGCCAGCCCGGTCCGAGGCCGAACGCGTCGAGGTGGCGGAAGGTGGTCGGATCGAAGAGGTCCGCGAAGGCGTCGAAACGCTGTCCGGCCTCGTTCTGGCGGTTGTCGAGAAGATATCCGTCGGCCTGTGTCATGACGCGATGATTTCAGTTGCCCGGCGCACGGCTCGGGAACCCGGGGCGGGAGTGCGGGCGGCCGGTATTCCGGCTCGGGAACACGGTCCGGAACACGGGCCGGGAGTCCGGGTGTCCACAGGCGGGAACCAACCGGAACTCGCCGTTCCCACAGGCTTACCCGCGTCTCACACCGGGCTGGCAGACTGGCCGGGCAGGGCGGGAAGCGTTGCGCGAGTGGATCCATGCAAGGAGATCCGGATGACGATGGCAGGGAATCTGCGGAAGGTCACGGGACTGGGCAGGACCGGCGGCCTGCGCAGGGTCGCGCGGCTGGCCCGGCGGCGGCCCCGCGTCGACCTGAACCATCACGCACGGTCCCCGCTGGGCTCCTCGGTGGTCAACTGCGTGACGTACGAGGAGGGGGTGCGGGTTCCGGAGTGCAGCGACCTGTTCTCCGCGGTGGAGCGGGTGCGCAAGCGGGGCGACGGGTTCGTCTGGCTGGGGCTGCACGAGCCGACGGACAGCGAGTTCGCGGGCATCGCCGAGCTGTTCGACCTGCACCCGCTGGCCGTGGAGGACGCCGTCGAGGCCCATCAGCGACCGAAGGTGGAGCGGTACGGCGAGACGCTGTTCGCGGTGTTCAAGACGGTCTGCTACGTGGAGCACGAGAAGCTGACCGCGACCAGCGAGGTGGTGGACACCGGCGAGATCATGGTGTTCGTCGGCGAGGACTTCGTGATCACGGTGCGGCACGGCCGGCACGGCTCGCTGGGGCCGCTGCGCGAGGAGCTGGAGGCCACGCCGAGCCAGCTCGCCAAGGGGCCTGCGGCGGTGCTGCACGCCATCGCGGACCACGTGGTCGACGACTACCTGAGTGTCACGGACGCGGTGCAGGGCGACATCGACCAGGTCGAGGCGGCCGTCTTCGCGGAGAACGGCGCGCGGACCGACCCGGGCCGGATCTACCAGATGAAGCGGGAGCTCCTGGAGCTGAAGCGGGCGGTGGTGCCGCTCGGCCGGCCGATGGAGGAGCTGACCACCCGGCCGATACGGGTGATCTCCCCGGAGATACAGGCCTACTTCAGGGATGTGCTCGACCATCTGATGCGGGCGAAGGAGCAGATCGCGGCTTTCGACGAGTTGCTCAACTCCATCCTCCAGGCGCATCTGGCGCAGGTGACGGTCGCGCAGAACGAGGACATGCGGAAGATCACGGCCTGGGCCGCGGTGATCGCCGTGCCGACGATGGTGTGCGGTGTGTACGGCATGAACTTCGATCACATGCCGGAACTGCACTGGCGGTTCGGCTACCCGCTCGTCATCGGCGTCATATCCGTGGCGTGCCTGGTGCTGTACCGCGGCTTCAGGCGCAACGGCTGGCTCTGAGCCGCCCGGCCGCACCCGTCCTGAGCGGGGCCCCGGTCCGGTCCCGCCGCGGGGTCGCTCAGCCGTTCCACGCCGGATGCCGCGGGTCGTCGGCGCGGACCAGGACGTCGGCCGTGCCGGCGGGGTCGGTCTCGGCCGCGTAACGCTCGAAGGCGGGGAGGGTCCAGTGATCGGCCTCGGGGGTACGGCGGCGCAGGGCGCCCGGAGTGAGGAGGAGGTGGACGGTCAGGTCGAACGGGAACCAGTGCCGCAGCAGGAGCGGCCCGTGCAGCAGCAGGAGGCCGCCGGGAGGGAGTTGGACATAGGGGCTGCGGGTGGCGCGGTCGGTGGCCGGGTCCCACAGATCGGGCAGCACGCGGCCGGTCCCGCCGGGGTCGAGAGGGCCGAAGACCTCCCGCCACAGGGCGTTGGTGTCGAACCAGCCGCCGTAGTACGACTCCGCGTCGCGCCTGCCGTGCTCCAGGCGCAGCGAGGCGGGGCGCAGGAAACCCTCGGCGCCCACGACGAGCGACGGCCGGCCCCGTACGCGCAGCGCCTCACCGACGCGCTCCGCCAGGTCGCCGGGCCGGGCGGCCGGGGCGCCGTCGAAGGCGACGCGTGGCCAGGCGCTCCCGTCGGCGGGCTTCAGTTCGGCCAGCCGCTCGGCGAGACGCTCGGCGAGCCGGTCCCAGGTGATCGCTTCGAGTCGCACAGGATCATGATGCCGGGTCGGCCGTTCGGGAGGCCGTGGGTGGTTGCGGAGCGGGACACCGGTGACGGTCGGCGGGACGGACCGCGAGCCGGGCGGGAGGCTGCCGGCGCCGGCCCGGCAGGGGCGCGAACGACGTGAGATCAGTCCTCGGGGAGGGGAAAGTACCGCATATGACGCGCCTCGCAACTCCCCCACACCACGGCGGACTTCTGGTTGTTCAGCCGCTGCGGCACAAACGGTGTGCGGCATGCAGGCGGGGGCCGTTGTCGCTGCTGGTGGTGGAGGACGGCGTGCCGCGGTGCCTCGAGTGCGCCGATCTCGGGCATCTGGTGTTCCTGCCCCGGGGCGACGCGGCGCTGACCCGGCGGTCGCGGGAGGAGAGCACGCTGTCGGCGGTGGTGGTCCGGTTCAACCGTCGCAGGAGCCGGTACGAGCGACAGGGCGTCCTGGTCGAGGAGGCCGCGCTGGCCCGGGCCGAGACGCGGTGCCTGGCCGACGCCGAGGCACGGCGGCGACGCCGGGCGCGGGACGCGAAGCGGCGGGCGGCCGAGGACGTGCGGTTCACGGAGGCGTTCGCGGCGGAGATCCTGCGTCTGTTCCCGGGCTGCCCGGTGGAGCGGGCGAGGGCGATCGCGGCCCACGCGTCGGTACGGGGCAGCGGGCGGGTCGGGCGGACCGCGGCCGGGCGGGCGCTGACGCAGGGAGCGGTGGTCTCGGCGGTGGTGGCGGGGGTACGACACGTGGACACGCCGTACGACCAGTTGCTGATGAGCGGGGTGCCGCGGTACGAGGCGCGGCGGCGGATCGCGCGGACGGTGGAGGCGGTGCTGCGGGAGTGGGAGGCCGGGGTGACGATCCGCCTCACCGGGTGACGGCGGGCGGGGACCCGGACGCGGTGGCGGGCAGGAACCGGGCCGTGGTGGCCGACACGAGCAGGGACGGAGGTGGAGGTGAATCCGGTCGGATGTGTATGTGGACGGGCCTCACAGTCATGGGGAGGGGTGACCCATGGGCATTGATCAAAGAGGCGGAGGCTTCCCGGGGCGAGAGTGGGTGTGGTGGTCGTGATCGACGGGCCGTATTACGTGCTGGTCCTGTTGGGGGTGCTGGGGGCCGGGCTGATGGCGGGGGTGTTCTGCGGGTTCTCGACCTTCGTGATGCGCGGACTGACCTCGTTGCCGCCGACGGAGGGGGTCACCGCGATGAACGCGATCAACCGGGCGGCCCTGACCCCGGTGTTCATGCTGGTGTTCGCGGGGTCGGCGGTGGTGTGCGCGATGATCGCGGTGGTCACGTTCGTGGTCTGGCCGGATGACGGGAAGGTGGCGCTGCTGCTGGGGAGCGGACTGTATCTGTTCGGTTCCTTCGGGCTGACCGTGGTGGCCAACGTGCCGCGGAACGAGGCGCTGGCCAGGCTGGAGCCGGGCACCCCGGAGGCCGTCTCCTACTGGCCGGTGTACGTGCGTGAGTGGACGTTCTGGAACCACGTGCGCACGGTCGCGGCGGCCGCGGCGGCGGTCGTCTATGTTCTGGCCCTGTCCTGAGGGTGGCCTGAGGGTGGCGTGGGAGCCCGTCGGCCCCCGCCCGGACACAGGCTGGACAGGGGCTGGATCCCGTCTGGCACCGGCCTGGCAGCCGGCTGGCTCCCCGCTGAGGAAACCCCCGCCAGAAAGCGCTCTCGGCCACTCTGCGGGCGTACCCGAGGGGACGTATCGTGGCCGAAAGAGTGCCGCCCGATGACGCACGGCCTGGGGTACCGCACGCGAGGAAGACGACCATGGCCGATCCCAAGGGGTTCATGACCACGCCGCGCGAGGAGTGGCCGCGGCGGCCCGTCGAGGAGCGGGTCCGGGACTGGGACGAGGTGTACGTCCCCGGCGCGCTGCTGCCGATCATCAGCAAGCAGGCGGACCGCTGCATGGACTGCGGGGTGCCGTTCTGTCACGACGCGTGTCCGCTGGGCAACCTCATCCCGGAGTGGAACGACCTGGTGTCGCGGGAGGACTGGCGGGCGGCGAGCGACCGGCTGCACGCCACGAACAACTTCCCCGAGTTCACCGGACGGTTGTGCCCGGCGCCGTGCGAGGCGGGGTGTGTGCTCGCGATCAACCAGCCCGCGGTCACGATCAAGAACGTCGAGTGCGCCATCGCGGACCGCGCCTGGGCGGAGGGGTTCGCCTCGCCGCGGCCGCCGGACCGGCTGTCCGGGCGGACCGTGGCGGTGATCGGGTCCGGGCCGACGGGGCTCGCGGCGGCACAGCAGCTGACCCGGGCCGGGCACACGGTGGCCGTGTACGAGAAGGACGACCGGCTCGGCGGGCTGATGCGGTACGGCATCCCGGAGTTCAAGATGGAGAAGCGCCATCTGGAGCGGCGGCTGGGCCAGATGCGGGCCGAGGGGACGAAGTTCCGTACGTCGGTGGCGGTCGGGCGGGACCTGCGGGCGGCGGAACTGCGGGCCCGGTACGACGCGGTCGTGATAGCGACCGGGGCGACGGCGTGGCGGGAACTTTCGGTGCCGGGCCGTGAGTTGGACGGAGTACACCAGGCGATGGAGTATCTGCCGCTGTCCAACCGGGTGTGCGAGGGCGATCTGGCCGAGTCGCCGATGTCGGCGGCCGGGAAACATGTGGTGATCGTGGGCGGGGGTGACACGGGGGCGGACTGTCTGGGGACGGCGTTGCGGGAGCGGGCCGCGTCGGTGACCCAGCTGGACATCTACGCGCAGCCGGGCGTGGAGCGGGACGAGGACATCGAGCCGTGGCCGACGTATCCGAAGATCTACCGGCTGTCGGCGGCGCACGAGGAGGCGCGGGACCTGGAGACGGCGCCCTCGGCGGACGCGGACGCCCGGTTGTTCGCGGCCTCGACGCTCCGTTTCACGGGTGACGGCAGCGGGCACGTGCGGTCGCTGCACCTGGTGGAGGTGGACCAGGCGCGGCTGCCGGTGCCGGGGACCGGACGGACGCTCCCGGCCGACCTGGTGCTGCTGGCGCTCGGTTTCTCCGGGCCCGACCGGGAGGACGGGCTCATCGACCAGCTGGGGGTGGCGACGGAGCCGCGCGGCACCATCTCCCGGGACGCGGGGTTCGCCACGAACGTACCGGGCGTGTTCGCCGCCGGGGACGCGGCTCGCGGGCAGTCGCTGATCGTGTGGGCGATCGCCGAGGGGCGGGCGGTGGCGGCGGCCGTCGACCACTACCTGACGGGGAGTTCGCAACTGCCCTGGCCCATATCGCCGCACGACCGGCCGATGACCGTGTAGCCGCCGAGGGAGGCACCGGCACAGGGAGGCACGGTGACGCTCGTGCCCCCCAGCTCCGGGTGCCAGATCACGAGGCACTCCGTAGACGTCTGACACGGACGATGATCAATTCAGCACCATTACAAAGAACGTGAACAAGAACAAAGAGAAGACACGAAAGGCGGGAAAGCAGGCAGAAGGAGACAGGGAAGTCAGGAGAGCAGGAAGTCGGCCTCCCCCGCCTTGGCGCCCTCGATGAAGGCCGTCATCTCGTCCGTGGTGTAGATCAGCGCCGGGCCGTCCGGGTCGGTCGACTGGCGGACGGCGATCCGGCCGTCGGCCAGCTTCATCGCCTCCAGGCAGTTGCCCCCGTTGCCGCCGCTCCACGGCTTGTGCCAGCCCTCGCTGCCCAGTTCCCGGGCAGGCATGCCGTTGTAGATCCGCTCGGTGCGGTTCCGCGGCCCGGACTGGGGCTTTATGCGATCCATTCACAGCTCCTTGCGGAGATCCCGCAGGATCTCCTTCGTGCGTTGTGCCGTAGCGGCCTGCGCCGCCATGCGGTCCATGACTTCGAGGTGGGTCGCCACCTCGGTGCGCGCGTCCAGGTAGACGGCGCCGGTCAGGTACTCGCTGTAGACCATGTCCGGCAGTTCGGGCATGGCGAATCGGAACAGCACGAAGGGCCCGTACGTCCCCGGGTGCGGCCCGTTGGAGAACGGGGCGACCTGGAGCGTCACATTGGGCAGCTTCGTGACGTCGAGCAGTCGGTCGATCTGCGCGCGCATCACCTCCGGACCGCCGACCGGGCGGCGCAGGGCGGTCTCGTCCATCACCGCCCAGAAGCGGGGGGCGTCGGTACGGGTGAGCAGTTGCTGGCGTTGCATGCGCAGGGCGACGTGGCGTTCGATCTCCTCCGGCTCGGTCTGGCCGACGGCGCCGGACTTCAGCACCCCGCGCGCGTAGTCCTCGGTCTGCAGAAGTCCGGGCACGAAGTGCGGCTCGTAGGAGCGGATCAGGGCGGCCGCGCCCTCCAGGCTCACGTACATCGAGAACCAGCTCGGCAGGATGTCGTGGAACCGCTGCCACCAGCCGGGCCTGTTGGCATCCTCGGCGAGGCGGACGAAGAGGTCGGCCTCGTCGTCGCTCACCCCGTAGGCCTTCAGGAGCAGTTGGAGGTACGGGATCTTGAGGGCGACCTCGGCCATCTCCATCCGGCGGACCGTGGCGGGCGCCACGCGCAGCACGCGGGCGGCCTCCTCACGCTTGAGCCCCGCGCGTTCCCGCAGGTCGAGGAGGCGCCGGCCGAGGACCACCTGGCCCACCGTCGGCGCGGACCGCGGCTCGCTCACGCTCCACCTCCACGAAGTTCCCTGTTCCCGGGCCGGGTTCGCCGGCGCCCCGGCCGTCACACACATACACGGTCACGCACACACGCGGTCACGCACCTACAGGTGTCACCCCGCATGCTGACAGCCCAGCGGCGCCATTCGAAGACTCATTCGAGGATCCGACAGGATGACCGGAAGCAACCAAGAGGACCGAATGGGCCGGAACAGCCGGAACATCCTGCTCGGTCGCATCGGTCGTATCGGTCGCATTGGCCGGATCGGTCCGTCGGATCCTCGCTGATCCCAACTGGCGCCGCTCGACATGCTGTTGCGAGCAGTGTGCCACGGCCCTTCACCGCGTCACACAGCACTCTGCATTTTCCAGAGTGACACTTGCCAAGTGTTCACGGCGGGGAGATAGTGGCAAGCGTGATTCCGTCCGCGCCCTTAGGAACAGACGCCGCCGCAGACCGGTTCGGTCTCGGCGCTGATGGGGGTCCTCCCGTGCGAACTCGTTCGAGCGCGGAGGAGGCAGCCGGCTCCGGTGAGGGCACTGCCAGGCGCCGGTTCCGGTTCGAACTGGCCGCTCATCCGGGTTCCCCCGCCCAGGCGAGACGCCTGGTGCGTGCCCGGCTGACCGGCTGGTCGGTCTGCGCGGACACCTGTGACACCGCCGTTCTCGTCATATCCGAGCTGGTCACCAACGCGATCGTGCACACCGCGAGCAGTCGCGTCGTGTGCGAGTTGCACGACCACGACGACACGGTGCGCATCGCCGTGCAGGACGAGGGCTGTGCGCCCGACGAGCCCCACCCGTCCCCGCAGCGCCCGGAGGAGGAGCACGGGAGGGGGTTGCTCCTCGTCGAGGCGCTGTGCCAGGCCTGGGGGGCTCAGGAGCACGCGTCCGGGCTGCTGGTCTGGGCGGAGCTGCCGCGGCGGACCGACGTGGCCCGGACCGAGGTGGCCCGGACCGGCGCCGCCTGGACCGGTGACGCCTGGACCGGTGACGCCCGGGACGCCGCCGAGCCGTGCAACGACCTGGGCTGGGGCGCGCGCCCCGAGCCCGGTCCGTCGCGCGGCTCGTCCCACGAACCGGCGCACACGCCGGCGCCCAGGCCGTCGCCGGACTCCGGCGCGGCGGGGCGGGCCGAGGCGCTGCCGGCGCCCCGGCGGAGGCAGCCGTGAACGGCGCGTCCGGCTCCGGCCACGCGCTGGGTCTCGACACGCTGATCCGCCTGAGGCGGGACCGGCGGCCGTCGTCCGCGGGTGGTGCCGGTGGGTCGTTCCCGGTGCCCGAGGGCATGACGGCGCCACTGGGCTGCGACGCGGTGGCGGTACCGGCACGGCTCGGGCCACTGGTGGTACCGCGGCTGCCGCGGGTGGGATGCGTGTACGCCGATGGCACGCGCTGGTGGTGGATCGTCCCGACGGACTCCGACGACGCCCTCACCTGGCCCGCCCCGGCCCACTACGGCCGGGGCGCCCCGCTTCCCGGCACCGCCCGCCTGATCCACCGCCCCGAGGGCACGGTGCCGTACACCCCGCCGATCCCGCTGTACCTCGCGCTGTGCCGGGTGACCGGCACGACACCGGAGTGGTCCCGCCCCCTGAGCGCGTGACGCTGCGCTGCCTCGGCCCACAGGGCGGACGTCCCGGTCCGCACACCCGCGTGCACTCCCCGCGGCTCGCGCCTGCCTCGGGCCCTACCCTCCCGCGCTCCCCCGCGGCTCGGACCTGACTCGGTCCGTACCCCTCGCGCACTCCCCCGCGCCCCGCGAGCCTCGTCGCGCGCCCTGCCCGGTGGCGGCCGCGCCCGCGATAGTGGCCGTTCGTCCACGGACACGGCCACTGCCACCGACGGACACGGACGGGTGCGGGCATGGCCATGGCCACGGTCTCGGCTCCGGGGGAGGATCGCGGTGAGGAAGAGGCGGGACACGGCGGCGCCCGAGACGTCGGAGTCCGAGCAACTGCTGTTCGGCGGGCCGCTCCGCTACGACATGGGGTGGAGCCAGCACGGCAACGCCTTCCTGGAGCTGGACTTCCGCGCCATGATGACCCGGCTGCCCGGCATGCTCGCGTCCAGTCTGCGGCTGGCCCGGCAGGCGGACGCCGGGGCCACGCGGATCGTGCTGGCCGCGCAGGTGGGCGTCGGGGTGGCCCAGGCCGTGAGCCTGCTCGCCGTCAACAGCGTGCTCGGCCGGCTGATCGGCACCGGCACCATCGGGGAACGGCTGCGCGGCGCCGCCCCCGCCCTGGTGGCCATGGCCGCCGTCATGTTCGTGGCCGCCCTGCTGCGCGCCGCGTCCACGTACGCCACCGGCCGCCTGGAGCCCAAGGTCGAGCGGGTGGCGACCGAGACCTACCTGGAACGGGCCGCGGCCGTCGAACTCGCCGCGATCGAGGACCACGCCTTCCACAAACTGCTGGACACCGCGCAGTACGGCGCCTCCTCGGCGCGCCGCATGATCATGTACGGCACGCGCGTGGTGAACGCGATGATCTCGCTGATCACCGCGGCCGGGGTGCTGACGGTGCTGCACCCGGCCCTGCTCCCGCTGCTGATCACGATGACGATCCCGAGCGCCTGGGGCGCCCTGACCAACGCCAGGCGCCGCTACGAGTCGTTCCACACCTGGGTGCAGCACGCCCGCGCCGGCCACCTGATCAGCGCCCTGCTCACCGAGCCCGAGGCGGCGCCGGAGATCCGGGTGCACGGGGTCGGCCCGTTCCTGCTGCGGCACTACCGGGCGATGTCGGAGACGGCGGAGGCGGAACAGGCCCGGCTGGCCCGGCTCGCGGCCCGTACCGGCCTGATCGCGGCGGCCTGGACCGGCCTCGCGACCGTCGCGACGTACGCGACGCTCGGCGGGCTGCTGCTGAGCGGGGCGATGGCCCTGTCGGTGGCCGGTACGGCGGTGATCGCGATCCGCAGCGGCTCGGCGAGCCTCAACACCCTCGTGCTGGAGATCAACACGCTGCACGAGGAGGCCCTGTTCGTGGGCGACCTGGAGCGGCTGTACGTCGAGGCGGCACAGCGGGCGATCCCGCTCGGCGGTGACCCGCTGCCCGAGGATCCCCAGGAGATCCGCTTCGAGAACGTCACCTTCACCTATCCGAGTGATCATCCGGACGAGACCGTCCGCCCCGCCCTGGACGACGTCACGCTCAGCATCCCCCTCGGCCGGATCATCGCCCTGGTCGGTGAGAACGGTTCCGGCAAGACCACCCTGGTCAAGCTGCTGGCCGGGCTGTACCAGCCGGACCGCGGCCGCATCCTGTGGGACGGCGTCGACGCGGCCCGGGCCGACCGGCAGCGGCTCGCCGAACGGATCGCCATGGTCGCCCAGAACTTCAAGCGCTGGCCGTTCACCGCCAAGGTCAACGTGGCCGTCGGCCGCTCGTCGGCGCCGCTCACCGACGAGCGGCTGGCCGCGTCGGTCGCGGAGGCGGGCGCACAGGAGGTGGTCGAGGACCTGCCGCGCGGTCTGGACACCCTGCTGGCCCGCCACTTCAGCGGCGGGCACGAACTGTCCGGCGGCCAGTGGCAGCGGCTGGGGATCGCGCGGGCCGCCTACCGGCGCGGTCACATCCTGATCGTGGACGAGCCGACGGCCGCCCTGGACGCGCGGGCCGAGCTGGAGGTCTTCGAGAAGATCCGCGCACTGGCGGGCAACGGGCAGACCGTCGTGCTGATCACCCACCGGCTGGCGTCGGTCCGCCACGCGGATCTGGTGCACGTCCTCGACCAGGGCCGGCTGGTGGAGTCGGGTACCCCCGACGAACTCCTGGCGAGCGGCGGGGTCTACGCGGAGCTGTACGCGCTCCAGGCGGATCAGTTCACGGCGAAACTACCGGCCCGTAAAGCGGGTTAGCGGTCCACGGGCGGTCAGCCGCCAGCCGTCGACGGGCGGTCAGCTCTCGACACCGCCGGTGCCGCGCACGATGACCAGGAACGTGTCCGTGGCCAGATCCATCACGACCTCGGCGGGCAGCCCTTCGAGCCGCCGGGCCTGCGCGAACTCCTCCGCAGGCCATGATCCTCGCGGTCCGCCTGCGGGAAAGCGTTCGAGCACGGTTCGCCCGTTCACCATCCTGCACCTCCAGAAATGCGTCGTACCTGTAGGAGTTAACGCTCTGGAGAACGCGAACGGCTCGCCCGGTGACGCTACTGAGACGTACCCGACACACGGTCGGCGCGGACGGTGAGGGTCCGTTGACTTTCGGTTTGGTTTCGGTCACTTCCGTGACCGGCTGTGTCAGTCTTCGTACTCGTCGTGATAACGGAGGCGGTCGCCGCCCTCCGGCGGCCTGCCGAGGGCCGTAAGGTCGAGCAGGGAGGTGGTCGGGCCGAGTCCGTCGAGCCCGCGGTCGTACACCGAGTAGGTGTGGAAGACCCGGTCGTGCTCCCGCAGGAAGCAGCTGATGCCGGGCCGTTCGACGGGCTCGTCGTCCACGACGATCGTTGCCTCGAAGTCCCGGTTGAAGTCGCGGTCGAAGTCGGTGTGGCCGGACGAGTACCAGGGCAGCGTCCAGCCCATCCGCGCCTTGAACGGCAGGATCCTGGTGAACGGCGCCCGGGAGACCGCCGCGAACGAGGTGTCGCGCGCCCGCAGATGGGCGAGGTGGCCGACCTGGTCGAGGAAGGCCGCGCAGCAGGGGCAGCCGGTCTCCCACTCGGGGGCGAACATGAAGTGGTGGACGACGAGTTGGGCCCGCCCGTCGAAGAGGTCCAGCAGGGTCGCCTTGCCGTCGCCGCCCTCGAAGACGTACTCGGGGTCCACCTCGACCATGGGCAGCCGGCGCCGCTCGGCGCTCAGCGCGGCCCGCGCCCGCGTGACCGCCTCCTCCTTGCGCAGTAACTCCGCACGCGCGGCACGCCACCGCTCACGCGAGACGATCTCCGGAAGCGACATGGGCCCTCCTGTACGACGGTCGGTTCCGGGTGGTGACCGCGGGAGGGGAGAGAACTCATCGGTGCGGCCGCGGTTTTCTCCGTACCTTCCTCGCTCCCCCTGCCGACGCAGCCGCGTGCCCGTCAGGTGTCGTACTCCGGGATGCGCCGTCCGTGTCCGCGGTCGCCTACGCCGCGACCGGCATCCGCGGCACCGCGACCCCGAGCCGCCGCCCACCGCGCTCCAGCTCCGCGGCCAGATCTTCGAGTTGCCGGGTGTGCCGGGCGGTCAGCCGTCCCGTCTCGTCGAGGTGCACGGCGCATGCGGTGGTCGTGTCCACGAGCCGTTCGAGTACGGCTGCCACCGCGTCCGTGCCCTCGGTGTGCCGAGCGAGGGCGGGGAGTTCGGCGGCGGCGAGCGTGATGGCGGCGCGGGCCTCGGCGAGGGTGCGGTAGGCCTCGCGGCGCAGGGCCCAGCGTTCGCCGCGGTCGCCGGACCCGCTCAGGACGTGGTCGAGGTAGGCATGCGCGGCCCGTCCGGCCGAGGCGAGGCGGGCCCGTACGCCGCCGCCCCGCCGCCCCGCCAACGGCAGGTGGCCGACGACCAGCACGAGCGCGCAGGCCAGCAGCGTCTCGCCGATCCGGCTGACGGAGGCCTGGGGTTCGCCGCCGACCATGACGAGGGCGAGCACGAGGACGGTGACGACGGCGGTCTGGGCGCCGAAGTGCCGAGTGGCGACCGGGATGAGCGCCCCGCAGACGGCGACCAGCGCGATGAGCCCCTCGGGCTGGGGCAGTACGGCCGCGAAGACCGCGAAGACGAGGGCGCCGAGCACGGTTCCGGCGGCCCGGCACAGCACCCGGGAGGCGAGCGGCCCGAGGTCGGGTTTGACGAGGAAGACGGCGGTGGCGGGCAGCCAGTACCAGTGCTGGTGCTCGCCGTACCAGCGGGCGTGGTGCAGGGCCTGCGCGATGGCGGCGCTGGCCCCGAAGCAGAGGGCGACACGCAGCCCGTACTCCCGTCCGCCGCTGCCGAGCGCGGCCCGCACGAGGTCGAGGGCGGGCCGGCGCCGGGCCGGTGGCCGCTGCTCGCCGCTCCCGGTCCGGTCGAAGGCCTCCGCGGCGCGCAGCAGGGCGTCGTCGAGGGCGCGCAGCGCGGGCGCGGACCGCGAGGGCGCGGGCAGCGGTCCGGTACCGCCGTTCTCCCGGACGGCCGCGGCGAGCCGACGGGGCCCCTCGGCCGCCCGCGCGGACACCGGCTCCCCGGCCCAGGCGAGGGCGGTGGCCGCCTCGGCGAGGGGCAGGGCCGCGGCGTACTGGGCGTGCAGCCGGCGTTCGGCGGCGGAACTGGCGTACCGCCGCAGCCGGGGACCGGTGAGCGCGTCCTGGGCGTGGTCGAGGGCGGCGGTGAGGGCGGCACGGTGTCGGCCCGCGGTCTCGCCGCCCACCGCGCCGAGCAGGTCGGCGACGGCGTCGTACACGGCGGCGACGGCGTCCCGCTCCCCGTCGAAGCGGAAGTCACCGGCGATCGCGCCGGGGGTGGGCAGCGCGAGACGGAGCACGACCAGCCACCCGGCGCCCGCGAGAAAGGCGAGGGCCCGCTGCCAGCCCGCCTCGGCGACCGGCATCCCGGCGCCGATGGCGGCGGCGACCAGCAGCTGGGTCCCGGCCCCGGAGGCGACGGGGCCGACGGCGCTCATGCCGCCGGCGGCCAGCCCGAGCGCGGTGAGCAGCAGGGTCAGCGGGACGGCGGTCAGGTGCTCCCCGCCGTACGTGCCGACGAGCAGCCCCAGCGCCCCGGCCGCGGCCGGCAACCCGAGCCGGCGTACGGCGGACCGGCGGCTTCCCGGCCGGTCGTTGATCCCGGCGAGCATGGCGGCGATCGCGGCGACGACGCCGAGGGAGGTGCGGTGCAGCAGGACTGCGGCGAGCAGCAGGGGGCCGGCGGCCAGTGCCCCTCTCGTCACCGCGCTCCAGGACACAGGCCCGCGCTGGGCGCGCAGGGCGTGGGCGAGCCAGGGCGGCAGGGCGATACGACGGGACACGGGGCTCCTGACCGGACGAGGGCGGGGTGTGCCTTCGGGCGACGGTGGCCGGGCTGTTGGCTTCGGTGCCCACGGTAGATCGCGTTCCGGTGCGAAAAGGCGCGTTCGCATTGCGCGGATGTGACAAGTGCCGCGGAGAGCCGCATTCTTTATGAACGCAATTCCGCACGGGTCCGGTTCGGGGCGGAACGCGAGCGGGCCTGTGGGCGCAGCCCGCCCCCGGGGCCCGGAACGCCGCCCCTCGTCACACGCCGGCACGCTTGAGAGCCCGGGTCAGTCGTGAGGTCGCCGCGTTTTTTCCTTTGAGCCACCGCGCATCGAGCTGCGCGGGCAGGACTTGAACCTGCATTTCGACGTACTGGGGGCCGGGCCCGGTCGATCCGGCGATCGGCGGCGAATGCCGGCCGTAGGGGCCGGGGCAACAGGTCACGCGAAGCCGAACAGCACCTCGGCCTCGGTCACGGCCCGGAACAGCGCCCCGGATTCCGCGCGCAATCCGCCGAGGATGTCGTCGACTTCCCGCAACCCGGCCCGCTCCAGCAGCCGCTTCTCGTTCGTCACCCACTCGCCGCGGGCCGCGAGCACGGCATGTCCGGCCTGGAGCGCGGCCGTGGCGACGGCGCCGGCGACCTCGGTGAGGCGGCCGTGCGGGGCGTGGTTGGCCTTCGCGTAGCCGAGGGTGGCGCGGGCGGTGCCGCGCCACCGTCCGGGCGCGGTGGCGCGCAGTCGTTCGGGGTAGGCCGCCGGGCGGGGCAGCGTACCGCTGAGCACGCGGTTGACCGCCAGTTCGGCGACGACCAGGTAGCTGGGGATGCCGGCGAGGTGGAACAGCAGCGGTTCCACCCGGAACCGCCCCTGCTCCGCCTCGGCCAGCTCGTGCTCGACCACGTCGAGATCACGGTAGTGGACGTCCACACGGCGGCCGTCGACGGTGAGCCAGGCCCCGCCGTTGAAGACACCGCCGCCCCACCCTCCGACCTCGGAGACCTCGCCTTCCCACCCGATGGCACGCAGGTCGGCGGGATCGAAGGCGCCCCGGTAGTAGACGGCCAGATCCCAGTCGCTGTCGGGCCGGTGGGTGCCCTGGGCGCGCGAGCCGCCCAGGGCGACGGCACGGACCGTGGGGAGAGCGGCGAGACGGGCGGTGGTGGCCGTGAGGAAGGTCTGGTCGTCGTCGGCGTTCGTGGCGGACATGGCTCGCAGCATCTCCCGCGGCCCGTTGTCAGTGCCATGCGTTATCCATGAAGTCGTCGGCGGCCGGGTTCGGCCGGCGTGTCCGCCGCGGTGCGACGTGCGGGAAATTCAGGTGCGATCACCCGGCACGGGCGCGGATGATCGACAGGTTGTCCGCCGTCACCTCAGGAGCCCCCGTGATCCAGCGCGTCACCTCCCCGGCTCTCTTCCCGCCGCCCGGCTACTCGCACGTCTCCGTCGTGGAGGCCGGAACGAAGCTCGCGTTCCTCGCCGGTTCCGTGCCGCTGGACGACGAGGGGAAGCTCGTCGGCGAGGGGGATCCGCCGCGGCAGGCCGAACAAGTGATCGCCAACCTGCGGGAGCAACTCCGTTCGGTCGGCAGCGACCTGGAGCATGTGCTGGCGACGGACGTGTACGTCGTGAGCAGTGAGCCCGCGGTGCTGTCCGGCGTGTGGGAGGTCGTCGAGGCCTCCGGGCTCAGCACCGGGCCGCACTCCTCGACTCTGGTCGGGGTCGCCTGTCTCGGCTACACCGGGCAACTGGTGGAGATCACGGCCACGGCCGTCGTACCCGAGGGGGCGCGGGCGTGAGCGCGGGGGCGGTACTGCGCCGCGCCGGGGGGCCGGACGCCGCCGGGGTCGCCGATGTCTGGCTGCGCTCGTTCGACGCCGCCCTGCCGACCGTCGTCCGGCCGCGTTCGGACGACGAGGTGCGCGCGTACATCCGGGACGTCGTGGTGCCGGCGCGGGAGACGTGGGTCGCGGAGGCGGGCGGGCGCGTCGTGGGCATGATGGTGCTCGCGGAGGAGTTGCTGTCCCAGCTGTATCTGGCCCCGGAGTGGCGGGGGCGCGGCATCGGTGACCGCTTCGTGGCGCTGGCCAAGGAGCGCTCGCCGTCGGGGCTGACGCTCTGGACCTTCCAGGTCAACAAGCCCGCGCACCGGTTCTACGAGCGGCACGGCTTCGTCGCCGTCGAGCACACGGACGGGAGCGGGAACGAGGAGCGGGAACCGGACGTGCGGTACGTGTGGCGGCCCTGAGCCGGTCCCGGCTCCGCTCCCGGGCGGGCACGCCCTACGGCCGCCCCGGCGCGGCCCCCCACACCCGGCTCTTCGGCCGCGGCTTGCGGTAGCTGCCCGCCCGGCTGGTCGTGAGCCCCAGCGTCACCAGCGACTCGGCCAGCTTCACCGCCGCCCCGACCCCGTCCACCACGGGGACCCCCAGCTTCTCCCCCACCGCCCGCTGCAGCCCCGTCATCCCGGCGCAGCCGAGGACCAGGACCTCGGCGCCGGCGTCCCGGACCCGTTCGGCCGCGGCGAGGAACGCGGCCTCCGTGCGCGCGGGGTCGTCGGCGAGGTCCAGGACGCCGAGTCCGGTGCCAGCGACGGCGACGCAGTTGCGGGCCACCCCGGCGGTCTCCAGGCTGTCCTCGATCTGCCCGCGCGACCGGTCCAGGGTGGTGACGACGCCGTAGCGGCGGCCCAGCAGACAGGCGAGGTGGGCGGCGGCCTCGGTGATGTCGACGACCGGTACGTCCACCAGTTCCCGGACGCCCTCCCGCCCGTGTTCGCCGAAACCGGCCATGACCACCGCGTCGTACGGCGGACCGGTGTACGTCCGCAGCGCGTCCAGGACCGCCGCCGCCGACAGGTAGCTGTCGAGCCAGCCCTCCGCCGACTCGGGCCCCCAGTGCGGGGTCAGCCCGGTCACGGCGGTGCCCGGGCCTGCGGCGGCCCGGGCACCTCGTACGATCTCCTCGGTCATCTCCTGCGTGGTGTTGCAGTTGGTGACGACGATCCGCACGTTCTTCAGACCTCCTCGATCACGGGGGTAGGGGCGGCGGCCGGTGCGCGGTCATGGCGGCACAGTGCCAGGTACAGGCCCGCGGCCAGGGCGGTGCCGATGAACCAGGAGTACGGCGCCACGTCGCTGAACGTCTTCACCAGCGCGAGCGCGGCCGCGACCGCCGCCGCGGGCAGGAACGCCCAGAGTGCCTTGGGGTTGACGCCCTTGCGGTAGTGGTACGGCGAGCCCGGGGACGCGTCGAAGAGCTGCTGGACGTCCACCTTGCCGCGCTTGATCACGTAGTAGTCGACCATGATCACGCCGAACAGCGGGCCCAGGAAAGCGCCGAGGCCGCCGAGGAAGTAGTTGACGACGGTGGGGTTGGAGAAGAGGTTCCAGGGCGTGACGGCCAGGGCGGCGACCGTGCTGATCATGCCGCCGACCCGGAAACTGATCTTCTGCGGCCAGACGTTGGCCAGGTCGTACGCCGGTGAGACGAAGTTGGCGACGATGTTGACGCCCATGGTGGCGACCGCGAAGGTCAGTGCCGCCACGACCAGGACCCAGGTGTTGCCGACCTTGGCGACCAGTTCGGCCGGGTCGGTGATGGCCTCGCCGAAGACCTCCAGGGAGCCGGCGGTGACGATCACGGAGACGACCACGAAGGCCGTGGAGTTGATCGGCAGGCCCCAGAAGTTGCCGCGGCGCACGGTGCGGTAGTCGGGCGCGAAGCGGGAGAAGTCGCAGAAGTTGAGCATCAGGGTGCCGTAGGTGGCGAGGATCAGGCCGATCGCACCGAACCACTGCCGCCACTGCTCGCCGGTGGAGACCGGGTGCGGGGTGGAGGTGAGCGAGATGGTCCAGTGGGCCTTGGCCAGGATCCAGACGGCGAGGGCGATCATGACCAGCCAGATCGCCGGGCCGCAGAAGTCCTGGAACCTGCGGATCGTCTCCATGCCCCGGCTGATGATCGCGGCCTGGATCAGCCACAGCGAGACGAAGGAGATCCAGCCGAGGGTGTCGAGGCCCAGGAAGGAGCTCTCCGTGAGGGACTTCAGGCCCGGCCAGGCGGCCAGCAGCATCACGTTGACGGCGACGGACGCCAGGTAGGTCTGGATGCCGTACCACATGATGGCGATCACGGCCCGGATGAGCGCCGGGATGTTGGCGCCCCAGACGCCGAAGCTGATCCGGCTGACCACCGGGAACGGCACGCCGTGGCGCTGGCCGATGCGGCCCATCCAGTTCATGCCGACGTAGATGAGCACGAAGCCGGCGAGGAGGGAGGTGAAGACCTGCCAGACGTTCATGCCGAGGACCAGCAGGCCGGCGGCGAAGGTGTAGTTGCCGAGGTTGTGGACGTCGGACATCCACATCGCGAAGAGGTCGAAGACCTTCCAGTTCCGCCGCTCGGCGGGGGCGAGGTCTTCGTTGGTGAGCCGGGGGTCGGGGACGAACACGGTTGCGCCGGTGGCTTCGGCGCGGTCGGCGAGGGACACGGGGCCTCCAGGGAACCAACCGGTGTACCAGCTTTTGGTATACCAAACTGCGGTCATAGTGCTCCCGTCAAGCGTCCCGACCGATGTCCGTCCCGTTACGGCTCCGTAAAAGCCCCCCGGGTCGGCGAAAATGACCTCATGGGCTCCCCCACCACGAAGATCGAACCCCTGGGCGCGGTACGCGAACGCGTCCTCGCGACCCTGCGGCAGGACATCATCGCGGGGCGGCTGGGCCCTGGCGACCGGCTGGTGGAACGCGAACTCGCCGAACGGTTCGGGGTGTCCCGGGTACCGGTCCGGGAGGCGATCCGGGCCCTGGTCGCCGAGGGCTTCGTCCTCTTCGAGTCGGCCCGCCGCACGGTCGTGCGCCGGCTGACCCCGACCGACGTCAAGGAACTCTTCGAGCTGCGCGAGGCGTTGGAGGTGTACGCGGCCGGGCTGGCGGCGGCCCGGGCGACCCCGGAGGCGCTGGCCGAGCTCCGGGAGCTGCTGGACCGCGCGGCCGGGGCGACCGAGGCGGACGACGCCGAGACCATCACCGACATCAACACCCGTTTCCACGACCGCATCCTGGCCCTGGCCGGCAACAGCCTGCTCATCTCGGTCATGGAACCGGTCGACGGCCGGCTCCGCTGGCTCACCCGGCGCAACGAGGAGTGGCCCCAGCTCCTCGAGGAACACCGCGAGTTGTACGACGCGATCGCCTCCGGCGACCCGGACCGCGCCCGCACCCGCGCGCTCGGCCACGTCCAGGCCAACTACCGCTCGACCGTGCGGCACCTGTTCGGCGAGGACACCGACGGCCACCTGCGGGATCCGGCCGTCCGGTAGTCATCCACAGGAACACCAGTTCGCACAGAAATCTCTTAGAGTTCTCCTCACCAGCGAAGATCGAAACGGATCCGCACGGCCCGGACACGGATCGAGCGGACCGGACGGGGAGGGCATGACCATGGTGAGCAGGCGGGGGCTGTTGAGCGGAGCCGCGCTGGTGGGGATGGGCGCAGTGGCCGGTATGACGGTGGGTACGGGGAGCGCCGCCGCCGACGAGCCGCTGGACACGCCGTTCACCCCGGTCGCCGCACCGCATCTGGCCGAGGCCGAGCAGCTGGTGCGCTACCAGCGGCTGCTGGCGGCCGGCTACCTGCCGACGGGACTGGCCGGGCACTGGCCGCTGGACGGCACCGGCGCCGACCGCTCCGGCCTGGAGCACCCGGTCACCCTGGGCCCGGGAGCGAGCTGGACCAGCCTCCGCGCGGGCGGCGAACTGAGCTTCGAGGGCACCGCCGGCGCCTACGCCGCCACCGCCTCCGTCCTGGACACCACCGCCCCGTTCACGGTCACGGCCTGGGTCCGGCTGGCCGACGACGCCGTGCTCACGAACATGTACACGGCCGTGAGCCAGGACGGCGGCAGCGTCAGCCGCTTCCTGCTCCAGTACGACGACACGGCCGGGACCTGGGCGTTCAAGGTGCGCAGCGAGGACCAGAGCACCAAGGTCTCGGCGCTCGCCGCCACGCGGGTGACGAAGACGGGCGTCTGGACCCACCTGGCGGGCGTCTGGGACGGCACCCGCGTCCAGCTCTATGTGAACGGCGTCCTGGAAGGCAGCGCCGACACCACCCTGTCCTGGGCCGCGCCCCAGGGCTTCAGCATCGGCCGGGCCCGCTGGGACGGCGGCTACGTGAACCGCTTCAAGGGCGCGGTCGACGACGTCCGCGCCTACGGCCGTGCCCTCGGCGCCGACGAGATCGCCCTGGTCAGCGGGCGTACGGCTCGCGCCAACAACGTCTATCTGATGGACACGGCGGCGACCGTGACCTGGGGCCGCCCGGACGACCTCGCCGGCTGGGTGGCCCGGGCCCGCTGCTCGTCCTTCGTCACCGCGGTCCTCAGGCACACCTACGGCTGGGCCACCGACGCCTACTTCCTCCAGTACTTCCAGGAGAAGGGCCCGGAGGCCGCCGACTACTGCTCGGCGTTCCGCAACCACACGGCCGGCCCGCGCTTCCGCCGCATACGCAAGGTCGCCGACCTGCGGCCGGGCGACCTGATCGCCGTCGACTACAACGGACAGGACGCGGAGAACACCGGGCACATCGTCATGGTCCGCGAGGTCAAGGGAGTCTTCAGCGGGGTCGCCGACTTCACCGGCGAGACCCAGTACGCCGTGGAGATCGTCGACTGCACCTCCGACCCGCACGGCGTCTACGGGCTCAGCAACTACCCGCGCTACCCCGACACCCGCATGGTCAGCAACGTGACCGGCGAGAACTTCCAGGGCGTCGGCATCGGCCACATGATGTTCTACGCCTCCGACGCCACCGGCGAGTTCTCCCGGTACCGCTGGAGCGTCAACTCCTCCGCGACCACCGGCACCCACACGGTGGACGACCGCCCGGTGGCGGCGGCCCGGATCGTCTGAGCCCCGACGCTCACCCCGGCCGCCACGCCCGGCCTCAACCCAGTCCGGCCGCCTCCGCCGCCGTCCGCAGCACCGCGCGGAGCATCTCGGGGGTGAGGCGGCCGGTGAAGGTGTTGCGCTGGCTGACGTGGAAGCAGCCGAAGAGGTCCACGCCGTCGAGGCCGACCCGGGTGCCGTGGGCGAAGGCCGGGCGGGGCCGGGGCACGGTCCAGCCCGCCGCCGCGAACGCCGGCAGCGCGGCCTGCCAGCCGAAGGCGCCGAGCACGACAGCCGCGCGGAGCGTCGGCCGCAGCAGCGTGAGCTCCTCGGTCAGCCAGTGACGGCAGGTGTCGCGCTCCTCGGGGGTCGGCTTGTTGGCGGGTGGGGCGCAGTGCACGGGCGCGGTGACGCGTACGCCGTACAGCTCCAGGCCGTCGTCGGCGCTCACCGAGGTCGGCTGCGAGGCGAGCCCGACGTCGTACAACGCCTGGTACAGCACGTCGCCGGAGCGGTCGCCGGTGAACATCCGGCCGGTGCGGTTGCCGCCGTGCGCGGCCGGGGCGAGGCCGATGATCAGCAGCCGGGCGTCCGCGGGCCCGAAGCCGGGGACGGGCCGGCCCCAGTACGTCCAGTCGGCGAACGCGGCCCGCTTGGTACGCGCCACGTCCTCCCGCCAGGCGACCAGGCGGGGACACGCCCGGCAGCCGCTCACGCGCTGGTCGAGGAGGGCGAGCTGGGTGCGAGGGGTGCGGTTCACGTTTCAACGGTAGGGCCGGAGCGAGGCTTGCCGGAGCGGCTCGGGGTGGGGTGGCGCGGGTGCGCGGGAGCGCCGAGGTGGTCTGTGCAAGGTGGCGGCCACGGGTTGTGTGTGGCTGATCGCGCAGTTCCCCGCGCCCCCAAGGGGCGCGATGGCGGGCGTCGGTCCCCCCGGGTCCTTGGGACGCGATGGCGGGCGTGGGAAAACGGTTCCGTCGCCTTCGGCCCGGGGAGCTAAGGTCGGGACATGGCTTCTGAGGATGCGGACGACGGCAGGGAGCACGCGAGCGGTGAGGAAGCCGAGGCCTCCGCGTCCCCGGCTCCGGACCCCGCCGCGATCGCCGCGGCCGTCGCCGCTGCCGAGGCCGCGGGTCCCGCCCCCGGTGAGAACGTGCGGATCGACAGCTGGATCTGGGCCGTCCGACTGATCAAGACCCGCTCCCTGGGAGCCACCGCCTGCCGGGGCGGACACGTCCAGGTGAACGGCGAGCGGGTCAAGCCCGCCCACTCCGTGCGCGTCGGCGACGAGGTTCGGCTGCGTCACGAGGGGCGGGAGCGGGTCGTCATCGTGAAGCGGCTGATCCGCAAGCGGGTCGGCGCCCCGGTGGCCGCCGTGTGCTACATCGACAACTCCCCGCCGCCCCCGCCCCGCGAGGCCTTCTCGCCCATCGGCATCCGCGACCGCGGTACCGGCCGCCCCACCAAGCGCGACCGCCGCGAGCTGGAACGGCTGCGCGGCCTCGGCGGCATGGGTGGCCCGGGCGGCGCGGGTGGGGCCGGCACGGGTGGGACGGGCTCGGCAGGCCGGCCGAGCGGTGGACGCCCCGGCGGACGGTGATCCACCCGGCCGGCCCGGCGAGGTCCGGCCGGGGGACCCGGCTCCACGCCCGCTCGGCAGGGTCACCCGAGCCGGGTCGCCGGTACCGCCTTCGCCCACGTCCCGTCCTCGGTCAGATACTCGGCCACCTCCAGTCCCGCCTCCGCGAGCGCCGCCTCGAACTGTTCCGGTGTGAGCGGCCGGGCCAGGAAGGTCTGGGTCCAGGTCGCGTCCGGGAACTCGTACTCCGCGCGCACCGAGTTCACCCCGTCCCCGACCGGCTCGGCCGACAGGATCCGGACGGTGTAGCCGCCGGGGTCGACCCGCTCCCTCGGCACCTTCGTGTGGTAGTCCGCACCCTCCCGCTGGACGAGCACGCAGCCGCCGTCCGCCACGTGCGCGGCGCAGGTGCGCAGCATGCCCCGCCGCACCTCCGCGTCCCCGGTGTGCACCAGGAACGACGCGAGTATCACCACGTCGAACTTCTCGCCCAGGTCGAGACCTTCGATGGTGCTGCGTATCGTGCGCGCCCCGCGTACACGCGCCAGCATCTCCGCCGACTCGTCCACCGCGGTGACCGTGAACCCGCGCTCCAGGAGCGGGTGCGTCATGCGCCCCACCCCGCTGCCCAGCTCAAGGATGCGGGCGCCGGCCGGGACCGCCGCCTCGATGATGTCCGGCTCGGTGCCCGCGGTCAGGCGCGAGTAGAACTCGACCGCGCAGCCGTCCGGGGTGATCGCTCCGGGACCCGTCCCCTCGTACCCCTCACGCATGTCAACCGTCATGCCCGGACAACGGCCGGTCGCCGCACCGCCGTTCCCGCACCCCGGCGGTTCACTCGTTCGAGCAGTTCGAAGGCCCGGCGGGAACTTTCCCGTGGAAGGCAGCGGTTGACGGCCGTCACTGGTCCCACGGGAACCATCCGTGCCCGACGTACCAATGGCCGCCGGCTCGCAGGTGGTCGCCGACCGCCCGCTCCACCGACGTCCGGCGGGGCAGGTCCGCTACCGGCAGGTCCGGGTCGCCGAAGACGAAGCCGACCGGTGTGGTGTCGGCCGGCTCCGGGTCCTGCCAGCCAGGCCGGAACCGCTCCTGGAAGCGCACGATGTTGGAGTCCGCCTTGAGGTGCCGGCGCAGCTGGGGATCGAGCAGCCAGGAGTGGCAGGTCGCGACGGCGTGGGGCTCCTCGGGGAAGTGCCGGGCGAAGAACTCCCGGGCGTGGTCCACGGAACGGTCGCAGGCGGCCGGGGTGAGCGGCCCGAGGAAGTCGGGGATGTGCAGGTTCAGGGAGGGCTCGCCGCCGGTCACCTCGGTACCGGCCGATCTGATCGCCTGCGCCGTGCGCTCGCCGAGTCCCGTCCGCTCGTACTGCAGCCGTCCCAGCTGGTAGAGCCGCCCGCCGAAGTGCCGGCTGAGCCAGTGTCCCTGGTGCGCTCCGAGCCCTCCCCTGCCGTGCCGCCTACGGTGCAGCGCCATGTTGCGGCCGAGGTCGGCGAGCGTGTGGCGGGAGACGTCGTCGGGGATGCCGCGCGCCCGGTGCACCGCGCGGACGTGCGGCACCGCCGCGACGAAGACGTACACGAGGAAGTACTCACCCAGGGCGGCCGGGGCCCGGGCGACCCGGTCGGCGAGCCCGGACGGGTCGTCCACCTCCCGGACGACACCGGTCACGTCCTCGGCGCCCTCTTCCACCAGCCGCCGTACCGCGGGGTCGGCGGCCACGGCCCGGCGCAGGGCCACCACCTCGTTGATGTCCTCGTGCGGCACGGCGAGGTCGAGGAGCAGGTCGGGCAGGTCGGCGGCGTCCGGCAGCACGGCTGGGTCCCCCTTGGTGAACGTCCGGTCGAGGAGTACGTTGCAGACAGGAACGGTGATCCGGGATGCGTACAGGCAGTGAGCCGGTGACCGCCCGCAGTGCCCTGCGGGCGCGGTTGTGGCTGAGCGTGTGGGGGCTGGTCTGGGCCGTCTTCGGCACGGCGGCGTTCGCGGTGCTGGGGCGACCCGGCTGGGCCGCCGCCTGCGGGGTGCTGTGGCTGGTGGCCACCGTCGACATGGCCGTGATCCTCAGGCACATCCGGCAGGGCCCGCACTATCAGCCGGGCCGCGATGTGCCGCCGTACCGGCCCGCGGACAGCCGCCCGCCGCCGTTCCGGCACCCGCCGCAGCACGGTCACCCCTGAGCGGCCGTCCGGACACGCTCCGTCGGCCCGTACGCCGTCGGCTCACGCGTCGCCGGTTCACGCGTCGCTGTCGAAACGGGCCGCTTTCAGGTACTCCGGGTTCGGGTCCAGGGCGGCCGCCAGCCGGAAGTGGCGTATCGCGAGGTCGGCGCGGCCCTGGCGCTGGTAGGTGCGGGCGAGCGCGAAGTGGGCGAACGCGTTGTCCGGCTCGCGCTCCAGGACGATGGTGAACTCCAGCTCGGCGGGGCGCAGTTGCGCGGCGGCGAAGAAGGCACGCGCACGCAGCAGCCGGGCGGCGGTGTTCTCGGGGTGCGCTCCGATCACTCCGTCGAGCAGCTTCACCGCGCCCCGCGGGTCCCGTGCGTTGAGCAGTTGCTCGGCGGCACGGAAGTCGATGACATGCGTCTCCGGAGTACGTCCGGTCGAACCGCTGGTCTCGGGCACGGCAAAGTCCTTCCCTCACTGAAGCGGTTCAACGCCCGGACGGGTCCCCGCTATTTCGTGGACGCGTTCCGCTCGCCCGGACCGGACGAGCGCGCGCGGCGCAGGAGGTCGGCCCACACCTCCCCGACCCGCTGCCGGAGCGCGTCCAGGGGCACGTCGTTGTCGATCACGATGTCGGCGATCTCCAGGCGCTTCTCACGGGTCGCCTGCGCGGCCATCCGGGCACGGGCGTCCTCCTCGGTCATCCCCCGCAGCCGTGTCAGCCGGTCGAGCTGCGTCTCGGGAGCGGTGTCCACGACGACCACGACGTCGTAGAGCTGCGCGAGGCCGTTCTCCGCGAGGAGCGGGACGTCGTGGACCACCACGGCGTCGTCGGCCGCCGCGCTCTCCAGCTCGCGGGACCGGGCCCCGACGAGGGGGTGCACGATCGAGTTCAGTACGGCCAGTCTCGCGGGGTCGGCGAAGACGATCGAGCCGAGCCTGGGCCGGTCCAGGCTGCCGTCGGCGGCCAGCACCTCCGGGCCGAAGGCCTCGGTCACGGCGGCCAGGCCAGGGGTCCCGGGCGCGACGACCTCACGCGCGATGCGGTCCGCGTCGATCAGCACCGCACCGTGCCCGGCGAGCAGCCGCGACACCTCGCTCTTGCCGGCTCCGATCCCGCCGGTGAGGCCAACTTTCAGCATGTCCCGAAGCTTAGGCCCTGCCACCGGCGCCGGCCGGGACAGGGCCCGCCGGTCTCAGTTCTCGCCCTCCCGCTCCGCGAGGAAGCGCTCGAATTCGAGGCCGATCTCGTCCGCCGAGGGGATCTCCACCGGCTCGGCGAGCATGTTGCCCCGGGTCTCGGCGCCCGCGGCCGCGTCGTACTGGTGCTCGAGGCCCTGCACGAGGGCGGTCAGTTCCTCGTCGCCCTCCTGGATCTGGCTGTCGATCTCCGTCTGGGTGCGGTGCGCGTCCGTGCGCAGGGCGTGCGCGATGCCCGGGAGGACCAGGCCGGTGGCGGCCGTGACGGCTTCCAGGACGGTCAGGGCGGCGTCCGGATAGGGCGAGCGGGCGATGTAGTGCGGCACGTGCGCGGCGACGCCCAGGACGTCGTGTCCGGCCTCCATGAGGCGGAACTCGAGCAGCGACTCGGCGCTGCCGGGCACCTGGGCCTCGTCGAACGGGCTGCGGTGCCCGGGGACCAGGTCGGTGCGGTTGCCGTGCGGGGTGAGGCCGACGGGGCGGGTGTGCGGGACGCCCATGGGGATGCCGTGGAAGTTCACGGACAGGCGGACGCCGAGCCGCTCCACGATCTGCCGTACGGCCGCGGCGAAGCGCTCCCACTCGACGTCCGGCTCGGGGCCGGACAGCAGCAGGAAGGGGGCGCCGGTGGCGTCCTGCACCAGGCGGACCTCGATGCTGGGCTCCTCGTACTCGGTCCAGCGGTCCCGCTTGAAGGTCAGCAGCGGGCGGCGGGCCCGGTAGTCCACGAGCCGGTCGTGGTCGAAGCGGGCGACGACCTGGTGGGGCAGCGAGTCGAGGAGCCGGTCGACGATCTGGTCGCCGGTCTCACCCGCGTCGATGTATCCGTCGAAGTGGTAGAGCATGACAAGACCGGCCGACTCCTGGGCCAGCGCCATGTCGACGACTGCCAGCCCCTTCGGCTCCCATGCGTACAAACCCTGCGGATCAAGCACTGTGACCGCTCCTCCTCGTGTTCGTACGGGTCAACGCGGCACTGACCACAGGCATTCCCGCCGCCCCACTGAACAGGCCCCTCTCACCGCCTTCTCATACCGGGAACGAATGAGGGTGCACGCGCGCGTGCCGGGGTCAGGCCGCCATCACGCGCGCGTGGAGCGCCGTCACCGCCTTGCGTGCCGAGCTGAACGCGCCGTGCTGCCAGGCGTCCGTGTAGCTGAGCCAGTCACCGGCGAACCAGACCCTGCCCGCGGGCTCGTTCAGGGGCTTGTAGCGCGCGTCGTCGGGGCCGCCGGGGGTGTCGTGCCAGGCGGCCTCCAGGTGCGGTGTCTGGCGCCAGTGGTGGGAGAAGGAGGAGACGAGTTCGGTGCGGTACTTGTCGCCGTAGATCTTCACTCCGGCCGCGACCGCGCGACGTTCCCGCTGGGCCGGGGTGAGCCTGGCGTAGGAGTCGGCGTCGTCGTCGTAGTTGTAGTAGCCGATGAGGACGCCCCGTTCGCCGTGGAAGCCGTACGAGGGGTGCCAGATGTGGGTGACGTCCTGGTCGGTCTCGGTGATGCCGCCGTAGATGCGGTGGTCCAGCTCCCACCAGCGGGAGCGGTATTCGAGGCCGATCTTGGCGGCCGACGACGGGGTGACGGCCTCCAGGGCGCTCTGCACGCCGGAGCCCAGGTTGTGCGGGACCTTGGCAAGGATGTTGGGCGGCATCGCGGCCACGCAGTAGTCGGCCTCGACGACCTTGGTACGGCCGCCCTGGGTGTACGTCACGGTGACGCCGTGGCCCGTGTCGGTGATCCTGGAGACGACGGCTCCGGTACGTATGCGGCGGTCGCCTATCGCCCGGGTGAGCGCCTTCGGTATCTGGTCCATGCCGCCGACCGGCTGGAACATCAGCATCGCCTGGTCGAAGCCGAACTCGAAGGAGAAGTAGCGTCCGACCCCGCTCGCCAGCACCGCGGAGGCGGCCGGGACGTCGCCGAGGAGCACACCGGGGGTGCCGGCGGCGGCCGGTACGGTCGTGTATCCGCGCCGTTCACCGCCTTCGTACGTCAGTTTGTCGCCGAGTTCGCCCCAGTCCTTGAGGAACTCGACGAGCCGCTCCTGGTCGGTGGCCGTCAACGCCGCGTCCAGCGCACCCTTGTTCGTCGCTTTCGCGAGCAACTCCGAGACGTAGCCGTACACGTCGGCCTTGGCAGTGCGGTACCGCTCGGGCTTCGTCATGCCGGCGGACTCGTTGTAGATGTAGGCGTCGGCGTTGGTGTTCGTGAACACCTGGATGGGGACGCCGAGTTCGCGGCAGTAGTCGAGGGTGATCATCCACTGCGGGATCCGGGCCGGCCCGGCGTTCATGTAGTGGCCGTCGGCGAACCGCGCGGTCTGCGTGTTGCCGTAGAGGTCGGTGGTGGAGTCCCCGCCACGCACGGTGAAGTTGCGTCCGCCGGTGCGGTCCCTGGCCTCCAGGATCGTACAGTCGTAGCCGGCTTTGCCGAGTTCGTAGGCGGTCGCGAGGCCGGCGATTCCGCCGCCGAGTATGACGACCCTCGCTGCGGCGCGCCCGGTGAGGGTGAAGTCGCTCGCGCTGAGCGCCCGGAACGGCTGTTCGCGCTGGGCGGCCTGGGCGGTGGGGGCCAGACCGAGCGCACCCATGGTGGCGAACATGGCCCCGGCGCCACCGGTGAGACCGACGTTCCGCAGGAACGCTCTCCGACTCGTCCCTGACCTGTACTGAGGCTGTGCCATGACGCGACTCCCCTTTCGATCTTGAACGAAGACCGGGGAAGCGTCCCAGCGCCGCGTTACGGCCCTGCGATTACTCGTGTATCTCACACGTTTCTACGATCTGGGCATTACGGCGGAGGCACGGCCGACTCCCTCCAGGGGCGCTGGGGGACTGCGATCAGCCACAACGAACCGCACGGGCACCTGGACGTGCACCCAAAAAAACCGAGGGACCGCACCTCGAAAGGTACGGCCCCTCAGTTGTCGGCTAAGCCCAGCGGCTAGCGATCAGCTCTGGCCTCCGGCCAGCTTCTCGCGCAGCGCGGCCAGCGCCTCGTCCGAGGCCAGCGCACCGGAGGTGTCGGCGCCCTCGGAGGAGTACGAACCGCCACCCGCGGCCGGAGCGGCACCCGCGGCGTCGCCACCCTCGGCAGCGGCGGCAGCGTCGGCCTCGCGGCTCTTGATGACCTGCTGCTGGTGCTGCTCGAAGCGCTGCTGCGCCTCGGCGTACTGGTGCTCCCACGCCTCGCGCTGGGTCTCGTAGCCCTCGAGCCAGTCGTTGGTCTCGGGGTCGAAGCCCTCGGGGTAGATGTAGTTGCCCTGGTCGTCGTAGGACGCGGCCATGCCGTACAGGGTCGGGTCGAACTCGACCGTGGCCGGGTCGGCACCGAAGGCCTCGTTGGCCTGCTTCAGCGAGAGGCTGATGCGGCGGCGCTCCAGGTCGATGTCGATGACCTTGACGAAGATCTCGTCGTTGACCTGGACGACCTGCTCCGGGATCTCCACGTGGCGCTCGGCCAGCTCGGAGATGTGCACCAGACCCTCGATGCCCTCGTCCACGCGGACGAACGCACCGAACGGAACCAGCTTCGTGACCTTGCCGGGCACGACCTGGCCGATCTGGTGGGTGCGGGCGAACTGCTGCCACGGGTCTTCCTGGGTCGCCTTCAGCGACAGGGAGACGCGCTCGCGGTCCATGTCGACGTCGAGGACCTCGACGGTGACCTCCTGGCCGACCTCGACGACCTCGGAGGGGTGGTCGATGTGCTTCCAGGACAGCTCGGAGACGTGGACCAGACCGTCGACGCCACCCAGGTCCACGAAGGCACCGAAGTTGACGATCGAGGAGACCACACCGGAGCGGACCTGACCCTTCTGGAGGGTCGTGAGGAACGTCTGGCGGACCTCGGACTGGGTCTGCTCCAGCCAGGCACGGCGGGACAGGACCACGTTGTTGCGGTTCTTGTCCAGCTCGATGATCTTCGCCTCGAGCTCCTTGCCCACGTAGGGCTGGAGGTCGCGGACGCGGCGCATCTCGACCAGGGAGGCCGGGAGGAAGCCGCGGAGGCCGATGTCGAGGATGAGACCACCCTTGACGACCTCGATGACGGTACCGGTGACGATGCCGTCCTCTTCCTTGATCTTCTCGATGGTGCCCCAGGCACGCTCGTACTGGGCGCGCTTCTTCGAGAGGATCAGGCGGCCTTCCTTGTCCTCCTTCTGGAGGACGAGGGCCTCGATCTCGTCACCGACGGCGACGACCTCGTTCGGGTCGACGTCGTGCTTGATCGAGAGCTCGCGGCTCGGGATGACACCTTCGGTCTTGTAACCGATGTCGAGCAGGACCTCGTCCCGGTCGACCTTCACGATGACGCCGTCGACGATGTCGCCGTCGTTGAAGTACTTGATCGTCTCGTCGATCGCGGCGAGGAAGGCTTCCTCGTTACCGATGTCGTTGACCGCTACCTGCGGGGTGGTGGCGGTGGTCTCGGTGCTGCTCGTCATGTGGGAAAGGGCTCCGGTACGGACATTGAAGTCGTAGGTACTGCTTACGCCGGGAGCCCGTTTCGCTCTGATGAAGCCGGACAGCCAAGGAAGCGCCACACAAAACCACTGGTGGCGCCTCGACAACCGAGGGGACATACAACAGATGCGAGCGCAGCCTGCTACGTCTGAGGTGCGCAGGCCCGCAGCGCAACTTGTAGCATACGGGGGCAGCCGGGCAGGGTCAATGCGCGAAGGCGCACACCCGGGGCGGATCGCCGCATACCCGGCACAAGAAACGTCCCACCAGGCCACGGACGCCTGTGAGACCCCCTCCGTGACACACCGCCGACGGGTTGCACGGAAGAGTACGACGAGGGAGCCGATCATCCAAGAGCCCGATTCGTTCGACCTGGAAGCGGCCGGCTCGACGGCCGGCGCCGAGGCCGAACCGGAAGCCACCCGGCGTGCCGCCGGGGTCGCGGAGAGCAGCCGGGCCAACCGGGGCTGGTGGGACCGCAACGCCGACGAGTACCAGGTCGAGCACGGCACGTTCCTCGGCGACGACCGTTTCGTGTGGGGTCCCGAGGGCCTCGACGAGGTGGAGGCGGAGCTGCTCGGCCCGCCGGAGGAGCTCAAGGGCAAGGACGTCCTGGAGATCGGCGCCGGCGCGGCCCAGTGCGCTCGCTGGCTGGCCGCCCAGGGTGCCCGGCCGGTCGCCCTGGACCTCTCGCACCGCCAGCTCCAGCACGCGCTGCGCATCGGCGGATCGTTTCCCCTGGTCTGCGCGGACGCGGGCGCGCTGCCCTTCGCGGACGCCTCCTTCGACCTGGTGTGCTCGGCGTACGGGGCGCTTCCCTTCGTCGCCGACCCGCGTCTGGTGCTGCGCGAGGCGCGCCGCGTGCTGCGGCCGGGCGGGCGGTTCGTCTTCTCGGTGACCCACCCGATCCGCTGGGCGTTCCCGGACGAGCCCGGCCCCGAGGGGCTCTCGGTCTCGGCCTCCTACTTCGACCGGACGCCGTACGTCGAGCAGGACGAGGACGGCCGCGCGGTGTACGTCGAGCACCACCGCACGCTCGGCGACCGGGTCCGGGACATCGCCTCCTCGGGTTTCCGGCTCGTCGACCTGGTGGAGCCGGAGTGGCCGGCCTGGAACACCTCCGAATGGGGCGGCTGGTCCCCGCTGCGGGGCAATCTGATCCCCGGGACGGCCATCTTCGTGTGCGAGCGGGACTGAGCGCACCGGTGGGCGCACGCGCGCGTGCGGGGCGTTTGCGGGGGCGTACGACACTAGGGACGTGATCCGTTACGACGCCCTGGACGCGCTGCCCGTGCGGCAGGCCCTGCCCGGCCTGCACGACGCCCTGGAGGGGCACGGCACCGCCGTCCTGGTGGCACCGCCCGGCACCGGCAAGACGACGCTGGTGCCGCTGGCGCTGGCCGGGCTGCTGGGCGAGGGGCCCGCGCGCCGGGTCGTCGTGGCCGAGCCGCGCCGGATCGCCGCCCGCGCGGCGGCCCGCCGGATGGCCTGGCTGCTCGGCGAGCAGGTCGGGCGGAGCGTCGGCTACACCGTGCGCGGCGAGCGGGTCGTGGGTCTCCACACGCGCGTGGAGGTCGTCACGACCGGTGTGCTGTTGCAGCGCCTGCAGCGCGACCAGGAACTGTCCGGCGTCGACGTCGTCGTCCTGGACGAGTGCCACGAGCGCCATCTGGACGCCGACACGGTGGCGGCCTTCCTCTGGGACGTGCGGGAGACCCTGCGGCCGGAGCTGCGCCTGGTGGCCGCGTCGGCCACGACGGACGCGCAGGGGTGGGCACGGCTGCTGGGCGGGGCGCCGGTCGTCGAGGCGGCCGGTGTCTCGTACCCGGTGGAGGTGGTGTGGGCGCCACCGGCCCGGCCGGTCCGGCCGCCGCACGGGATGCGGGTCGACCCGGCGCTGCTCGCGCACGTGGGGTCGGTGGTGCGCCGGGCCCTTTCCGAGCGCGACGGGGACGTGCTGTGTTTTCTGCCAGGCGTCGGCGAGATCGCGCGCGTGGCGGGCCGGCTGGGTGACCTGGGGGATGTGGAGGTGCTCCAGGTGCACGGCAGGGCACCGGCCGCCGTCCAGGACGCCGTGCTGGCGCCCGGGGCGCGGCGCCGGGTGGTGCTGGCCACGGCGGTCGCCGAGTCCTCGCTCACCGTCCCCGGCGTCCGGGTGGTCGTCGATGCGGGGCTCGCGCGGGAGCCGCGGGTGGACCACGCGCGCGGGCTGAGCGCGCTGGCGACGGTACGGGCGTCGCGCGCGGCCGGGCGGCAGCGGGCGGGGCGGGCCGGGCGGGAGGCGCCGGGGGCGGTGTACCGCTGCTGGTCGGAGGCCGAGGACGTCCGTCTGACCGCCTTTCCGACCCCGGAGATCAAAGTGGCCGACCTGACCGCGTTCGCCCTCCAGGCGGCCTGCTGGGGCGATCCGGGGGCCACCGGACTGGCGCTCCTGGACCCGCCGCCGGCCGGGGCGATGGCGGCGGCGCGGGAGGTGCTGACGGCGATCGGCGCGGTCGACTCCGCCGGCCGGGCGACGGAACGTGGGGTGCGGCTGGCCCGGCTGGGGGTGCATCCGCGGCTGGGGCGGGCACTGCTGGACACCCCGGGCGGGGGCGCCGAGGTGGTCGCGCTGCTGAGCGAGGAGCCGCCGCGGGAGTACGGGGACGACCTGGCGGCCGCGCTGCGCGCCGCCCGGCGGGGCGGTGACGCCTACGCCGGACGCTGGCTCGCGGAGGTGCGGCGGCTGCGGACGGACGGCGAGAGTGCCTCGGGGGACGGTGTGGAGGACCGCACGGTGGGTCGCGTCGCCGCGCTCGCCTTCCCCGAGCGCGTCGCCAGGGCCGACGGCGGGTCGTATCTGATGGCCTCCGGCACCCGGGCCGAGCTCGGTGACGGCAGCCCGCTGCGCGGCGCGCCGTGGCTCGCGGTGGCCGTGGCGGACCGCCCGGTCGGCAGCGGACACGCGCGCGTGCGGCTCGCCGCGGTGGTGGACGAGGACACGGCCAGGTCGGCGGCGGCCCCGCTGCACGCGGAGGACCAGGAGGTCCGTTGGGCCGACGGGGACGTCGTCGCGCGGCGGGTGGAGCGGCTGGGCGCGATCGAGCTCGCGGTGCGGCCGCTGCGGGACGCCGACCCGGCCCTCGTACGCGAGGCGCTCCTGGAAGGGCTGCGGCGCGAAGGGCCCGGCCTGTTGCGGTGGACGCCCGACGCCGTCGTGCTGCGGCAGCGGCTCGCGTTTCTCCGGCTGCGCCTCGGGGAGCCCTGGCCCGACGTCTGCGACGACGCGCTGCACGCGCGCGTGGACGAATGGCTGGAGCCGGAGCTCGGCCGCGCCCGCCGGCGGGCCGATCTCGGGCGGATCGACGCCGGGGAGGCGCTGAAGCGGCTGCTGCCGTGGGCGGGCGGGGAGGCCGGGCGGCTGGACGAGCTGGCGCCCGAGCGGATCGCCGTACCGAGCGGGTCGCGGATCCGGGTCGACTACGGGAATCCCGAACAGCCGGTGCTCGCCGTGAAGTTGCAGGAGATGTTCGGCCTGCAGGAGTCGCCCTCGGTGGCCGGGGTTCCGGTGCTGGTGCATCTGCTGTCGCCGGCCGGCCGCCCCGCCGCGGTCACCGCCGACCTCGCCTCCTTCTGGCAGGACGGCTACAAGGGTGTGCGGGCCGAGCTGCGCGGGCGGTATCCGAAGCATCCCTGGCCCGAGGATCCCGCCACGGCCGAGCCGACCCGGCACACCAACGCACGGCTCAGGCGCTGACCGGTTCCGGGACCGGGGTGCCGGCCGGTGCCGGGTCGTCGGGCCGGCGGCCGCGGGCCTCCAGGCAGAGGGAGAGGGCGAGCAGCGCGACGCCGAGGGACAGGAACCCCCAGGGGAGGTAGGAGGTCAGCATCAGGACGAGGGTGCGGTTGTGCTTGACCAGGGCGACCGTGCTCTCGATGTAGTCCTCGCGCATCTTCACGTCGCCGGCGAAGGCCGTGACCTTGGCGCGGCCGCCCAGCAGGGTGCCGCCGCGCAGCTCCTCCTTGTGGGTCTCCTCGCCGTAGACGGGTGCCCCGGTGGCCGGCTCGACCCAGAACCTGCGGACGGTGGTGTACCAGCGGGTGGTGCCGGTCTTCGCGATGCTCTCCGGGGTGATGCCCTGCACCGGCAGCTTCTTGGGCATGGGGACCTTGGTCCAGGGGATGGTCTGCTCGAAGTAGTAGACCTTGACGCCCCGGAAGGTCTGCGTCCCCTTGTAGTGGATGGGGTTGGTGGTGCGGGTCTGCGCGTCGAAGTACTCGTAGTCGCGTTTCTCGGTCAGGAACGGGAACTTGAACTCGATGCCGTCCCGGGTCACCGGGTCGCCGTCGACCATCTCGCCGGTGGCGTGCACGGGTTCCTGGCTGTGGGCGTCGAAGATGTAGCGCTCGGGGATCTCGGAGACCATCTTGCCGTCGGGTCCCTGGACGTAGGACAGGCCGTCCCAGACGACGACGTCACGGCCCGCCGTCTTCTCGATCCTCTTGGCGGCCGCCACGTCGCCCTTGAGGGTCTGCACGATGGTGACCTGGGGAACCTTCTTCGCCTTCATGGTGCCGTAGTCGAGGAGCGTGGCGTTCTTCGCCACCAGGACCATGTCCTGGTACTGGTTCGCCGGGATCTTGGCGAGCCGCGGGAAGGCGTACCAGCGCAGCAGCGGGGACAGTGCCGCGAAGAACACGGCTAAGGCGAGCAGGACCAGACTGGCCTTGCGGCGCATCTCGGCCTCCCGGGGCGGCGGTTACGGGTGTGCGGGCACCGTCGTGAGCAGCGGCTTCGGGGACGTCCTTCCGTCCGGCGATCCGAGGGCGCCGACCGGCACCACCAGGACGAGCGCGACGGCGAGACCGGTCGCGGCGGCGATCAGGGCACGCATGCGGGACCTCCTCCCGGCCGACGTCTTCCTGATGGGTCATCAGGTCCGGGCACCGTAGCAACGGGAGGGTGAGATGAGAACAGGTCGTACGACGACGAGGGCGCCCTCCCGCGTCGGCGGGAGGGCGCCTTGGTGGTCGTACGGCGGTGGCTCAGGAGGAGGCGGAAGCACTCGGGGAGGCGGAGGCCGACGCGGATGCGGACGCGCTCGGCGAGGCGCTCGGCGACGGGCTCGACGACGGGTCGGCCGCGGCGACCGTCAGCTCCACGGTGAGCGTGGCGCCGCCGGTGGTGGTGATGCGGAGCAGGAACGTGCCGGTGGTGTCGTCCGCGTACAGCTTGGGCAGCGTGAGCCGGCCGTCCGCGTCCGTCTGGAGGTCCGTGAGGGTGCGGACGGCGTTGCCGTTCGCGTCCTTGAAGTACGGGCCCTTGTCGTTCTCGCTCGTGTCGTCCGCCGACTTGATCAGCGTGGCGGTGGCGGCGACCTTGTCGGCGACGGCGCCCTGGTAGGTGGCCTTCGCCTCCACCTGGTCGGCGAACTCGGCGCCCGGGGTGCAGGTCAGCGCGGTGGTGTTGACGAGGGCGAGGGTGTCGGCGGCGCGCGCGGTGACGGTCGCGTCGTAGTCGACGCCCTTGACCGTACGGCCGACCACGCTGGCGCGGACCGTGAAGTCGCCGGTCTTCTCGCCCGCCTGGAGCGTCGGCGCGACGGCGACGCCCTTGCTGTCGGTGACGACCGTGGCGGTGTCCTCGCCGCCGCTGAAGGTCGCGTCCGTGTCCCCGACGATGGTGAAGCGGACCCGGACCTTGGCGACGGTCCGGCCGACCTTGGTCTCCGCGCGCGTGCTGATCTGCTTGCCGAACGCGTCACCGGCCATCGCCGTGAGCGTGGCGGTGCCCGCGTCCTCCAGGTGGTCCACGGTGTCGGTGGCCGTGGGCGGCAGGGTCGGCGTCGTGCTGGGGCCGCTCGGCGTGGGCGGGTGGGGCTTCGGTGTGGTCTGGGTCGGCTTCGTCGTGGAGCCGTTCGAACCGGAACCGGAACCGGAGCCCGAGTCTGAGCCGGTCGAGCCGTCGGTGCGGTGCGAGGGCAGTGTCCCCGTGCCGTTCGGGACCGAGTGGGTGCCCTTGCGGTAGAACTCGTACCAGGACAGGACCAGGTTGAGGTAGTCCTGCGAGTTGTTGTAGCTGAGGATCGCGCTGTTCATGTCGTCCTGGACGGACAGGTCCCAGCCGTTGCGGCACAGGTAGTGGCCGGCGGCGAGCGCCGCGTCGTAGACGTTGTTGGGGTCCTTGACGCCGTCGCCGTTGCCGTCGCGGCCCGCCCACGCCCAGGTCGACGGGATGAACTGCATGGGGCCGACGGCCTGGTCGTACTGGCTGTTGCCGTCGTACTTGCCGCCGTCGGTGTCCGGGATGAGCGCGAAGCCGTTGCCGTCGAGCTGCGGGCCGAGGATCCGGTGCAGGGTGTTGCCCTCGGCGTCCACGTCACCGCCACGGGCCTGGCCGGACTCGACCTTGCCGATGGCGGCCAGCAGCTGCCAGGGCAGGTTGCAGCCGGGCTTGGAGCCGCGCAGCTCCGCCTCTGCCCTCTTGTAGGCGTCGAGGACGGTGGCGGGGATGCCCGCCTCGGCCGCTCCCCGGGAGACGGCGGTACCGATGCTCGGCGAGGTGGGTGTGGGGCTCGTGCTGGGGTTCGGGCTGTTCAGCGGCGGCAGGTCCGTGTAGTACGGCGAGTTGCCGGTGGCGCCGTCGGCAGATCCGGCTCCGCCGGGCGTGGAGGTGCTGGCGCCGGCGTTGGCCTGTCTGCCCGTGTCTCCGGACGTGGCGCCCGGTGCCTGGGACGCGGACAGTGCCGCTACCGCCAACGCGGCCGCGGCGGTCGTCGCCGCTCCCTTGCGCAGCCGCCTGCCGAATTGCGCCGCCATAAGGTGAACCCCTCCCATGGACGCCTTCTGAGCGTCCGTCTCCGTCTGTCCGCTCGCCCCTGGTGTGACGGACGATCCGATGCTGTGGTTGCCCCTGTTACCTCTTTCGCGTGGTGAGGTAGCGCACCCGGCCGTGCACGCCGGGGCGGCGACCCAGGCGACCCTACGACAACTTCCCTTCCTCGGACACCCGGTGGTGCCCGATTTTCACCAGTTGGCCATTCCCCGTTGAACGATGGTGGTGTCGCGGATACTTGCCGTACACGATCACTTGTTCGGCGCTCCGGCCGACGACTGCTCCAGGGGGCCCGGATGCCGTTCACTCTCAGCCACGCCGCCGCCGTGCTGCCCGCCGTGCGCGGCGACGGGACCGGGCGCGGGCGGCTGGTGCCGGCGGTGCTCGTCGCGGGGTCCTTCGCGCCCGACCTCACCTACTACGCGGCGAGCGCGGTGCCGGACGCGATGGAGTTCGGCGACTTCACGCACTCCTTCACCGGTGTCCTCACCGTCGACGTGCTGTTCGCCTGGGCGCTGGTCGCGCTGTGGCTGCTGGTCCGGGAACCCCTCGTGGCCCTCGTGCCCCGAGTCCGGCAGGGGCGGGTTGCCGCGCTGCTGCGCTGCGGGGCGCCACGCGCGCGTGCCGGGCTCTCCGCGGCCGCCCGGTGGTACGTCTCCGCCGTGCTCGGCGGGCTCACGCACGTGGTGTGGGACGCCTTCACGCACCACGGCCGCTGGGGGACCCGGCTGATCCCGGCCATCGGTCACGACGTCGCGGGCATGCCGCTGTACACCCTGCTCCAGTACGGCAGTTCGGTGGCCGGCGCGGCCGTGCTCGCCGTGTTCGCGGTCCGCGCGGTACGGCGGGCGCCGGACGGGGAGCCGGTGGGGGTGCCGCTGCTGTCGGTACGGGACCGGTGGTGGGCCGGCGCCGGAATCGCCGGCTGTGCCCTGCTGGCGGCGGTGCAGCGGGCGGTGCGGTGGTGGGAGTACTGGGGGGCGGTGGCGAAGCCCTGGGAGCTGCTGCCGACGGTGCTCTTCGGAACGGGCGCGGGGCTGCTGCTCGGGGTGCTGGGGTACGCCGTGGCGGTCAGGGTGTGGCGTCCGGCTCCGGTGGCCGACGGTGTGCGGCGGAGCGCCCCGGCCGTTCGGTGAGGCTCGCCACGAACACGGTCATGGTGCGGGGGCGGCGGGGGCCGGGGAGCACGGCGAGGAGCAGCGCGAGGTAGCTGCGGGCGAGGTCGAACCACTGGCGCAGGTCGGGCCGGGCGCGGAGCTTGCGCCGGAGGCGGGTGACGGCGCGGCGCGCGGTGACGGCGAGGTCGACGGGGATGCGGGCGGAACTGGCGCCGGCCGCCAGGGCCGGGGCCGACGGGGACGCCGTGACCTGAGCGGAGGCGGAGGCGGAACCGGCCTTGGCCGGGGGTCTGCTCTGGGGCGTCCGGCGGTGAACCATACGTATACCCATGGCCGCATCCTTGCCGGTGGCGGAGGCCGAGGCGTTCTGACGGGGTCCACGCGAGTGACGTACCCGCACCCCCCTTTTACTCCTCCAGAGCGCTCCTCTTCGTTTCTCCGCCGCAACGGCGAGCCACCGCAGCGGCGCTTTCCGGCGGTGCCGAACCGGGCGCATCCCGTGGGTTCGGCACCGCCGAGAGCCGCCGCCGTGGCTGAGCACCGTTGCGGCGGAAAAAAAGGGGGGGGAGCGGCAAGGAAAGGGGAACGGCCGGCAAGAGGGAGCGGCGGAGCAGGAGCTGGAAAAAGGGGGAGGCGCCGCTCCGCCGGGATCGGGAAGCGGCGCCTTCTGTCGGAAGCAGCGCCCCCAGCAGGGGAGCGCCGCCTTCCGCCGGGAGTGGCGCCCCATGCCGGGAGCGGTGCCCTCCGTCGGGAGCAGCACCCCCAGCAGGGGAGCGGCGCCTTTCATCGGGAGCAGCACCCCCAGCAGGGGAGCGGCGCCTTTCATCGGGAGCAGCACCCCCAGCAGGGGAGCGGCGCCTTTCGTCGGGAGTGGCGCCCCATGCCGGGGAGCGGCGCCTTTCGTCGGGAGTGGCGCCCCATGCCGGGGAGCGGTCTGCCGGGAAACGGTGCCTTTCGTCGGGAGTGGCGGTCCCTGCCGGCGAGGGGTGCCACTTCGTCGGAGGGCGGTGTCTTCTGTCGGGCGTCTGGGAAGCGTGCCCTCTGTCGGCGCTCGCCGTAGGCGTCAGTGTGCTGCCGATTCCCAGTCCGGGCCGACGCCCACCGAGACGTCCAGGGGGGCGCGGAGGTGGACGGCGTTGGACATCTGGTCGCGGAGGACGGCTTCGACCCGGTCCCGCTCGCCGGGGGCGATCTCCAGGACGATTTCGTCGTGGACCTGGAGGAGCATCCGGGACTTCAGCTCCGCCTCGCGGAGGGCGCCGTCCACCCTCAGCATGGCGATCTTGACGATGTCCGCCGCCGTGCCCTGGATGGGCGCGTTGAGCGCCATCCGCTCGGCCGCCTCCCGGCGCTGCCGGTTGTCGCTGTTGAGGTCGGGGAGATAGCGGCGGCGCCCGAAGAGCGTCGCCGTGTAGCCGGTGGCGCGCGCCTCCTCGACGACGCGGCGCAGATAGTCGCGGACCCCGCCGAACCGCTCGAAGTACGTGTCCATCAGGGCCCGGGCCTCGCCCGCGTCGATGTTCAGCTGCTGGGAGAGGCCGAAGGCGGAGAGACCGTACGCGAGGCCGTACGACATCGCCTTGATCTTGCGGCGCATCTCCGCGTCGACGGCGGACCGGTCGACGGAGAACACCTGCGAGGCGACGGTGGTGTGCAGGTCCTCGCCGGAGGTGAACGCCTCGATCAGGCCCTCGTCCTCGGAGAGGTGGGCCATGACCCGCAGCTCGATCTGGCTGTAGTCCGCGGTCATGAGCGACTCGAAGCCCTCGCCGACGACGAAGCCCCGGCGGATCGCGCGGCCCTCGTCGGTGCGGACCGGGATGTTCTGGAGGTTCGGGTCGGTGGAGGAGAGCCGGCCGGTCGCGGCGACGGTCTGGTTGAACGTGGTGTGGATGCGTCCGTCGGCGGCGACGGTCTTGATCAGGCCCTCGACCGTGACCCGCAGCTTGGCCTGCTCGCGGTGCCGGAGCATGATCACCGGCAGCTCGTTCTCCGTCTGGCCGGCGAGCCAGGCGAGCGCGTCGGCGTCGGTGGTGTAGCCGGTCTTGGTCTTCTTCGTCTTCGGGAGCGCCAGTTCGCCGAAGAGGACCTCCTGGAGCTGCTTGGGCGAGCCCAGGTTGAACTCGTGCCCGGCCGCCGCGTGCGCCTCCTTCACGGCCTGCTGCACCGCGCCCGCGAACATCTGCTCCATCGCTTCCAGGTGCGCGCGGTCGGCGGCGATGCCGTGCCGCTCCAGCCGGGCGAGCAGGGCGGAGGTGGGCAGCTCCATGTCACGGAGCAGGTCCGCGGCGCCGACCTCCTGGAGCCGGGTCTCGAAGGCCTCACCGAGGTCGAGGATCGCGCGGGCCTGGATCATCAGGGCCTCGGCCTCGGCGCCGTCGTCCGCGCCGAACGCCAGCTGCCCGTCGGCCGCGGCGGCCGGGGCCAGCTCGCGGTGCAGGTACTCAAGGGACAGCGCGTCGAGGTCGAAGGAGCGGCGGCCGGGCTTGACCAGGTACGCGGCGAGCGCGGTGTCCATGGTGACGCCGTCGATGGTCCAGCCGTGCTCGGCGAAGACCCGCATGGCGCCCTTGGCGTTGTGGAAGACCTTGGGGCGGGCGGCGTCGGCCAGCCAGGCCGCCCACGCGTTCTCGTCGGCCTCGTCCAGCTCCGCCGGGTCGAACCAGGCCGCCGCTCCCCCGGCCGCGGCCAGCGCCACCTCGGCGACCGAGCCGGTGCCGAGCGCCCAGGTGTCGACCGTGGCGACGCCCAGCGGCCCGGTGCCGTGCTCCGCGAGCCAGCCGGCCAGCTCGCCGGTGCCGAGGACGGTGCCGTCGACCTCCACACCCGCTTCGGCGACCGGCGTGGACTCGGCCTCCTCGGCGCCGGGGTCGACGGCGTAGAGCCGCTCGCGCAGCGACGGGTTGCGGATCTCCAGGGTGTCCAGGATCATCGCGACGCTCTTGCGGTCGTACGGGGCGCGCTCCAGGTCGGCGACCGTCTTCGGCAGCTCCACGCCCCGCTCCAGCTCGGTGAGCCTGCGGTTGAGCTTGACGGACTCCAGGTGGTCGCGGAGGTTCTGGCCGGCCTTGCCCTTGACCTCGTCGACGCGCTCCACCAGTTCGGCGAAGGATCCGAACTGGTTGATCCACTTCGCGGCGGTCTTCTCGCCGACGCCGGGGATGCCGGGGAGGTTGTCGGACGGGTCGCCGCGCAGGGCGGCGAAGTCGGGGTACTGGGCGGGCGTCAAGCCGTACTTCTCGAAGACCTTCTCCGGGGTGAACCGGGTCAGCTCGGAGACGCCCTTGGTCGGGTAGAGGACCGTGGTGTGCTCGCTCACCAGCTGGAAGGAGTCGCGGTCGCCGGTGACGATCAGGACCTCGAAGCCCGCGGCCTCGGCCTGGGTGGCGAGGGTGGCGATGACGTCGTCGGCCTCGAAGCCCTCGACGGCGAAGCGCTGCGCGTGCATGGCGTCGAGCAGCTCGCCGATCAGCTCGACCTGGCCCTTGAACTCGTCCGGGGTCTTGGAGCGGTTCGCCTTGTACTCGGTGAACTCCTCGGAGCGCCAGGTCTTGCGGGAGACGTCGAACGCCACCGCGAAGTGCGTGGGCGCCTCGTCACGCAGGGTGTTGGCCAGCATCGACGCGAAGCCGTAGATCGCGTTGGTCGGCTGGCCCGTCGCGGTCGTGAAGTTCTCCGCGGGCAGCGCGAAGAACGCGCGGTACGCCAGCGAGTGCCCGTCCATGAGCATCAGCCGGGGACGGGGGCCGCCGGGGGTCTTGTCGGTCTGCTTCGCTGCTGTCTCTGCCACGCCCCCGATCCTGCCACGCCGCACTGACAGTGAGGGCCGACGGCCGGGAGTGCGGTGAGCTCGGCACCGCCGGACGGCGCCGTCGTGGCTGATCGCCGCGGCGGCGGAGAAACCCGGCGGCGGCTCCGGAGCGGGGAAAGAGCGGAGAGGGAGGGCAGGACGGTACCGCGGAAGCTGAAGGAGAACCGGCCGATCACCCCCTGCCGGACGCCGAACCGCGGCCCGTCGAGCGACAGCACTCCCTCGGTGACCGCAGGAAGAGGCGGGCCGGCGGCCGCACGTCGGCCGTGGGGACGCGGGGCCGGGCGGGGTGCCGGGAGAGCGCGGCTCCGTCAGGCGCCCTGGGTGACCGCAGGAAGAGGCGGGCCGGCGGCCGCACGTCGGCCGTGGGGACGCGGGACCGGGCGGGGTGCCGGGAGAGCGCGGCTCCGTCAGGCGCCCCCGGTGACCGCAGGAAGACGCGGGCCGGCGGCCGCGCGTCGGCCGTGGGGACGCGGGACCGGGCGGGGTGCCGGGAGAGCGCGGCTCCGTCAGGCGCCCTGGGTGACCCCAGGAAGAGGCGAGCCGTCGGCCGTGGGGACGCGGGACCGGGCGGGGTGCCGGGAGAGCGCGGGTTTCTCAGGCATTGGTTCCGCTTCCGTCGGGCAGCCCGTACTCGATCGTCGTCGGTGGCGCGTGCGAGGATCGGGGGCACTGTTGTGCCGGCGTAGAGGGAGAGCGTGCGATGGCGACGAAGCCGCCCAAGGAGGACCCGGTCCAGGACGCGCCGCAGGTCGCGGAGCCGAAGCACGCGGCCGCGGGGCTGCCCGCCATCGGCCACACGCTGCGCATGGCCCAGCAGCAGATGGGCGTGAAGCGCACCGCGCTGACGCTGCTGCGGGTGAACCAGAAGGACGGCTTCGACTGCCCCGGCTGCGCCTGGCCGGAGCCCGACCACCGGCACACGGCCGAGTTCTGCGAGAACGGCGCCAAGGCGGTGGCCGAGGAGGCCACCCTGCGCCGGGTGACCCCCGAGTTCTTCGCCGCGCACTCGGTCGCCGACCTGCACCACCGCAGCGGTTACTGGCTCGGCCAGCAAGGGCGGCTGACCCACCCCATGTATCTCGCCGAGGGCGCCGAGCACTACGAGCCGGTCGACTGGGAGCGTGCCTTCGACATCATCGGCGAGGAGATCTCGGCCCTCTCCTCCCCCGACGAGGCGGTCTTCTACACCTCGGGGCGGACCAGCAACGAGGCCGCGTTCCTGTACCAGCTGTTCGCGCGCGAGCTGGGCACCAACAACCTGCCGGACTGCTCCAACATGTGCCACGAGTCCTCGGGCTCGGCGCTGAGCGAGACCATCGGCATCGGCAAGGGCAGCGTGCACCTCGAGGACCTGTACAAGGCCGACCTGATCATCGTCGCCGGGCAGAACCCGGGCACCAACCACCCCCGGATGCTCTCCGCGCTGGAGAAGGCCAAGGCCAACGGCGCGAAGATCATCAGCGTGAACCCGCTCCCGGAGGCCGGTCTGGAGCGGTTCAAGAACCCGCAGACCCCGCAGGGCATGGTCAAGGGCGCCGCCCTCACCGACCTGTTCCTGCAGATCCGCATCGGCGGCGACCAGGCCCTGTTCCGGCTCCTCAACAAGCTCGTCCTGGAGACCGAGGGCGCGGTCGACGAGGAGTTCGTACGCGAACACACCCACGGGTACGAGGAGTTCGCGACGGCGGCCCGCGCCGCCGACTGGCACGAGACGCTCACCGCCACCGGACTCACCCGCGAGGAGATCGAGAAGACCCTCGCCATGGTGCTCGCCTCCGAGCGCACCATCGTCTGCTGGGCCATGGGGCTCACCCAGCACAAGCACTCGGTGCCGACGATCCGGGAGGTCGTCAACTTCCTTCTGCTGCGCGGCAACATCGGCCGCCCGGGCGCGGGCGTGTGCCCGGTCCGCGGTCATTCGAACGTGCAGGGCGACCGCACGATGGGCATCTTCGAACGGCCGGCCCCGGCCTTTTTGGACGCCCTGGAGAAGGAGTTCGGCTTCGCGCCGCCGCGCGAGCACGGCTTCGACGTCGTCCGGGCCATCCGTGCGCTGCGCGACGGCGAGGCGAAGGTCTTCTTCGCGATGGGCGGCAACTTCGTCTCCGCGACACCCGACACGGAGGTCACCGAGGCGGCGGTGCGCCGGGCCCGGCTGACCGTGCACGTGTCGACGAAGCTCAACCGCTCGCACGTCGTCACGGGCGCGCGGGCGCTGATCCTGCCGACGCTCGGCCGCACCGAGCGCGATCTCCAGGGCGGCGGCGAGCAGTTCGTCACCGTCGAGGACTCCATGGGCATGGTGCACGCCTCGCGCGGCCGCCTGGAGCCCGCGAGCCCGCAGCTGCTGTCGGAGCCGGCCATCGTGTGCCGGCTGGCCCGCCGGGTGCTCGGCGACAACAGCCGTACGCCGTGGGAGGAGTTCGAGAAGGACTACGCGACGGTCCGGGACCGTATCGCGCGCGTGATCCCCGGCTTCGACGACTTCAACGCGCGCGTGGCGCACCCGGGCGGCTTCGCGCTCCCGCACGCCCCGCGGGACGAACGGCGCTTCCCGACGGCCACCGGCAAGGCGAACTTCACGGCGGCGCCGGTCGAGTATCCCGAACTGCCCGAGGGGCGGCTGCTGCTGCAGACGCTGCGCTCGCACGACCAGTACAACACCACGATCTACGGCCTGGACGACCGCTACCGGGGCATCAAGAACGGCCGCCGGGTGGTCCTGGTGAACCCGGAGGACGCGCGACTGCTGGGCGTCGCCGACGGGTCGTACGTGGACCTGGTCGGCGAGTGGAAGGACGGCGTGGAGCGCCGGGCGCCGGGCTTCCGGGTGGTGCACTACCCGACCTCCCGCGGCTGCGCGGCCGCGTACTACCCGGAGACCAACGTGCTGGTGCCGCTCGACTCGACGGCGGACATCAGCAACACCCCGGCCAGCAAGTCCGTGGTGATCCGGCTGGAGGCGGGCGCGCAGCAGCCGACGGCCGCCGTCTGAGCGCCCGCTCAGTGCGTCTGGAAGAATCGGCGGCCGACTGAGCGTTTGCTCAGCCGAGAGAGACAGCGCACGACGAACGGAGCCGGCCCATGGGCGAGCAGCAGCACGTGAAGTTCCCGCAGGAGGTCATCGACGAGTACGCCTCGCTCGGCGTCGACCTGCGGGCCCTGTTCTCGGCGGGCCACCTCGGCAACCGGATGGGCGTGCAGATCGTGGAGGCCTCGGCGGAACGGGTCGTGGGCACCATGCCGGTGGAGGGCAACACCCAGCCGTACGGGCTGCTGCACGGCGGTGCCAGCGCGGTGCTGGCGGAGACCCTGGGCTCGGTCGGTTCGATGCTGCACGGCGGCAGTTCGAAGATCGCGGTCGGTGTCGACCTGAACTGCACGCACCACCGCGGCGCCCGCTCCGGCCTCGTCACCGGCGTGGCCACGCCGGTGCACCGGGGGCGTTCGACGGCGACGTACGAGATCGTGATCAGCGACGAGGAGGGGCGGCGGGTGTGCAGCGCGCGGCTGACCTGCCTGCTGCGTGACGTGCGCCCGGGCGACGAGGTCCACCTCCAGCAGGGCGCCGGCGCCTGAGAGGCGAGTCCGCGGGTCTGCGAAGGGCCTCGGCACAGCGTGCCGAGGCCGGCACCCGGTAAGAGAACCCCCCGGGAGACCGGTCGGCGGCACCGTGGCCCGCACGCAGGGAAATGCGAAAAAGTTCCGAAGGCTTGACTTTCTTTCCCCGACGTAACTCTACGTAATACGCGTGTAATCCACATTCGCTGTTCCACCCCAGTTCCCGGGGCGCGCCACGTCTCCCGCCCGCCTCGAAAGTCGCCCACAGCAACGGTCGCGCGTAATGCCCAAAACCGTCGAGACGCCTGAACCGATCACGCCGGGTCCTGCAGGTTCTCAGAATGCGGACGGGGCGAATCGGGCTCAATTCCTGCTTTCCCCCCACCCTGTACCGCTCTGCATTACCTCGTGTCATAACAAGAGCGTCACAGCCTTGGTCAAGCACTCCTCCACGTTCCTCACCCGCGCTTAGAGTCACGGCCAGTCACCGCTCCATGGGGAGTTCGGTACCGGCGCGGCATTCGTCGTTCCCTGCTCGGGGACGCGCTGCCCGCGGAAAGGATCGATTGTGCGACAGCGTTCTCTGGTGATTCTTACCTCCGTCCTGACCACCGGAGCCCTGACCCTCACCGCCTGCGGCTCCCGCGACGACAACAGCAAGAGCGGCGACAGCGGCAACGTGACGGTCACGATCGGCGTCGACGCCCCGCTGACCGGCCAGAACTCCGCCACGGGTCTCGGTATCCAGTACGGCGCGCAGATCGCCGTCGACGACGCCAACAAGAACAAGACCGTCCCGGGCGTCACCTTCAAGATCAAGGCGCTGGACGACAAGGCGATTCCGGCCACCGGCCAGCAGAACGCCACCCAGCTCGTCTCGGACAAGACGGTGCTCGGCGTCGTCGGCCCGCTCAACTCCGGTGTGGCCACGCAGATGCAGCAGGTCTTCGCCACCGCCAACCTGGTGGAGATCTCGCCCTCCAACACCAACCCCGAGCTGACCATGGGCAAGAACTGGCAGACCAGCCCGTCCCGTCCGTTCAAGACGTACTTCCGCACCGCGACCACCGACGCCCTGCAGGGCGCCTACGCGGCGGACTACGCCTACAACGTCGCCAAGAAGAAGAAGGCCTTCGTCGTCGACGACAAGCAGACCTACGGCGCCGGCCTGTCGAAGATCTTCTCGGAGCAGTTCGCCAAGCAGGGCGGCAAGGTCATCGGCACCGACCACGTCAACACCGGCGACCGTGACTTCTCGACCCTGGTCACCAAGATCAAGAACTCGGGCGCCGACATCCTCTACTACGGCGGCCAGTACGACGAGTCCGAGGTGCTGACCAAGCAGCTCAAGGACGCGGGCGCCAACATCCCGCTGTTCGGCGGCGACGGCATGTTCACCCCGACCTACATCAAGACCGCCGGCAAGGCCTCCGAGGGCGACCTGGTGACGTCGATCGGTGTCCCGGTCGACACCCTGCCCGCCGCCAAGGACTTCGTGGCCACCTACAAGGCCAAGAAGTACCCCGGTGACTACGGCACCTACGGCTCGTACTCCTACGACGCCACCACCGCGATCATCAAGGCCGTCGGCTCCGTCGTGAAGGACGGCAAGATCCCGGACGACGCCCGCTCCCAGATCGTCAGCGCCGTGCAGAACACCTCCTTCGAGGGCATCTCCGGCAAGATCTCGTTCGACCAGTACGGCGACACGACGAACAAGCAGCTGACCGTCTACAAGGTCGTCAGCGGTGCGTGGAAGTCCGTCCAGAGCGGCGTTGCCACCCCGAAGTAACCAGCCGGAACACATCGCTCCACCAGGGCCGCGCGGCGCAGACCACCGTCACCGCGCGGCCCGCCTTCTACGCCCACCTGACTCTCCCCACCACATGGAGGCCATGCGGTGAACACCCTGCCGCAGCAGCTGGCCAACGGGCTGTTCCTCGGCTCGATGTACGGTCTGATCGCCATCGGCTACACGATGGTGTACGGCATCGTCCAGCTCATCAACTTCGCCCACGGCGAGATCTTCATGACCGGAGGCTTCGGCGCCCTCACGGTCTACCTTCTCCTGCCGGACGGCATATCCATGTGGGTAGCCCTGCCGGCGATGCTCATCGGCGGCGCCCTGGCCTCCGTCCTCATCGCCGTCGGCGCCGAGCGCTTCGCCTACCGGCCACTGCGCGGCGCGCCACGCCTCGCCCCGCTGATCACCGCGATCGGTCTGTCGCTCGCACTGCAGCAGGCGGTCTTCAACTGGTACCACGTCGACGGCGACGCCAAGACCGCCCGGGTCTTCCCCCAACTGCCGTTCGGCCCGCTGCACATCGGCTCCGTGACCGTGCAGAGCGGTGACATCTTCCTGATCATCGCCGCCCCGCTGTGCATGGCGATCCTCGCCCTGTTCGTCCGGCTCTCCCGCACCGGCCGCGCCATGCAGGCCACCGCCCAGGACCCGGACACCGCCCAGCTGATGGGCATCGACACCAACCGCATCATCGTCATCGCCTTCGCGATCGGCGGCTTCTTCGCGGCCGTCGCCGGTGTGTCGTACGGCCTCAAGTACGGCTCCGTCTCCTACGACATGGGCTTCATCGCCGGCCTGAAGGCGTTCACCGCGGCCGTCCTCGGCGGCATCGGCAACATCTACGGCGCCATGCTCGGCGGTCTCGTCCTCGGTATCGCCGAGGCCATGGCCACCGCCTACATCGCCAACATCCCCGGCATGCAGCAACTCGGCGGTGGCGGCTGGGCCTCGGTGTGGGCCTTCGTCCTGCTGATCCTCGTACTCCTCTTCAGACCACAGGGTCTGCTCGGCGAACGCGTCGCGGACAGGGCGTGAGCAGCATGACCGACACCACCAACTCCCCGGCCACGGCCGGTCGCGGGCCCGTTGCGCTGCCGCTGTCCGTCGCCCGGCTGCTCATCGCCGCCGGTGCCGTGGGCACCATCGCCAGCACCTTCATGAGCTGGACCTGGACCTCCGAGTTCCCCGGCGACCTGACCGTCTACGGCTACCCGGCCGGCCTGCAGATCCTGGCCCTCGTGGGCGGCGCCCTCACCCTGCTGTTCGGGCTCACCCTGTGGGACGTCAAGTGGCTGCGCTGGCTGAACCCGGCTGGCGCCACCTCCCCGGTCTTCCTGACGGCCCTCTCGGCGTTCGCCGTCTGCTGGTTCACCGGCATCGCCATCGCCGTCGACCTCGGCGGCCTGGTCAATCTCGACCCCGGCGCCTACGTGGCGATGGCGGCCTCCGCGCTGCCCGTCGTCGGCGCCCTCGCGCTGCCGCACCCGGCCCCGGGCACCGGCATCCGCGGCTACCTGACCAAGCCTCAGCTGCCCGCCCCCGGCAAGGCGTCACCGCTCACCGAGCGCGTCGTCATCACGGTCGGCGTCGCGCTCGCCCTGGTGGTCTTCACCTACGGCATCGGCATCGACAACGACGCGAGCGAGACCTTCATCGGCTACCTGCTGCTGCTCGTCTTCGCCGCCTGGGGTCTCATGCACACCGGCCTCGTCGACCGCTTCGCGACCACCGCGGCGCACCACAAGGGGTTCGCCTCGGCACTCGCCTTCGTCGCGGCGGTGATCTTCCCCTTCACCCAGAGCGACGACCACAACGCCAACGTCGGCGTGAACATCCTCATCTTCGCCACCGTCGCCCTCGGCCTGAACATCGTCGTCGGCCTCACCGGTCTGCTCGACCTCGGTTACGTCGCGTTCCTCGGTGTCGGCGCCTACGCGGCCGCCCTGGTCTCCGGCTCGGAGTACTCCCGGTTCTCCGGAGTGCACTTCCCGTTCTGGGCCGCCGCCCTCACCGGCATGGCCGCCTCACTGGTCTTCGGTGTGCTGATCGGCGCTCCGACCCTGCGGCTGCGCGGCGACTACCTGGCCATCGTCACCCTCGGCTTCGGTGAGATCTTCCGCATCACCGTCAACAACCTCGACGGCACCTCCGGACCGAACATCACCCGCGGCCCCAACGGCATCACCCAGATCCCTGACCTGAGCATCTTCGGGTTCAACCTGGGCGAGTCGCACACCGTCCTCGGGCAGAACCTGGGCCGGTTCGCCAACTACCTGTTCCTGATGCTCATCGTCACGGCGATCGTCGTGCTCGTCTTCACCCGGGCCGCCGACTCCCGTATCGGCCGCTCCTGGATCGCGATCCGCGAGGACGAGACCGCCGCCACCGCCATGGGCATCAACGGCTTCCGCGTCAAGCTGATCGCCTTCGCCCTCGGCGCCTCCCTCGCGGGCCTCGCCGGCACCGTGATGGCGCACGTCAACTACAGCGTGAACCCGCAGCCGTACCAGTTCGCCGGCGCCGCCCCGCCCAACTCGGCCTTCCTGCTGGCCGCCGTCGTCCTCGGCGGCATGGGCACCGTCAGCGGCCCGCTGCTCGGCGCGAGCGTGCTCTACCTGGTCCCGGAGAAGCTCCAGTTCCTGCAGAACTACGAGCTGTTCGCCTTCGGCGTCGCGCTGATCCTGCTGATGCGGTTCCGGCCGGAGGGCATCATCGCCAACCGCCGCCGCCAGCTGGAGTTCCACGAGACCGGCCAGCTCGACGTACCCGCGCAGGCGACGCTGAGCGACGATCCGGCCGTCACCAAGGCAGGGGCGTGAGCAGCCATGACGACACCTGTACTCGAAGCCCGTGACGTCACGATGCGTTTCGGTGGTCTGACCGCCGTCCGGTCCGTGGACTTCACGGTCAACAGCGGCGAGATCGTGGGCCTGATCGGCCCGAACGGCGCCGGCAAGACCACCTTCTTCAACTGCCTCACCGGCCTGTACGTGCCCACCGAGGGCACGGTCTCCTACCAGGGCAAGGTGCTGCCGCCCAAGCCGCACCTGGTGACGCAGGCGGGCATCGCCCGGACGTTCCAGAACATCCGGCTCTTCGCCAACATGACCGTCCTGGAGAACGTCCTCGTGGGCCGCCACACGCGGACCAAGGAGGGTCTGTGGTCGGCGCTGCTGCGCGGCCCCGGCTTCCGCAAGGCCGAGAAGGACTCCGAGGCGAAGGCCATGGAGCTCCTGGAGTTCATCGGCCTGGCCGCCAAGCGCGACCACCTCGCGCGCAACCTGCCCTACGGTGAGCAGCGCAAGCTGGAGATCGCGCGGGCGCTGGCCAGCGAGCCCGGCCTGCTGCTGCTCGACGAGCCGACGGCCGGCATGAACCCGCAGGAGACCCGGGCCACCGAGGAACTGGTCTTCGCCATCCGGGACAAGGGCATCGCCGTCCTCGTCATCGAGCACGACATGCGCTTCATCTTCAACCTGTGCGACCGGGTCGCCGTCCTCGTACAGGGCGAGAAGCTCGTCGAGGGCACCTCCGACGTCGTCCAGGCGGACGACCGGGTCGTCGCCGCCTATCTGGGCGAGCCCTTCGAGGGCGACCCCGGGACGGCCGAGGCGGCCGAGGTCGAGGCCGCGGAGGCCGCCGCCGAGGACCGGACCACCGACGCGGCCCCGACCACCGAGGCGGAGGCCGCCGAGGCGGAGGCCGCCGACGCGGACAGCACCGAGGCGGACAGCACCACCAAGGGAGAGGCCCAGTGACCGCACTGCTGGAGGTCGAGGACCTCAGGGTCGCCTACGGGAAGATCGAGGCCGTCAAGGGCATCTCGTTCAGCGTCGAGGCCGGTCAGGTCGTGACCCTCATCGGCACCAACGGCGCCGGCAAGACGACGACCCTGCGGACCCTGTCGGGGCTGCTCAAGCCGGCCTCGGGCAAGGTCGTGTTCGACGGGAAGCCGCTCAGCGGGGTGCCGGCGCACAAGATCGTCGCGCTCGGGCTCGCCCACTCCCCCGAGGGCCGGCACATCTTCCCCCGCCTGACCATCGCGGAGAACCTCCAGCTCGGTGCGTTCCTCCGGAAGGACAAGGCGGGCATCGAGAAGGACATCCAGCGGGCCTACGACCTCTTCCCGATCCTGGGCGAGCGGCGCAAGCAGGCCGCGGGCACCCTCTCGGGCGGCGAGCAGCAGATGCTGGCGATGGGGCGGGCGCTGATGTCCCAGCCGAAGCTGCTGATGCTGGACGAGCCGTCGATGGGACTCTCGCCGATCATGATGCAGAAGATCATGGCGACGATCCTGGAGCTGAAGTCGCAGGGGACGACGATTCTGCTGGTCGAGCAGAACGCGCAGGCGGCGTTGTCGCTGGCCGACCAGGGGCATGTGATGGAGGTCGGGAACATCGTCCTGTCGGGCAGCGGACAGGATCTGCTCCATGACGAGTCCGTCAGGAAGGCCTACCTGGGCGAGGACTAGGCAGTCGGTCGGCTGCGGGTGTGTGGGGGCTGGTCGCGCAGTTCCCCGCGCCCCTCACATGACGTAGGCCCGCGCCCGTTTCTCCGGGGCGCGGGCCTACGTGCGCATTGCGTCAGCCCTTGCCGGACTTCTTCTCCTCGCTGTCCGCGATGACCGCCTCGGCGACCTGCTGCATCGACATGCGGCGGTCCATCGACGTCTTCTGGATCCAGCGGAACGCGGCGGGCTCGGTCAGGCCGTACTCGGTCTGGAGGACGGACTTCGCGCGGTCGACGAGCTTGCGGGTCTCCAGGCGCTGGGTGAGGTCGGCGACCTCCTGCTCCAGCTGGCGCAGCTCGTTGAAGCGGGAGACGGCCATCTCGATCGCCGGGACGACGTCGCTCTTGCTGAACGGCTTGACCAGGTACGCCATGGCGCCGGCGTCGCGGGCACGCTCGACGAGGTCGCGCTGCGAGAAGGCGGTGAGCATCAGGACCGGGGCGATGGACTCCTCGGCGATCTTCTCGGCCGCCGAGATGCCGTCCAGCTTGGGCATCTTGACGTCGAGGATGACGAGGTCGGGGCGGTGTTCGCGGGCCAGCTCGACGGCCTGTTCGCCGTCTCCGGCCTCGCCGACGACCGTGTACCCCTCCTCCTCCAGCATCTCTTTCAGGTCGAGCCGGATCAGGGCCTCGTCCTCGGCGATGACGACACGGGTCGTCATCGGAGGCACGTGCGACTTGTCGTCGGGTGCGTCGACTGGCTGGGGCGACTCGGCGGCGGTCACGGGGGCTCCTCGTTCAGGGCAGGGGTACTGCAGACAAGAGCCTACCTAGCTACGGTATGGTGGACGCGCGGAGGGTCGGGGTTCACCTTTGATTCTTCGAGCCCCGGTAGCCCAATTGGCAGCAGGCAACGGATTCAAAACCCGTACAGTGTCGGTTCGAGTCCGACCCGGGGCACTTTTACTTCGATTCCAAGGTCGCGTAATGGCGTTGCCGAAGGGCCCCTCCGGTCGGCCGGAGGGGCCCTTCGCACGTCACTTGGGGCTGTCGTCCTCGCCGATGTGGTGCACCCGGACCATGTTGGTGGAGCCGGAGACGCCGGGCGGGGAACCCGCCGTGATGACCACGACGTCGCCCTTCTGGCAGCGCCCGTACTTCAGCAGCAGCTCGTCGACCTGGTCGACCATCTTGTCCGTCGAGTCGACGTGCGGGCCGAGGAAGGTCTCGACGCCCCAGGTGAGGTTGAGCTGGGAGCGGGTGGCCGGTTCCGGGGTGAAGGCGAGCAGCGGGATCGGCGAGCGGTAGCGGGAGAGCCGGCGGACGGTGTCTCCCGACTGGGTGAACGCGACAAGGAACTTCGCGCCCAGGAAGTCGCCCATCTCGGCGGCGGCCCGGGCGACCGCGCCGCCCTGGGTGCGCGGCTTGTTGCTCTCGGTCAGCGGCGGCAGGCCCTTGGCGAGGATGTCCTCCTCGGCCGCCTCGACGATCTTCGCCATGGTGCGGACGGTCTCGATCGGGTACTTGCCGACGCTGGTCTCGCCGGAGAGCATCACCGCGTCGGTGCCGTCGATCACCGCGTTGGCGACGTCGGAGGCCTCGGCCCGGGTCGGGCGCGAGTTCTCGATCATCGAGTCGAGCATCTGGGTGGCGACGATGACCGGCTTGGCGTTGCGCTTGGCCAGCTTGACGGCGCGCTTCTGGACGATCGGCACCTGCTCCAGCGGCATCTCCACGCCCAGGTCGCCGCGGGCGACCATGATGCCGTCGAAGGCGGCCACGATGGAGTCGATGTTCTCGACGGCCTGCGGCTTCTCGACCTTGGCGATCACGGGAAGGCGGCGGCCCTCCTCGTCCATGATGCGGTGGACGTCCTCGATGTCCCGGCCGCTGCGGACGAAGGACAGGGCGATCACGTCGAAGCCGGTGCGCAGCGCCCACCGCAGGTCGGCCTCGTCCTTCTCGGACAGGGCGGGGACGGAGACGGCGACGCCGGGGAGGTTGAGGCCCTTGTGGTCGGAGACCATGCCGCCCTCGACCACCGTGGTGTGCACGCGGGGGCCGTCGACGCGGGTGACCTCCAGGCAGACCTTGCCGTCGTCGACGAGGACGCGCTCGCCGGGGGTGACGTCACCCGCCAGACCCGTGTACGTCGTCCCGCACTGGTGCCGGTCGCCCTCGGCGCCCTCCTCCACCGTGATGACGAAGGTGTCACCGCGTTCGAGGAGTACCGGGCCTTCGGTGAAGCGGCCGAGCCGGATCTTCGGGCCTTGAAGGTCGGCGAGCATCCCGACGCTGCGACCGGTCTCGTCGGAGGCCTTGCGGACACGCTGGTAGCGCTCCTCGTGCTCGGCGTAGCCGCCGTGGCTGAGGTTGAATCGGGCGACGTCCATGCCGGCCTCGACCAGGGCCTTGATCTGGTCGTACGAGTCGGTGGCGGGCCCCAGAGTACAAACGATCTTTGCTCGGCGCATGCTTCGAGCCTAGGCCTTACCGACCGGTAGAGAATTGGCCGTACATGACGACCCAACAACCTTTGCGTGAAGGCCTATTGACAAGTGTTGAATGTGCGGGGTCCCGCTCCTATGAGCATCTCGCACTTGTTGAATACGGCGCGCTCAGGTCACCGGATCGAAACCCCCCGGCCCGTTACCGACGGTCATGCGCAGGACAAAAGCTTCGCGTCGGCGGACGGGAAGCTGACCCGCGACGGCACGCCGGTGTTCTGAGGGAGCTGGGAGGGCGCCGGTCCGGTACCGGCGCCCTCCCGGCTCAGTCGACCAACGGGGTGAGCTGCCTCGGCTGCTGCTGCGCCGGGACCCGCTCCTCCGGCCGCTCCAGGCCGAAGCTGGTGAAGGCCGTGCGCGCGGGCAGCGCGTAGGGGTCCTTGCCGGTCAGGGTGTTGAGGATGGTGGCGCTGCGCCAGGCGGCCAGGCCCAGGTCCGGGGCGCCGACGCCGTGGGTGTGGAACTCGGCGTTCTGGACGTACGCGGATCCGGTCACCGACGGGTCGAGGACGAGCCGGAACCGCTCGTCCACGCGCGGGCGTTCACCGTTGTCCCGGCGCAGGTAGGGGTCGAGTCCGGCGAGCAGGCGGCCGAGGGGGCGTTCGCGGTAGCCGGTGGCCAGGACGACGGCGTCGGTGGTGAGCCGGGAGCGGCTGCCCTGCTGGACGTGTTCGAGGTGGAGCTCGACCTTGGTGGTGGCGACGCGTCCGGCGGTGCGGACCTGGACGCCGGGGGTCAGCACGGCCTCCGGCCAGCCGCCGTGCAGTGTACGGCGGTACAGCTCGTCGTGGATGGCGGCGATGGTGTCGGCGTCGATGCCCTTGTGCAGCTGCCACTGGGCGGAGGCGACCCGGTCCCGGACGGATTCCGTGAGGGCGTGGAAGTAGCGGGTGTAGTCGGGGGTGAAGTGCTCCAGGCCGAGCTTGGAGTACTCCATCGGCGCGAACGCCTCGCTGCGGCCGATCCAGTGCAGCTTCTCGCGGCCGGCGGGCCGGTTGCGCAGCAGGTCGAGGAAGACCTCGGCGCCGGACTGCCCGGAGCCGACGACGGTGACGTGCTCGGCGGCGAGGAAGGCCTCACGGTGGTCGAGGTAGTCGGCGGCGTGGATGACCGGGACACCCGGGGACTCCACGAGGGGCCGGAGCGGATCGGGCACGTACGGGACGGTCCCGACCCCGAGCACCACGTTCCTCGTGTACGTGCGGCCGAGCGACTCGGCCTCGCCCTCGGCGTCGAGCCGGGTGAAGTCGACCTCGAACAGGTCGCGTTCGGAGTTCCAGCGGACGGAGTCGACCTGGTGGGAGAAGCACAGTCCGGGCAGGCTCTCGGCGACCCAGCGGCAGTAGGCGTCGTACTCGGCGCGCCGGATGTGGAAGCGCTCGGCGAAGTAGAAGGGGAAGAGCCGGTCGCGGGCCTTGAGGTAGTTGAGGAACGACCAGGGGTTCGCGGGGTCGGCGAGGGTCACCAGGTCGGCGAGGAAGGGGACCTGGATGGTGGCGCCGTCGATCAGCAGCCCGGCGTGCCAGTCGAAGCCCGGACGCTGCTCGTAGAAGACGGCGTCGAGTTCGGCGAGCGGCTGGGCGAGCGCGGCGAGGGATAGGTTGAACGGCCCGATGCCGACGCCGACCAGGTCGCGGGGTGCTTCGGGCTCGTGGCGTGGGGGGTTGGGCGTCGAACTCATCGGGGCGTGGTTCCTTCCACGAGTTTCAGGAGGAGGGCCAGTTCGTCCGGCCGGGTGTGGGGGTTGAGAAGGGTGGCCTTGAGCCAGAGCCGGTCGTCGAGCCGGGCCCGGCCGAGTACGGCCCGGCCGTCGTGCAGCAGCCTGCGCCGTACGCCGGCGACGTCGTCGTCGGTGGCTCCGGTGGGGCGGAACAGCACCGTGCTGATGTTCGGCCGGTCGTACAGCTCGAAGGCGGGGTGCTCGCGGACCAGGGCGGCGAACTCCCGTGCGCGGGCGCACACCTGGTCGACCAGCGCACCGAGTCCGGTGCGGCCCAGGGTCTTGAGGGTGACCGCGATCTTGAGGACGTCGGGGCGCCGGGTGGTGCGCAGGGAGCGGCCGAGCAGGTCGGGGTAGCCGGCCTCGGTGTCGTCGTCGGCGTTGAGGTAGTCGGCGTGGTGGTGGAGGACGCCGAGCTCGCCCGGCCGGGCGACGGCGAGCAGGCCGGCGGCGGCCGGCTGCCAGCCGAGTTTGTGCAGGTCGAGGGTGACGCTGTGGGCGCGCTCCAGGCCGGCGAGCTTGTCCCGGTGCCGGTCGCTGAAGGCGAGGCCGCCCCCGTAGGCGGCGTCGACGTGCAGCCGGGCGCCGTGGGCGGCGCAGAGTCCGGCGATCTCCGGGAGGGGGTCGATGAGCCCGGCGTCGGTGGTGCCCGCGGTGGCGGCGACCAGCAGCGGCCGGGGCAGGTGGGTGAGGGCGTCGTGCAGGGCGGCCGGGTCCAGGGTGCCGTTCGGGGCGGGGACCACGACGGGGTCGGGCAGGCCGAGCAGCCAGGCGGCCCGCGGCAGCGAGTGGTGGGCGTTGGCCCCGTGGACCAGCCGCAGGCCGCTCCCGAGGGCCTCGCGGGCCAGCAGCAGCGCGAGCTGGTTGGACTCGGTGCCGCCGGTGGTGACCACCGCGTCGGAGAGGCCGATGGTGTGCGCGAGGGTGCGGGTGACGAGGGCTTCCAGGGCGGCGGCGGCCGGGGCCTGGTCCCAGGAGTCCAGGGACGGGTTGAGGGCGCTCGCGGCGAGGTCGGCGGCGGTGGCGACGGCCAGCGGCGGGCAGTGCAGATGCGCCGCGCACAGCGGGTCGGCGGGGTCGGCGGCGCCTTCGGCGACGGCGGTCACCAGGGTGCGCAGGGCGTCGGGGTCGCCGTCGTCCGGGAGGACGTCCCCCACGGCGTCCGCGACCCGTTCGGCCACGGCCCCGGGTCCGCCCTCGGGCAGCGGGCCGCCGCGCGCCCGGCCGCCCGCGCGCAGCGCGTCGAGCACGGTGTCCAGCAGAGGCCGCAGGGCGTCGGGGCCCTGGGGTCCGGATGCGAGAGGCGGCGTGCTCATGGGATCTCCTCGGGGCGCGGCCGAAAGGGGTTGTCCAAAGGGGTTGTCCACGGGGGGAGTTCCAGCTTGTACGGGATTGGGTCTGCGCGTCCCCAAAGCTCAACGATCGAGACCCGAAAGTGGGTACTGCCGTGCGGGGAAAACATGTCGGGGCGGTCCGGGGGCGGTGCGCCCCGGGGCGCGTCGGAGCAAGCGGTGAAAGGGCGTTGAGACCGCGGCTGACCGGGGTTAACGTCGGTCGCGTGGTTGACGCGTGGATGATCGACGTGCCCGGTGAACGGGTGCTGGTGCGGGAGCCGCGGCCCGCGGACGAGGCACCGCTGCTGGACCTCTTCGAGGCCTGCGAGGACTGGTTCGTGGCGGCGACCGGGCTGCCGTCGGGGCCGGGTGACGTGCAGAGCCTGTTCTACGGGCTGCCCGAGGGCGCCGACCCCGCCGCCAAGGTGCTGCTGGTGCTGGAGCGGGACGGGGTCGTCTCGGGCCTGGTGGACGCGGTACGGGACCATCCGGCGCCCGGCGCGGTGGCGGTGGGGCTGTTCCTGGTGGCGCCCTGGGCGCGGGGCCGGGGGCTGGGCCGGGCGCTGGCCGAGTCGCTGCTCGCGCATGCCGACGGGGTGTCCCTGGTGACGGCGTCGGTGCCGCCGGGCTGGCGCTCCGGGGAGTGCTTCCTGGAGCGCCTGGGTTTCACGCTGGGCGCGGAGACGTCCCGGACGGCCGGGGTGGGCAACCGGCGCGCAGGACCGCGGGAGGGCGCGGTGCGCCGGGCGGAGCTGCGGCTGCCCGCGGGCTGACGGGGCTGGTCGGGAGGGCAGGACGTCACGGGCGGAAGTCGGCCGCGTGGTCGGCGGCCCACTGCCCGAAGGTCCGTGCCGGGCTGCCGGTGACCTCCTCGACCGTGCCGGTGATCTCCGGTGGCACGCCCACGGTGGCCCCGAAGGTCTTCAGCAGGCCCTCGAGCATCGCCGGCGGGGTCCCCGGGAACAGCGCAGCGGCCTCCTCGGGCGGCACCTCGACGAAGGTCAGCTCGAGGCCGACGGCCCGCCCGATCGCGGCGATCTGGTCGGTGTTGGTGGTGGCGGCGGGACCGGTGAGGCGGTGGACGGTGCCCTCGTGGCCGTCGTCGAGGAGGGCGCGTTCGGCGACCGCGGCGATGTCGTCCTCGTGGATGGGCGCGGTGAGCATGCCGGCGAAGACGCCGCGCACGGTGTTCCCGGCGCGGATCTGGGGCGCCCACTGCAGGGCGTTGGTGGCGAACGCGTTGGGGCGCAGGAACGTCCAGGGGAGCCCGCTGTCGCGGATCAGGCGTTCGGCGGTGGCGTGCATGACGTGGAGGGGGTGGGTCTCGTCGGCGCCCTCCTTGATGATCCCGGAGGAGAGCAGGACGACCTGGCGCACCCCGGCCGCGCGGGCCGCGTCCAGGAGTTCGGGCAGCCGCCCGCCGGCCCCCTGGACGTACAGGAAGAGCTTGGTCGCCCCCGCGAGCAGCGCGGCCGGGTCGTCCGGCCGGAACCGCACCACCTCGGCCTTGTCGGGCAGGCCGGCCGTCTCCGGGGCGCGGGTGAGCGCCCGTACGGGCTGTCCGCCCGCGACGAGGCGTGCGACGAGGGCGCGGCCGACGTTGCCGGTGGCACCGGTGACTACGATCACGGGTTTCTCCCTGGGGCTCTGGTGCTTCTCCGGCACCGAGCCTAGGAGCGGCGGCCGGTCCCCGCATCGTGATCGCGGACCGGCCACGTCCGGGTCGTCGTACGGTCGCCGCCCTACGCCTCGCGGACCCGCAACGCCCTTTCCAGGTCGTCCAGTTCGTCGACCAGGCGGCGGCGCAGGGCCGTCACCGGTTCGCCCTCGGCCAGGCAGGCCCGGCCGAGGGCGAGGTTCTCGGCGTCGACGGCGTGCGCGGGGAAGGCCTGCCGGCCGGTGACGGTGGCGATGCGGGGACCGCGCCGGGCGGCGACGGCGACCGCGTCCCGGTAGTAGCGCGGCACGTACGCGCGGACCAGGTCGGCCTGCTCGGGGTGCCAGAAACCCTCGGCGGTGGCCGTGAACAGGTAGTTGGACAGCTCGTCGCCGGTGAACATCGCCTCCCAGGCGGTGCGCTTGGCCTCGGGGTCGGGCAGCGCGGCCCGGCAGCGCGCGGCGCCCTCCTGGCCGCTGGCGCTGGGGTCGCGGGCCAGTTCGGCGGCGATCCGGGCCTCGTCGACGGCGCCGAGGACGGCGAGCCGGGTCATGATGCGCCAGCGCAGCTCGGGGTCGAGCTCGGGCCCGCCGGGCACGGTGCCCTCGGCGAGCCAGGCGGCGATGGTGTCGGGGTGGGCGGCGGCGGCGATGAAGTGCCGTACGGCGACCAGGCGCAGCCCGGGGTTGTCGCCGTCCTCGGTGCGCCGGATGAAGTCGCGGCACAGGGCGGCGACGGTGGCGAGGGCGCCCGGGCGGTCCTCGGGCCTGAGGTACCGGTCGACGACGTGGCCCGCGGTGAAGGCCAGCACACCCTGGACGAGGGCGAGGTCGGTCTCGTGCGGGAGATGGGCGCGGGCGGTCTCCAGGTAGGCGGCGGGCGACAGCTCGCCGTCGCGGACCGCGTCCCGCAGGGCGTTCCAGACCACCGCGCGGGTCAGCGGGTCGGGCAGGCCCGACAGATGGGCGCGGGCGGTGGCGGCGGACTCGGCGTCGAAGCGGACCTTGGCGTAGGTGAGGTCGCCGTCGTTGAGCACGAGCAGGGCGGGGCGCTTGCCGAGGACCTGGGGCGCGCTCTGCGGGATGTCGAGGTCGATGCGTTCGCGCAGGGTGAGCCGGCCCTCGTCGGTGAGGTCCTGGTCGTAGACGCCGACGCAGATGCGGTGCGGGCGGCTTCCGGTGCGCTCGACGGTGAGGGTGCGGGTGCCGTCGGCCGCGGCGGCCAGGACCGGGGTGAGGGTGTCGACGCCGGTGGTGCGCAGCCAGGTGTCGGCCCAGGCGTGCACGTCGCGTTCGGTGGCGGCGGCGAGGGAGTCGACGAAGTCGGCGAGGGTGGCGTTGCCGAACCGGTGCCGCCGGAAGTGGATGTTGATGCCGGCCAGGAAGTCCTTCTCGCCCATCCAGGCGACCAGCTGGCGCAGCGCGGAGGCGCCCTTGGCGTAGGAGATGCCGTCGAAGTTGAGCAGGGCGGCGGCCGTGTCGTCGACGGCCTCCGGGGCCACCGGGTGGGTGGAGGGGCGCTGGTCGGCGTCGTAGCCCCAGGCCTTGCGGGCCACGCCGAAGTCGACCCAGGTGTCGGTGTAGCGGGTGGCCTCGGTGAGGGTCTGGTAGCCCATGTACTCGGCGAAGGACTCGTTCAGCCAGATGTCGTCCCACCACCTGAGGGTGACGAGGTCGCCGAACCACATGTGGGCCATCTCGTGGGCGATGACCATCGCGCGGGTCTGCCGCTCGGTGTCGGTGACGGCGGAGCGGTAGACGAACTCGTCGCGGAAGGTGACCAGGCCGGGGTTCTCCATGGCGCCGGCGTTGAACTCGGGGACGAACGCCTGGTCGTAGGAGTCGAAGGGGTAGGGCTCCTCGAACTTCTCGTGGTAACGGTCGTAGCACGCGCGCGTGATGTCGAGGATCTCCTCGGCGTCGGCGTCCAGGTGCGGGGCCAGGGAGCGACGGCAGTGGATGCCGAAGGGCAGTCCGCGGTGCTCGGTGCGCACCGAGTGCCAGGGACCGGCGGCCACGGCGACCAGGTAGGTGGAGATCAGCGGGGTGGCGGCGGCCTGCCAGCGGCCCTCGCCGAGGTGTTCGGTGACGCCGTTGGCGAGCACCGTCCAGCCCTCGGGGGCGGTCACGGACAGCTCGAAGACGGCCTTCAGGTCGGGCTGGTCGAAGGCGGCGAAGACGCGCTGCACGTCGTCCATGAACAGCTGGGTGTAGACGTACGTCGCGTCGTCCGCGGGGTCCGTGAAGCGGTGCATGCCCTCGCCGGTGTGCGAGTAGCGCATGGTGGCCTCGACGCGCAGTTCGTGCTCCCCCGCGGCGAGGTCCTTCAGCGGCAGCCGGTCCTGGTCGAGCGTCCCGGGGTCGAGGGGCTGTCCGTCGAGGGTGACGGCGCGCAGGGCGGCGGGCTTCATCTCGACGAAGGTGTCGCCGTCGGACCGGGCCGTGAACCGGATCACGGTGCGGGAGTCGAAGGTCTCGTCCCCGGTGGTCAGATCGAGGTCGATCGTGTAGCGGTGGACGTCGAGGAGCTCGGCGCGGCTCTGCGCTTCGTCGCGAGTCAGTACGGACATGCGGGCCATGCTGCCTGATGACACCGACAACGCACAGGGGCAGGAGCGGTACGCGGCATATGTCCGGCCCAGGGGGGCGGGGTGGCACGAGACGGCGCTGGTGGGCGCGCCCCGGCGCGTTGAGCGCCTGTTCGAGCGCCTCGTCACCGCACGGGGGTCGCCCTGCGGTGCTCGTCACCGCACGGGGTCGCCCTGCGGTGCCGGACGCTCGTCGAGGCGTGCGCCGGGTGCCCCGGGTCAGGGCCCGTCGGTCTCCCGGCCGTTCACCGTGTCCTCGGCGATGGACTCGTGGTGCCTGATCACCTCGGCGATGATGAAGTTCAGGAACTTCTCGGCGAAGGCGGGGTCGAGCTTGGCGTTCTCGGCGAGGGCGCGCAGCCGGGCGATCTGCCGGGCCTCGCGGGCCGGGTCGGCCGGGGGCAGCCGATGGACCGCCTTGAGGTGGCCGACCTGCTGGGTGGCCTTGAAGCGCTCGGCGAGCATGTGGACGACGGCCGCGTCGATGTTGTCGATGCTGTCGCGCAGCCGGCCGAGTTCCTCGCGGACGGCGGGGTCGACGTCACCGGTACCGGTGTTGCTGGTGGTCATGGGCGTCAACCCTAAAGGGGGCCGCGAGGTGATCCCTAGGGGCCGTCGGCTGGTTCGGCCACCGGCGGACCCGGTTCGCCGTCCTCCTGGAGGCCACCGTGCCAGTCGTCGGGCACGGCCCGGCCCTGCTGGGCGCGGAAGCGCACCGGGGCGGTGCCGACCCGGCGGGTGAACAGGCGGGAGAAGTAGGCCGGGTCGTCGTAGCCGACGCGGCGGGCGACGGCCGCGACGGAGAGCTCGGTGGTGGCGAGGAGTTCCTGGGCGCGGCCCAGGCGGATGCCGATCAGGTAGTCCTTGGGGCTGCACCCGGCGACCCGGCGGACGGCGGTGCGCAGCTCGGCCGGGGTCATGCCGTGCCGGGCCGCGTGGTCGGCGACGGTCATCCCGGTGCAGGCGTCCCGGGCGAGCGCGTGCAGCATCGGGTCGCCGTCGGGGGCGAGGTCGGCACGCGCGCGTCGCAGGGCGACCAGGAGTTCGTGCACGGCGGCGCCGGTCTCGACCTCCAGGAGGGGGTTGCCGCGGCGGGCGGCACGGGCGATCCGGGCGATCACGTCCCGGGGTCCGGTGGCGTCCGCGAGCGGGACCACGGGCCGCTCGGGCTCGATGTAGCCGAGTTCCGTGTAGGTCGCGGTGTCAGGTCCGGCGAAGGTCACGAACGCCTCGTCCCAGCCGCTGTCCGGATCGGGGCCGTAGTGGTGCGGGACGCCGGGTGTGAGCCACACCAGCGCGGGCGCGGTGACGGCGGTGCGGCGCCCGTCGGGCATCCGGTACCAGCCCCGGCCCGAGCTGATCACCACTGCGACGTGGCCGTCCAGCACGCGCGGGCCGACGGCGGGCACGGCGCCGTACTGGAGGCCGACACCGAGACAGACCAGGCCGAGGCGGTGGTGGACGGCGCCGGGCGTGAAGAACCGCATCCAGGTGCGGAAGACCGGCGCTCCCTGCGGCACTGCGCGCCCCTTCCGTGCGTCTCTTCTGCGCGTCTCTTCCAGACGTCTCTTCCGTGCGATTCTTCCGCGCGTTTCTTCCGTCCAAGTGCTGCTGATCTTTGTCCATGGTCCCGGCGCGCGCCGGCAGGCCAAGGTGAGCGTATGAGCGACTTCACGGTGGGCGAAACGGATTTCCTGCTGGACGGCCGGCCGGTACGGCTGCTGTCCGGCGCGCTGCACTACTTCCGGGTGCACGAGGACCAGTGGGGCCACCGGCTGGCGCTGCTGCGCGCCATGGGACTGAACTGCGTGGAGACGTACGTCCCCTGGAACCTGCACGAGCCGCGCCCCGGCGACTTCCGCGACGTCGAGGCCCTCGGCCGCTTCCTGGACGCGGCGCGGGCGGCGGGCCTGTGGGCGATCGTGCGGCCGGGTCCCTACATCTGCGCGGAGTGGGAGAACGGCGGACTGCCGCACTGGGTGACGGGCGAGCTGGGCGCACGCGCGCGCACGCGTGACGAGCGGTTCCTCCGGTACACGGACCGCTGGTTCCGCCGCCTGCTGCCCGAGGTCGTGTCCCGGCAGCTGGACCGGGGCGGCCCGGTGATCATGGTGCAGGTCGAGAACGAGTACGGCAGCTACGGCTCCGACACCGCCTACCTGGCCCACCTCACCGACCTGCTGCGGGCCGAGGGCGTCTCGGTGCCGCTGGTCACCTCGGACGGCCCCGAGGACCACATGCTCACCGGCGGCTCGGTCCCCGGGCTGCTCGCGACGGTGAACTTCGGCTCGCACGCGCGCGAGGCCTTCGCGACCCTGCGCCGCCACCAGCCGCAGGGCCCGCTGATGTGCATGGAGTTCTGGTGCGGCTGGTTCGACCACTGGGGCGGCGAGCACGTCGTACGGGACGCCGAGGACGCGGCGGCGGCGCTGCGGGAGATCCTGGAGTGCGGTGCGTCGGTCAACGTCTACATGGCGCACGGCGGCACCAACTTCGCCGGCTGGGCGGGCGCCAACCGGCCCGGCGGCGAGCTGCACGAGGGCCCGCTGGAGGCGGACGTGACGTCGTACGACTACGACGCTCCGATCGACGAGTACGGCCGCCCCACGGAGAAGTTCTGGCGCTTCCGCGAGGTCCTCGCCGCCTACCACGACGGCCCGCTGCCCGAACCGCCGCCGGCCCCGGCCCCGCTGGCCTCCCCGGCGGACGCGGAGGTGACCGGCTGGGCCCCCCTCACCGCCGTTCTGGAGACCCTCGGCACCCCCGAACGCGTCCACCCGGTCCCGCCCACCTTCGAGGAGCTGGGCATCGCCCGGGGCCTGGTCCGCTACGAGGTGGACGTGCCGGGCCCGCGGCAGCCGTACCCGCTCACCGCGCGGGGCCTGCGCGACCTCGCGGTCGTGTACGTCGACGGCGAACGGGCCGGGATCCTCACCGAGGAGGAACCCCAGCTCAAGAAGCCGGTCGCCGGCCCCGCGCGCGTGGAGCTCTGGGTGGAGTCCCTGGGCCGCGTCAACTACGGCCCCCGGTCGGGCGAACCGAAGGGCATCACCGGGGGCCTCCTGCACGAGCGCCAGTTCCTGCACGGGGTACGCGCGCGCGGACTCGACCTGGACGCGTTCGAGGCGGGCGTGGGCGAGGTGCCCTCCGGCCCGCTCCCGCAGGAGGGCGTGCCGGGTCTGTACCGGGGCACGGTGACGGTGCACGGGGCCGGTGACGCCCGCCTGGAGCTGCCCGGCTGGACCCGGGGCTTCGTCTGGATCAACGGCTTCAACCTGGGCCGCTACTGGTCGACGGGCCCGCAGCACTCCCTGTACGTCCCCGGCCCGGTCCTGAAGGAGGGCGAGAACGAGATCTGGGTCCTGGAGCTCCAGGGGACCGACCGGGGAGCGGCACGCATCGCGCCCCTTTAGGGGCGCGGGGATCCCCCCCGAATCTCCCCGTCCCCCGCATACTGGGAAGGAAGCTCCAGCGGCGTCCGTGGGGGTAGGCGACGTGGCGAACGGCGGCCCGGTAGAACACGGCTTCCCGCACCTGGACACCGTGCGGGCCGCCATCACGGCGTTGTACCGACGGCTGTCGTACGACACCGTCCAGACCTTCGACACCAGCGTCCTGCCCGCCGACGTCGCGTTCTGCGACACCGACGACCTCCACCTCGGCGCGCAGCGCGTCGCCCGCGAGATGGTCCGGCACTTCCGCCTGCCCGACGCCCGCATGATCGTCGGCTTCAAGGACATCACCCACGCGGCGAACGTCGAACTCACCGCGGGCCCCGAGTACTTCGTCGAGCTGAACGACCGTTTCCGCACCCACCGCAGGGACATCGGCGCGGCCCTCGCCCACGAGGTGATGCACGTCTACCTGCACCGCCTGGACCTGTCCTTCCCGAGCGTCCGGGAGAACGAGATCCTCACCGACACGGCGACCACCTACCTGGGGGCCGGCTGGCTGCTCCTGGACGCCTACCGGGAGCACGGCGAGGCGTCCCAGAAGCTCGGTTACCTCACCCCGGAGGAGTTCGGCTACGTGCTGGCCAAGCGGGCTCTCGTCTTCCACGAGGACCCGTCGGTGTGGTTCACCAGCCCGCAGGCCTACACGGCGTACCAGAAGGGCATGGCGAAGGCCCGCCAGGACGGGGAGCAGCCGCCGCTCAGCGCGGCCGGGTGGGCGGGCCGCCGCCGCTACGCCCGGGACCGCCGCCACGCCCCCGCCGCGCCGCCTTCGCAGCCCGGCGCCTCCTATGCCTTCACCCCCGACAGCGGCGGCCGGCTGCGGGTCTCGTTCCCGTGCCCGACCTGCCACCAGCGGATCCGGGTGCCGGTCCGGGGCCGGGTACGGGCCCGGTGCTCGCTGTGCCGGACGGTGCTGGAGTGCGACACGTAGGCCCCCCGGGGCGGGTCCGCGAGCGCCCTGTAAAGGGCGCGGGGCACTGCGCGACCAGCCACGACGGCCGCGGTCGGCGGTCAGCAGTCAGTCAGCAGTCGGCAGTCGGCAGTCGGCAGTCGGCGCATCACGACAGTTCCGGCGGGCCGCTCAGGCCCACCCCCGGTCTCACGCCCCGTACACCGCCCCCGGCGGCTCGGCCTCGGCCAGCAGTTTCAGCGTCGTCTCCCCCGCCTCCGCCGGGGTCCACCGGGCCCCCTTGTCGGCGGTCGGTCCGGGCCGCCACCCCTCCATGACGGTGATCCTGCCGCCCTCCGCCTCGAACACCCGCCCGGTGACGCCGGCGCTCGCGGCGGAGCCCAGCCAGACCACGAGCGGGGCGACGTTCCCGGGAGCCATGGCGTCGAAGCCGGCGTCGGGGGAGGCCATGGCCGCGGCGAAGGCACGCTCGGTCATCCGGGTGCGGGCGGCCGGGGCCACGGCGTTGACCTGGACGCCGTAGCGGGCCAGTTCGGCCGCCGCGACCAGGGTGAGACCGACGATGCCGGCCTTGGCGGCGCTGTAGTTTCCCTGCCCGACCGAGCCCAGCAGGCCCGCTCCGCTGCTGGTGTTGACGATGCGGGCCACCGGGGTGCGGCCCGCCTTGGCCTCGGCCCGCCAGTGCGCGGCCGCGTGCCGCAGCGGCAGGAAGTGGCCCTTGAGGTGCACCCGCATGACCGCGTCCCAGTCGTCCTCGCCGAGGTTGACGAGCATGCGGTCGCGCAGGAAGCCGGCGTTGTTGACGAGGGTGTCGAGGCGGCCGAACGCGTCCAGGGCCGCCGCCACCAGCGACTTCGCGCCGGCATCCGTCGCGATGTCCCCACCGTGCGCCACCGCCTCGCCGCCCTCCGCCCGGATCTCGTCCACGACGGCCACAGCCGGGCTGTCGTGCCCCGGCCCGCCGTCGAGGCCGACGCCGAGGTCGTTGACCACGACCCGGGCGCCCTCGGCGGCGAACGCGAGCGCGTGGGCCCGGCCGAGCCCGCGCCCGGCGCCGGTCACGACGACGACCCGGCCCGCGCAGATTCCGCTCATCTCAGTCCTCCTGGTCGGACGGCTTGTTGGCAGTTGCGGCGTCGAGGAACGCGGGCCGCTCGCCGCCCCCGTGCACGAGCAGGCTCGCCCCGCTGATGTAGGCGGCCGCGCCGGAGGCGAGGAAGACCGCGGCGGCGGCGACGTCGGAGGGGGCGGCGAGGCGGCCGAGCGGGACGGTGCGGGAGACGGCGTCCACGCCGTCCGGGCCGCCGTAGTGGAGGCCGGCCAGTTCGGTGCGGACCATGCCGACCACCAGGGTGTTGACCCGGACCTCCGGCGCCCATTCCACCGCCATGGACCGGGCGAGGTTCTCCAGCCCCGCCTTCGCCGCGCCGTAGGCGGCGGAGCCCGGCGAGGGCCGGCCGCCGCTGACGCTGCCGATCATCACCACCGCTCCGCGGGCCCGCCGCAGGTGCTCGTACGCGGCGAGGGAGGCGGTCAGCGGGGTGAGGAGGTTCAGCTCGATCACCCGGGCGTGCCGCTCGGCGTCCGCGTCGGCGAGCCGCCGGTAGGGGGTGCCGCCCGCGTTGTTGACGAGCACGTCGACGCGGGGCAGGGCGTCGAAGAAGGCGCGCACGGCGGGCGGGTCGCGCAGGTCGAGAGGGATGAACTCGACGCCGTCCAGGGGCTGTTCGGGCGGCCGTCGGGCGCAGGCCAGGACGTGGGCGCCGGTCTCGGCGAAGGCCCGGGCGATGCCGGCACCGACCCCCCTGGTACCGCCGGTGACGACGACCGTCCTGCCGCTCGGCGAGTTGTCCACAGGCCCTCCCGCTCGTCCGCACCGGCTGCTAGCTTCGAAGCCTCACACCTAACAAATGTTTGGTGGAAAGGCAGCTGAGTGCGAAGGTAGCTGATGCGTCCATGGGTGTCTTCACCTCGTCTCCGGAAAAGGGCATCGCGCTCGTCACGGTCGACCACCCCCCGGTGAACGCTCTGCCGGTGCGGGGCTGGTTCGCGCTGGCGGACGCGGTGCGCGCGGCGGGCCGCGATCCGGCGACCCGTTGTGTCGTGCTGACGGCGCGGGGCCGGGGCTTCAACGCGGGTGTGGACATCAAGGAGATACAGGCGGACGGGGACGAGGCACTGCTCGGCGCCAACCGGGGCTGTGCGGATGCCTTCGCGGCGGTGTACGAGTGCGAGACCCCGGTGGTGGCGGCAGTGCACGGCTTCTGCCTGGGCGGCGGGATAGGTCTGGTGGGCAACGCGGACGCGATCGTGGCGAGCGAGGACGCCGTCTTCGGGCTGCCGGAGCTGGACCGGGGCGCCCTGGGCGCGGCCACCCACCTGGCCCGTCTGGTCCCGCCGCATCTGATGCGGACGCTGTACTACACCTCGCGCACGGCGACCGCGGCCGAGCTGCACGCGCACGGCTCGGTGTGGCGCGTCGTGCCGCCCGAGGACCTGGACTCCGCGGCACTGGAGCTGGCGCGGGAGATAGCCGCCAGGGACGGCCGGCTGCTGCGCCTGGCCAAGGCCGCCATCAACGGCATCGACCCCGTCGACGTGCGGCGCAGCTACCGCTTCGAACAGGGCTTCACCTTCGAGGCCGCCCTCAGCGGAGTGGCCGACCGGGTGCGCGACACCTTCGGGAAGGAGGGTGCGGGCAGTGACTGACAAGACGATGACCGCCGACGAGGCCGTCGCCCGGCTGACCAGCGGCATGACCCTCGGCATCGGTGGCTGGGGTTCCCGGCGCAAGCCGATGTCGCTGGTCAGAGCGGTACTCCGGAGCGGCATCGAGGATCTGACGCTGGTCTCCTACGGCGGCCCGGACGTCGGGATGCTGGTCGCGGCCGGCCGCGTGCGCAAGCTGGTGACGGCCTTCGTCACCCTCGACTCCGTCCCGCTCGAACCGCACTACCGCGCGGCTCGCGAGCGGGGGGCGGTCGAGCTCATGGAGGTCGACGAGGGCATGTTCATGTGGGGCCTGCACGCGGCCGCGAACCGGCTGCCCTTCCTGCCGGTGCGCGCCGGGATCGGCTCGGACGTCCTGCGGGTCAACCCCGGCTTACGGACCGTCACCTCGCCGTACGACGACGGGGAGACGTTCGTGGCGATGCCCGCGCTGCGCCTGGACGCGGCCCTGGTCCACGTCAACCGTGCCGACCGGCTGGGCAACGGGCAGTACCTGGGCCCGGACCCGTACTTCGACGACCTGTTCTGCGAGGCCGCGGACGCGGCCTACGTCTCCTGCGAACGGATCGTGGACACGGCCGAGCTGACGAAGGAAACGGCCCCTCAGTCGCTGCTCGTCAAGCGGCTGAACGTGACGGGGGTGGTGGAGGCGCCGGGCGGCGGGCACTTCACGTCCTGCGCGCCCGACTACGGCCGGGACGAGGCGTTCCAGCGGCTGTACGCGACGACGTCCTGGGCGGAGTTCTCCGGGCGCTTCCTGGCCGGGGACGAGCAGGCGTACCGGTCGGCGGTGCGGAACTGGCAGGAGGGACAGGGATGACAGAGGTGGCAGGGGTGACGGACGCACCGCCCACGGAGGTGCTGCGCTCCGAGTACTGCGTCATCGCCTGCGCCGAGGCCTGGCGCGGCTGCGGCGAGATCCTGGCGAGCCCGATGGGCCTGATCCCCTCCCTGGGCGCCCGCCTGGCCCGGCTGACCTTCGCGCCGGACCTGCTGCTGACCGACGGCGAGGCCCTGCTGGTCCGCCCGGACGGGACACCCGAGGGCTGGCTGCCCTACCGGCAGCATCTCGCCCTGGTCTCCGGCGGCCGCCGGCACGTGATGATGGGCGCGAGCCAGCTCGACCGGTACGGCAACCAGAACATCTCCTGCATCGGCGACTGGTCACGGCCCCGCCGCCAGCTGCTGGGGGTGCGCGGAGCACCGCTCAACACCCTCAACAACCCGACGAGTTACTGGGTCCCGAAGCACTCCCGGCGGGTGTTCGTGGCGAAGGTCGACATGGTGTGCGGGGTGGGGTACGACCGGGTCGCCGCGCATCCGGGCACGGAGCGCTTCCACTGCATCCCGCGAGTCGTCACCGACCTGGGCGTCCTCGACTTCGAGACACCGGACCACTCGATGCGGCTGGCCGCGCTGCATCCGGGGGTGAGTGTCGAACAGGTCCGGGAGGCGACCGACTTCGAGCTGGCCGTCCCGGACGAGGTGCCGTACACCCGGGAACCGGACGCGGAGGAGCTGCGGCTGATCCGCGAGGTGCTGGATCCGGCAGGCGCGCGGACGAAGGAGGTCGCCGGCTGATGGAGACGGCACTGACCCGGCTGGCCGGGGTCCGGCATCCGATCGTGCAGACGGGGATGGGCTGGGTGGCGGGCCCCCGCCTGGTCTCGGCGACGGCCGCTGCCGGGGCCCTCGGCATCCTGGGCTCCGCCACGATGACCCTCGACCAGCTGCGGGCGGCGATAGCCGAGGTGCGGTGCCGTACGGACGCACCGTTCGGGGTGAACCTGCGGGCGGACGCGGCCGACGCCGGCGACCGGGTTCGGCTGATCATCGACGGGGGTGTGCGGGTGGCGTCCTTCGCGCTCGCCCCCTCCCCCGGGCTGATCGCCGAGCTGAAGGAGGCGGGCGTGGTGGTGATCCCGTCCGTGGGGGCACGCCGGCACGCCGAGAAGGTGGCGGCGTGGGGCGCGGACGCGGTGATCGTGCAGGGCGGCGAGGGCGGCGGGCACACCGGCGAGGTGGCGACGAGCGTGCTGCTGCCGCAGGTGGTGGACGCGGTGCGGATACCGGTGGTGGCCGCCGGGGGGTTCTTCGACGGCCGGGGGCTGGTGGCGGCGCTGGCGTACGGCGCGGCGGGGGTCGCGATGGGCACCCGCTTCCTGCTCACCTCGGACTCGACGGTGCCGGACGCGGTGAAGGCGCGGTACCTGGCGGCGACGGTCGGGGACGTCACGGTGACCAGGGCGGTGGACGGGTTGCCGCACCGGATGCTGCGGACCGACCTGGTGGCCGCGCTGGAGCGCTCCGGCCGGGCCCGGAGTCTGCTGCACGCGATACGGCGGGCGGCGGGGTTCCGGGAGCTGTCCGGGCTCACCTGGCGGCAGTTGCTGCGGGACGGCCTGGCCCTGCGGCACGGCAAGGAGCTGTCCTGGAGTCAGGTGCTCCTGGCCGCGAACACGCCGATGCTGCTCAGGTCGGCGATGGTGGACGGCCGCACGGATCTGGGCGTGATGGCCTCCGGGCAGGTCGCCGGGGTGATAGACGACCTGCCGTCGTGCGTGGAGCTGGTGGCACGGATCATGAAGGAGGCGGAGGAGACCCGGGACCGGCTCATGGCCCTCGAGTGAGGATCTACAGCCGCTCGATGATCGTCACGTTCGCCTGTCCCCCGCCCTCGCACATGGTTTGGAGGCCGTACCGGCCGCCGGTGCGCTCCAGTTCGTGCAGGAGGGTGGTCATCAGCTTGACGCCGGTGGCGCCGAGGGGGTGGCCGAGGGCTATCGCGCCGCCGTTGACGTTGACCTTGGCGGGGTCGGCGCCGGTCTCCTTGAGCCAGGCGAGGACGACCGGGGCGAAGGCCTCGTTGATCTCGACGAGGTCGATCGCGTCGATGGTGAGCCCGGTCTTCTTCAGGGCGTGGGCGGTGGCCGGGATCGGCGCGGAGAGCATCCGGATGGGGTCCTCGCCGCGGACGGAGAGGTGGTGGACGCGGGCCCGGGGGCGTAACCCGTGTTCGCGGACGGCGCGTTCGGAGGCGAGCAGCAGGGCGGCGGCGCCGTCGGAGACCTGGGAGGAGCAGGCGGCGGTGATGGTGCCGCCGTCGACGACCGGCTTCAGGGCGGCCATCTTCTCCAGGGAGGTGTCGCGGCGCGGGCCCTCGTCCACGGCGACCGGACCGTAGGGCACGATCTCCCGCTCGAAGCGGCCCTCGTCGATGGCGCGCAGGGCCCTGCGGTGGGAGTTCAGGGCGAACTCCTCCTGGTCCCGGCGGCTGACGCCCCACTTGGCGGCGATCATCTCGGCGCCGGCGAACTGGTTGACGGGCTGCCTGCCGTACCGGGCCCGCCAGCCCTCGCTGCCCAGGAAGGGGCCCTCGGTCAGCCCCAGCGGCTCGGCGGCCTGGCGGGAGGCGAAGGCGATGGGGATCTGGGACATGTTCTGGACGCCGCCGGCGACCACCAGGTCCTGGGTGCCGGAGAGGACGGCCTGTGCGGCGAAGTGCACGGCCTGCTGCGAGGAGCCGCACTGGCGGTCGACGGTGACGCCCGGCACCTCCTCGGGCAGCCCGGCCGCCAGCCAGCTGGTCCGGGCGATGTCACCGGCCTGCGGCCCCACCGCGTCGAGGCAGCCGAAGACGACGTCCTCGACGGCGGCCGGGTCCACGCCCGAGCGCTCCACCAGGGCGGTCAGCACACGGGCGCCCAGATCGGCCGGGTGGACCCCGCTCAGTCCGCCCTTGCGCCGCCCGACCGGCGTGCGCACCGCTTCGACGATGTAGGCCTCGGCCATCTCGGCAACTCCCTCTGCAGAAAGGGGCTTTCAACGAATGGGTGGGCTACTCACGGACGGCGATCCCGTCCAGCACCATCGACAGGTACTGCCGGGCGATCTCCTCCGGGCTGTGCTGTCCGCCCGGCCTGTACCAGGAGGCGGCGACCCACACGGTGTCGCGCACGAACCGGTAGGTGAGGCGGACGTCGAGGTCGGCGCGGAAGACGCGCGCGTCGACCCCGCGCTCCAGCGTCGACAGCCACGCCTTCTCGAACCTGCGCTGCGACGCGGCGAGGAAGCCGAACCGCTCCTGCGCGACCAGTTGCTTGCTCTCCTTCTGGTAGATGGCGACGGCGGCTCGGTGCCGGTCGATCTCCCGGAAGGACTCGGTGACCAGGGCTTCGAGGGTCTCGCGGGGACCGAGCCCGGCGCCCAGGACGGTGCCGTAGCCGTCCCAGAGCTCGTCGAGGAAGGTCCGCAGGATCTCCTCCAGCATCGACTCCTTGGAGTCGAAGTGGTAGTAGAGGCTGCCGGCGAGCATGCCGGCGTGGTCCGCGATCTTGCGCACGGTGGTGGCGTTGTAGCCCTGCTCGGCGAAGACCTCGGCGGCGGTCTCGAGGAGTTCGCGGCGCCGGGCGGGGGCGGCGGTCACCTGGGGCTTCTTCTTGGTCGGCACGGGTACATTCTCGTCCTACGGGTGCTGGCTGCTGACGGAGACGACCTCTCCGGTGAGGTAGGAGGAGTAGCCCGACGCCAGGAAGACGATCGCGTTGGCCACCTCCCAGGGTTCGGCGTACCGCCCGAAGGCCTCGCGGGCGGTGAGCCCCTCCAGCAGTTCGGCGGAGGTCACCTTCACCAGGTGCGGATGCATGGCGAGGCTCGGCGCCACCGCGTTGACCCGCACCCCGTACCCGGCGGCCTCGATCGCCGCGCACCGGGTCAGCGCCATCACCCCGGCCTTGGCGGCGGCGTAGTGGGCCTGTCCCGCCTGGGCGCGCCAGCCGACGACGGAGGAGTTGTTGACGATCACCCCGCCCCGCCCGCTCTCGCGGAAGTGCCGCAGGGCGGCGCGCGAGCACCGGAAGGTGCCGTTGAGGGTGACGTCGAGGACCCGCGTCCACTGGTCGTCCGTCATGTCGACGAGGGCGGAAGTGCCGCCGAGACCGGCGTTGTTGACCACGATGTCCAGTCGCCCGTGCTCCCGTACGGCGGTGTCGAAGAGCTGCTGGACCTGGGCCTCGTCGGTCACGTCGCACGGGACCGCGGTCACGGCGCCCGGATGCTCGCCGGACAGCTCGGCCGCGTGCTCCTTGAGGCGCCGCGCGTGCGCGTCGCTGATCAGCACGCGGGCGCCCTCCTCAAGGAAGCGGCGCGCGGTCGCCCCGCCGATCCCCGCCCCGGCCGCGGCGGTGACGACGGCGGTGCGCCCCTTGAGCAGCCCGTGCCCGGGCACGTACTCCGGACTCTCGACGCCTGTCATGCGCCCACGCTAACCTACCAAACACTTGTTAGGGAAGGACGGTGACGGCGACCGTGGACCTGACCCACAGCCCGGCGGACGAGGAGTTCCGCGCCGAGGCCCGCGCCTGGCTGGCGGAGCGCGTGCCCGACCCCCCGCTCCCGTCCCTGGAGACCGCCGACGGCTTCGCCGCGCACCGCGCCTGGGAGGCCGAACTGGCCGCGGACCGCTGGTCGGTGGTGTCCTGGCCCGAGGAGTACGGCGGCCGGGACGCGGGGCTGCTGCGATGGCTGGTCTTCGAGGAGGAGTACTGGGCGGCGGGCGCGCCCGGCCGGGTGGGCCAGAACGGCATCAGCCTGCTCGCACCGACCCTGTTCGACCACGGCACCGAGGAGCAGCGCGCGCGGGTGCTGCCGCCGATGGCCACCGGGGAGGTGGTCTGGGCGCAGGCGTGGTCCGAGCCCGAGGCGGGTTCCGACCTGGCCTCCCTCACGTCCAGGGCCGTGCGGACGGACGGCGGCTGGCTCCTCGGCGGCCAGAAGACCTGGTCGTCACGGGCGGCCTTCGCCGACCGCGCGTTCGGCCTGTTCCGCAGTGAGCCCCACACGCCGAAACCGCATCAGGGGCTCACGTACCTGATGTTCGACCTGCGGGCGCCGGGGGTGACCGTGCGCCCGATCGGCCGTCTCGACGGGAAGCCGGCGTTCGCGGAGCTGTTCCTGGACGAGGTGTTCGTGCCCGACGAGGACGTGATCGGCGAGCCGGGCCAGGGCTGGCGGATCGCCATGTCGGCCGCGGGGAACGAGCGGGGGCTGACACTGCGGTCGCCGGGACGGTTCCTGGCCGCCGCCGACCGGCTGCGGGACCTCTGGCGGGCGCGGGGTGAACCGGAGTCGGCCGCGGCCGGGGTGGCCGACGCCGTCGCCGGCGCCCGTGCGTACCAGCTGTTCACCTACGCGGCGGCCGCCCGCTTCCTGGACGGCGCGTCGCTCGGCCCCGAGTCCAGCCTGAACAAGGTGTTCTGGTCGGAGCTGGACCTCGCGCTGCACGAGACGGCGCTCGACCTGCTGGGCGCGGAGGGCGAACTGACCGACACACCGTGGTCGGAGGGCTATGTCTTCTCCCTGGCCGGTCCGGTCTACGCGGGCACCAACGAGATCCAGCGCGACATCGTCGCCGAGCGGCTGCTCGGCCTGCCGAAGGGACGCCGCTGACATGCGTTTCCTCCTGGACACCGGGCAGCGGGACTTCGCCGGCGCCCTGCGGGCGCTGCTGGCCGCCGCGGACACACCGGCGGTGATACGCGACTGGAGCAGCGGCGAGCAGGCGAGCGGGCGGGCGTTGTGGAGCCGCCTCGGCGCGGCCGGGGTGTTCGAGCTCGCGGTGCCGGAGGAGTACGGCGGGGCGGGGCGCCGGGCCGTCGAACTGGCCGTCGCCTTCGTCGAGCTGGGGCGGTTCGCGGTGCCGGGGCCGCTGGCGGAGACGGTGGCGGCGGCGGTGCTGCTCGACGACGGCGCCGGCCTCGCCAAGCGGTTCCTGCCGGGGATCGCGTCGGGCGGGACGCTGGCGACGGTGGCGTTCGAGCAGCACGGCTACGGACTGGCGCTGGACGGGGACGCGGCCGACGTGCGGCTCGCGGCAGCGCCGGAGGGCCTGCTGTTGTCCTCCGGCGCCGGGGCGGTGCGCCGGTCCCTGGACCCCGCCCGCCGGCTCGCCCCGCTGTTTCCGGTCGGTGAGCTGCTCGGTGCGGAGCCGCCGTGGGGGGAGGCGCTGACCTGGGCCCGGCTGGCCACGGCCGCACAGGCGCTGGGGCTGGGACTGGCCCTGCTCGACAGAACGGTGGCCTACGTGAAGCAGCGGACCCAGTTCGGTGTGCCCGTCGGGTCGTTCCAGGCGGTCAGGCACCGGCTGGCCGACGTGAAGATCGCGCTGGAGTTCGCGCGGCCGCTGGTGTTCGGGGCGGCGGTGACGATGACTCCGTCGGACGTGGCCGCGGCGAAGCTCGGTGCCTGTGCGGCGGCGTACGCCGGGGCGCGCGCCGCGCTGCAGCTGCATGGGGCGATCGGCTACACGGCGGAGTACGACCTGTCGTTGTGGCTGACCAAGGCGCGGGCGCTGCGCGGTGCTTGGGGGGCGCCGGACGAGTGTCGGAGGGTGGTTCTGGAGCGTCGTTGGCCGCGGGTCGTGTGTGGCTTGTCGCGCAGTTCCCCGCGCCCCTGAAGGGGCGCGTCTCAGTGCTCCTTGTTCGATAGTTCCCGGTATTCCTGCCTCGTCGGCTTCTTGATGTGGGTGTCCGGGCCGAACATGCCCTTCGACATGCTCGCCCGTACCCGCTGGGCGAGCGTGACCCTGCGTCGTACGCCGTTCGCGTCCTCCAGCGGACCGATCTCGTACGGCGGGTTCTGTTCGTGCTGGGTCAGGACGAACAGGCGGTCCTGGCTGAGGGGTTCGTGGACCTCGATGTACTCGCCGTGCGGAAGCATCTTGATGAGGCCGGTCTCCCTGCCGTGCAGGACCTTGTCGCGGTCCCGGCGCTGCAGGCCCAGGCAGATGCGTTTGGTGACGACGAAGGCCAGGACGGGGACGACGAAGACGGAGATCCGGACGAACCAGGTGATCGAGTTGATGGAGAGGTGCAGGTGGGTGGCGACGATGTCGTTGCCGCCGCCGATCAGCAGCACGAAGTACTCGCTGAGCCAGGCCACGCCGAGGGCGGTCCGGACGGGGACGTTGCGCGGGCGGTCGAGGATGTGGTGCTCGCGCTTGTCGCCGGTGATCCACGCCTCGATGAACGGGTAGACGCCGATGGCCAGGAGGAAGAGCGGGAAGAGCGAGAAGGGGATGAGGACGCCCAGTTCCAGGGTGTGGCCCCAGGCGTTGATCTCCCAGCCGGGCATCACGCGGATCAGGCCCTCGGAGAAGCCCAGGTACCAGTCGGGCTGGGCGCCCGTGGTCACCAGGTCGGGGCGGTAGGGGCCGAAGGCCCACACCGGGTTGATGGTGGCGATGCCGCCGATGAGCGCGAGGACCCCGAAGACGAGGAAGAAGAATCCGCCGGCCTTGGCCATGTAGACCGGCAGGAACGGCATGCCGATGACGCTCTTCTGGTCGCGTCCGGGCGCCGGGTACTGGGTGTGCTTGTGGTAGAAGACCAGGATCAGGTGGGCGACGACCAGTCCCAGCATGATCCCGGGCAGCAGCAGCACGTGGATCGGGAAGAACCGGGAGATGATGTCGTGGCCCGGGAACTCCCCGCCGAACAGGAAGAACGAGATGTACGAGCCGACGATCGGGATCGACAGGATCGCGCCGTCGGCGAACCGGACGCCGGTGCCGGAGAGCAGGTCGTCGGGGAGCGAGTAGCCGGTCAGGCCGGTGAGGATGGCGAGGAACAGCAGGGTCCAGCCGAACAGCCAGTTGACCTCGCGGGGCTTGCGGAAGGCTCCGGTGAAGAACACCCGCATCATGTGGACGACCATGCCGGCCACGAAGACCAGCGCCGCCCAGTGGTGGATCTGCCGGATCAGCAGGCCGCCGCGCACGTCGAAGCTGATGTGCAGCGTCGACTCGTACGCCTTGGTCATGATGATGCCGTTCAGCGGCTGGTAGGTGCCGTGGTACACGACCTCGGCGCCGCTGGGCTCGAAGAACAGCGTGAGGTAGATGCCCGTGAGGATCAGGATGAGGAAGCTGTAGAGGCAGACCTCGCCCAGCATGAATGACCAGTGGTCCGGGAACACCTTGCGCATGTTCGCCTTGGCCAGGGCGTAGATCCCGAGCCGGCCGTCCGCCCAGTCCGCGAGCTTCTCACCCTTGCCGGGCGGTTCCGCGCGGTCCGCGGAACTTCCCACCCGTGCCTGTCCGTTCACCGTTCGTGCCGCGTCGTCCATACGTCGCGTCGCCTCCCCGCCGGATCACCCCTCAGGGTGGCACGCCGGAGCGCTACAGCCAACGGGGCGACGTAAAGTCGGCCGGGGCGAGTGGGGTCAGCCGGCGCGTACGATGCCCGCCGCCCGCGCCGCCGCCAGCCACTGCGGGAACTCGCCGACGAGGCGGTCGTACAGCTCGCCGTCCGGCAGCCTCGCCGGGTCCGAACCGGCGTGGAAGAAGCCCGCGTTGTCCACCGCCCGCTTCCCCGGCACCGCCAGTTCGTCGAGCTTGCGCAAGAAGTCGAACTGTGTGCTGCGCGGGTCGCCGAAGCCGACGAACTGCCAGAACAGCGGCAGCTTCGCGGCCTTGCACAAATAGCGTTCCGCGGCGAGCTTGTTGATCGGGCCGCCGTCGGTCTGGAAGACGACCAGGGCGGGCGCGGTGGACCCGCTGTCCAGGTAGTGGTCGATCACGGCGTCCATGGCCAGGTGGTAGCTGGTCCTGCCCATGTGCCCGAGCCCGGCCGCGATCTTCTCGATCCGGCCCGTGTGGTCGGCCAGTTCGATGTCGGTGACCGCGTCGATGTCGGTGGAGAAGAAGACGACGGGGACCCGGCCGTCGTCGTCCAGGTGTGCGGAGAGGCCGAGGACCCGGTCGGCGAGCGCCTGCACGCTGCCGTCCGCGTAGTACGGCTTCATCGAGCCGGAGTAGTCGACGACCAGGTAGACGGCGGCGCGCAGCCCGTCGAGGCCGTGCTTGGTGAGGGAGATCCCGGCCGACTTGTACGACTCGACCAGCGCGGGCGCGGTCCGCTCCACCTTGCTGAGACTGATCGCGGCCATGTCCTGCTCCCCCCTCACCCGTGGTTCAGGAGGCCGAGGTTACTTGATCGGAAAAGGCGGCGGCGCCTGCCCTGTCGTCCGGTCGGGGACTGGCGGGCAGGCGCCGTCTGGTGTTCCGTACGCCTTTGTACGGGACGTTCTTCGGGGTGGGTCAGACCATCAGCGAGCGGTCCGTCGGGCGGATCGGGGCCGGGAGGTCGCTGGCGCCGGTGAGGAAGCGGTCGACGCCCTTGGCGGCCGAGCGGCCCTCGGCGATGGCCCAGACGATCAGGGACTGGCCGCGGCCGGCGTCACCGGCGACGAAGACGCCCGGCACGTTGGTCTGGAAGTCGGCGTCGCGGGCGATGTTGCCGCGCTCGTCGAGTTCGAGACCGAACTGGTCCACCACACCGTTCACCCGGTCGGTGCCGGTGAAGCCCATGGCCAGGGTGACCAGCTGGGCCGGGATCTTCCGCTCGGTGCCCGGCTTCGGGGTCAGCTTGCCGTCGACGAACTCCACCTCGGTGAGGTGCAGCCACTGGACGTTGCCGTCCTCGTCGCCCTCGAAGTGGGTGGTGGAGACGGAGTAGACCCGCTCGCCGCCCTCCTCGTGCGCCGAGGTGACCTTGTAGAGCATCGGGAAGGTCGGCCAGGGCTGGTGCGGCGCGCGGTCCTCGCCCGGGCGGGGCATGATCTCCAGCTGGGTGACGGAGGCCGCGCCCTGGCGGTGGGCGGTGCCCACGCAGTCCGCGCCGGTGTCGCCGCCGCCGATCACGACCACGTGCTTGCCCTCGGCCGAGATGGGCGACACCACGTAGTCGCCCTCCTGGACCTTGTTGGACAGCGGCAGGTACTCCATCGCCTGGTGGATGCCCTTGAGCTCGCGGCCGGGGACGGGGAGGTCACGGGCGGTGGTGGCTCCCGCGGCGATGACGACCGCGTCGTACCGCTTCCTCAGGTCGGTCGCCTTGAGGTCGCGGCCGATCTCGATGCCGGTGCGGAAGCGGGTGCCCTCCGCGCGCATCTGCTCGATACGGCGGTTGATGTGCCGCTTCTCCATCTTGAACTCGGGGATGCCGTAGCGGAGCAGGCCGCCGATGCGGTCGGCGCGCTCGTAGACGGCGACCGTGTGGCCGGCCCGGGTCAGCTGCTGGGCGGCGGCCAGGCCCGCGGGGCCCGAGCCGATGACGGCGACGGTCTTGCCGGACAGGCGCTCGGGGGCCTGCGGGGCGACGGTCCCGGCCTCCCACGCCTGGTCGATGATGGAGACCTCGACGTTCTTGATGGTGACGGCCGGCTGGTTGATGCCGAGCACGCACGCCGACTCGCACGGGGCCGGGCACAGGCGGCCCGTGAACTCCGGGAAGTTGTTCGTGGCGTGCAGGCGCTCGGACGCGGCCGGCCAGTCCTCGCGGTAGGCGAAGTCGTTCCACTCGGGGATCAGGTTCCCGAGCGGACAGCCGTTGTGGCAGAACGGGATGCCGCAGTCCATGCACCGGCTGGCCTGCTTGCTGATGATCGGCAGCAGCGAGCCCGGGACGTAGACCTCGTTCCAGTCCTTGACGCGCTCGGCGACGGGACGGGTCTCGGCGACCTCACGGCCGTGGTTCAGGAAACCCTTCGGGTCAGCCATTGATCGCCGCCTCCATCATCTTCTCGTGGGTCTCGGTCTCCGAGAGACCGGCTCGCTCGGCGGCGTCCTTGGCGGCGAGCACTGCCTTGTAGGTGCTGGGGATGATCTTGCTGAACCGCTGCACGGCCGTGTCCCAGTCGGCGAGCAGCTTGTCGGCGACCGTCGAGCCGGTGTCCTCGGCGTGGCGGCGCACCACGTCGTGCAGCCACTGCTTGTCCGCGTCGTCCAGGTCCTCGATCGCGTCCACGTTGCCGGCGTTGACGTTGTCGCGGTTCAGGTCGATCACGTAGGCGACACCGCCCGACATGCCGGCCGCGAAGTTGCGGCCCGTCTCGCCGAGGACCACCGCGTGGCCGCCGGTCATGTACTCGCAGCCGTGGTCGCCCACGCCCTCCGAGACCACCAGCGCGCCGGAGTTGCGGACGCAGAACCGCTCGCCGGTCCGGCCGCGCAGGAACAGCTCGCCGCCGGTCGCACCGTAGGCGATGGTGTTGCCCGCGATGGTGGAGTACTCGGCGAGGTGGTCGGCCGCCCGGTCCGGACGGACGATGACGCGGCCGCCGGAGAGGCCCTTGCCGACGTAGTCGTTGGCGTCGCCCTCCAGGCGGAGCGTGACACCGCGCGGCAGGAAGGCGCCGAAGGACTGGCCGGCCGAGCCGGTGAAGGTGATGTCGATGGTGTCGTCGGGCAGGCCCGCGCCGCCGAACTTCTTCGTCACCTCGTGGCCGAGCATGGTGCCGACCGTGCGGTTGATGTTGCGGACCTTGATCTGGGCGCGCACCGGCTGGGCGTCGGTGGCGCTGGAGGCGGCCAGGGCGTCCGAGGCGAGCTTGATCAGCTCGTTGTCCAGGGCCTTCTCCAGGCCGTGGTCCTGGGCGACGGTCCGGTGCAGGGCCGCGCCCTCGGGCAGCTCGGGCACGTGGAAGAGCGGGGCCAGGTCCAGGCCCTGCGCCTTCCAGTGGTTCACGGCGCGGGTGACGTCGAGCGCCTCGGCGTGGCCGACGGCCTCCTCGATGGAGCGGAAGCCCAGCTCGGCGAGGATCTCGCGGACCTCCTCGGCGATGAACGTGAAGAAGTTCACCACGTACTCGGCCTTGCCGGAGAAGCGGTCGCGCAGCACCGGGTTCTGGGTGGCGACGCCGACCGGGCAGGTGTCGAGGTGGCAGACGCGCATCATGATGCAGCCGGAGACGACGAGCGGCGCGGTCGCGAAACCGAACTCCTCGGCGCCGAGCAGCGCGGCGATGACCACGTCACGGCCGGTCTTGAGCTGGCCGTCGGTCTGCACGACGATGCGGTCCCGCAGGCCGTTGAGCAGCAGGGTCTGCTGAGTCTCGGCGAGACCGAGCTCCCAGGGGCCGCCCGCGTGCTTCAGGCTCGTCAGAGGGGACGCACCCGTACCGCCGTCGTGGCCGGAGATGAGCACGACGTCCGCGTGCGCCTTGGACACACCGGCCGCGACCGTGCCGACGCCGACCTCGGAGACCAGCTTGACGTGAATCCGCGCCTGCGGGTTCGCGTTCTTGAGGTCGTGGATCAGCTGGGCCAGGTCCTCGATGGAGTAGATGTCGTGGTGCGGCGGCGGGGAGATCAGGCCGACGCCCGGGGTGGAGTGCCGGGTCTTGGCGACCCACGGGTAGACCTTGTGGCCGGGCAGCTGGCCGCCCTCGCCGGGCTTGGCGCCCTGGGCCATCTTGATCTGGATGTCGTCCGCGTTGACCAGGTACTCCGAGGTCACGCCGAAGCGGCCGGAGGCGACCTGCTTGATGGCGCTGCGCCGCGCCGGGTCGTACAGGCGGTCCGGGTCCTCGCCGCCCTCACCGGTGTTGGACTTGCCGCCCAGCTGGTTCATGGCGATGGCGAGGGTCTCGTGGGCCTCGCGCGAGATGGAGCCGTAGGACATGGCGCCGGTGGAGAACCGCTTGACGATCTCCGAGACCGGCTCGACCTCGTCGATGGAGATCGAGGGACGGTCGCTCTTGAAGCCGAAGAGGCCGCGCAGCGTCATCAGCCGCTCGGACTGCTCGTTCACGCGGTCCGTGTACTTCTTGAAGATGTCGTAGCGGTTGGCCCGCGTCGAGTGCTGGAGGCGGAAGACCGTCTCCGGGTCGAACAGGTGCGGCTCGCCCTCGCGACGCCACTGGTACTCGCCCCCTATCTCCAGGGCGCGGTGGGCAGGCGCGATGCCGGAGGCCGGGTAGGCCTTGGCGTGGCGGGCGGCGACCTCCTTGGCGATGACGTCGATGCCGACGCCGCCGATCTTGGAGGCGGTGCCGCTGAAGTACTTCTCGACGAAGCCCTCTTCGAGACCGACGGCCTCGAAGACCTGGGCGCCGCGGTAGGAGGCGACCGTGGAGATGCCCATCTTGGACATGACCTTCAGGACGCCCTTGCCGAGGGCGTAGATCAGGTTGCGGATGGCCTGCTCGGCCTCCATGCCCGGCAGGAAGGTGCCCGCGCGGGTCAGGTCCTCGACGGACTCCATGGCCAGGTACGGGTTGACGGCCGCGGCGCCGAAGCCGATCAGCAGGGCGACGTGGTGGACCTCGCGGACGTCGCCTGCCTCGACGAGCAGGCCCACGTGGGTGCGCTGCTTGGTGCGGATGAGGTGGTGGTGGACGGCCGCGGTGAGCAGCAGCGACGGGATCGGCGCGTGCTCGGCGTCCGAGTGCCGGTCCGACAGGACGATCAGGCGGGCGCCGTTCTCGATGGCCGCGTCGGCCTCGGCGCAGATCTCCTCGATGCGCGCGGCGAGGGAGTCGCCGCCGCCGGAGACCCGGTACAGGCCGGACAGGGTCGCGGCCTTGAAGCCGGGCATGTCGCCGTCGGCGTTGATGTGGATGAGCTTGGCCAGCTCGTCGTTGTCGATCACCGGGAAGGGCAGCACGACCGAGCGGCAGGACGCGGCGGTCGGGTCGAGCAGGTTGCCCGCGGGACCGAGAGAGCTGCGCAGCGAGGTGACGAGCTCTTCGCGGATCGCGTCCAGCGGCGGGTTGGTGACCTGCGCGAACAGCTGGGTGAAGTAGTCGAAGAGCAGGCGCGGACGCTCGCTCAGCGCGGCGATCGGCGAGTCGGTGCCCATGGAGCCGATCGGCTCGGCGCCGGCCTTGGCCATCGGCGCGAGGATGACGCGCAGCTCCTCCTCGGTGTAGCCGAAGGTCTGCTGGCGGCGGGTGACCGAGGCGTGGGTGTGGACGATGTGCTCGCGCTCGGGCAGGTCGGAGAGCTCGATCTCGCCGGCCTCCAGCCACTCCTCGTACGGCTGCGCGGCGGCGAGACCGGCCTTGATCTCGTCGTCCTCGATGATGCGGTGCTCGACGGTGTCGACGAGGAACATCCGGCCGGGCTGCAGCCGGCCCTTGCGGACGACCTTGGCGGGGTCGATGTCGAGGACGCCGACCTCGGAGCCGAGGACGACCAGGCCGTCGTCGGTGACCCAGTAGCGGCCCGGACGCAGACCGTTGCGGTCGAGAACCGCACCGACCTGGGAGCCGTCGGTGAAGGTGACGCAGGCCGGACCGTCCCAGGGCTCCATCATCGTGGCGTGGTAGCCGTAGAAGGCGCGGCGGGCCGGGTCCATGGAGTCGTGGTTCTCCCACGCCTCCGGGATCATCATCAGCACGGAGTGCGGCAGCGAACGCCCACCGAGGTGCAGGAGCTCGAGGACCTCGTCGAAGGAGGCCGAGTCGGAGGCGTCGGGCGTACAGATCGGGAAGATGCGGTCCAGCTTCTCCTGCGGGCCGAACAGGTCGGAGACCAGCTGCGACTCGCGGGCCCGCATCCAGTTGCGGTTGCCCTTGACGGTGTTGATCTCACCGTTGTGGGCGACGAACCGGTAGGGGTGCGCGAGCGGCCACGACGGGAAGGTGTTCGTGGAGAACCGGGAGTGCACGAGCGCGATCGCGGACGCGAAGCGGCGGTCGGACAGGTCCGGAAAGAAGGGCTCCAGCTGGCCGGTGGTCAGCATGCCCTTGTAGACGATGGTCCGCGCGGACAGCGAGGGGAAGTAGACGCCCGCCTCGCGCTCGGCGCGCTTGCGCAGCACGAAAGCCCTGCGGTCCAGCGCGATGCCCTCGCTGGCGCCGTCGGTGACGAATACCTGCCGGAAGACCGGCATGGTGGAGCGGGCGGTGGCGCCGAGCAGCTGCGGGGCGACCGGGACCTCGCGCCAGCCGAGGACGGTGAGGCCCTCCTCGTCCGCGATCGTCTCGATCCGCGAGACGGCCTCCTGGGTGCCGTCCTCGGGGAGGAAGGCGATACCCACGGCGTATGAACCGGCCGCCGGCAGCTCGAATCCGGCCACCTCACGGAAGAAGGCGTCGGGCACCTGGGAGAGCAGGCCCGCGCCGTCGCCGGAGTCGGGCTCGGAGCCGGTCGCGCCGCGGTGCTCCAGGTTGCGCAGAACCGTGAGCGCCTGCTCGACCAGCGCATGGCTCGCCTCGCCGGTGAGGGTGGCCACGAAGCCGACGCCGCAGGCGTCGTGCTCGTTGCGGGGGTCGTACATACCCTGCGCAGCAGGGCGAGCATCCATGAACGACCAGTTTCGGCCGTTCGTGGAGTGCTGGGACGGCTGGCGCGGCGTACGCATCGGCTCTCCCGTCGTCGTCAGTGGCGTATAGCAGGTGCCGAGGGACGACGCTGGCCCTCTGCGTTTTTGTTGCGAAATTTCACGCAGGTTACATGATGGAGCGGTTCTCGGGAACTGGATACACCGTTCCAACATGCGGACGCCGCAGGGGTTTACGGCGGGTACCGCTCGAAGCGGTCAAGGTGGTGGGGGACCGATCCGGACAGATCCGTGTCCATCGGTCCGCGGGGCGGGGGCGAGCGTCGCGCCACCCCCACAGGTGCATGGCAGGCGTCATTGCCTGCGGCGCTTACGGCTCATGCCCAGCGGTTAAGCATTCGAAACCAGCGAGTAACGGGTACTTATGCGGCCCAACGCATAGCTACCAGCTTTCCTATCCTACGGCCGTCCCGAACAGGGTGCCCAGGGCGTACGTCACACCGGCCGCCGCGCCCCCCAGCGCGAGCTGCCGCAGACCGCTGAACCACCAGCTCCGCGCGGTCACCTTGGCCACCACGGCACCGCAGCCGAACAGCCCGGCCAGGGCCAGCAGCAGGGCGGGCCAGAGCGCGGTGGCGCCGAGCAGGAACGGCAGCACGGGCAGCAGCGCACCCAGCGCGAACGACCCGAAGGAGGAGACGGCCGCGACCAGGGGCGAGGGAAGGTCGCCGGGGTCGATGCCGAGCTCTTCCCTGGCGTGTATCTCCAGCGCCTGCTCGGGATCGGCGGACAGCTGCCGGGCGACCTCCCGGGCCAGCCCCGGCTCGACGCCTCGCGCCTCGTACAGCGCGGCCAGCTCGGCCTCCTCGTCCTGCGGGTGCTTGCGCAGTTCCCGCCGCTCGACGTCCAGTTCGGCCTCGACGAGCTCACGCTGCGAGGCCACGGAGGTGTACTCGCCGGCGGCCATCGAGAAGGCGCCGGCGGCGAGCCCCGCGAGCCCGGTGATCACGATGGTCTGGTGACCGACGGCCCCGCCGGCCACTCCGGTCATCAGGGCGAGGTTGGAGACGAGTCCGTCCATGGCACCGAAGACGGCGGGCCGCAGCCAGCCCCCGTTCACATCCCGGTGGGTGTGGTTGTCGCGGTGGGCTTCGTGCAGAGTCGCCTGCGTCTCGATGACGGCCATGAAGGGTCCCCCTGGGGTCTCGCCGCTTGCCCCGAATAAGCTGAGGCAAAGCTAAGTTTGGACAAGTTCTATCTTTCGACAACACTGACGGTACGCCCCCGCATTCCCCGTCGCCAGCAAGGAAAGGCTGAGCTAACCTGCGGTTTTACCTTTTTACGCTCACACGTGCGAGGGCCTGCACAGATGTCGACCGGGTGATGTAGGGGCCGGCCAGGCTGCGGTCAACCGCCGTTGGTGGGACACATCCGCAAACGGCTGCGCGCCCCGGCGCGAAGCCCCTCCCGGAGAGGCCCGCCCATGTCACCGATCGTCTGCACCCCGCCGGCCCCCGCCCCCGACGAGCGCGCCCGGGAGCTGCACGACCGGGCGCGGGGCGCGCTCCTGGGACTGGCCGTGGGAGACGCGCTCGGGGCACCGGCGGAGAACATGAAGCCCTCCGAGATCCGCGCCCGCTGGGGCCGCATCACGGGATACGTGACCGACCGTCCCGCCGGTACGGACGACACCGAGTACGCGATCTTCTCCGGCCTCCTCCTCGCCCGGCACGGCTCGGCACTCACCCCGGCCCATGTCGAGGCGGCCTGGCACGAGTGGATCGCCGACCGTGCCGAGGGCCCCTTCAAGGGCGCCGGCTTCAGCGAACGCGGCACTCTGGAGAACCTCCGCCGCGGCCTGGCCGCCCCCATCTCCGCCCAGCACCGGCACGCCTGGAGCGACGGCCTCGCCATGCGGGCGGCGCCCTTCGGCGTCTTCGCGGCGGGCCGCCCCGCCGAGGCGGCCCGGCTCGTCGCCGTCGACGGCTCGGTGAGCCACGAGGGCGAGGGCATCTACGGCGGTCAGGCGGTGGCGGCGGGGGTCGCGGCGGCGATGGCGGGAGCCCCTCCGACGGCGGTGGTCGCGGCGGCGCTCGCGGTGATCCCGGACGACTCCTGGACGGCCCGCTCCCTGCGCCGGGCCGTCTCGGTGGCCCATCGCGGCGAACGGGCGGTCCGCTCCGCGGTGGTCATCGGCGGCTACCCGTGGACCGACCTGGCTCCGGAGGCGGTGGCCCTCGCCTTCGGTGCGTACGCCGCGGCGGACGGCGACTTCCGCGACGCGGTGCTGACGGCCGTCAACATGGGTCGCGACGCGGACACCACGGCCGCGGTCGCCGGCGCGCTGGCCGGAGCGACCCTCGGAGAGACGGCGATCCCACGGGAGTGGGGGGCGGTGATCGGCCCGGTACGGGGGAGCTGCCTGCCGTCGATGGCGGGCCACCATGTACTGGAGGTGGCGGACCTGCTGACGGCAGCGGCCGGAGCCGCGACCGGGGCGGGAGCTGCGGCTGGGGCTGGAGCTGCGACCGGGGCTGGAGCTACCGCTGGGGCTGGAGCTGCCGGTGCGGCTGCGGTTGCCGTTGCGGCTGCGGGGCAGACGGGTGCGCGCTCCGCCACTACGCCGGCGTTCGCACCGAGCGAGCCGCAGTCCGTCACGTCAGCCTTCGCGCCGAGCGAGCCACCCGCCCTCCCCCTCCCCCTCACCGAGCCACAACCCACCACGTCGGCCCTGCTGCCGACCGAGCCACACCCCGAACCTCCCGTCCTCACTCCCTCCGAGCCGCCGCCCCCGGTGCCCACCTGTCTGCCGACCGAGTCCGGTGGCGGGCGGACGAGATCCCGGGGGTCCAGGGGCCGGAGCCCCCTGGGGGCCGGGTGCGGCGAGGGGCTCCGGTGAACCGGCGTCGTATCGAGGGACTCCTCCTCGGCCTCGCCGCGGGCGACGCCGCAGGCTGGCCTTCCGCGCGGCACCGCGCATCCCGCATGCCCGAGTGGACCCGCCGCCTCACCCGCGAACTCGACACCTTCGCCGAGCACAACGCGACCACCACCCTCCCCGTCCCCATCGCCCTCAACCAGCCCCCCGAACCCCTCCGCCTCGGCCCCTCCGACGACGCCGAGTGGGCGGCCTTCGCCGCCGAGGCCGTCCTGCGCGCCGGCGACGACACCCTCCTCGGCGACCTCAGCCGTGAGCTCCGTACCCGCGCCGCCATCGACCTCACCTGGACCGCCGTCGCCTCCGAGGTCGCCGCCGCGGCCGAACGCGCCCCGGAGATCGAGTCGGCCGTACTGCCTCTGCGCGCCCGCATCTCCGTCCGGGCCGGCCTCGGCAACCTCGCCGCCGGCCTGCGCCCGCCCGCCACCGGCCACGACAACCCGCACTACTTCGACGACGCCGCCTGCGTCCGCGCCTGCGCCCTCGCCGTCGCCCACCCCGGCGACCCCCAACGCGCCGCCGACCTCGCCGAGTTCGACGCCCGTTACACCCAGGACGGCGACGGGGTGCACGGCGCCCGCGCCATGGCCGCCGCCCTCGCTCTCGCCCTCGTCGGCGCCGAGGTCGAGACCTGCGTGGCCGCGGCCCTCGCCGAACTCCCCGAGGCCACCGAGATCGGCCGCAACGCCCGGCACGCCCTCACCCTCGCCGGTACCGCGGACTCCGCGTTCGCCCTGATCCCTCTCCTCGAACACCAAATCGTCGACCACGTCTACAGCTACGGCATCGCCGCCGCGGAAACCGTCCCGGTCGCCCTCGCCCTCGCCACCGCCGCACGCGGCAGGATCGCCGAGGCCGTGCCCGCCGCCGCCTGCCTCTCCCGGGTCGCCGACTCGGCCCCCGCCCTGGCCGGCGCGGTCACCGGCGCCCTCGGTGGCGGTGACACGATCCCGCCGTCCTGGCGGGACGCCTGCCGCACCCTCTCCGGCTGTGCCCTCCCCCGCCTCACCGGCACGGACCTCGTGGAACTCGCCGAACTCCTGGAAGCCACACAACCGGCCCGTCCAGGTGGATGATTCGGTGCATGACGCCCAAAGGAGAAGAAAGCGCCGGAGCCTCGCTCGCCGACCGGATCACCGGAGCACTGGTCGGGGCCGCCGTCGGCGACGCCCTCGGCGGTCCGGTCGAGGGCTACTCCCCCGACCAGATCCTCGAACGCCACGGTGGCCGCGTCCACGGCATCGTCGGCCCCTGGAACGGCGACGCCTGGCGCACCGCCCGCCCCGTCGCGCCGTACCACAAGGGCGACGGGCACGTCACCGACGACACCTTGATGACCCACGCGCTGGTACGGGTGTACGACCGCGTCCGCGACCACCTCGACGCGTACGCGATCGCCGACCACCTGGTCCCGGACCTGATGACCAACCCCCGCTGGATCCCGGAACTGGAGACGGAGACCATCCCCCTGCACCGGATCTTCCTCGCGGAGAAATGGCTCGCGGCCCGCCTCCACTACGGCCACGTCGATCCCCGGGAGGCCGGCGTCGGCAACATCGTCAACTGCGGTGCGGCGATGTACATGGCCCCGGTCGGCCTGGTCAACGCGGCGAACCCGTGGGCGGCGTACGCCGAGGCCCTGGACATCGCCGGCGCCCACCAGTCGTCGTACGGCAGGGAGGCGGCGGGCGTCTTCGCGGCAGCGGTGGCGGCGGCGACCGCGCCCGGCGCGACACCGGACTCCGTGGTCGGCGTCTGCCTGTCCGTGGCGAAGGACGGCACCCGCGAGGCGATCGAACGCGTCTGTGAAACGGCGGCACACCACTCCGACTTCGAGTCGGCGCTGGTTCCGCTCCGCGAGGCGATCGCCCCCTACGACACGGTGGGCCCCGACTACCGGTCCCCCTCGCTCGGCGCCCGCCGCCCCTCCCGCCTGCACGCCATCGAGGAACTCCCGGTCGCCCTGGGCATGTTGCTGGTGGCCGACGGCGACTACCGGCACGCCGTCCTCGGTTCCGTGAACTACGGCCGGGACTGCGACTCGATCGCGACGATGGCGGGTGCGATCACCGGGGCGCTGGGCTCACCGGTTCCGGAGGACTGGTCGAAGCGGGTCGCCGAGGCCAGCCGCCTCGACCTGTGGGAACCGCCCCGTGTCCTGGCCGACGTGACCCGGGAGGTCTTCGCCCGCGACGTCGAACGCCGCCGCACCCACGAGGAGTCCTTCGCCCGCCTCGGAGGTCCGAGTTGCTCCGACTGACCTGGGTACAGCCGGAGGACCTGCTCGGCCACGAGCTGCGCCAGGCCCGGCAGGACGGGCGGGAGCCGTCGGCGATCGCTGCGCGCTGGCGGGCGGCGGGGGGCGCGGACGCGCCGGACCGGGCAGGCGCGTCGCCGGACCGGGCGTCCCGGTACCTGCGCCAGCTGGCGGAGGACCTCCTCGACGAACTCGCGGACCTGCCGAGCCGGTTGAACGAGCCGACGGATCTGGCCGAGATCAAGGCGCTGTGTCCCGAGTGGCCGTCAGCGCCACGGGGAGGACGGTGCGGACCGTCGTGCGACTGCGGGTGCGCGGGGGCTGATCGCGCAGTTCCCCGCGCCCCTGACGGGGCACGTTGTTCCGCGCCCACCCGGCAGGCGCCGGTAGGCGTCCCCGCCCCCGCCCCCACGCCCCGCGCCTACCACGCCGCCTGGCTCGGCCGGGCCGTCGGCTGTCTGCTCGGGAAACCCGTCGAGAAGCTTCCCCTGCACGCGATCCGCGAACTCGCCCGCGCCGCCGGCAACTGGCCCCTGAACCACTACTTCACGGCCCGCGGCGTTCCCGCCGAACTCCTCTCCGCCCACCCCTGGAACCGCCGCTCGGCCCCCACGTCCCTCGCCGAGAACATCGACGGCATGCCCGAGGACGACGACCTCAACTACCCCCTCCTCAACCTCCTCCTGCTCCAACGCCACACCAGGAACTTCACCACCGACGACGTCGCCGCCCTCTGGCTCGACGAACTCCCCGCCGGCCGCACCTTCACCGCCGAACGCGTCGCCTACCGCAACCTCCTCACCGGCGTCGAACCCCCGCACGCCGCCCGCCACCGCAACCCCTTCCGCGAGTGGATCGGCGCCCTCATCCGCGCCGACGCGCACGGCTGGAGCAACCCCGGCGACCCGGCCGCGGCCGCCGCACAGGCCCACCGGGACGCCACCCTCACCCACACGGCCAACGGCGTCTACGCGGCGATGTTCACCGCGGCCGTCATCGCCACCGCCGCCACCGGCAGCCACGACGTCCACGCCTGCCTGCGCACCGGCCGGTCCGTGATCCCACCCCACTCACGCCTCGCGCGCGCCGTCGACCACGCGATCCGGCTCGCCGAAGAACAACGCGACTTCGACACCGTCGTCGACGAACTCCACGCCGCCTACTCCCCCACCCACCACTGGGTGCACGCCATTCCCAACACCGCCCTGATCGCCGCCGCCCTCACCCACGCCGACGGCGACTTCACCGGCTCCGTCTGCCGCGCGGTGAGCGGCGGCTGGGACACCGACTCGAACGGCGCGACGGCGGGATCCGTCGCCGGACTGCTCGCCGGTGACCCCGACGCGCTCCCCGACCGCTGGACGATCCCGCTGAAGAACCGGCTCGCCACCTCCGTCGCCTGCTTCGACGGCACCGGCTTCGACACCCTCGCCCACCTCACTCACCTGGAGGCGACCCGCTCATGACCCAGATCGCCGTACTCGGCAGCATGAACATGGACCTCGTCGCGTACGCCGAGAAGGCACCACAGCTCGGCGAGACCGTGACGGGACGAACGTTCCGCACGATCCCCGGCGGCAAGGGCGCCAACCAGGCGATCGCCGCCGCCCGCGCCGGCGCCACGGTCTCGATGATCGGCGCGGTCGGCCACGACTCCTACGGCGTCCGGCTGCGCGAGACCCTCGAGCACTCCGGCGTGGACACGGACTCGCTGCGCACGATCGAGGGTCCGTCCGGCACCGCGCACATCGTCGTGGACGACGAGGGCGGCAACGCGATCGTCGTGATCCCCGGCGCCAACGGCACCGTCGACCATCTGTCCCCCGGCGACGAGGGCGTCATCGCCTCCGCCGACATGCTCCTGCTCCAGCTGGAGATCCCGCTCGCCGCGGTCGTGGCCGGCGCGCAGGCCGCCCGCCGGCACGGCGTCCGGACGGTCCTCACCCCGTCCCCCGCCCGCCCGCTGCCGTCCGAACTCCTCGACAGCATCGACCTGCTGGTGGCGAACGAACGAGAGGCGGCCACCCTCACCGACCGCACCGACCCGCGCGACGCGGCGGCCGCGCTCCTGGACCAGGTGCCGCAGGTCGTCGTCACCCTCGGTGCGGCCGGCAGCCTCTACCTCACCCGCGACGCCGCCCCGCTCGTCATCCCCGCGCCCCATGTGACCGCCGTCGACTCCACAGGCGCGGGCGACACCTTCGTCGGCGCCCTCGCGGTGGCCCTGGCCGAGGAGAAACCGATCCGCGAGGCCCTGTCCTGGGCGGCGGCCGCGGCGGCGATCTCCGTCCAGCGGGAAGGGGCGACGGAGTCGATGCCGTACCGCCCGGAGATCGAAACCCAGTACACCGCATGAGTACGACACCCAAGGCGCCCACGACGCCGACGACACGCACGGCACCCACGGCACCCACGGCACCCACGCCGCCCACGTCCTCGCCCCTCACCGGTCTGCGCGTCCTCGATCTGGCCACCCTCTTCGCCGGTCCCCTCGCCGCCACCCTGCTCGGTGACTTCGGCGCCGAGGTCGTCAAGGTCGAGCACCCCGCCAAGCCCGACCCCTCCCGCGGCCACGGCCCGGCCAAGCAGGGCGTCGGACTGTGGTGGAAGCTGCTCGGCCGCAACAAGCGCACCCTCACCCTCGACCTCTCCAAGCCCGGCGGCCGTGCCACGCTGCTCCGGCTGGCCGCCACCGCCGACGTGATCATCGAGAACTTCCGCCCCGGCACCCTGGAGAAGTGGGACCTCGGCTGGGAGGAGCTGTCCGCCGCCAACCCGCGCCTGGTGCTGGCCCGGGTCACCGCCTTCGGCCAGTTCGGCCCCTACGCCCGCCGCCCCGGGTTCGGGACCCTCGCCGAGGCGATGAGCGGCTTCGCGGCGATCACCGGCGAACCGGACGCCCCGCCGACGCTGCCGCCGTTCGGGCTCGCCGACTCCATCGCGGCGCTGGCCACCGCGTACGCCGTGATGACCGCGCTGGCGGCCCGGGACCGCACCGGCGAGGGCCAGGTCGTCGACATGGCGATCATCGAGCCGATCCTGGCCGTCCTCGGCCCCCAGCCCATCTGGTACGACCAGCTCGGCTACGTCCAGGCGCGCACCGGCAACCGCTCCGCCAACAACGCCCCGCGCAACACCTACCGCACGGCGGACGGCAGCTGGGTCGCGGTGTCCACCTCGGCCCAGTCGATCGCCGAACGGGTGATGGGCCTGGTCGGGCGCCCGGAGCTGATCGACGAGCCGTGGTTCGCGACCGGGGCCGGCCGGGCCGCGCATGCCGACGTCCTCGACGCGGCCGTCGGCGGCTGGATCGCCACCCGCTCCCGTGCCGAGGTGCTGGCCGAGTTCGAGAAGGCGGAGGCGGCGGTGGCGCCGATCCAGGACGTGCGGGACGTCATGGAGGACCCCCAGTACCAGGCACTGAACACGATCACGACCGTCCCCGACCCCGACCTGGGCCCCCTGCGCATGCAGAACGTCCTCTTCCGGCTCTCGGCCACCCCCGGCGCGATCCGCTGGACCGGCCGCCCGCACGGCGCCGACACGGAGGAGGTCCTGACCGAGCTGGGCCTGACCGCGGACCAGGTACGGGCCCTGCGTGCGGAGGGCGCCGTATGACCACCGCGGCGTTCCCCCTGACCTGGCTGTACGTCCCCGGCGACCGGCCGCACGTCGTCGCCAAGGCGCTGGCATCCGGTACCGACGTGGTGGTGATCGACCTGGAGGACGCGGTCGCCCCGGACCGCAAGGACTACGCCCGCGCCGCCACCGCCGAGCTCCTCGCCCACCCCCAGCCGGTCCCGGTGCACGTCCGGATCAACGCCCTGGACACCCCCTGGGCAGAGACCGACATCCAGGCCGTCCGTGCCCTCCCCGGCCTCGCCGGGGTACGCCTCCCGAAGGTCACGAGCCCCGAGGACGTCCGCCACGTCGCGGCCCGGACCGCGGCCCTCCCCTTGTACGCCCTGCTCGAATCGGCCCTCGGCATCGAACACGCCTACGCCATCGCCGCCGCCCACCCCGCGCTGCGGGGCATCTCCCTGGGCGAGGCGGACCTACGGGCCGACCTCGGCGTACGGGACGACATCGGCCTCGACTGGTCCCGTTCCAGGATCGTGGTCGCCGCGCGGGCGGCGGGCCTGGCCCCACCGCCCCAGTCGGTCCACCCCGACACCCGCGACCTCAACGGCCTTGCCGCGTCCTGCGCCCACGGCCGCGCCCTTGGCTTCCTGGGCCGCGCAGCGATCCACCCCCGCCAGCTCCCGATCATCGAACGGGCCTACCTCCCCACCGAGGCCGAAATCGAACAGGCGGAAACGGTCATCAAGGCGGCCACCACCGAACAGGGCGCCCAGGCCCTCCCCGACGGCAGCTTCATCGACGCAGCGGTCGTCGCCGCGGCCCGCAGAACCCTGTCCCTGCTGAACCGCCGCTGACCCCTCCCACCGGCGGAAAGGGAGCCGGCGGAAAAGGCGGCCGGCGGGACAAGGGTGCCGGCGGAGGCAGGCTGCGGGTGAGGGCAGTCGCCGGTGAGGAGGGAGGGCAGTGGCGGGGGTGTGATTTCTTTCCGCCGCGACGGCGAGAACCACGACGGTGCTGTGCGGCGGTGCCGCACCCGGCGCAACCCCCAGCGGCCCCGGACACGAAGAGGGCGCCCGGTTCGATCCCGGGCGCCCTCTTCGTCGTACAGCAGCAGGTCAGCTCTTCGTGGTCCCCGACCCGGCCCCGTCCTTGGCCTCGTCCTTGGCCTCGTCCTTGGCCTCGTCCTTGGCCTCGTCGTCGGCGGCGTCCTCGACCTCGGCCTGTTCGCCGGAGGCCTCCGGCGCACCGGTACCGTCGGCCTCACCGTCGGAGACAGCCTCGTCGGAGGCGCCCGGCTCCACCACGGCCTCCCGGCCCGGCCGCTTCTTCGCGGAGACCACGATGTACAGCACCGCGAGCAGGAACACGATCATCGCGGTCCAGTCGTTGAGCCGCAGGCCGAGGATGTGGTGGGCGTCGTCGACGCGCATGTACTCGATCCAGCCGCGGCCCACGCAGTACGCCGCGACGTACAGGGCGAACGCCCGCCCGTGCCCGAGCTTGAACCGGCGGTCGGCCCAGATGACCAGGAAGCCGACGCCGATGCACCACAGCGACTCGTAGAGGAAGGTCGGGTGGTAGTAGCCGGGAACGCGGCCGCCCTCGGAGGAGGTGATGTGCAGGGCCCACGGGAGGTGGGTCTCGCGGCCGTAGAGCTCCTGGTTGAACCAGTTGCCCCAGCGGCCGATCGCCTGGGCGAAGGCGATGCCGGGGGCGATGGCGTCGGCGTAGGCGGGCAGCGGGATGCCCCGGCGCCGGCAGCCGATCCAGGCGCCCACCGCACCGAGCGCGATCGCACCCCAGATACCGAGGCCGCCCTGCCAGACCTTGAACGCGTCGACCCAGTCACGGCCCGCGCTGAAGTACAGCTCGTAGTCCGTGATCACGTGGTAGAGACGCCCGCCGACCAGGCCGAACGGTACGGCCCAGACCGCGATGTCGGCCACGGTGCCGGCCCGCCCGCCCCGGGCGACCCAGCGCTTGTTGCCGAGCCAGACGGCTACGAAGACACCGATGATGATGCAGAACGCGTAGCCGCGCAGCGGGACGGGTCCGAGATGGATCACTCCGCGCGACGGGCTGGGAATGTAGGCAAGTTCTTCCATGGCAGGGTCGACGCTACCGTGCCGGGCCGGGCCGACGGCAACCAGCCCGGCTACGGCTCCATAACGGGGGCGTGAGAGACGCTTACTCCCCTCTACTGCTTGTTCGCCTCCTCGACCAGCTGCTTCAGCTTGGCCGGGGTCATGGTCTGGTCCTGGTAGATGTTCTTGCCGTCGAGCAGGACGGTCGGCGTGCCGTCGAACTTGGCGGCCTGGAAGGCCTGGTTGGACTTGACGACCCAGGAATTGTGCGTGCCGTTCCTGACACACTTCTGGAACGCCGGCGTGTCCAGCCCCTGCACCTTGCCTGCGAGCGCGATCAGCTTGTCGTTGCTCGCGAACGCGTCGTCGGTCTCCTTGGGCTGGTTCTCGTACAGCACGTCGTGGAAGTCGCGGAACTTCCCGGCGTCCTGGGCGCAGGCCGCCGCGTTGGCCGCGTTCCGGGAGCCGCTGCCGCCGAGGTTGCCGTCGATCAGCGTGACCAGGTGGTACTCGATTCTGAGCTGCCCGGCGTCGACCAGCTCGTGGAGCGTCGGGCGGTACGCCGTCTCGAAGGCCTGGCAGGCCGGGCAGCGGAAGTCCTCCCAGACGGTGAGCGTCGCCTTGGCGCCGTCCTTGCCGACCGGGATCGCGAGGCTGTCCTTGCCCTGTGCGCCGGAGGGCGCCACGACCGGGCCGGAGCTCGCGCTGGTCTTGTCCTTGCCCGAGTTCGCGGCGATCACGCCGATCACCGCCGCCAGGCCCAGGACGCAGACGACGGTCGCGCCCACGATCAGCGCGCGCCGTCGCCTGTCCGCGGCCCGCTGCTTCTCACGCTCGGCCGCCAGCCGCTCCCGGGCCATCCGCTTTCCGTCACGATTCTTCTCGCTCACACCCCCAGAACGAACCGGGGAGGCGCACCGCGCCTCCCCGGTCTCAGGTCCACCCGTTCGAGTGACCGAATGTTCCGTTGTGTCCGGCGCCGCCCCGGTGGGTCTGCGCCTCCCGGCCTACGCCTGTCCGCGCACGCCCTTCGCCAGGTCCCCGGCGAGTTCGCGGACGGCCGCGACGCCGGCCGCGTGGTCCGGCGCGTCCAGCATCCGCTTCACGAAGGCCGAACCGACGATCACGCCGTCGGCGAAGCCGGCGACCTCGGCGGCCTGGGCGGCGTTGGAGACCCCGAGGCCGACGCAGACGGGCAGTCCGGTGCCGGTGGCCCGGGTGCGCCCGACCAGGTCCTGGGCCTGCGCCCCGACCGATTCACGCGTACCGGTGACACCCATCAGCGAGGCCGCGTAGACGAACCCGCTGCCCGCCGCCGTGATCGTCGCGAGCCGCTCGTCCTTGCTGCTCGGTGCCACGACGAAGACCGTCGCGAGGCCGTGCTTCTCGGCGTGCTCCCGCCACAGGGCCGACTCCTGGACCGGCAGGTCGGGCAGGATGCAGCCCGCGCCGCCGGCCTCGGCGAGCTCCGCGGTGAACCGTTCCACGCCGTAGCGGTCGATGGGGTTCCAGTACGTCATGACGAGGATCGGCTTGCCGGTGGCCTCGTGGGCCTCCCTGACCGTCCGCATGACGTCCGCGATCCTGACGCCGCCGCGCAGGGCGATGTCGTCGGCGGTCTGGATGACCGGGCCGTCCAGGACCGGGTCGCTGTGCGGCAGCCCGACCTCGACGACGTCCGCGCCGCCGTCCAGGGCGGCCTTGACCGCCTCGATGCCGCCGTCCACGGTCGGGAACCCGGCCGGGAGGTAGGCGATGAGCGCGGCCCGGCCCTCGGCCCTGGCACCGGCGAGGGTGTCGGACAGCAGCTGAATGTTCCCGCTCACTTGGCGTCCCCCTCGATCTCGGCGGTGTCGGCGGCGTCGGCCGCGACCTCGGCGTCGGTGTCGTACAGCCCGAAGTAGCGCGCGGCGGTGTCCATGTCCTTGTCGCCGCGGCCGGACAGGTTGACGACGATCAGCCCGTCCGTGCCGAGCTCCTGGCCGACGTCCAGGGCGCCGGCGAGGGCGTGGGCGCTCTCGATGGCCGGGATGATGCCCTCGGTGCGGGAGAGCAGGCGCAGGGCCTGCATGGCGGCGTCGTCGGTGACCGCGCGGTACTCGCCGCGGCCGGAGTCCTTGAGGTAGGAGTGCTCGGGGCCGATGCCGGGGTAGTCCAGGCCGGCCGAGATCGAGTACGGCTCGGTGATCTGGCCCTCGTCGTCCTGCAGGACGTAGGACCGGGAGCCGTGCAGGATGCCGGGCTCGCCGGCGGTCAGGGTGGCCGCGTGCTCGCCGGTCCCGATGCCGTGCCCCGCCGGCTCGCAGCCGATGAGGCGGACGCCCGCGTCGGGGATGAAGGCGTGGAAGAGGCCGATGGCGTTGGAGCCGCCGCCGACGCAGGCGATCGCGGCGTCGGGGAGCCGGCCGGCCCGCTCCAGGAGCTGGCGGCGGGCCTCGACGCCGATGACCCGGTGGAAGTCGCGGACCATGGCCGGGAAGGGGTGCGGCCCCGCGACCGTACCGAAGAGGTAGTGGGTGTGGTCGACGTTGGCCACCCAGTCGCGGAACGCCTCGTTGATGGCGTCCTTGAGGGTGCGGCTGCCGGACTTCACGGCGATGACCTCGGCGCCGAGCATGCGCATCCGGGCCACGTTGAGGGCCTGCCGCTGGGTGTCGATCTCGCCCATGTAGATGGTGCAGTCGAGGCCGAAGAGCGCGCAGGCGGTGGCCGTCGCCACGCCGTGCTGGCCGGCACCGGTCTCCGCGATCACGCGGGTCTTGCCCATGCGCTTGGTGAGCAGGGCCTGGCCGAGCACGTTGTTGATCTTGTGCGAGCCGGTGTGGTTGAGGTCCTCGCGCTTGAGGAAGATCCGGGCGCCGCCGGCGTGTTCCGCGAAGCGGGGGACCTCGGTGAGGGAGCTGGGGCGGCCGGTGTAGTTGACCAGGAGGTCGTCGAGTTCGCGGGCGAACTCGGGGTCGTGCTTGGCCTTGTCGTACTCGACGGCGACCTCGTCCACGGCGGCGACGAGGGCCTCCGGGATGAACTTGCCGCCGAAGGCGCCGAAGTAGCCCTCGGGGGAGGGCACCTGGCCTTCTGGGTCAGGGAAGAAGTAGTCGCTGGGCATGCGGAAACCTCACGGTGAGTGCCGGTGGAAAAACACTATGCGCCGTGGGGGCGGAGACGGTCGTACGACCTCAGGCCGGGTGTGGCTGGTCGCGCTCACGCGGCGGCAGCCGCAAATCGAACAGAGCCCCGCGCCCCCGAGGGGCGCGCTGCCATCGACGTCCGTTCACCTGACCGGGCTCATCACCGATGACGTACCGGACCCGGCGGCCGTGCACCCTGCGCGCCGGTGCACGGCAACCGCGGGGACGGCAGCCGCGCGCCAGGCGGGCGTACCGGTCCACTGCTGTCGTCACCGTGAGAGTCATCGGGATCAGCCTACCGGGTGATCAGCCCCGGCCGTGCCGCAGCGCGGGGTGTTCGCCGGCCGCCACCAGGTCGGCCACCGCCGACTTGGGGTCGCGGCCGGTGACCAGGGACTCGCCGACCAGGACCGCGTCGGCGCCCGAGTTGGCGTACGCGATCAGGTCGTGCGGGCCGCGGACGCCGGACTCGGCGACCTTGACCACATGGGCGGGGATCTCGGGGGCGACCCGCTCGAAGGTGGCGCGGTCGACCTCCAGGGTCTTCAGGTTGCGCGCGTTGACACCGATCACCTTGGCGCCGGCGTCCACGGCGCGCTCGACCTCGTCCTCGTCGTGGACCTCGACGAGCGGGGTGAGGCCGATGGACTCGGCGCGCTCGATCAGCGACTCCAGGGCCGGCTGGTCGAGGGCGGCGACGATCAGCAGCGCGAGGTCGGCGCCGTACGCGCGGGCCTCCCACAGCTGGTACGACGTGACGATGAAGTCCTTGCGCAGCACCGGGATGTCCACCCGGGCCCGGACCGCCTCCAGGTCGGCCAGCGAGCCGCCGAACCGGCGCTGCTCGGTCAGGACCGAGATGACGGCCGCGCCGCCCGCCTCGTAGTCCGCGGCGAGCGCGGCCGGGTCGGCGATCGCGGCCAGCGCGCCCTTGGACGGGCTGGAGCGCTTCACTTCGCAGATGACCTTGACGCCCTCACCGCGCAGCGCGGCCACGCCGTCCTTGGCGGCCGGCGCCTTCGCCGCGCGCTCCTTGAGCTCGTCGAGGCTGACGCGCGCCTGCCGTTCCGCGAGGTCGGCACGGACGCCGTCGATGATCTCGTCGAGCACACTCACGAGAGCGGCCCCCTTCCGGACGGTTCTTCCAGGCGGTCACAAACCCATGGGCCGAAAACTCATGGTCACTGCGATGGTATCCGCAGGACGGGGTAGGCCTCACATCCGGTTGACGCCGGTCCCAGTACCTGGACATCCACCGGTTGATCAAGGATGCAACCAGCCACCGAAGGGCAGGTTCCGGACAACGGTGAAGGCGAGGAGCAGCACGCCCAGGCTCCACATCTGCACCGGCCTGAGCTCGATCCGGGCGGGCCGGCCGCGTGCCGCGCGCACCACCCAGACGGTCCACACCACGGCGAAGGCCAGGTAGGCGAGGACGCCCGCCGCGTTGTCCCGCAGCGCGGCCAGGAAGTCGCCGTGGACGAAGGCGTGCGCACTGCGCAGGCCGCCGCAGCCGGGGCAGTACAGGCCGGTGAGCCGGTAGAGCGGGCAGACCGGGTAGTGGCCGGGCCGGCCGGGGTCGACGGTGCCGACGTAGGCGAAGGCTCCGACGACGGCGCCCAGTACGGAGACGGGCACGGCCAGCCGGCCCCGGAGGGAGGGTGTCACCGGCGGGGCGGCTGCGCTGTGGCTGTCGGCGTTCACGCCTCGCATTGTGCCCCCTACGGTCGGCACACGCGCGCGAGGGGCGCCCCGATGTCTCGGGCGCCCCTCGGGAGATGCTGCGGGTCAGCTCTCGGCTGGGGTCAGCTCTCGGCTGCGGCGGGCTCGCGGGTGGCGGCCGGGGCGGTGGTGGTGTAGGCGAGGGCGCCGCTCTGCTTCGGCTGGCCGAGGCCCATGGAGCGCATGATCAGGCCGACCACGCCGCCGAGGAGCACGATCGCCATGCCGGCCCAGAAACCCACGGGCTGCGCCATCACCATGAAGGCGCCCGCGACGCAGAAACCGATGAAGGCGATGGTGACGCCGGTCCAGGCGGCCGGGGTGTGACCGTGGCTGCTGCCCGCCATGACTTGCTCCTCGTTGCTGGTACGTGTCGTACGGGCCCGAGCTCGTACGTGTCCTTCCGGACGCTCGCCCTCCATTGTCCCGTACCCACAGGGGTGCCAGGAGCTGGGGTGGCGTCTGATTCGCCACATCACTTTTCAGCGTCCCGCTTTTCAGCGCCCCGTAAGGGGCGCGGGGAACTGCGCGACCAGCCCCCGCGGGGCCGTCAGCCGACCGACGACCTGTCACGGTGCCCTGGCGAAGCCTCACGCGCCGGTAGGGTCCTCGCCCCGGTCCAGCGCCTTCCAGATGTCCTCCGGCCGGTCGGGATCCACCGGCTTCGGCGCCCGCCGCGGCCGCTCCGCCCCGGTACCGCGCTCGTAGCGCCCCGACATGGCGGGCCACAGGCGCCCATAGCGCAGAGCGAGCAGCCCGGCGACCAGGATGAGCGCGCCGCCGGCGGCTGCGACGTACGGCCAGCCGGTGTGGCTGAGCGCGTCGACGGTGGCGGACGTGTCCCCGCTGGCCTCGGCGGCCTTCTCGTCGAGCGCGGAGCCGTCGGCCGCGCCCAGCAGGGCCGCGGCGACGATGCCGGCGCCGGAGAGCGCGAGGAGGCCGGAGACCAGGAAGCGGCCGGCCTTGCGGACGGCGAAGACGGCGACGAGCGCGGCGAGGCCCACTATGGCGAGGGCCGCGGGGACGCCCGTGACGTCGCTGCCCTTGGCGGTCAGCGGGAAGTTGCCGCCTGCCACCGTCGCGGTGCCCGCCGCCCAGCGCTGCCGGGTGGACAGCAGGGCCACGGCCGCGCCGAGCGCGCCGAAGAGCAGCGCGACGGCGAGGCTGCGGCGGCCGGACCGGGCGGGTTCGCCGGCTTCGGAAGAGGGGTGAGGAACAGCAGTCACGTACTCCACTATCGCCTGAACCGCGCACGAACGGTCACCCGGGGTCGGGTGATAAGCGCCCTACTTGCCCAGTCTGTTGGCCGTGTGCACCGCCCGCAGGACCGCCGCCGCCTTGTTGCGGCACTCCTGGTCCTCGGCGACCGGGTCGGAGTCGGCGACGATGCCGGCGCCGGCCTGGACGTACGCCGTGCCGTCGCGGAGCAGGGCGGTGCGGATGGCGATGGCGGTGTCGGAGTCGCCGGCGAAGTCGAGGTAGCCGACACAGCCGCCGTACAGCCCCCTCCGGGAGGGCTCCAGTTCGTCGATGATCTGCATCGCGCGGGGCTTGGGGGCGCCGGAGAGGGTGCCGGCCGGGAAGCAGGCGGTGAGGACGTCGAAGGCGGTGCGCCCGCCGGCGACCTTTCCGGTGACCGTCGAGACGATGTGCATGACGTGCGAGTACCGCTCGACGGACATGAAGTCGACGACCTCGACGGAGCCGGGCTCGCAGACCCGCCCCAGGTCGTTGCGCCCGAGGTCGACGAGCATCAGGTGCTCGGCGCGCTCCTTGGGGTCGGCCATCAGCTCGTCGGCGAGGGCCTGGTCCTCCTGCGGAGTGGCCCCGCGCGGCCGGGTGCCGGCGATGGGGTGCACCATGGCCTGCCCGTCCTCGACCTTGACGAGGGCCTCCGGGCTGGAGCCCACGACGTCGAAGCCGTCGAAGCGGAAGAGGTACATGTACGGGGACGGGTTGGTGGCCCTGAGGACCCGGTAGACGTCGAGTGCGCTCGCCGTGCACGGGGTCTCGAAGCGCTGGGAGGGGACGACCTGGAAGGCCTCGCCCGCGCGGATGCGCTCCTTGATGTCCTCGACGGCGGCCTGGAAGTCGGGGCCGCCCCACAGGGCCGTGTACTCGGGGAGTTCGGAGGGCGGCAGGACGGCGGGCGGCTGGGCGACCGGCCGGGAGAGGTCGGCCTCCATGGCGTCCAGGCGGGCCACCGCGTCCGCGTGGGCCTCGTCGACGCCGGTGTCGAGGTCGTTGTGGTTGATCGCGTTGGCGATCAGCAGGACCGAGCCCTCCCAGTGGTCCATGACGGCGAGGTCGCTGGTGAGGAGCATGGTCAGCTCGGGGAGCCGGAGGTCGTCGCGCTCCCCCGGGCCGATCTTCTCCAGGCGGCGCACGATGTCGTAGCCGAGGTAGCCGACCATGCCGCCGGTGAAGGGGGGCAGTTCCTGGTCGTGGGGGGTGTGCAGGGCCTCGATGGTGGCGCGCAGGGCGGCCAGCGGGTCGCCGTCGACGGGCACGCCGACGGGCGGGGTGCCGAGCCAGTGCGCCTGGCCGTCGCGGGCGCTGAGGGTGGCGGCGGAGCGGACACCCACGAAGGAGTACCGGGACCAGGAGCGGCCGTTCTCGGCGGACTCCAGCAGGAAGGTGCCGGGGCGCTCGGCGGCGAGCTTGCGGTAGAGCGCGACCGGGGTGTCGCCGTCGGCGAGGAGCTTGCGGGTGACCGGGATGACGCGCCGGTCGGTCGCGAGCTTGCGGAAGGTCTCGAGGTCCATGGCGGCAGACCTTACTGATCGGAGGCGGGTACGCCGGAATCGGCGGCCTCGTGACCGTGCTCGGCGTCCTTGAGGAGCACGTCGGCGTCGAAGCAGGTGCGGTCGCCGGTGTGACAGGCGGCGCCCACCTGGTCGACCTTGACCAGCACGGTGTCGGCGTCGCAGTCGAGGGCGACCGACTTCACCCACTGGAAGTGGCCGGAGGTGTCGCCCTTGACCCAGTACTCCCGGCGGCTGCGCGACCAGTAGGTGCAGCGGCCGGTGGTGAGGGTCCGGTGCAGCGCCTCGTCGTCCATCCAGCCGAGCATCAGCACCTCGCCGGTGTCGTACTGCTGGGCGATGGCGGGGAGGAGTCCGTCGGCGCTGCGCTTGAGGCGGGCGGCGATCTCCGGGGCGAGGCCACTGGACGGGGGCGTACCCGTCGTACCGGTCGTACTGGTCATGGGTGCCATTGTGCCGCGCGGCACCGACAGTCACGGTCCGTGTCCACTGTCCGGACGGTGCGGGTGGCCGTAGGCTGGCGGTATGTCGACCTTCGCCAAGCGTGAACGGCTCCTGCTCGCCGACCTCTTGGAGACCGCCGGTCCCGAGGCTCCGACTCTCTGCGAGGGCTGGGTGACCCGTGATCTGGCGGCGCACGTGGTGGTGCGCGAACGCCGGCCGGACGCGGCCGGGGGCACGATGATCAAGCAGCTGGCGCCGCGCCTCGAGAAGGTGACGGCCGAGTTCGCCGCGAAGCCGTACGAGGAGCTGATCCAGCTCATCCGCACCGGTCCGCCGCGGTTCTCGCCGTTCCAGCTCAAGCAGGTGGACGAGGCGGCCAACACCGTCGAGTTCTACGTGCACACCGAGGACGTCCGCCGGGCCCAGCCCGACTGGTCGCCGCGGGAACTGGACCCGGTCTTCCAGGAGGCCCTGTGGACCCGGCTCGAGCGGACGGCCCGGCTGCTCGGGCGGGGCCTGCCGACGGGCCTGGTGCTGCGCCGCCCGGACGGCCAGACGGCGGTCGCCCATCGCGGCGCCCCCGTGGTGACGGTGACCGGCGAGCCCTCCGAGCTGCTGATGTTCGCGTTCGGCCGGCAGAACGCGGCGAAGGTCGAGGTGGCCGGCGACGAGAACGCGATCGCCAAGCTGAACGAGTCCAAGAAGCTGGGCATCTGAGGAGCCCGCGGTGATCCGGGTCGCGATGACCAGCGTGTACGTGGACGACGTGCCGAAGGCGCACGCGTTCTACACGGACGTCCTCGGCTTCGAGACCCGTACCCGCCTGGACCTGGGCGACGGCACCCTGTTCGTCACGGTCGGCGCCCCGCAGGGCGCGCAGCCGGATCTCCAGCTCCTGCTGGAGCCCGGCGAGGGCCCCCTCGCGGACCCGTACCGCAAGGCCGTCTACGAGGCGGGCCTCCCGGCCATCGTGTTCTCCGTCGACGACATCCGTTCGGAGTACGAACGCCTGCGCACCCTGGGCGTCCGCTTCCCCCACGAACCGCGGGACCAGGGCCCGGCGATCGCCGCCGTCCTGGACGACACGGTCGGCAACCTGATCCAGCTGACGCAGCCGAAGGGCTGACCGCCCTCAGCGGGGCAGCTCGGCCCGGCGCAGCCCCGGTACGGCCAGCGCGACGACCCCGCCGAGTGCGCAGACGGCGGCGCTGACGACGTAGACCGGGCCGAGCCCGAAGGCGCCGATCGCGGCGGCCGTGAACGGCATGCTGAGCGGGGTCAGGCCCAGGCTGATCAGGCCGGAGACGGCGGTGACCCGGCCCAGGTACGCGGGGTCGGCATGGGTCTGCAGCAGCGCCCCGCACATGGCGCCGCTGAGCCCGGCGAGCAGGCCGATCAGCAGGGCGTCGCCGACCGCGCCGACGAGGCCCGGTACGAAGGTGAGGGCGCCGATCGCGACGGATCCGGCGAGGATCGAGACACCGGCGACCAGACCCGCGCGCGGCAGCCGCCCCCGCACGGTCAGCAGCAGGGAGGCGGCCCCGGCGCCGGCGCCGAACCCCGCGAGCACCCAGCCCACGCCGGCCGCGCCCCAGCCGCGCCGGTCGGCGAGCAGGGTCAGCCCGACGTTGAGGGGGCTGACGAAGCCAAGGTCGCCGAGGGCGATGGCCAGCATCAGCGGGGCCAGGACCCGGTGGCCGCGGATGTGGGCGAGCCCGGCCCGCAGGTCCTGCCAGGGTGTGGGGGCGGGGGTGGGGGCGGCGGCGTGGTCGTCGGCCGGGAGTTCCCGCACCCGTAGGGACAGGAGCAGCGGGACCGACGCGGCGATGAGCAGTCCGGCGAGGCCGAAGGCGGTCGCGGCGCCGCCGACGGCCACGCCGAGGCCGCCCAGCGGGGCGCCGAGGATGCTCGCGAAGCGGATGGCGAGACCGCGCATGCCCTGCACCCGTGCGAGCTGGTCGCGGCTGGTCACGCGCGCGGGGAGGGCGCCCACGGCGGGCATGAACACGGCGTCGACGGTGCCGAAGACCAGGGCGAGGGCGGCGAGCGGCCACAGGCCGGGGTTGGTCAGGAAGAGCAGCGCGGCCACGGCGAGGACGGCCGCGCAGCGCACCGCGTCGCTGCCGATGACGACCCGGCGCGGGCCCAGCCGGTCGGCGATCACCCCGCCGAAGAGCATCAGTACCGCCCTGGGCAGGGCGCTCACGGACATCACGGCACCGGCCTGCGCGGGCGAGCCGCCCTGGACGGCGGCCCAGGAGAGGGCGATGTAGTAGATGCTGTCGCCGACCATGGAGGAGGTGTAGGCGCCGAGCCAGCGCAGGACGTTGGGGTCGCGGTGGGCGGGGCGTGAGGCCGCGGTGGCGGGGGCGGTGAGGGTGGCGGTCACGGGGTGGGCCCTTCTCAGACGCGGAACGGGAAGCCGTACGTGTACAGCGCCACGTGCTCGCGCCCTTCGGTGTCGCCGTTCGCCTCGGCGGACCGGCCTTTCGCGTCGTACTTCCTGGCCAGCGCGAGCAGTTCCTCGCGGAGTTCGCCCAGTTCGGCCGCGGTCAGGCGGAGGAGGGACTCGCTGTCGGGCGCGGCGGCGTTCCACTCGGCGCTCCAGGTGGCGCGCTCGTCGAGGTAGCGGCGGTACATGTCGGCGCGCTGCTCGTGGAAGAGCCGGGTGGCGGCGAGGTGGGCGGCGGCCTTCTCGGGTGCGTCGCGGAAGTCCCGGTCCCGGATGCTGATGCCGTCCGACGCGGGCTGCCACCAGCGCTCCCGGCCGTCCGCGCGCGGCGGCTCGGCCTCCTCGATCAGCCCGTGCTCGGCGAGTTTGCGCAGGTGGTAGCTGACCAGCGAGACGGCCTCGTCGACCTGCTCGGCGAGCTGCGACGCCGTCGCCCTGTCGGCCACGCAGAGGCCTCGGTAGAGCTTCATGCGCAGCGGGTGGGCGAGCGCCTTGAGGGTGCCCACGTCGGTGATCCTGCGGTCCCGCTCCTTCTCCGTCATGCCACCGACGGTAGATACGAAAGAAAAGTTGCGCAATATATTTTGTGCAACTTCTCTTTCACATCTGGGGAAGAGAGCCTCAGGAAACAGGAAGCCCAGGACAGCAGGAAGCCCCGGACAGCAGGAAGCCCCGGCCGCCTGTCTCCAGGTCGCCGGGGCCGGGCTCGGCACGGCGGCGTCAGCGCACCGGGTGTCCCGCCTCGCGCAGGGTCTGCTTCACCTGGCCGATCCTGAGGTCACCGAAGTGGAAGACCGAGGCGGCGAGGACCGCGTCGGCGCCCGCGGTGACGGCCGGGGGGAAGTGGGCGAGGGCACCGGCGCCGCCGGAGGCGATGACCGGGACCGTGACGTGCTTGCGGACGGCGGTGATCATCTCCAGGTCGTAGCCGTCCTTGGTGCCGTCCGCGTCCATCGAGTTGAGCAGGATCTCGCCCGCGCCCAGCTCGGCGGCCCGGTGGGCCCACTCGACGGCGTCGATGCCGGTGCCGCGGCGGCCGCCGTGGGTGGTGACCTCGAAGGAGCCCGACTCGGTGCGGCGGGCGTCGACCGAGAGGACCAGGACCTGGCGGCCGAACCGTTCCGCGATCTCGCGGATCAGGTCCGGCCGGGCGATGGCCGCCGTGTTGACGCCCACCTTGTCGGCCCCGGCGCGCAGCAGCCTGTCGACGTCCTCGGCGGTGCGGACGCCGCCGCCGACCGTCAGGGGGATGAAGACCTGCTCGGCGGTGCGGCGGACCACGTCGTAGGTCGTCTCCCGGTTGCCGGAGGACGCGGTGATGTCCAGGAAGGTCAGCTCGTCGGCGCCCTCCGCGTCGTACACCTTGGCCATCTCGACCGGGTCGCCCGCGTCGCGCAGGTTCTGGAAGTTGACGCCCTTGACGACCCGGCCGTTGTCCACGTCCAGGCAGGGGATGACTCGGACCGCCAGGGTCATGAATCCACGGCTCCTCTGTATGCCTCTAGCTCTGCCTCGACCAGGATGCGCGGGTCGACGAAGCCGGTCACCACGACGAACGTGGTCACCGGGCGCACCGTGTCGAAGACTTCCTTGTGGGCGCGTCCCACCGCGTCCATGTCGCGCGCGTGCGCGAGGAACAGGCGGGTGCGGATCACCGACTCCGGTCCGAGACCGAACTCGGCGATCGCCTCCAGGGCGGTGGTGAAGGCCACCTTGGCCTGCTCGTACGGGTCGCCCTCCCCGTACAGCACGGTGCCCTTGAAGGACGTCGTACCGCCCACCACCACACGGTCGCCCGCCGCGACGGCGCGGGCGAAGCCGAAGCTCTCCTCCCAGGGACTTCCGCTCTGCACGCGCCGTACGGCATCGGACGTCATCGTGACACTGCCTCCAGTGCTTCTTCCAAGGTGAACGCCTTGGCGTACAGGGCCTTCCCGACGATGGCGCCCTCGACACCGAGGGGTACCAGGCCGGCCAGCGCGCGGAGGTCGTCCAGCGACGACACGCCGCCGGAGGCCACGACCGGCCGGTCCGTCGCCGCGCACACGTTCTTCAGGAGCTCCAGGTTCGGGCCCTGGAGGGTGCCGTCCTTGGCGATGTCGGTGACGACGTAGCGGGCGCAGCCCTCCTTGTCGAGCCGGGCGAGGGTCTCGTAGAGGTCGCCGCCGTCGCGGGTCCAGCCGCGGCCGCGCAGGGTCGTACCGCGCACGTCCAGGCCGACCGCGATCTTGTCGCCGTGCTCGGCGATGACCTTGGCGACCCATTCCGGGGTCTCCAGGGCGGCCGTGCCGAGGTTCACGCGGGTGCAGCCGGTGGCGAGGGCCGCGGCGAGGGTGGCGTCGTCGCGGATGCCGCCGGAGAGTTCGACCTTGATGTCCATGGCCCCGGTGACCTCGGCCACCAGCGCGCGGTTGTCGCCGGTGCCGAACGCCGCGTCCAGGTCGACCAGGTGCAGCCACTCGGCGCCCGAACCCTGCCAGGCGAGGGCCGCCTCCAGCGGGGAGCCGTAGGAGGTCTCGGTCCCGGACTCGCCGTGCACGAGGCGGACGGCCTGGCCGTCGCGGACGTCGACGGCGGGAAGGAGTTCGAGCGTGCTCACAGTGTTCCGATCCAGTTGGTGAGGAGCTGGGCGCCGGCGTCGCCGGACTTCTCGGGGTGGAACTGGGTGGCCCACAGGGCGCCGTTCTCCACGGCGGCCACGAACGGCTTGCCGTGCGTCGACCAGGTCACCCTGGGGGCCTGCATGGCCGCGTTGTGCGTCTCCAGGGCCCAGTCGTGGACGGCGTAGGAGTGCACGAAGTAGAAGCGCGCGTCGGCGTCCAGGCCGGCGAACAGCTCGGAGCCGGCCGGCGCGTCCACGGTGTTCCAGCCCATGTGCGGGACGATCTCGGCCTGGAGCGGCTCGACCGAGCCGGGCCACTCGTCGAGGCCCTCGGTCTCCACGCCGTGCTCGATGCCGCGCGCGAACAGGATCTGCATGCCGACGCAGATGCCCATCACCGGGCGCCCGCCGGACAGCCGGCGGTCGATGATCCAGTCCCCGCGCGCCCCGCGCAGGCCCTCCATGCAGGCGGCGAACGCGCCGACGCCGGGCACGAGCAGGCCGTCCGCGTTCATGGCCCTGTCGAAGTCACGGGTGATCTCGACGTCGGCCCCGGCTCGGGCGAGGGCGCGCTCGGCGGACCGGACGTTGCCGAAGCCGTAGTCGAAGACGACGACCTTCTTGGAAGCCGCGGATCCGCTCAATTCCACACCTCCAGCCTCATGACGCCGGCCACCAGGCACAGGGCGGCGCTGATCGAGAGCAGCACGATCAGGCTGGTGGGCATCTTCTGCTTGACGAAGGAGATGATTCCGCCGACCAGGAAGAGGCCGACGACGATCAGTATGGTCGAGAGGCTGTTCATCGCTTACAGCGCGCCCTTCGTCGAGGGGAGGATGCCGGCCGCGCGCGGGTCGCGTTCGGAGGCGTAGCGCAGCGCCCTCGCCAGCGCCTTGAACTGGCACTCCACGATGTGGTGCGCGTTACGTCCGTACGGTACGTGCACGTGCAGGGCGACCTGCGCCTGGGCGACGAAGGACTCCAGGATGTGCCGGGTCATGGTGGTGTCGTACTCGCCGATCATCGGCGCCATGTTCTCCGGCTCGGTGTGCACGAGGTACGGGCGGCCGGACAGGTCGACCGTGACCTGGGCGAGCGACTCGTCCAGCGGCACCGTGCAGTTGCCGAAGCGGTAGATGCCGACCTTGTCGCCGAGGGCCTGCTTGAAGGCGGCGCCGAGGGCGAGAGCGGTGTCCTCGATGGTGTGGTGCGAGTCGATGTGCAGGTCGCCGTCGGTCTTCACGGTGAGGTCGAACAGACCGTGCCGGCCGAGCTGGTCGAGCATGTGGTCGTAGAAGCCGACGCCGGTGGCGATGTCGGTCTTGCCGGTGCCGTCGAGGTCGATCTCGACGAGGACCGAGGTCTCCTTGGTGGTGCGCTCCACGCGCCCTACGCGGGTCATGCGTCCAGCTCCTTCTTGACTTCACGTACCGCGTCGAGGAACGCGTCGTTCTCTTCGGGGGTTCCGGCGGACACCCGCAGGAAGCCGGGCACGCCGTTGTCCCGGACGAGGACTCCCCGGTCGAGGATCCGCTGCCACACCGCGTGCGGGTCCTCGAACCGCCCGAACTGCACGAAGTTGGCGTCCGACTCGGTGACCTCCAGGCCCGCCGCCCGCAGCTCGGCGACCAGCCGGTCCCGCTCCGCCTTCAGCTGCTCGACGTACTTCAGCAGCGTGTCGGTGTGCTCCAGGGCGGCCAGCGCGGTCGCCTGGGTGATCGCCGACAGGTGGTACGGCAGCCGGACCAGCTGGACGGCGTCCACCACCGCGGGGTGCGCGGCGAGGTAGCCGAGGCGCAGGCCGGCCGCGCCGAAGGCCTTCGACATGGTCCGGGAGACGACGAGATTCGGCCGACCTTCGAGCAGCGGCAGCAGCGAGGCGCCGTGGCTGAACTCGATGTAGGCCTCGTCCACGACGACCATCGAGGGTTTGGCGGCCTGGGCGGCCTCGTGGAGCGCGAGGACCGTCTCGGCCGGTACCGCGTTGCCCGTGGGGTTGTTGGGGGTGGTGATGAAGACGACGTCCGGCCGGTGCTCGGCGATGGCCGCCGCGGCCGCCTCGACGTCGAGGGTGAAGTCCGCGTTGCGGGGGCCGGAGATCCAGCGGGTGCCGGTGCCGCGCGAGATGAGCGAGTGCATCGAGTACGACGGCTCGAAGCCGATCGCGGTGCGGCCGGGTCCGCCGAAGGTCTGCAGCAGCTGCTGGATGACCTCGTTGGAGCCGTTGGCCGCCCACACGTTCTCGATGGTGAGCGGGTGGTGGCCGGTCTTCGTCAGGTACCTGGCCAGCTCGGTGCGCAGCTGCACCGCGTCCCGGTCGGGGTAGCGGTTCAGGTCCCGGGCGGCCTCGCGCACCCGCTCCGTGATCCGCTCGACCAGCGGCTCGGGCAGCGGGTAGGGGTTCTCGTTCGTGTTCAGCCGTACGGGGACGTCCAGCTGGGGCGCGCCGTAGGGGGACTTGCCGCGCAGCTCGTCCCGTACGGGGAGATCGTCGATGCCGAAGCTCACTGGCCCGTCGGTACCTTCCATCCGAACCTCGCCTTGATCGCCGCGCCGTGCGCGGGCAGGTCCTCCGCCTCCGCGAGCGTGACCACGTGGTGCGCGACCTCGGCCAGCGCGTCCCGCGTGTAGTCGACGATGTGGATGCCGCGCAGGAAGGACTGGACGGAGAGACCGGAGGAGTGGCAGGCGCAGCCGCCGGTGGGCAGCACGTGGTTGGAGCCGGCGGCGTAGTCGCCGAGGGAGACCGGCGCCCAGGGCCCGATGAAGATCGCGCCCGCGTTCCGCACCCGGTCGGCCACGGCGGCGGCGTCGGCCGTCTGGATCTCCAGGTGTTCGGCGCCGTACGCGTCGACGACCCGCAGGCCCTCGTCGACGCCGTCGACCAGGACGATCGCGGACTGCCGGCCCCCGAGTGCGGGCACGATCCGGTCGTCGACGTGCTTGGTCGCCGCGACCTGCGGCGCCAGCTCCTTCTCGACCGCGTCGGCCAGCTCCACGGAGTCGGTGACCAGCACCGCGGCCGCGAGCGGGTCGTGCTCGGCCTGGCTGATCAGGTCGGCGGCGACGTGCACCGGGTCGGCGGTGGCGTCCGCGAGGACGGCGATCTCGGTCGGTCCGGCCTCGGCGTCGATGCCGATCCTGCCGGTGAAGTAGCGCTTGGCGGCGGCCACCCAGATGTTGCCGGGGCCGGTGACCATGGTGGCGGGCGGGCAGGACTCGGTGCCGTACGCGAACATGGCGACGGCCGTGGCGCCGCCGGCCGCGTACACCTCGTCGACGCCGAGCAGGGCGCAGGCGGCGAGGATGGTCGGGTGCGGCAGGCCCCCGAACTCGGCCTGTGCGGGCGAGGCGAGCGCGATCGACTCGACGCCGGCCTCCTGCGCGGGCACCACGTTCATGATCACGGAGGAGGGGTACACGGAGCGTCCGCCGGGCGCGTACAGCCCGACCCGCTCGACCGGCACCCACTTCTCGGTGACCGAGCCGCCGGGCGCGACCTGCGTGGTGTGCGTCGCACGCCGCTGCTCGCGGTGGACGAGCCGGGCGCGCCGGATGGACTCCTCCAGGGCCGCGCGCACGGCCGGGTCGAGCTGCTCCAGCGCGTCCGTGAGCGCCTGGGCCGGGACCCGTACCGACTCCAGTCGTACGCCGTCGAACTTCTCGGCGAAGTCGATCAGCGCCGCGTCGCCCCGATGATGCACGGCCTCGCAGATCGGACGCACCTTCTCCAGGGCGGCCGAGACGTCGAAGTCGGCTCGGGGCAGCAGGTCGCGCAGAGCGAGGCCCTCGGGGAGGGCGTCGCCGCGCAGATCGATTCGGGAGATCACAGGCTCAATTCTCTCAGACGGCACTCGGAGCCCGTCCGCGCGTATCAATGGCTGATACAGAACGTGAGCCGGCGACCGCACCGACCGCGGCTCCGTGGCTTGATACCGGGCGCGGGGCGGCACCCTGCCCCTAGCCTGGCCGGCACCCGGAAGATCACCATCACCAACTGTGTTCGAGGGCTCACCCACCGGGCATCACCGGTTGTACCGAAACATGACCCGCGAGTAGTTGAGGAAGAAGGAAAAGCCGTGACCCAGGGGGACGGCGTCCGCGACGGGGATCTGCCGGACGATCTGACCGCGGCCGAGGCCGGTATGTGGCAGGCGTTCCGCAACGGCAGCGTGTACGACCTGAGCAGCGGCGACCTGCGCGTGGACGATCCGCACGGCGGCCACCCGTGGGGGCCCGAGCGGACCGTGCGGGCCCGGATCGTGTGCTGGCTGCTGCTCGACGGGCCGCCGGCGCTGGACGGCCGGGTCGCCTCGCTGAAGCTGGCCGGCGTCCGGATCACCGGAACCCTGGACCTGGCGGGCGGCACGGTCCTGCCGTACATGGAGCTGCGCGGCTGCCGGTTCGACGACGAGATCCTGCTGCCGGAGGCGCACTTCACGACGGCGCGGTTCGTCGACTGCGCGGCGCCTCGCCTGGAGGCGGCCCGGCTGCACACGGAGGGTGACCTGCATCTGCCGCGCTGCCGGTTCCTCGGCGGGGTCCGGCTGACCGACGCGCACATCGGCACCGATCTGCTGCTGAACCAGGCGGTGGTGTACCGGGACCGCAGCGGGCGGTCGATCGCGGCGGACGGCATGACCGTCGGCCAGGACCTGACGGCGGAGCTCCTGGAGACGCACGGGGAGCTGAGCCTGCGCAGTGCCAAGGTGGGCGTCTCGCTGAGCCTGCGCGGGGCGCGGCTGCGCAACCCCGATGGGCGGTTCGCGCTGAACGCGCCCCAGCTGACCGTCGGCCGGACGCTCTACCTGACCCCGGCCGGGGTGGGCGGCCCCTGGCAGAGCGGGACGACCCCGGCGCGCGGTACGCGGATCCAGCGGTTCGAGTGCCAGGGCGGGGTCCGCCTCGACGACGGGCGGTTCGGGGACGCGGTGGACCTGGAGCGGGCGCGGCTGACCTTCACGGACGACCAGGAGCTGTCGCTGCGCCGGGTGCAGGCGCCGGAGCTGCGGTTCCTCGGGGAGGAGCCGCAGCGCGGCCGGGTGGTGCTGTCCGGCGCCCGGGTCGTCAACCTGGTGGACCGGGCGACCAGCTGGCCGGGGCCCGGTCGGCTGCACATGGGCGGCTTCGGCTACGAGAACCTGGTGCCGCAGGGCCCGTTCCCGCTGACCCGGCGCCTGGAGTGGGTGGCGGCGGCGACCGCCGAGTACAACCCGGAGCCGTACGAGCGCCTCGCGGCCGTGCTGCGGGCGGCCGGCGAGGACGAGGACGCGCGCGAGGTGCTGCTCGCCAAGCAGCGGCGGCGCCGCGAGACGCTGCCGCCGGCCGCCAAGCTCTGGGGGTTCGCGCAGGACCTGACGGTGGCCTACGGCTACCGGCCGGGCCGGGCGGCGGTGTGGATGGCGGTGCTGTGGGCGGCGGGCACGCTGGCGTTCGCGCACGCCCCGCATCCGCCGATGAACTCGGGCGGCCACCCGGCCTGGGACCCGGCGCTGTTCGTCCTGGACCTGCTGCTGCCGGTGATCGACCTGGGCCAGGTCGGCCAGTGGCGGCTCACGGGGGGCTGGCAGTGGGCGGCGGCGGTGATGATCCTGCTGGGCTGGATCCTGGCCACGACCGTGGCGGCGGGGGCGACGCGGCTGCTGAGGCGGGGGTGACAGCTGGTGCCTGCCGGGGCAGCCGAGGTGAGTGTCACTTACAGGTACCGAACAGGTGAGCAACAGTCACCTTTTACCGCTCCTTGACCGGCGACCGTACAACTTTCGTGGAGTTGGCCATACCGTCTGGCGCTGCCCCGACCTGCGGACTTTCAATGGTCAACGCCATGGCTTCGCTGCGCGCGCTCTTCCGTTCCGGACGGAGGGCAACGAACGCACCGCCTCTCGCCGCCGGACCGCTCCCGGCCGACGACGAGGTGTTCCTCGACGCGCCCGACGACCGGCTCGCCCCCGCGCTGGTCGCGGCCGGCCGAGGCGAGCACGAGACGGCGGCGACACTGCTGGCCGGCACCCGGCACGCGGCCGAGTGGGAGGCACGCGACCGGTACGTGCGCCGGCTCGCGCTCTTCGCCCGCTCCCGCGCCGAGTGGCTCGGCCAGTGGGCCGCGGCCGCCCCGCACGACCCGGACCTGCTGCTGCTCCAGGCCCAGCTCGGGGTGGACCAGGCCTGGGACTCGCCCGCCCGCGCGGAGCTCCTGCGCCCGCTCAGCCCGCTGATCACGGCGGCCGCGCGCGGCGACGACCGGGACCCGGTGCCGTGGCGGATCGCCCTCGACCACGCCCGCGGCACGAACGCGGGCCACCGCTACTTCGAGGAGCTCTGGGAGGCGGCGGTCCGCCGCGCCCCGCACCACTACGGCTGCCATGTGGCGGCGCTGCGCTACCTGGGCACGTACTGGCACGGCTCGCACCGCGAGTGCTTCGACTTCGCCGACCTGGCCGCCCAGGACGCCCCGGCCGACTCCCTCGTCCAGGCCCTCCCCGCCCGCGCCGCCTTCGCCTACCTCACCGACGGCTGCGGACCCGAGGTGCCGCGGACCCGCCTGGACGCGGCGGCCGACCGGGCGATCGCGCTCTCCGCGCGGTTCCCGGCAGCCGACACCTGGCCTGCCGAGATCCGCAACAAGCTGATGTACCTGCTGGTCCGCCTGGAACGCTGGGAAGCCGCCCGCGCCCAGCTGGACCTGATCGGCCCGTACGTCACGTCCTTCCCCTGGGGGCGGCTCTCCGACGACCCGCTGGGCCATTTCGTACGCCTGCGCGCCCACCTGCTGGCCGGTAAGGAACCGCCCCCCGAGGCCGTGCTGATCCCCTCGCCGAGGGCCGCGGGGCGCCCACGGGCCGAGCACGGCGGACATGTTCCCGCCGATGACCACTAGGCTGTGGCGCCGTGACCACCGTCCGTCTCCCCCTCTTCCCGCTGAACTCGGTACTGTTCCCGGGGCTCGTGCTGCCGCTGAACGTCTTCGAGGAGCGCTACCGCGCCATGATGCGCGACCTGCTGAAGACGCCCGAGGAAGAACCACGCCGGTTCGCCGTCGTGGCGATCCGCGACGGCCACGAGGTGGCGCCGAGCGCGCCCGGCATGCCGGACCCGACGGCGCAGCCCGACCGGGGCCCGGCGGCCGGCTTCGGGCCCGACCCCCTCAAGTCCTTGCACCGGGTGGGCTGCGTGGCGGACGCGGCGACGATCCGGGAGCGGGCGAACGGCACGTTCGAGGTGCTGGCCACGGGGACGAACCGGGTGCGGCTGCTCTCCGTCGACACGTCGGGGCCGTTCCTGACGGCCGAGCTGGAGGAGCTCACGGAGGACCAGGGCGACGAGGCCGGGGCGCTGGCCGAGGGCGTGCTGCGGGCCTTCCGCCAGTACCAGAAGCGTCTGGCGGGCGCCCGAGAACGCTCCCTGGCCACGGGTGTCGACCTCCCCGACGAGCCGTCGGTCGTCTCCTACCTGGTCGCCGCCGCGATGATGCACGACACCCCGACCAAGCAGCGCCTGCTCCAGGCCCCCGACACGGCGTCCCGCCTCCGCGACGAGCTGAAACTCCTTCGCGCCGAGACGGCGATCATCCGTAACCTGCCGTCACTGCCCGCGGCGGAGCTGACGCGGGCGCCGACGAGCCTGAACTGACCCGGGGTCTTCCTGAATGCCGAAGAAATCGAAGAAACAGCAGTCCGGCGGCAGTGGCGGAACCCCGGCGACGGTGGCCCTGACCGCCGCGGGCGTGGACTTCACGATCCACTCCTACGACCACGACCCCGCCCACCCGTCCTACGGCGAGGAGGCGGCGGAGGCGATGGGCGTGTCCCCCGACCGTGTCTTCAAGACCCTGGTCGCGGACGTCGACGGCGCGCTCACGGTCGCGGTCGTGCCGGTGGCCGGCAGCCTGGACCTCAAGGCCCTGGCCACGGCGGTCGGCGGCAAGCGGGCGGCGATGGCCGACCCGGTCCTGGCCGAGCGCACGACGGGCTACGTCCGCGGCGGCATCTCCCCGCTGGGCCAGCGCAGGCAACTCCCCACGGTCCTGGACGCCTCCGCCTCGGCCCACGCCACGATCTGCGTCTCGGCGGGCCGCCGGGGCCTGGAGGTGGAACTCGCCCCGACCGCCCTCGCGAGTCTGACGAACGCGACCCTGGCCCCGATCGGACGTGCGTGACCCCTCGACGAAGTCTCCGCGCCGGGTTAAGTACGGAAGACATGTCGAAGAAGACACGGAAAAGGAAGTGGCGCCTCAGGAAGGCCCGCTCGAACCACGGTCGCCGTCCGGCATAGCCACTCGGGGGCGCGGGACACAGAGCCTCAGGGGTTCCCCGCGCCCCTGCCTCCGCCACCGCAGCCCCGGCTTGCCGGCCTTCTCAGCCCGTCCGGCGTCTGAGGACGAGGCCGTTCAGGCCGAAGCGGGGGTTCGGGGGCGGCAGTCCCCGAGACGGGCGGTCGAAGGGGGCCCACCCCCCTGGAGGGACGGGACGGGACGGGTAGGGGCGGCGGGGGCGCACGAACTACGCCGGTGGAGCGGCGTACGGGCCGTCCTCGTAGGGGGGCTCCGGGTCCCGGGGACCGAACAGCGCCGTCAGCCCGAGGTGCACCACCAGCGCCGACAACGACCACGCCAGCAACGCCCCCTTCGCCCCGAGCTTCAGCGGCGCCGAGAACGTCACCCCCTTACCCACGGCCCGCGCGTGCGCGATCACGTCCGACTCCGGCCCCAGCCACATCCCGAGCCGCCAGGCCAGCACCGACGCCAGCAGCCCGCCGACCCCCAGCGCCACCACCAGCGGCACGCCCCCGCGCCGCCGCCACAGAAACACCACCGCCGCGCTCACCACTCCGAACGCCAGCGCCAGCAGCGTGAACGTTCCGTCCACCCCGGCCGCCTGCTCCCCCTCGCTGTCCTTGAGGTAGACCGCCCAGTTCTTGCCGGACTGCTCCCCCACCAGCGGCACATGCGGCGCCAGCCACAACCACAGCAGCCCGAGCAGCACCCCGCTCACCGCCACCGCGACGGCGATCACGGCGCCTTCCCGCAGCTCGGTCTTCATCCCTGGACCGTCCTGTCCGTACTCCCCCGCGGCCTCCCCGGCAGGCGGCGGAGCCTGCCAGGCCTGGTGCGGGGACTGGTCGTGCGGCGGCGGAGGCGGCGTCAACGGTGCGGTCACGTTGCCATCGTGCCAGGTCGGCCTGTGGGGCGCGTCACCGGACGGCGGCCCTGCGATACGCCCAGGTGGCGACGGCCAGCGAGACGACACCCACCCCGGCGCACACCCCCAGGTCAGCGAGGACGACGGCCCAGTCCGGCCGCGCCCCGAAGGTCCGGGCATAGGCCTCGACGCCGTACGTCGACGGCAGCAGGTCGCGCGCGAACTGGATGATCCCCGGCATCCGGTCCGGCGGCAGCACGCCGAGCAGCAGCGCCGCCGACATGCCCAGCTGCCCCAGCAGGGTGGCGAGTTCGGGACGGGGCGCCAGCAGTCCGCAGGCCGCGCCCAGCCCCGCCAGGGCTGCCCCGGCGAGCGGGATCACCGCGACGAGGATCCACAGGTTCCCGAGCGGCAGCCCGAACAGCACGCACCCGAAGACGGCCGTGACCAGCGTCCCCGGCACGGTGAAGGAGGCGTACGCCGCGGCCGCCCCGAGCACCACCGAGGCTGGTGGCACGGGCAGCGTGGCGTAGTGGTCGAGCCCGCCGCTCGCCCGCAGCTGCCCGAAGTACTGCGCGAGCAGGTTCAGCGCCACGTAGGCGACGACGACGACCGACGAGCCCGCCACCACGGACTGGGCCTCGCCCCGCGAGTCCACCACCCCGCGCATCATGACCATGATGCCGACGGACTGGAAGGTCGCGACGAACAGCAGCGGGATCCGCGCCACCCGGGCCCGGGACAGCTGCGCGCGGTAGACGGCCACCAGCGACGGCCACAGCCGCGCCCGCGGGCCCAGCTCGGCCACCGGACCGCCCGGCGCCGTCTCCTCCACGGCCAGGGCACCGCCCGGCAGAACCTCAGCGGGTACGACACTCACGTCGCGCTGCTCCCTTTCCGTGCGGCACCTGCGGCCCGTACCGCTGCCGCGTCTTTCCGTACGCGCCCGGCCGCCGTCCTGTTCATCCTCGCGCTCGCCGTCACGCCTTCACCAGCCCCTGCCGGGCGGCGCCGCCCAGCGCCAGGTAGACGTCCTCCAGGCTGGGGGTGGCGAGGGTGAAGTCGTCGAGTGCGGCGAAGGCGGCGCCGCCGGTCACCGTGGCGACGACGGCACGCGCCTCCTCGGGGGCGAGCCGCAGCGTCCAGCGCCGGCCGGACTCGACGGCGCGCTCCCGCAAGGCGGCCACCTCGGGGACCTCCAGTGGCGCTTGCTCCCGCCACACCAGCTCGACCCGCACCTCGCCGGCCACCCGCTCCTTGAGCCCGGCGGGGGTGTCGCAGGCGATGACCCGCCCCTGGTCGAGGACGGCGACCCGGTCGAGGACCGTCTCGGCCTCGATGACGTTGTGGGTGACGAGCACCACGGTGGCGCCCTGTTCGGCCCGCCGCCGGTCCACGGCGGCCCACACGGCCCGCCGGGCCACGGGGTCCATCCCGGTCGTCGGTTCGTCGAGCACGAGCAGCGGCCGCTCCCCGACCAGCGCGGCGGCGAAGCAGGCGAGCCGCCGCTGTCCGCCGGAGAGCTTCTTGAGCGCCCGTCCTGCGATCGGCGTCAGGCCCAGCTCCTCGAGGACGGCGTCACGCTCGCGCCGCGCCTCGCGCACGTCCAGTCCGCGCAGCCGGCCGGTGGTCTCGGCCGCGAGGGACACGGTCAGCTCGTCTAGGGCGCTGGATTCCTGCCCGAGGTAGGCGAGGATCCGCGCGGCCCGCTCCGGGTGCCGCACGATGTCGTGCCCGAGGATCTCGACACTGCCCGCGTCGGGCCGCAGCAGCCCGGTGAGCTGCCGTACGAGCGTCGACTTGCCGGCCCCGTTCGGCCCGAGCAGCCCGAAGACCTCCCCGCGCCGGACGTCGAGCTCCACCCCGTCGGTGGCCCGCACCTCGGGCACGGCGGCGGCACCACGCCGCCCTTTGACCGCGCCGTAGGTCTTGGTCAGCCCACGCACGGCGCACACGACATCACCCTGCCGCCGAAGTGCCCGACCCACGCCCGTACTCACAAGGAACGAGGGTACGGGGTCGCCCCCGTTTACTCGCCTTTGGGGCGCCCGGCTTCCCGGCTCCGTAAGGGCAGCGCCCCGAAGGGGCGCCGGGGGTCCCCCCCGGCCGAAGACTGGGGGAGGAACTGCGCGACGAGCCCCCACCCGCGCGCACCCGACATGACGTCCGCAGCCCCGTTACTCACTCCGCCGACGCATGCTCCCCGGCGCCCGCCGGCACGTCGAACTCTCTCCAGAACCCCGCCCGAATGGCGTACCGGTCGTGCTCGTCGATCTGGTCGTCCTTGTGTGCCAGCAACCCGAACCGCGCCGCGTACCGCAGCAGCTCCCCGTCGATGCGGTGCGGAATCCGCGGATACATTCCCGACAGCTTGTGCAGGTGGCTCTGGTCCCCGAGGCGTGACATCCACCGCCGGGCGAACACCTGCCCGACCTCGTACGGATCCCCGCCGACGGTCGTGATGTCCTCCTCCCGGTCGGCCCACCGCTGCTCCGCCGTGGTCAGCTGCGCCAGCGTCGGCATGGAGGCCGCCTCCGCCGGCTCCGCCGCCACCCCGGGCCGGTCCACCCATCCCTTGTCGGAGGACCACCGCAGGGTGGCCGTGGTCGCCGGATGCTGGACCGGCTGCGCGCCCGGCGCGCGCAGGGCGGCGAGGTCCTTGGGCGTCGGCACCCCCTTGGGCGCCGGCACCCGCTCCTGCGCCCCGTTCTCCACCGCGCGCGCCGCGGGCGCCCGCTCCGTGTCCTCGGTCCCCGGCTCGGGGGCCGCCGCCAGCGACGACTCGGGCAGCGGCGCCGAGAGGATCGCGGCGATCTCCGGCCGCGGCACGGGCGGTGGCGCGCAGACGGCGGTCAGCTCCTTGGCCCGGACCGCCTGGGTGATCCACGCCCGGTCCAGCACCCGCCGCTCGTCGGCCTCGGCGACCAGGTCCTCGGACTGGTTGTAGTCGCCGTCGGCGGCCTGCACGGCCCACAGGTGCACGGCGACCCCGTGCTCCTTGGCGGCCATCATGCCCGGCAGCAGGTCCCCGTCGCCGGTCACGAGGACGACGTCGGAGCAGGCCCTGTTCCTGGCCAGCTCGGTCAGCTCCGCGTGCATGGCCGCGTCCACGCCCTTCTGCGCCCAGCGCCCGTCGCTGCGGGTCAGCGCGCCGAGCCGGACGGTCACCCGGGGCATCACGCGCAGCCTGCGGTGTTCCGGCTGGGGGACGCGGTCGGGGGCGCCGTCGAACCAGTAGATGCGCAGCAGTGGACGCTCGGTGTCGGACTCCGCGCGATCGCGCAGCGCCTGGATCAGCGCGGCGTGGTCGACGGTGATGCGGGATCGGGAGGGCTCACCGGCGAGGAGACTGGCGGCGGCACCCAGCAGATACCCGGCGTCCACCAGGACGATGCAGCGGTCCACGCGACTCACCCTCTTTCCGGGAGGTTTGCTTTCGGGGCTTCCTTCGAGTCTGCCCGACCACGCGGGGGTTAACGGCCCGAACTCGATCTTCGGCGTGGCGTTTCGGGCCCTTGCTCTCCGACAAGCCCTGTTACATACGGTAATTATCCGAAATGCGTCTGTTGTCAGCCTATGTGAATCTGAATTCGGCCCCTAGATCCCCCACAGGAGGCAGATCACCATGGCCAAGAACAAGAACCGCAAGGGTGGCTCCCAGAACCGCACCCCGCACAGCGAGCAGACCCACGAGCAGCACGGGCAGCGTACGTCGGCCGAGTCCCAGGACTCGCCGGTGTCGCACATCCAGGGCAGCCCGGCGGACGTCGCCCGCAGGAAGCAGAAGAGCTTCGGCCACAACTGAGCGACCGACCAGGTCCCCCGGGCTGTTGAAGCCCGGCACGCAGGAGGGGCGCACCCGTTTCGGGTGCGCCCCTTCCGCGTGCGTACCGGCCGGCGGCCGGGAGCCGGGGCCTATCCGGCCAGGCAGGACGGGCCGAGCAGCACCTTGAGGTCGCCGAAGAGCGCCGGGTCCGGCTTCACCCGGTGCCGGTCGAGGCGGAGGACGGTGGTCTTGGTCGGGCCCTGGAGCTTGATCCTGACCTCGCTGTCGCCCTTGTGGTGACTGAGGATCTCGCCGAGGCGGCTGACCATCGGCGGGGTGACCCGGGTGGCCGGGATGGTGAGGATCACGGGCGCGTTGGTGCCGGCGTTGGAGAGGTCCGGGACGGTCAGCTCCATTCCCACCAGCCGGGGCACGTCCTCGCGCTTGTCGAGGCGGCCCTTCACGAACACCACCGCGTCCTCGACGAGTTGGGTCGAGATGAGCTGGTAGCTCGCCGGGAAGAACATGCACTCGATGGAGCCCGCGAGGTCCTCCACGGTGGCGATCGCCCAGGCGTTGCCCTGCTTGGTCATCTTGCGCTGCAGGCCGGAGATGATCCCGCCGATGGTGACCACCGCGCCGTCCGCGTGCTCACCGCCGGTGAGCTGGGCGATACCCGCGTCGGCCTTGTCCGAGAGCACGTGCTCCAGGCCGAAGAGCGGGTGGTCGGAGACGTACAGACCGAGCATCTCCCGCTCCTGGGCGAGCAGATAGGTCTTGTCCCACTCCTCGGTGGTGAACTCGACGTCCAGACCGAAGCCGGGCTCGCTGCTCTCCTCCTCGCCCATCCCGCCGAAGAGATCGAACTGGCCCTCGGCCTCCTTGCGCTTGACCGCGACCACGTTGTCGATCATCGAGTCGAAGTGCGCGGTGAGGCCCTTGCGGGTGTGCCCCAGGGAGTCGAAGGCGCCCGCCTTGATCAGTGACTCGGTGGTGCGCTTGTTGCAGGCGACCGCCTCGACCTTGTCGAGGTAGTCGGGGAAGGAGTTGTACTTGCCCTTGGCCTTGCGGCTCCTGATGATCGACTCGACCACGTTGGTGCCGACGTTGCGGACGGCCTCGAGGCCGAAGAGGATCACGTCGTCGCCCTGGGCGGCGAAGTTGTGCACCGACTCGTTGACGTTCGGCGGCAGCACCTTGATGCCCATGCGCCGGCACTCGTTGAGGTAGACGGCCGACTTGTCCTTGTCGTCCTTGACCGAGGTGAGCAGTCCGGCCATGTACTCGGCGGGGTGGTTCGCCTTGAGGTAGGCGGTCCAGTACGAGACCAGGCCGTACGCGGCGGAGTGCGCCTTGTTGAAGGCGTAGCCGGCGAACGGGACCAGCACGTCCCACAGGGCCTGGATCGCCTCGTCGCTGTAGCCGTTCTTCCGGGCACCGGCCTGGAAGATGGTGAAGTTCTTGGCCAGTTCGTCGGGCTTCTTCTTGCCCATCACGCGCCGGAGGATGTCGGCCTCGCCGAGCGAGTAGCCGGCGATGATCTGCGCGGCCTTCTGCACCTGCTCCTGGTAGACGATCAGGCCGTAGGTGACGGCCAGGACCTCTTCCAGGGGTTCCTCCAGCTCCTTGTGGATCGGGGTGATCTCCTGGAGCTTGTTCTTGCGCAGCGCGTAGTTGGTGTGCGAGTCCATGCCCATCGGGCCGGGACGGTAGAGCGCCGACACGGCGGAGATGTCTTCGAAGTTGTCGGGCTTCATCAGGCGCAGCAGGGAGCGCATGGGGCCGCCGTCGAACTGGAAGACGCCCAGGGTGTCGCCGCGCTGGAGGAGTTCGAAGGTCTTCGGGTCGTCGAGCGGCAGGGACAGCAGGTCGAGGTCGATGCCCTTGTTGGACTTCACCATCTTGACGGCGTCGTCCATGATCGTCAGGTTGCGCAGGCCGAGGAAGTCCATCTTCAGCAGGCCGAGCGACTCGCACTGCGGGTAGTCCCACTGCGTGATGGTCACGCCGTCCGTGTGCCGCACCCAGATCGGGGCGTGGTCGACGATGGGCTCACTGGACATGATCACGCCGGCCGCGTGCACACCCATCTGCCGCACCAGGCCCTCGACGCCCTTGGCGGTGTCGATGACCTTCTTCACGTCCGGCTCGTTCTCGTACATCCCGCGGATCTCGCCGGCCTCGTTGTACCGCGGGTGCGAGGGGTTGGTGATGCCGTCGAGGTCGATGCCCTTGCCGAGGACGTCGGCGGGCATCGCCTTGGTGAGGCGGTCGCCCATCGCGTACGGGTAGCCCAGCACGCGCGCGGAGTCCTTGATGGCGTTCTTCGCCTTGATCTTGCCGTAGGTGCCGATCATGGCGACCTTGTCGGCGCCGTACTTCTCGGTCACGTACCTGATCACCTCGACGCGCCGGCGCTCGTCGAAGTCGATGTCGACGTCGGGCATGGAGACGCGCTCGGGGTTGAGGAACCGCTCGAAGATCAGGCCGTGCGGGATCGGGTCCAGGTCGGTGATGCCCATGGCGTAGGCGACGATCGAGCCGGCCGCGGAGCCTCGGCCGGGGCCGACCGCGATGCCGTTGTTCTTCGCCCACATGATGAAGTCGGCGACCACGAGGAAGTAGCCGGGGAACCCCATCTGGATGATGACGTCCATCTCGTAGTCGGCCTGCTTCTGGCGGTCCTCGGGGATGCCGCCCGGGAAGCGGCGCTCCATGCCCCGGCGGACCTCCTCCTTGAACCAGGTGACCTCGGTGTAGCCCTCGGGGATGTCGAACCTCGGCATGAGGTCGCGCTTCTCGAACATGCCGGTGGTGTCGACCATCTCGGCGATCAGGAGGGTGTTGGCGCAGCCCTCCTGCCAGGCGTCCGAGGAGTCGATGGCGTACATCTCGTCCGTGGACTTCAGGTAGTAGCCGGTGCCGTCGAACTTGAAGCGGTCGGGGTCGGAGAGGTTCTTGCCGGTCTGGATGCACAGCAGGGCGTCGTGGGCGGCCGCCTCGTGCGCGTACGTGTAGTGCGAGTCGTTCGTCACCAGCGGCGGGATGCCGAGCTTCTTGCCGATCTCCAGGAGGCCGTCGCGGACCCGGTGCTCGATCTCGATGCCGTGGTCCATCAGCTCCAGGAAGTAGCGGTCCTTGCCGAAGATGTCCTGGTAGTCGGCGGCCGCCTTCAGCGCCTCGTCGTACTGCCCGAGGCGCAGCCGGGTCTGGAGTTCGCCGGAGGGGCAGCCGGTGGAGGCCACGATCCCCTCCGACCACTGGGCGATGGTCTCCTTGTCCATCCGGGGCCACTTCTGCAGCCAGCCCTCGGCGTACGCGTCCGAGGAGAGCCGGAAGAGGTTGTGCAGCCCCGTGTTGTTCACGGCCCACATCGTCTTGTGGGTGTAACCGCCGGAACCGGAGACGTCGTCCCGCTTCTGGTGCGGCTGGCCCCACTGGATCTTGCGCTTGTTGCGCCGGGACTCGGGGGCGACGTACGCCTCGATGCCGATGATCGGGGTGACCCCGGCCTTCTTCGCGGAGTGGAAGAAGTCGTACGCCCCGTGCAGGTTGCCGTGGTCGGACATGGCGATGTGCGTCATGCCCATCTCGTTGCAGGCGTTGAACATGTCCTTGAGCCGCGCGGCACCGTCCAGCAGCGAGTACTGGGTGTGGACGTGCAGGTGCGTGAAGGGCGGCTTTGACACGGTTTCGGCCTCCGAAGGAAAACGGGCGTCGACGATCTTCCGACCGGCTGCGGGCAGTCTGGTGGGACAGCGGAATCCTATGCCTCGGCACTGACACCTGGCGGGCTGCCCCGCGTACCTTCATGCCGGGAAAGCGGGCACTCCCGGGGACCTTCGCACGTTGGTCCGGGCGAGAGATCCGCGCCACATGTCAGGCACCACACGCACCAGGAGGCACCCAGCGATGTCGGTCCCCCAGCTCAACGGCGAGCAGCGCGGCGAGGAGATCCTCGCCGTCTTCGACACCGCCTTCGGCGAGCTCCTGGCCGCCGACCCGGCCGCGTTCCGCGTGAAGTTCCGGAAGATGGCGGCCTCGGCCTTCGCCTTCTACCGGGGCACGGCCGCGCTCTTCTACCACGACCTGGACGCCGGGACCGCAGGGCGGGGCGACGGGAGGACGTCCGCACCGGGCGGCGGGCGCATATACACCGGGCCGTACCTGGACGAGCGCACCTCGCGCGTGTGGATCCACGGCGACCTGCACGCGGAGAACTTCGGCACGTACATGGACTCCAACGGCCGCCTGGTCTTCAACGTCAACGACTTCGACGAGGCCTACGTCGGCCCGTTCACCTGGGACCTGAAGCGCTTCGCCGCCTCCATCGCGCTGATCGGGTACGCGAAGGCGCTCAGCGACGAGCAGATCACCGAGCTGGTCGAGGTGTACGCGGAGGCGTACCGCGAGCGCATCCACGCGCTGGCGACGGGGGCCAAGAGCGACGAGGTGCCGCCGTTCACCCTGGACACCGCCGAGGGCCCGCTGCTCGGCGCGCTGCGCGCGGCCCGGTCGCTGACCCGTTTCGAGCTGCTGGACTCGATGACGGAGATCCGCGACTGGGAGCGCCGCTTCGCCTCCGGCGGCGGCTCCATCGAGCTGGACGCGGCCACCCGCTACAAGGTCCTCGCCGCCTTCGACGGCTATCTGGAGACCCTCCCCGAGTCGTCCCTCTCCCGCCCGGACTCCTACCGCGTGAAGGACGTCGTGGGCCGCCGCGGGATCGGCATCGGCTCGGCCGGCCTGCCGTCGTACAACATCCTCCTGGAGGGCGCCACGGACGCCCTGGAGAACGACGTGGTGATCTACATCAAGCAGGCTCAGACCCCGGCCGTCTCCCGGCACGTCACGGACCCGGTGATCCGGGACTACTTCCAGCACGAGGGCCACCGCACGGTCATCTCGCAGCGCGCCCTGCAGGCGCACGCCGACCCGTGGCTGGGCTGGACCGAGCTGGACGGCGCGGGTCAGCTGGTCGCCGAGGTGTCGCCGTACGCGGTGGACCTGGACTGGAGCGACATCGACGACCCGGAGGAGATCGCGGCGGTGGTCGCGGACCTCGGCCGGGCCACGGCGTCGATGCACTCGGCGGCCGACGACACCTCCGGCGAGTCCCTGGTGCCGTTCTCCACCGAGCGGGCGATCGACGCGGCGATCGCCGCCGACGAGGACGGTTTCGCCGGTCTGCTCACCGAGTTCGCGCACAGCTACGGCGCACGCGCGCGCGCCGACCACCAGATCTTCGTCGACCTGTTCCGCAACGGCCGCATTCCAGGCCTGTAACCTTCGCCGATTCTCAGGGCCCTTTTAGGGGTCCCTTACATGAGTACGTGACAGACTCTCCACCGCTATGGACATATCCGGGACCCAGCTCAGAGCCGTGCGCGCGGCGCTGTTCACGGCCTTCGTCGTGACGCTCAGCACCGCGTCGCACGTGCTGCTGTCCCGGGCGCCGCTGCCGTTCACGACGGTGGCCGCGGTCGCCGCCGGCGTGTTCGGCACGGCGTACGCGCTGGCGGGCCGCGAGCGTGGCTTCGGCCGGATCGCGGCCCTGCTGGTCCCGCTGGAGCTGGCCGCCGACACGGTCTTCACCACCGGTCAGCACGCCTGTTACGGCCGGGCGGGCGGCCCGGTCGCCGGCCCGCTGCGCGCCGTCGGTTTCGACGTGCTGTGCCACGGCGGCACGGTCGGTACCCCGCTGGCCCGGATGACCGGCGGATCCCGCACCGCCGCGGCCCTCACGCAGGCCGACCCGGCCGCAGCCTGGCTGCTGCTCGCCGCGCACGTCGGCGTCGGCCTGCTGGCCGCCGCCTGGCTGCGCCGCGGCGAGCGCGCCCTGACCCAGCTGCTGCGCGCCGTCGCCGCCACCACCTTCCGCCCGCTGCTCCTCGCGGCCGCCGCGGGCACCGCCCGGCCGGCCCCGGTACGACGGCTGCCCCGCCCGGCGCCCCGTCCGGCCGCCGTCCGCGACCTGCTCCTCGCGCACTCCCTGGGACGGCGCGGACCACCGTGCTCCGGGGCGCTCGCCCTGCCCTTCGCCTGAGCGCCCCGCCCGCCCGAGCACGCCCCTCGTCCGAGTACTGCGAGTACTCCGAGCACTCCGAGCACTCCGAGCACGACGAGTCCCCCACACGTATCCCGCGTACGACATGTGCGCGTCCCCTATGGAGATCACCAACATGAGCAAGCGGAACAGCGCAGCTGCCAAGAACGCGGCCCGGGAACGGCTGCGCGCCGAGCGCGAGAAGCAGGCCAAGCGCGCCAAGGTCAGGCGGCAGGTCATCGTGGCCTGCTCGGTCGTGGCCGTGCTGGCCGCGGCGGGCGGCATAGGTTACGCCGTCGTCCAGGCCAACAAGCCCAGCCACTGGGAGGCCGTGAAGGACGAGAAGGTCGTCGCCCCGGCCAACACGACGGGCACCGACGGCACCACCGTCGTCATCGGCAAGTCCACCGCCAAGAAGACCCTCAAGGTCTACGAGGACCCGCGCTGCCCGGTGTGCGCCCAGTTCGAGCAGACCGTCGGTGCCACCTTCAAGAAGGACATCGACGACGGCGAGTTCAAGTTCCAGTACGTCGGCGCCACGTTCATCGACAACAAGGACAACGGCGAGGGCTCCAAGAACGCGCTGAGCGCACTGGGTGCGGCGCTGAACGTCAGCGACCAGGCCTTCCTCGACTACAAGACCGCGCTGTACTCGACGAAGTGGCACCCGGACGAGACGACCGACAAGTTCAAGGACGACAGCTACCTCATCAAGGTCGCCCAGACCGTGCCCGCGCTGAAGGACAACGCGAAGTTCCAGGACGCGGTCAAGAAGGGCACCTACGACGCCTGGGCGATGGCCATGTCGAAGCAGTTCGACGACAACAAGGACGGCGTGACCGGCACGCCTGGCTTCGTCATGGACGGCAAGCAGCTCAACGGCGGCTCCCCGCTCCTGACGGTGGCCGACTTCGAGAAGGTGGTGGGCGCGGCCCTCAAGGCCTGACCCGAAGACCGGCCGCGAGTCTCGGCCGCCGGCCACGAGAAGAAGAGCGGGCGAACTTCACCGGTTCGCCCGCTCCCGTTAATACCGGTCAGTAACCTGGTCCTTCATGACCAGTCGATTCAGAGCCGACGAGGGCTCCAACTCGCTTACCCCGCGCCGCCGTACGGTCGTCAAGGCCGCGGCGGCGACCGCTGTCCTGGCCGCACCGCTGGCCGCCGCGCTGCCGGCCCGGGCCGCCGAGGACGCGCCCGCCTTCCTGCACGGCGTCGCCTCCGGGGACCCGCTGCCCGACGGCATCCTGCTGTGGACGCGGGTGACGCCGACCGCCGACGCGACGCCGGGCTCCGGGACCGGCCCGGACACCGAGGTCAGCTGGGTGGTCGCCACCGACAAGGCGCTGACGAACGTCGTCTCCAAGGGCTCCACCACCGCGACCGCCGCCTCCGACCACACCGTCAAGGCGGACATCCGCGGCCTGGCTCCGGCCACCGACTACTGGTTCCGCTTCTCGGCCGGCCCCACGGACTCCCCGGTGGCCCGCACCCGCACCGCGCCCGCCACCGACGCCACCGTCTCCGGTCTGCGCTTCGGCGTGGTCTCCTGCGCCAACTGGGAGGCCGGCTACTTCGCCTCCTACCGGCACCTGGCCGCGCGGAGCGACCTCGACGCCTGGCTGCACCTCGGCGACTACATCTACGAGTACGGCACCGGCGAGTACGGCACCCGCGACACCGTGGTCCGGCAGCACGCGCCCACCCACGAGATCATCACGCTCGCCGACTACCGCATACGGCACGGCAAGTACAAGACCGACACCGACCTCCAGGCCCTGCACGCCAAGGCGCCGGTCATCGCCATCTGGGACGACCACGAGTTCGCCAACGACTCCTGGTCCGGCGGTGCCGAGAACCACACCGAGGGCGCCGAAGGCACCTGGACGGCCCGTCAGGCCGCCGCCAAGCAGGCCTACTTCGAGTGGATGCCGGTCCGCCCGGCCATCGCCGGCACCACCTACCGCCGGCTGCGCTTCGGCAAGCTCGCCGACCTCTCCCTCCTCGACCTGCGCTCCTTCCGCTCCCAGCAGGTGTCCACGGGCAGCGGCTCGGTCGACGACCCGGACCGCACCATCACCGGCCGCGCCCAGCTCGACTGGCTCAAGGCCGGTCTGAAGGCCTCCGACACCACCTGGCGGCTGGTCGGCAACTCGGTGATGATCTCGCCGTTCGCCATCGGCTCGCTCTCCGCCGACCTGTTCAAGCCGCTCGCCAAGCTGCTCGGCCTGCCCCAGGACGGCCTCGCCCTCAACACCGACCAGTGGGACGGCTACACCGACGACCGCCGCGAGCTGCTGGCCCACCTGCGCTCCAACGCGATCACCAACACGGTGTTCCTCACCGGCGACATCCACATGGCCTGGGCCAACGACGTGCCCGTGGACGCCGGGACCTACCCGCTGTCCGCCTCGGCCGCCACCGAGTTCGTGGTCACCTCGGTGACCTCCGACAACCTCGACGACATCCTCAAGGTCTCCCCCGGCGTCGTCTCCACCGTCGCCGCCCCGGTCATCCAGCTGGCCAACCGCCACGTGCACTGGGTCGACACCGACCGGCACGGCTACGGAATCCTGGACATCACGGCCGCGCGGGCGCAGATGGACTACTACGTCCTCTCCGACAAGACGAAGGCCGACGCCACCTCGTCCTGGGAGCGCTCGTACCGCACCCGCACGGGCACACAGAAGGTGGAGCGGACGTACGACCCGGTGTGACTCCGGCGGGAGACCACCCGCGAATAATAGATCGCTTGTTCGGTAACTCCGCGCTATGGTCGCCGAATTGACGGGTGATCACACCGACCGCCCGTCAGCAACCGATCATGATTGGAGACACATGGCCACCCCCCAGCGTGCCATGAAGAAGTCCGCCGTACTCATGGCCACCATGGCCCTCGCCGGACTCGCGACCATCACGCAGGTGCAGGAGGCGTCGGCGGCACCGGCATTCGTCAACCTGACCGTGCTGGACACCCACGGCGCTCCCATCTACTCCAAGCCCACCTCCTCGTCGACCCGGTACCGGGTAGACGCGTTCGAGACGGTCGAGCGGATACAGTGCTCGACCACCAAGACCCCCTCGGGCGAACGGTGGTTCCGGATCTACGACTCCCAGCCGACGGCCTGGGTGTGGTCCGGGCACTTCGCCTCGCTGGTGAACCCGCCGAAGGAGTGCTTCCCCGGCTGAGTGAGGCCTCGGGCACACCGCAACGACGGTGGACATGCCTGACGAACCGGCCCCGGCCACGCCTTCATGCGGACAAGCGGCCGGGGCCGGGGCCGGTCACAGCGTGTCGAGGAAGCCGAGGGCCACCCGCCAGGTGGCCTCGGCGGCCTCCTCGTCGTAGTCCGGCAGGCCGGGGTCGGTGTAGAGGTGACCGGCCCCCGGGTACCGGTAGATCTCCACGTCGGCACCGGCCCGGCCCATCTGCAGGTACCAGGCGCTCAGCCAGTCGTCCGTCTCGAAGGCGTCCGGCTCGGCCACGTGCAGCTGCACCGGCAGCTCGTCCACCGAGGCGCTGGGCGCGATGTCCGACGTGCCTTGCAGGAGCAGCAGCCCCCGCGCCCGCTCGTCGCCCAGCGCCAGCGTCTGCGCGATCGAGGCACCCAGCGAGAACCCCGCGTACACCAGCCCGCGCTCCGAGTACGGCGCCGCCGCCAGCACGGCCCGCTTCAGCAGCTCGTCCTTGCCGATCGACTCGTTGAACTCCATGCCCTCCTCGACCGTGTCGAACGTGCGCCCCTCGAAGAGGTCCGGCGTCCACACCTCGTGCCCGGCGGCACGCAGCCGGTCCGCGGCCTCGCGCACCGCAGGCCTGAGCCCGTAGGTCGAGTGAAAGAGCATGATGTTCATGAAGCCATGGTGCCAGCCCGCCGGGTGACGCCTGTCACCCCCTTCATGCCGATCGGTCATGTTCAGGATCCCGCCGAAGCGGTTACGTTCGGATTCATGGAGATGGAGAACGTACTCCGCCCGCTGATCGTGGTCGGCGGCGCCGTCGTCCTCACCCTGCTGATCGGCTGGGCGACCGACCTGCTGCTGCGCAAGGCCGATGCCCGGCACAGCGAGACACCCCTGTGGGGCCTGCTGCGGCGCGGCCGCATCCCCTATCAGCTGGTGCTGTGCTCGGCCCTGCTCAGAGGCTCCTACGACCAGGCGGAGCTGATCCTGGACCACCGGGTCGCCGTCGGCCAGATCCTCACCCTGGTGCTGATCGGGTCGGCCGCCTGGCTGGTGGTGCGGATCGCGGCGGCCGTCGTGGAGACGACCTACGACCGCTACGCCCGCGCCCACCACGACGCGGCCCGGGTCCGCCGGGTGCGCACCCAGGTGTCCCTGATCATGCGGGTGGTGACGGCGGTCGTCGGTGTGGTGGCCGTGGCGGCGATGCTGCTGACCTTCCCGGCGATGCGCGCGGCCGGCGCCTCGCTGCTGGCCTCCGCCGGAATTCTCGGCATCGTCGCCGGTGTGGCCGCCCAGTCCACCCTGGCGAACATGTTCGCCGGCCTGCAGATCGCCTTCGGTGACATGGTGCGCCTCGGTGACACGGTCGTGGTCGACGGCGAGTGGGGCACGGTCGAGGAGATCACCCTGACCTTTCTGACGGTACGGACCTGGGACGAGCGCCGGATCACCATGCCGGTGTCGTACTTCACCTCCAAACCCTTCGAGAACTGGTCGCGGGGCACCCCGCAGATGACCGGGATCGTCTACTGGCACGTCGACCACTCGGCGCCGGTCGACGCCATGCGGGACAAGCTCAAGGACATCCTGCGCGAGTGCCCGGCCTGGGACGGGCGGGCCTATGGCCTGGTGGTCACCGACTCGACGCCGAACACCATGCAGGTGCGGGCGCTGGTGACCGCCAAGGACGCGGACGACATCTGGACGGTCCGGGTGACCGTCCGCGAGCAGATGATGACCTGGCTGTGCGCGGAGCACCCGTACGCCCTGCCCCGGGTCAACACGGCCGACGCGGTCCTGCCGCCCGGCGGGATCATCCCCTCCCAGGACGGGGCGACGGCCGGCCGGCGCCTGCACGAGCCGCCCCGCACCGGCCGCGGCTGAGACCTCCTTCAGTGGCCGCGTTCGGCGCCGCCGTTGACCTGAATGACCTGCGAGGTGACGTGCCCGGCGGCCGGGGAGGCCAGCCAGTGCAGGGTGGCGGCGACGTCGCCGGGTGTCCCCGCCCGCCCGGTGGACGTCTCGGCGACGAGCTGCTCCCGCCGCGCCTCCGCCACCGGCCCGCCGAAGAAGTCGGTGTCCTCGATGTACCCGGGCGCGACCACGTTCACGGTGACCCCGCGGGGGCCGAGCTGCCGGGCCAGGTCGTGGGCGTAGGGATGCAGGGCCGCCTTGGAGGCGGCGTAGGACCCGCTCCCCGAGCCCCGGAAGGCCGCTATGGAGCTGATGAACAGCACCCGGCCGCCGGGATCGGCGAGCCGGTCCTTCAGTGCCTCCGTGAGCAGCACGGAGGTCAGTGTGTTCTGCCGGAAGTTGCCGGTCCAGACGCGGGCGGCGACGTCGAGCGGGTCGCCGGTCTCCGCGTCGGCCGCGCGCGCCGCGTTCCCACCGGCGCTGTGGACGAGCACGTCCACGGTCCCGAACTCCTCGGCGACGAACCGCGCGACCGCGCGCACCTGCTCGGGTTCGGCCAGGTCGGCGGCGTACACCTCCGCCCCGGGCACCCCCGCCTTCTCCAGCACCTCTCTGCGCCGCCCGAGCAGCAGCACCCGGTCCCCGTCCCCGGCGAACACCCGCGCCGCGGCGAGCCCGATCCCGGTTCCTCCACCACTGATCACAATGTTCCGAGCCATGATCCGAGACTACGAGGGCTGAGCGGACGGCGCCTGCGACTGTCCACAGCCGCCGTGTATTTGTATGACTGCCGCGGTGCAGCGCGCCCGCCCGGGGCGGGGGGAACTGCGCGACCGGCCCCGACGGCGCCGGCAGCCGACCGACGACACGTCACGGCGCTTCCGACGACACGTCACGGCGCTTCCGGAGGAGCGCTCAGCGCAGGCTGCGGACGTCCAGGTGCCTCAGCACCCGGTCCACGATCTCCGGATCCGCCCCCGGCTCGCTGCGCGCCGCCAGCACCTCGTGCCGCGCCGCGCTCAGCATCTCCTGCTGGATCCGCCGCAACCGCTTCAGCCGCCGCATCCGCTTGTCGTGACCCTCCCGCCGCTCGTCCTCCACTACGTCGGGGCTGATCCGGAAACCGATCTCGAAGGCGCGCCGCAGCATCTGCTCCGTCACGTCCTCCGGCAACTCCTCGACCTGCTCGATCTCCTTCAGGCGCCGCCGTGCCGCCTTCGCCGCCCGTACCGCCAGCTCCTTCTCGATCTCCTTCTCGCGGTCGGTGTCGGCCCGTACCCCCAGCCGTTTCACCAGCCACGGCAGGGTCAGCCCCTGCAGGACCAGCGTCGCCATGATCACGCCGAAGGCGATGAAGACGATCTCGTCGCGGTCCGGGAAGGCGGAGCCGTCGTCCGTCTTCAGGGGGATGGCCAGGGCCAGCGCCACCGACGCCACCCCGCGCATCCCGGACCACCACATCACGATGGTCTCCCGCCAGCTGGTCGGGATCTCCTCGTCGTAGTCCCGCCGGGCGTGCAGCCGCTTGGTCAGCCAGGTCGCCGGCAGCAGCCAGACCAGCCGCACCACGACCACCACGCCCACGATCGCGGCCGCCCAGCCGAGCAGCTCGCCCCAGCGGCCGGACGCCGTGCGGATCGCGTTGTGCAGCTCCAGGCCGATCAGCCCGAACGCGACGCCGGTGACGAGCGTGTCGACGATGTCCCAGAAGGTGTATCCGGCGAGCCGGGTCATGACGTCGTCGGCGTCGGTGGCGTACTCGGCGATGAACAGCGCGGTGGTGAGCACGGCGAGGACCCCGGAGCCGTGCAGTTCCTCGGCGATGACGTACGAGGCGTACGGGACGATCAGGGTCAGCCCGATCTGCAGGGTGGCGTCGCCGAGCACGTCCATCAGCTTGTTCGCGCCCCAGCCGAGCACCAGCCCCACGACGACCGCGACCACGGCGGAGAGCAGGAAGTCCAGCCCGGCCCGCCAGGGCGAGAAGGTGCCGCTGACCACGGCGGCGATCGCCACGTGGTACAGGACGATGGCCGTGACGTCGTTGAAGAGACCCTCGCCCTCCAGGATCGACACCAGCCTGCGGGGCAGCCCGAGCTGTCCGGCGACCGCGGTCGCGGCGACCGGGTCGGGCGGGGCCACGAGCGCGCCCAGCGCGAGCGCGGCGGCGATCGGCAGTCCGGGCACGATCGTGTTGGCTACGACGGCCACGCACAGCGTCGTGACGAAGACCAGGGCCACGGCGAGCAGGAAGATCGGCCGTTTGTTGGCCGTGAACTGCCGCCACGAGGTCCGCCGTACGGCGGCGTACAGCAGCGGCGGCAGCAGACCTGGCAGGATCAGCTCGGGCGGGATGTTCACGTTCGGCACGAAGTCGGCGACCGCGAGGACGATCCCGAACAGCGTCATCAGCACGGGCGCCGGCAGTCCGAACCGGTCCCCTACCGGAACGCTCACCAACGCCCCGAGCAGCAGCACGAACAGCAGGGCCAACTGATCCACGGCCAGCGCTCCGGGTGTAGACGATCACACAGCGGGCCTCCAGCGTGCCATGCCGGCTACAGAACCCTGCGCATCCCCCGGTGCGGGATGCCGGCCTCCTCGTACTCCGGGCCGTACGGCTCGTAGCCCAGCCGCTCGTAGAAGCCCAGCGCGTGGGTCTGCGCGTGCAGGTCCACCGCGGTCAGGCCACGCGCGCCTGCGGCCTCCTCGATGGCCCGGACCAGGGCGGCGCCGATGCCGAGGCCGCGGGCCTCCGCGGCGACCGCGAGCCGGCCCAGGGAGCCGAGGGACGGGTCGCCGCCGGTCTTGGCCGCAGCCACCGCGCCGTGCAGCAGCCGGGCGGTGCCGACGGGCACGCCGTCCTCGCGGACCGCCAGGACGTGCACGGCGACGGGGTCGTACGCGTCGTACTCCAGGTCCTCGGGGACGCGCTGTTCGACCACGAAGACCTGCTTGCGCACCGCGAAGCACGCCTCCAGGTCGGCCGGGTCCTCGGCGACCCGGACCGTGTACGCGCGCGTGCTCATCCGTACGTCTCCTCGCGGACCTGGTCGAGCGCCTTCTGCAGGTCGGCCGGGTAGTCGCTGGCGAACTCGACCCACTCGCCGTCCCCGGGGTGCTCGAAACCGAGCCGGACGGCGTGCAGCCACTGGCGGGTCAGGCGCAGCCGTTTGGCGAGCGTCGGGTCGGCGCCGTAGGTGAGGTCGCCGACACAGGGGTGGCGGTGGGCGGCCATGTGGACGCGGATCTGGTGGGTGCGGCCGGTCTCCAGCTTCACGTCGAGCAGGGAGGCCGCGCGGAACGCCTCGATGAGGTCGTAATGGGTCACGGAGGGCTTGCCGTCGGCCGTGACCGCCCACTTGTAGTCGTGCTGCGGGTGGCGGCCGATCGGGGCGTCGATGGTGCCGCTGGTCGGGTCGGGGTGGCCCTGCACGAGGGTGTGGTAGCGCTTGTCGACCGTGCGCTCCTTGAACTGGCGCTTCAGCGACGTGTACGCCCGCTCCGACTTGGCGACCACCATCAGGCCGGACGTGCCGACGTCGAGGCGGTGCACGATGCCCTGGCGCTCGGCGGCGCCGGAGGTGGAGATGCGGTAGCCGGCGGCGGCGAGGCCGCCGATCACGGTCGGGCCGGTCCAGCCCGGCGAGGGGTGCGCGGCCACGCCGACCGGCTTGACGATCACGACGACGTCCTCGTCGTCGTGCACGATCTCCATGCCCTCGACGGGCTCCGCGACGATCTGCACGGGCGCGGGCGCCCCCGGCATCTCGACCTCCAGCCAGGCCCCGCCGTGGACCCGCTCGGACTTGCCGACAACCGAGCCGTCGACCTGGACCTTGCCCGCCGCCGCCAGCTCGGCCGCCTTGGTGCGGGAGAAGCCGAACATACGGGAGATGGCGGCGTCGACACGCTCGCCCTCCAGGCCGTCGGGCACGGGCAGGGTTCGGATCTCGGGAAGCGTACTCACCCGTCGAGTATGCCGGACGGCGCCGACGGCCCCGTACGCAAGCCCCTGCGGACCGCTGCGGGCCCCTGCCGCCCGTGCCGCCCCCGTCGCCCCCGGTCAGTCCTTGTGGACGGTCCCGTCGGGGTCCAGGCCGCGGAAGGAGAGCAGCACGATCAGGATGCCGCCGCAGACGATGGCCGAGTCGGCCAGATTGAACACCGCGAAGTGCTTGGGCGCGATGAAGTCGACCACCTGGCCCTCGAAGATCCCCGGCGAGCGGAAGATCCGGTCGGTGAGGTTGCCGAGCGCGCCGCCGAGCAGCAGCCCGAGCGCGACCGCCCAGGGAAAGCTGTACAGCTTGCGCGCCAGCCGGAAGATCACGACGATCACGGCCGCCGCGATCAGCGTGAAGATGATCGTGAAGGCGCCGCCGAATCCGAACGCCGCGCCCGGGTTGCGGATCGCGTGGAACTCCAGCCAGTCGCCGATGACCTCGATCGGGGCGTGGTGCTCCAGCTTCGCGACCACGATCATCTTGCTGACCAGGTCGAGGGCGTACGCGAAGGCGGCCACCGCGAACAGCACGGCGATCCGGCGCCCGCGGCCGGGCCGCGGGTCCGCGGTGGACTGCTGATCCGCACCGGACGCGTCGGACGCGCCGGGCGCCACCGTCCGCTCGCCGCCGTCGTCCGGGGTGCCCGGCGTACCGATGATGCGTTCCGCCTCTGCCACGTGAGTCCCTCAACCTAGGTGCCTGCCTCGGGACGAGACTACGGCACGCCCCAGGAGACCCCGATGCTCAGTAGCGGCGTTCCTGCTTCTGCTTGCACTCCACGCACAGGGTGGCCCTCGGGAAGGCCTGCATCCGGGCCTTGCCGATGGGGTTCCCGCAGTTCTCGCAGAGGCCGTAGGTGCCCGCGTCGAGCTTCTGCAGGGCTCGCTCGGTCTGTTCGAGCATCTCGCGTGCGTTGGCGGCCAGCGCCAGTTCGTGCTCGCGGGTGATGTTCTTGGTGCCGGTGTCGGCCTGGTCGTCACCCGCGCCGTCCCCGGAGTCCCGCATCAGCCCGGCCAGGGCGCTCTCCGACGCGTCGAGCTCGGCGCGCAGCCGCATCGCCTCGTCCGTCAGCTCGGTGCGCGCCTCCTCGACCTCCTCGGGCGTCCACGGGTCCTCGCCGGGACGCACCGCGAGTTCGCCCGGAGCCGCCGTGGCGATCCGTGCCTTGGGGACGGCGGTGTCCGCCGCCGTGGCCGTGCCAGGAGTCTTCTTCGCAACCACCGTCGTGGCTCCCGTCTGCTTCGCGGCCCGCGCCGCGCCCGCTTTCTTGGCCGTGCTCTTCTTGGCCGTGCTCTTCGCCGCCGCGGTCTTCGTCGCCGCGGCCTTGGACGCGCTCTTCTCCGCCTTCGCCGACTTCGCCCCGTCGGCCTTCTTCGCGACGGCCTTCTTCGCGGCCGTCTTCCTCACGGGTGCCTTCTTCTCGGCCTCTTTCCCGGCGGAAGCCTTTTCACCCGGCGCTTTCCTGGAAGGAGCCGCCGCTGTCGCGCGCGTGCCCTGCCTTCCGCGGCCCTTTTCGGTGTCGCCGCCGGAAGCGGCCGCGCCCCTGGACCGGCCGGACGCCGGCTGCTGTACGGCGGTCTTCTTCGCCACCATGGCCGCAGCCCCTTCACATATTGTGATTTTGCACGCGAATCGTGCTGGGACGATAAATCGACTCGAGTCCCGCGGCAACGGGGCACGCCGCCCGATCCGCCTGCCCCGCACCCCCCACGCAGCAGGTATGCATCCGTTGTGCCCAGCTCCCCGCGCGGTAATCCGCCGAGCCGGACATCCCAGGATGCGAACACGCGTACCGCGCCATTCGGGTCATCTCGGCGGGCGGGCCGTCGCACCCCGGCGGCGTCCGGAAAACGGGTCCGCCGCTGTCCGTGCGGCGCCGTACACTGGGCGGAGCGAGAAGCGTGGATGGGGACGAGTAGCGGCGTACGCAGCCCAGAGCGACCCGGGGACGGTGGAAGCCCGGGGGCGAGCGCGACGTGAAGATCACCCCGGAGCCGCCGGAAGAAAGCCCTGCAAGGGTCGGTAGAACCGGCTTCGCGACCCCAATGAGGGGGCTCACCGGCGCGCACGGCGTCCGGCGGGCCAAGGAGGGTGGTACCGCGGGAGCGCGCCGCACACGGCGTAGGCAGGACAAGGCTCTCGTCCCTCCGACGGAAGGCAGCAAGTCCGTTGGAGGAAGCTCGCAGATGACAGCGCCGACGTACCGCCAGGTGCCCGCACAGGTCGACCTGCCCGCCCTCGAGCACGCCGTGCTCGACTTCTGGCGCGAGCAGAAGATCTTCGCCAAGACCCTGGAGCAGTCCGAGGGCCGCCCCGAGTGGGTGTTCTACGAGGGCCCGCCCACCGCCAACGGCATGCCCGGCGCCCACCACATCGAGGCGCGCGTCTTCAAGGACGTCTTCCCCCGCTTCCGCACCATGCGCGGCTACCACGTGGCCCGCAAGGCCGGCTGGGACTGTCACGGCCTGCCCGTGGAGCTCGCGGTCGAGAAGGAGCTGGGCTTCAGCGGCAAGCCGGACATCGAGAAGTACGGCATCGCCGCGTTCAACGCCAAGTGCCGCGAGTCGGTGACCCGCCACACCGACGCCTTCGAGGCGCTCACGACCCGCATGGGGTACTGGACCGACCTGGACGACGCCTACCGCACGATGGACCCCGAGTACATCGAGTCGGTCTGGTGGTCGCTGAAGACGATCTTCGACAAGGGTCTGCTGGTCCAGGACCACCGCGTCGCCCCCTGGTGTCCGCGCTGCGGCACCGGCCTGTCCGACCACGAGCTGGCGCAGGGCTACGAGACGGTCGTCGACCCCTCCGTGTACGTCCGTTTCCCGCTCACCTCCGGTCCGCTCGCCGGCCAGGCCGCGCTCCTGGTGTGGACGACCACCCCGTGGACCCTGGTGTCCAACACGGCGGTCGCCGCGCACCCCGAGGTCACCTACGTCGTCGCGACCGACGGCGAGGAGAAGGTCGTCGTCGCCGAGCCGCTCGTCGCCAAGGCGCTCGGCGAGGGCTGGGAGACCACGGGCCAGTCCTTCACCGGCGCCGAGATGGAGCGCTGGACCTATCAACGTCCGTTCGAGCTCGTGGAGTTCCCGGAACCGGCGCATTACGTCGTGAACGCGGAGTACGTCACGACCGAGGACGGTACGGGCCTGGTCCACCAGTCCCCCGCCTTCGGCGAGGACGACCTCAGGGTCTGCCGCGCCTACGGCCTGCCGGTGGTGAACCCGGTCCGCCCGGACGGCACCTTCGAGGAGAACGTGCCGCTGGTCGGTGGCGTCTTCTTCAAGAAGGCCGACGAACGGCTCACCGAGGACCTCAAGCAGCGCGGCCTCCTCTTCAAGCACCTGCCGTACGAACACAGCTACCCGCACTGCTGGCGTTGCCACACCGCGCTGCTCTATTACGCGCAGCCGTCCTGGTACATCCGCACGACGGCGATCAAGGACCGTCTGCTCGCGGAGAACGAGGGGACGAACTGGTTCCCCGAGACGGTCAAGCACGGCCGGTACGGGGACTGGCTGAACAACAACATCGACTGGGCGCTGTCCCGGAACCGCTACTGGGGCACTCCGCTGCCGATCTGGCGCTGCGAGGACGACCACCTCACCGTGGTCGGCTCCCGCGCGGAGCTGACCGAGCTGACCGGCACCGACCAGTCGGAGCTGGACCCGCACCGCCCGTTCATCGACGAGGTCACCTTCGCGTGCCCGCAGTGCGCGAAGACGGCCACGCGCGTGCCGGAGGTCATCGACGCCTGGTACGACTCGGGTTCGATGCCGTTCGCGCAGTGGGGCTACCCGTACAAGAACAAGGACCTGTTCGAGTCCCGCTACCCGGCGCAGTTCATCTCCGAGGCGATCGACCAGACGCGCGGGTGGTTCTACACCCTCATGGCCGTCGGCACGCTGGTCTTCGACAAGTCGTCGTACGAGAACGTGGTCTGCCTGGGGCACATCCTCGCCGAGGACGGCCGCAAGATGTCCAAGCACCTGGGCAACATCCTGCAGCCGATCCCGTTGATGGACCAGCACGGCGCGGACGCGGTGCGCTGGTTCATGGCGGCCGGCGGCTCCCCGTGGGCGGCCCGCCGGGTCGGGCACGGCACGATCCAAGAGGTCGTCCGCAAGACGCTGCTGACCTACTGGAACACGGTCGCCTTCCAGGCGCTGTACGCCCGTACGTCGAACTGGGCGCCCTCCGCGGCGGACCCGGCTCCGGCGGACCGCCCGGTGCTGGACCGCTGGCTGCTCTCCGAGTTGCACGCGCTCACCGACCAGGTGACGCAGGCGCTGGAGGCGTACGACACCCAGCGCGCCGGCAAGCTGCTCTCGGCCTTCGTCGACGACCTGTCCAACTGGTATGTGCGCCGTTCCCGGCGCCGGTTCTGGCAGGGCGACAAGGCCGCGCTGCGCACGCTGCACGAGGTCGTGGAGACCGTCACCAAGCTGATGGCCCCGCTGACCCCGTTCATCACCGAGCGCGTGTGGCAGGACCTGGTGGCGCCGGTGACCCCGGGCGCACCGGAGTCGGTGCACCTGGCGTCGTGGCCGGAGGCCGACCTGTCGGCGATCGACCCGGAGCTGTCCCAGCAGATGGTCCTGGTACGACGGCTCGTGGAGCTCGGCCGGGCCACGCGCGCGGAGTCGGGTGTCAAGACGCGGCAGCCGCTGTCCCGCGCGCTGGTGGCGGCGGTCGGCTTCGACGCGCTCGACCCGGAGCTGCACGGGCAGATCACCGACGAGCTGAACGTGTCGTCGCTGGCGTCCCTCTCCGAGGTGGGCGGCTCCCTGGTCGACACGACCGCGAAGGCCAACTTCCGGGCGCTCGGCAAGCGGTTCGGCAAGCGGGTGCAGGAGGTCGCCAAGGCGGTCGCCGCGGCGGACGCGGCCGCGCTGTCGCTGGCGCTGCGCGAGGGCACCGCGTCGGTCGAGGTCGAGGGCGAGACGGTGACGCTGGCGCCGGACGAGGTGATCATCACGGAGACGCCGCGTGAGGGCTGGTCGGTGGCGTCGGACTCCGGTGCGACCGTCGCGCTCGACCTGGAGATCACGGAGGAGCTGCGCCAGGCGGGCCTCGCCCGGGACGCGATCCGGCTGATCCAGGAGGCGCGCAAGAACAGCGGGCTGGACGTCGCCGACCGGATCGCGCTGCGGTGGGTGTCGACCGACCCGGCGGTGATCGCGGCGCTGGCGGAGCACGCCGGGTTGATCGCCGACGAGGTACTGGCGACGGACTTCGCGCAGGGCGAGGCCGACGGCGGCTACGGCGAACCGTTCGTGGACGAGGGGCTGTCTCTGACGTTCCGGCTCCGCAAGGCGTAAGCGCCGGCCTGTTCGAGAAGGGCCCGGTCTCCACGGTGGGGATCGGGCCCCTTTTCGTAGGTGCGTGCCGGAGCGGGTACCGTGCGCGGTTCCCCGCGCCCCTTCAAGCACCCCGCGCCCCTTCAAGCACCCCGTGCCCCTTCAAGCACCCCGTGCCCCTTCAAGCACCCCGTGCCCCTTCAAGCAGCGCCTCCTCGCGCCCCTTGGGTGCATGCGCAACCCGCGTAAAAAGGGCGGGGCCCCGGATCGGAAATCCGGGGCCCCGCCCTGTGGTGCTCTGCCGACGGCTACGCGCGCTACGCGCCCGCCGTCAGTTGTCGTCCTCGTCGATGAGGAAGCCGCGCATCGGGGACGGCGCCTGGCCCATCGGAGAGGGGCCCTGCGGGCGTACCGGTGCCATCGGCTGGGTCATCGCCGGCGTCATCTGCTGCTGGCCGCCGTAGGACGGGGCAGCGGGGGACGGGCCACCCATCGACGGGTTGCCGCCGTAGGACGGGGCGCTCGCGCCGGCCGGTGCCATGGAGGGCGCCGGGGACGGCGGGAGGGAGGCCGTGGCCGGGGTGCGCGGCGGCGCCAGGGAGTCGTCGGCCTGGGTCTCCAGCTGACGCAGCTGCGACTCCAGGTACGACTTCAGACGCGTGCGGTACTCGCGCTCGAAGCCGCGCAGGTCCTCGACCTTGCGCTCCAGCGTGGCGCGCGCGGACTCCAGGGAGCCCATGGCGACGCGGTGCTTCTCCTGCGCGTCCCGCTCCAGCGCGTCGGCCTTGGCACGGGCGTCACGCTCCAGACCCTCGGCGCGGCTGCGGGCCTCGCCGACGATCTTGTTGGCCTCGGAGCGGGCCTCGGCGATCGCCTGGTCGGCGGTCTGCTGGGCCAGCGAGAGGACACGGGCGGCGCTGTCGCCGCCGGGGCCCTGACCGGGGCCGCCCATCGGACCGCCCATGGGGCCGCCCATCGGGCCACCCATCTGCTGCTGCATGGGGGGCTGGCCACCCATCGGGCCCATGCCCTGACCCATCGGGCCGGGACCCTGCATGCCCTGTCCCATCGGACCGGGACCCTGGCCCATCGGACCCTGGCCCATCGGACCGGGACCCTGCGGGCCGCCCTGGCCACTGGGACCGGCCGGCAGCTGCGGGGCGCCGCTCGGCAGCTGCGGGGGACCGCCCATGGGGCCACCCATCTGCTGCTGCGGCGGGCCCGATATGCCGGCGGGCACCGGAGCGCCGGGACCTCGCATGCCCTGCTGCGGCATCCCGCCCTGCGGCATGCCCTGCTGCGGCATGCCCTGGGGCATCCCGCCCTGCTGGGGCATCCCGCCCTGAGGCATGCCGCCCTGCTGGTCCTGCTCCGGAGGCTTGCGCATGTTCTGCTGGTTCTGGGCAGCAGCGCGCGTGGCCGCGGCCAGCTTGGCGCGCAGGTCCTCGTTCTCGCGGAGCAGGCGCGTCAGTTCGGCTTCGACCTCATCGAGGAAGGCATCGACCTCGTCCTCGTCATAGCCTTCTCGGAGGCGGACGGTCGTGAACTGCTTGTTCCGCACGTCCTCGGGGGTCAACGGCATCTCTTCACCTCAACGTAGTCGTCGGCATCGGCAAGACGGTAGGTCACATCGCTCATCACAGCCGACCAACGATCGCGATCAGGATGTAGACGATGATCATCAGTACGAAGAAGGACAGGTCGAGCGCCACGCCCCCGAGACGCAGCGGCGGAATGAACCGCCGCAGAAGCTTGAGCGGTGGATCGGTGACAGTGTAGGTGGCCTCAAGTACGACCACCATCGCCTTGCCGGGTTGCCATGAGCGGGCGAACTGGAACACGTAGTCCATGACCAACCGGAAGATGAGCACGATGAGGAAGCACATCAGCGCGATGTAGATCACATCCAGGAACACGCTCATGGTCCGTGCTTTCCCTCTCCCCTGTTTCCGTGCCTCGTACCGGTCTTGCGTCTCAGCTCTGGTTGAAGAACCCGCCCTCTGCGATGCGGGCCTTGTCCTCCGCCGTGACATCGACGTTAGCAGGAGACAACAGGAACACCTTCTGCGTCACCCGCTCGATGCTGCCGTGAAGACCAAACACCAAACCGGCCGCAAAGTCGACAAGTCGCTTCGCATCTGTGTCATCCATCTCAGTCAGATTCATGATCACCGGGGTGCCCTCACGGAAGTGTTCCCCGATGGTACGGGCCTCGTTGTAGGTCCGGGGGTGAAGCGTGGTGATCCGGTAAGGCTCTCGTTCCGACACGACCTTGGGCATGATCACCGGTGCGTTCTTCTCCAGGCTTGCGCGTTCTTGTGTGATGGACGCCACGGGGGCGATGCGCGCCGGGCGTCCCGATTCCGCGGGGAGCCCGGCGGAATGCGACACCGGCTCGCGCGGGGACGGCGGCTGTACCACTCGTACCGAATCGTCCCTTTGGGACTGGTGTGAACCGTGGGACTGGTGTGACGGCTCGTGCCGTCGATGATCCCGCTCGGGCTCCGGGTCCAGTTCGGGCTCGAAGTCGTCGTCGGGGTCGAATCCGCGGCCGTCGTACCCATCGTCCTCCACGAGGCCGAGGTAGACCGCCATCTTGCGCATCGCGCCGGCCATGCTCTGAGTCCTCCGCTCTGTGGTGGATCGGTGACGACTGCCAAGTCCCGCGATCCACACGGCCGTTGTGCCCGTATTGGGCGGCATTGACCATATTTTCTGCTGTGGTCCGACTTCCTGGCGACGTTACCCGAGCCTGGGGCGGACTCCGAGTACCGCAGTGCCGACGCGTACATGTGTCGCCCCGGCGGCCACGGCTTCCTCAAGGTCCGCACTCATCCCTGCGGAGACCATGTTCGCAGCCGGATGGGCTCGGCGCAGGTCGGTCGACAAATCCATCAACCGCCCGAACGCCGCGCGTTGGCGCCCCGCGTACTCCCCGGCGAGCGGAGCGACGGTCATGAGGCCGTCGAGCCGCAGCCCCGGCGAACGGGCGACGAGGGCGGCCAACTCTTCGATTCCGTCCGGAGCCACGCCGCCGCGCTCCCCTCGGCCGCTCGCGCCCGCGTCGAGCGCGACCTGGAGGAGGCACCCGACCTCACGCCCGGCCCGCACCGCCTCCTTGGACAGCGCGTCCACGAGCCTGGCGCGGTCGACGGACTGCACGACATCCGCATAACCGACTACGGATCGCACTTTATTGGTCTGCAATTGACCGACAAAGTGCCAAACCAAGGGCAGATCCGAACATTCAGCGGCCTTGGGAGCCGCGTCCTGGTCCCGGTTCTCGGCGACGTGGCGCACCCCGAGCCCCGACAGGATCCGCACGTCGCTCGCCGGGTAGGTCTTGGTGACCACGATCAGGGTCACCTCCTCCCGCTTGCGCCCGGCCGCCGCACAGGCGGCGGCGATGCGCTCCTCCACTTTCGCCAGGTTTCCGGCGAGTTCGGTCTTACGGTCCGTCATGCCCCATCAGTCCAGCCACACATAGCCGGCGAGCCGCCCGGTGCTGCGGTCCCGCCGGTACGAGAAGTGATCACCCGACTCCAGCGTGCACACCGGCGACTGCGCCCGGTCGAGCACTCCGGCGCGCGCGAGCTGTGCGTGCACTCCGGCGGCCACATCCACCGCCGGAGTGCCCCAACTGGTCTCGGCGTGCGCCGTCGGCTCGACGGCGGCCACCTCGGCGCGCATCGCCTCCGGCACCTCGTAGCACCGGCCGCACACGGCGGGTCCGGTGCGGGCGACGATCCGGGCCGGGTCGGCGCCCAGCGACTCCATGGCGTCGATCGCGGCCGGCACGATCCCCTTGACCATGCCCGGCCTGCCGGCATGGGCGGCGGCGGCCACTCCGGCCACCGGGTCGGCCAGCAGGACCGGCACGCAGTCGGCGGTCAGCACGGCGAGGGCGAGCCCGCGGACCGCGGTCACCAGCCCGTCGACCTCCGGGGCGAGCCGGGTGGTCCACGGACCCTCGACCTCGGCCACGTCGTTCCCGTGCACCTGGTTCATCCAGACCACCCGGCCGGGGTCCAGTCCGAGCGACCTGGCGGCGAGCTCCCGGTTGGTCCGTACCACGTCGGGGTCGTCGCCGACCGCCCCGCCCAGGTTGAGCTCCTCGTACGGAGCGGCGCTCACCCCACCCCACCTGTCGGTGAAGGCGAAGTGCGCGCCGCTCACGGTCTCGCGCTGTCCTATCACGTCGTAAGGATCACTTGAGGAAGTCCGGTACGTCCAGTTCCTCGGCCGCGCTGTCCGTGTAGGAGCGGGACTGCGGGACCGGCGGGGCGACCGGGATGTCGGCCACCGGCTCGGGCGCCGGCTCCGGCTCCTCCTTCGGGGTCACGCTGCCGAGCGAGCCGAAGGACGGGCGCTCCGGCTCCCGCCGGGCCGGCGCGGGCTCGTCGCGGCGGGCGGCGGCCGAGGACGAGCCGAGGACGTTGTCCCGGCGGGCCGGGGGCTGGCCCCCGTCGAAGCCGGCCGCGATGACGGTGACGCGGACCTCGTCGCCGAGGGCGTCGTCGATGACCGCGCCGAAGATGATGTTGGCCTCGGGGTGGGCGGCCTCGCTGACCAGCTGGGCGGCCTCGTTGATCTCGAACAGGCCGAGGTCGGAACCGCCGGAGATGGAGAGCAGCACACCCCGGGCGCCGTCGATGGAGGCCTCCAGGAGCGGCGAGGAGATCGCCATCTCGGCGGCGGCCACCGCACGGTCGTCGCCGCGGGCCGAGCCGATGCCCATGAGGGCCGAGCCGGCCTCGGACATGACCGACTTGACGTCGGCGAAGTCGAGGTTGATCAGGCCGGGGGTGGTGATGAGGTCGGTGATGCCCTGGACACCGGAGAGCAGGACCTGGTCGGCCGACTTGAAGGCGTCGAGCACGGAGACCTGGCGGTCCGAGATGGACAGCAGCCGGTCGTTCGGGATGACGATGAGGGTGTCGACCTCTTCGCGGAGTTCGGCGATGCCGTCCTCGGCCTGGTTGGCCCGGCGCCGGCCCTCGAAGGTGAACGGGCGGGTGACCACGCCGATGGTGAGCGCGCCCAGCGAGCGCGCGATGTTGGCCACGACGGGCGCGCCGCCGGTGCCGGTGCCGCCGCCTTCACCGGCCGTCACGAAGACCATGTCGGCCCCCTTGAGGACCTCCTCGATCTCCTCGCGGTGGTCCTCGGCGGCCTTGCGGCCGACGGCCGGGTTGGCGCCGGCCCCGAGTCCGCGGGTGAGTTCACGGCCGACGTCGAGCTTGACGTCGGCGTCGCTCATCAACAGCGCCTGTGCGTCCGTGTTGATGGCGATGAACTCGACGCCCTTGAGACCGACCTCGATCATCCGGTTGATGGCATTGACACCACCGCCGCCGACACCGATGACCTTGATGACTGCGAGGTAGTTCTGCGGTGCTGCCACGTCGAAGGCCTCTCGCCTCGAATTACGTTGCCGTCCACGTGCGGTGCCCCGTGCGGGACGGCAGATGCCGATTGGGACGGTCCGTAGCGCCGACCCGAACCCTAACGTTGAAGTTTAGGGTTACCAGTGTGTCCGTTCCTTGAAGTCTTCTGAACAGGACACTAAGTCGACAAGTGGCGCCCGTTCAACGAACACGCCGAACCTCCCGTTTTTCTTTTCACCCTATGTGATCAGCCGTAGCAGTGCCCAACCAGGGTGCTGGCCTGCGCTGATGTGCGTCAACTCGCCGCTGACGCAGGGGCGGTGGGAACACTCACGTCGAAGTGCCGGGCACCGGAAGCGGCTTTCAGGAGTGCGGTGAGGGTGCGCGCCTTGGCGGCGCCGTTCTCGGAGCTGCCCCACTCCACGACGCGGCCACCGCTCAGCTCCAGCGAGATGTCGTCGTAGGAACGGACCTTGAGGGTCCGGGTGTCCTGCCGGACGGCGGCCGGAATGGCGCGCGCGACGTCGACCGCCTCCCGCACCAGCCGGTCGGTGCCGAACCGGCGCAGGCTCGCGGTTGCCGAACCCGACCGGGCCGGACTCAATTCCAGCTCCGGAACGCCTTTCGGCGCCTGCGAAACCGTGGCGAACCGGACGCCTTTCCTGTCCACTTCGGTGAAATTTCCGCCCTTTTCGATGAGCAGCACGGGGGTGCGCTCGGTCACTTTCAGCCCGATTCCGCGGGGCCAGGAACGGACCACGTCCACCGTGTCGATGCGGGGCAGTCTCCGGCGCAGCCGGGCCTCGATCCCGTCGGTGTCGACGGAGACCAGCGGCGCCCCGACCGGCACGTCGGCCGCCTCCAGGACGTCCTCGGGGGTCAGAACGGCCGTACCGGACACGGAGACATGGCGCACCCGCAGCCACGGGGAGCCGTACAGGAGCCAGGTGGAGCCGGAGCCGAGGAGCACCACGGCCATTACCAGAATGACCATCCTACGAAAGCGGCGGTTCCGTAGCCGCCTGAGGAGCGGCGGGCCGGACGACTCCTGCTGGCGCTCACCGCGTTCCGCGGTGGTGGTCGGTCCGGCCACGCTGCTCACTTGCCTTTCGTCATACGGTCTTACCGGCTTGAGGCGATCGCCTCGTACACCATGCCGACGAGCAGGTCGTCGGCGTCCCGGCGGCCGAACTCGCTTGCCGCACGCGACATCTCGTACAGCCGGTGCGGGTCGGCGAGCACCGGCAGGACGTTCTGCTGCACCCACTCCGGGGTGAGTTCGGCGTCGTCGACCAGCAGACCGCCGCCGGCCTTGACCACCGGCTGGGCGTTCAGCCGCTGTTCGCCGTTGCCGATGGGCAGCGGGACGTAGGCGGCCGGGAGCCCGACGGCGGAGAGTTCGGCGACGGTCATCGCGCCCGCACGGCAGAGCATCATGTCGGCCGCGGCGTACGCGAGGTCCATCCGGTCCAGGTAACTTACCGGGATATAGGGCGGCATCCCCGGCATCTGGTGCACCTGCGGCAGTTCGTTCTTCGGGCCGACCGCGTGCAGGATCTGGATGCCGGCCTGCTGCAGCCAGGGCGCGACCTGCTGGACGACCTCGTTGAGGCGGCGGGCGCCCTGGGAACCGCCGGAGACCAGCAGCGTGGGCAGGTTGGGGTCGAGGCCGAAGCGGTGCCGGGCCTCGGGGCGGGCGGCGGCCCGGTCCAGGGTGGCGATGGAGCGGCGCAGCGGGATGCCGATGTAGCGGGCGTCGCGCAGCTTGCTGTCCGGGGTGGAGACGGCGACCCTGGCGGCGTACCGGGAGCCGATCTTGTTGGCGAGGCCGGGGCGGGCGTTGGCCTCGTGGATCACGATCGGCACGCCGAGGCGCTTGGCGGCGAGGTAGGCGGGGAGGGCGACGTAGCCGCCGAAGCCGGCGACGCAGTCCGCCTTGGTGCGCTCCAGGACCTGCTCGGCGGCCTTGATGGTGCCGCGCAGCCGGCCCGGGACGGTGATCAGCTCGGGGGTGGGCCTGCGGGGCAGCGGCACCGCAGGGATCAGCGCCAGCTCGTAGCCGCGCTGCGGGACGAGCGTGGTCTCCAGGCCGCGTTCCGTGCCCAGGGCCGTGATCCCCACGGTGGGGTCCTGCCTGCGCAGGGCGTCCGCGAGGGCGAGCGCGGGCTCGATGTGGCCGGCGGTCCCCCCACCAGCGAGTACGACATGCACCGAAATTCACCGCTCTCCGGACGAGCGCGCCGCCGAGGCACGCCGTCGCATCGTGTTCCATCTCCGAGACCCCTGAGGGCCCCCGCCTCCCCGCTTTCTACCAAAGCGAGGTTGCCGCATCGCAAGCGCCGCCCGCGCAGCGGGCTCGTCGCGCGCGAAGGCGATCAGCAGCCCGATGGCGAACATGGTCGGCAGCAGGGCGGAGCCTCCGTAGGAGAACAGCGGGAGGGGGACGCCGGCGATCGGCAGCAGGCCGAGCACCGCACCGATGTTGATCACTGCCTGGGCGGTGATCCAGGTGGTCACGCCTCCCGCGGCGTACCTCACGAAGGGGTCCTCCGTGCGTCCGGCCACGCGGATACCCGCATAGCCTAGAGCCGCGAAGAGGGCCAGTACCGACAGCGTCCCCGCCAGGCCCAGTTCCTCACCGGTGACGGCGAAGATGAAGTCGGTGTGGGCTTCGGGGAGTTGTCCCCATTTCTCCACACTCGCACCGAGGCCGGATCCGAAGAGTCCGCCGGAGGCCAGGGCGTAGATGCCATGAACCGCCTGCCAGCAGTCGGCGACACCGCTCTTCGGCTCGGTGGCGCCGATGCAGGCGAGCCGGGCCATGCGGTTGGGGCTGGTCTTGATGAGGATCACGCCGAGCACGCCCGCGATGGACAGCACACCGGCGAACAGCCGGGTCGGCGCCCCCGCCAGCCAGAGCACGCCGAACAGGATCGCGGTCAGGATGATCGCCGTGCCCATGTCGCCGCCGAGCATGATCAGCCCGAGCAGCAGGAAGCTCACCGGAACGAGCGGCACCAGCATGTGCTTCCACTGGTTCAGCAGCCGCTTCTCCTGTTTGCGCGCCATCAGGTCGGCGCCCCACAGCACCAGGGCGAGCTTGCCGAACTCGCTGGGCTGGATCTGGAAGGAGCCGCCGAGGGAGATCCAGTTCTGGTTGCCGTTGACGGACATCCCTATCCCCGGCACCTGCACCAGCGCCATCAGGAAGACGGCTCCGGCGAGGATCGGGTAGGCGAGCGCCCGGTGCAGCTTCACCGGCATGCGGGACGCCACGAGCAGCAGCACTCCCCCGATGCAGGCGGCCAGGAACTGCTTCCTGAAGAAGAACGAGCCCGGCAGCGACATCTGCAGCGCGGTGATCTGGGAGGCCGAGTAGACCATCACCAGGCCCAGCACGATGATGAGCAGACTGCCGCCGAGGATCAGGTAGTACGCGGTGAGCGGTCGGTCCCAGGCCCGGTTCGCGCGCGTGTAGAGCCGCCGCAGCGGGTTGTCGCGCGAGGCGCGGGGCGCGACGGGCCGGCGGACCGCCCGCTGTACGGGCGGCCGGCCGGTGCGGCTACCGGACATCAACGCCTCCACTGAACGTCGACCGTCCCACGCGTCCCTCCCAAGGTCGCCCGGCAGGCGGCCGGGTCAGGCGCCGAGTTCGCGAACCGCCTGGGCGAACGCGTCACCGCGCTGGTTGTAGTTGGCGAACATGTCCATGGAGGCACAGGCGGGTGCCAACAGCACCGTGTCTCCGGCGACGGCGAGTCGCCGGGCCTCCTGGACCGCCGCGAGCATCGCCCCAGTGTCGGTCCGGTCGAGGTCGACGACCGGGACTTCCGGCGCGTGTCGCGCGAGGGCCTCCCGGATGAGGGCGCGATCGGCACCGATGAGCACCGCGCCGCGAAGTCGCTTTGCCGACTTGGCGACCAGTTCGTCGAAGGTCGCGCCCTTCGCCAGACCGCCCGCAATCCATACGATCGACTCATATGACGCCAACGAGGCTTCGGCCGCATGGGTGTTGGTCGCCTTGGAGTCGTCCACGTAGGAGACCCCGTCCACGTCGGCGACGTGCGCGATGCGGTGGGCGTCCGGCGTGAAGGCCCGCAGCCCGTCCCGTACGGCCGTGGGGGGCACCCCGAAGGCGCGTGCGAGGGCCGCGGCGGCAAGGGCGTTGGCGATGTTGTGCGGGGCCGGCGGGTTGACGTCGGAGACCTCGGCCAGCTCCTGGGCGTTCTTCTGCCGGTTCTCGACGAAGGCGCGGTCGACCAGGATGCCGTCCACGACGCCGAGTTGGGAGGGGGCCGGGGTGCCGAGGGTGAAGCCGACGGCCCGGCAGCCCTCCTCGACGTCGGCCTCCCGGACCAGCTCCTCGGTGAGCTTGTCGGCGACGTTGTAGACGCAGGCGACCCGGTTGCCCTCGTAGATGCGGCCCTTGTCCTTGGCGTACGCCTCCATGGAGCCGTGCCAGTCGAGGTGGTCGGGGGCGAGGTTCAGCACGGCCGCCGAGTGGGCGCGCAGCGAGGGCGCCCAGTGCAGCTGGTAGCTGGACAGCTCCACCGCGAGGACGTCGTACTCCTCGTCCCCGAGGACCGCGTCGAGCAGCGAGACGCCGATGTTGCCGACGGCGGCCGTGCGCAGGCCGGCGGCCTTGAGGATGGACGCCAGCATCTGGACGGTGGTGGTCTTGCCGTTCGTGCCGGTGACGGCCAGCCAGGGAGCCGCGTCGGGACCCCGGAGCCGCCAGGCGAGTTCGACGTCGCCCCAGATCTCGACGCCGGCCGCGCGGGCCGCCTGGAACAGGGGCTTGTCCGGCTTCCAGCCGGGCGCGGTGACGATGAGCTCGGTGCCCTCCGGCAGGGTCGCGCCGTCGCCGAGCCGTACCGTGACGCCCAGGGCCTCCAGTTCGGCGGCCTGTTCACGCGCGCGTGCGTCGTCGCCGTCGTTGACGACCGTGACGACCGCCCCGCGCGCGTGCAGCACCCTGGCCGCCGGGACACCGGAGACGCCGAGCCCGGCGACGGTGACGTGCCTGCCCTGCCAGTCGGTCACTTGTCCGCTGCCCATCCTGCGTAGAAGAGGCCGAGTCCGACAATCACACAGATGCCCTGGATGATCCAGAAGCGGACCACCACAAGGACTTCGGACCAGCCCTTGAGTTCGAAGTGGTGCTGGAGTGGTGCCATCCGGAAGACGCGCTTGCCGGTGAGCCGGAAGGAGCCGACCTGGATGACGACCGACATGGTGATGAGGACGAACAGGCCGCCCATGATGGCGACGAGCAGCTCCGTGCGGGAGAGGATCGCCAGGCCCGTGAGGACGCCACCGAGCGCGAGCGAACCGGTGTCGCCCATGAAGATCTTGGCCGGCGAGGTGTTCCACCACAGGAAGCCGAGGCAGGAACCCATCAGCGCGGACGCGATGACCGCGAGGTCCAGCGGGTCGCGCACCTCGTAGCAGGCGTTGGGGTTGGTCAGGGTCGTCGCGTTGGCGCAGGACTCCTGGAACTGCCAGACGCCGATGAACGTGTAGGCGCCGAAGACCAGCACGGAGGCGCCGGTGGCCAGACCGTCCAGACCGTCGGTCAGGTTCACGCCGTTGGACATCGCGAGGATCATGAACAGCGCCCACACCACGAACAGCACCGGGCCGATGGTCCAGCCGAAGTCCGTGATGAAGGACAGCTTGGTGGAGGCCGGGGTGTTGCCGCGGGCGTCGGCGAACTGCAGCGACAGCACCGCGAAGGAGATGCCGACGATCAGCTGCCCGGCCATCTTCGCCTTGGCCCGCAGACCGAGCGAGCGCCGCTTGACGATCTTGATGTAGTCGTCCAGGAAGCCGACCAGGCCCATCCCGCACATCAGACCGAGCACCAGCAGGCCCGAGTAGGTCGGGGTGTAGCCGGTGATCACCTTGGACAGGAAGTAGGCGGCGACCGTCGACAGGATGAAGGCGATACCGCCCATCGTCGGCGTACCGCGCTTGCTGGCGTGCTCGCGCGGGCCGTCGTCACGGATGTACTGGCCGTAGCCCTTGCGGGCGAGGAGCTTGATCAGCAGCGGGGTGCCGATCAGCGTCAGGAAGAGACCGATGACGCCCGAGAAGAGGATCTGCTTCATCATCGGGCATCAACACCCTCGGCACCGGACTCCAGGAGCGCCTGCGCAACGCTCTCCAGGCCCACCGACCGTGACGCCTTCACGAGTACGACGTCCCCCGGGCGCAACTCGCTGCGCAACAGGTCGACCGCCGCCTGTGCGTCGGACACGTGCACCGACTCCTCACCCCACGAACCCTCGTTATATGCGCCCAGTTGCAGCCAGGAGGCTTCCACTCCCCCGACGGCGACGAGCTTGCCGACATTGAGCCGGACGGCGAGCCGTCCGACCGCGTCGTGCTCGGCGAGCGCCTCGTCCCCGAGCTCGGCCATCTTGCCGAGCACCGCCCACGTGCGGCGCCCCTGGCCCATGGCCGCGAGCGCGCGCAGCGCGGCTCGCATGGACTCGGGGTTGGCGTTGTAGGCGTCGTTGACGATGGTCACGCCGTCCGGGCGCTCGGTGACCTCCATACGCCAGCGGGAGAGGGAGCCCGCCTCGGAGAGCGCGAGGGCGATCTCTTCCGCGGACATGCCCAGCTCATGGGCGACGGCGGCCGCGGCGAGCGCGTTCGACACGTGGTGCTCACCGTACAGGCGCATGGTCACATCGCTTGCACCGGAGGGTGTGTGAAGGCTGAACGCGGGCTGTCCCGTGTCCGTGAGTCGCACGTTCTCGGCCCGAACGTCCGCTTCGGCCGACTCTCCGAAAAGGACCACCTTCGCCTTGGTACGGGAGGCCATGGCCCGCACCAACGGGTCGTCGGCGTTGAGGACCGCGACCCCGCCGTCCTCGGCCGCGGGCAGCGCCTCCACCAACTCGCCCTTCGCCTGGGCGATCTGCTCCCGGCCGCCGAACTCGCCGATGTGGGCGGTGCCGACGTTGAGGACCAGGCCGACCTTCGGGGGCGTCAGATCGGTGAGGTAGCGGATGTGGCCGATGCCGCGGGCGCCCATCTCCAGCACCAGGAACTTCGTGGCCTCGGTGGCGGACAGGGCGGTCAGCGGCAGCCCGATCTCGTTGTTGAGCGAGCCGGGCGTGAAGACGGTCGGCGCCTTGGTGCGCAGCACCTGGGCGATGAGGTCCTTGGTGCTGGTCTTGCCGGCCGATCCGGTCAGCGCCACGAGGGTCGCGCCGAGCCGTCGTACGACATGACGCGCGAGGGCGCCGAGAGCGGTCTGGACGTCGTCCACGACGATCGCGGGCACGCCGACGGGGCGCGACGCCAGGACGGCGACCGCGCCGGCGGCCACGACCTGCCGGGCGAAGTCGTGGCCGTCCACGCGCTCGCCCGCGAAGGCTGCGAACAGGCTGCCCGGCCCCGCTTCGCGGGAGTCCCGGACGACCTCCCCGGTGACCTGGACGGACGGATCCGGTATGTCGTGCGTCTGCCCGCCGACGACTTCTGCGATCTCGGCGAGAGAGAGGGCGATCACAAGTTCATCCCCTGGGTCTTCTGGATTTTCATCCCTGGGTTTTCCGGATGGCTTCGCGGAGGACCTGGCGGTCGTCGAAGGGGCGGATCACGCCGGCGATGTCCTGGCCCTGCTCGTGGCCCTTGCCGGCGACCAGCACGGTGTCGCCGGGGTGCGCGCGGGCGACGGCGGCCTCGATCGCGGCGGCCCGGTCCTCGAAGAGGAGTACCTCGCCGCGCTCGTGGGCGGGCACCGAGGCGGCACCCTCGAGCATGGTCGCGAGGATGGCGAGGGGGTCCTCGGAGCGGGGGTTGTCGGAGGTCAGCACGGCGATGTCGGCGAGCCGGGCCGCGGCGGCGCCCATCGGGGCCCGCTTGGTCCGATCGCGGTCGCCGCCGCAGCCGAGGACGATGTGCAGCCGGCCCTTGGTGACCTTGCGCAGGGCCCTGAGGACCGACTCGACGGCGTCCGTCTTGTGGGCGTAGTCGACGACCGCGAGGTAGGGCTGCCCGGCGTCCACGCGCTCCAGGCGGCCCGGCACGCCCGGTACGGCGGCGATGCCGTCGGCGGCGGTCTGCGGGTCGAGCCCGGCGACGGCGAGGGCGACGATCGCGGCGAGGGTGTTCGCCACGTTGAAGGGGCCCGGCAGCGGCGACTTGGCGGCGATCCGGACGCCCTCGGGCCCGGTGACGGTGAACGTCGACTCCATCGGGCCGATGTGCACGTCCGCGGCCCGCCAGTCGGCGTCGGGGTGGCCCTCCGCGGAGTAGGTGACGACCGGGACGGAGGCCTCCCGGGCGAGCCGGCGGCCGTACTCGTCGTCGACGTTGACCACACCCCGTCTGCTGCGTTCCGGGGTGAACAGCTGTGCCTTGGCCCGGAAGTAGTCCTCCATGTCGGAGTGGAACTCCATGTGTTCCGGGCTGAGGTTGGTGAAGACGGCGATGTCGAAGACGCAGCCGTCGACCCGGCCGAGGACCAGGGCGTGGCTGGAGACCTCCATGGCGACCGCCTCGACCCCTCGCTCGCGCATCACCGCGAACAGGGCCTGGAGGTCGGTGGCCTCGGGGGTGGTGCGCTCGGACTTGATGCGCTCGTCGCCGATGCGCATCTCGACGGTGCCGATGAGACCGGTGCTGTGCGCGGTCTTCAGGCCGCCCTCGACCAGGTACGCCGTGGTGGTCTTGCCCGAGGTGCCGGTGATGCCGATCTGCAGCAGGTCGCGGCCCGGACGGCCGTAGATGGTGGCCGCCAGCTCGCCCATCCGCCCCCGCGGATCGTCGACGACCAGGACCGGCAGGCCGGTCGCGGCGGCGCGCTCGGCGCCCGCCGGGTCGGTCAGCACGGCGACCGCGCCGAGACCGGCGGCCTGGGCGGCGAAGTCGGCGCCGTGCAGCCGGGCGCCCGGCAGGGCGGCGTACAGGTCGCCGGGGCGGACCGCGCGCGAGTCGTGGGTGATGCCCGTGACCTCGACGGTGCTCTCCGCGGGTTCCGGCTCGGCGGCACCCAGCTGATCGGCGAGCTCCGCGAGGGGTGTTGCGGAGACCTGAACCGGCCTGGGCGGCCCCGGATATGTCACGGATGCGCCCTTCTGGGTGGTTTGGGACTGATCAGCGTGTGGCACGGCGGTGAGCGTACCGGGCGCACCCGCTCCGGAGCGAAGCGAGGGGCGCGGCGTCCCGTGGTTCCCGGGGTCGGGGGTGATCGTTGTCACGAGCTCGTTCCTGGTGGTCTGTGCGAGGTGCTGAAGTGCTGATCAGGGCTTGTAGTCGACGGGCAGGTTCGCCGCCTTGGCGCCGGTCGGCGGGATCTGCAGCGTCTTGAGGGCGAACTCCATCACCTGCTTGTAGATCGGGCCGCAGATCTGGCCGCCGAAGTAGCTGCCGGCGGTGGCGTTCTGGATGGCGCAGTAGACGGTGATGCGGGGCTTGTCGGCGGGTGCGAACCCGGCGAACGACGAGGTGTAGCCGCGGTACCTCCCGGTGGCCGGATCCACTCGGTTGGCGGTACCGGTCTTACCCGCGACGTTGTACCCGGGAATGGCCGCCTTGGCACCGGTGCCCTGCTCGTCGTCCACCACGGACTCCAGCATCTCGGCCAGGGTCCTCGCCGTCTTCTGGCTGATCACCCGGGTCTTCTTCGGCTGGGCGGCCGGGGTGAAGCGTCCGTCGGCGCCCTTGGCACCGCGCACCAGGGTCGGCTCGACCCGGACCCCGCCGTTCGCGATCGTCGAGTAGACGGAGGCCGCCTGCATGGCGTTGATGGAGAAGCCCTGACCGAAAGGAATCGTGTACTGCTGCGAGGTCGACCACTTGCCCGGCGCGGCCAGGATGCCCTTGGTCTCGCCGGGGAAGTCCAGCCCGGTGTAGCTGCCGATGCCGAACTTGCGCAGGTACGAGTAGAGGACCTGGTTGGCCTGTTGCTGGGTCCTGCCGAGCTGGCCGGCGGCGAGGATGGTGCCGATGTTGCTGGACTTGGCGAGCACGCCGTTGAGCGTGAGGTACCAGGTGTCGTGGTCGACGTCGTCCTTGAAGAGCCGGTCGCCGCGGTGCAGCCGGTTGGGCACCACCACGTGCGTGAGCGGGGTGGCGGCGTTCTCCTCCAGGACCGCCGCCATCGACATCACCTTGGCGGTGGAGCCGGGCTCGTAGGCGTCCTGGACGGCCGCGTTGCCCATCGCGTCGGCGTCGGCCGTCGACAGGTCGTTCGGGTCGAAGCCCGGCGAGTCGGCCATCGCCAGGATCTGCCCGGTCCTGGTGTCCTGGACGACCACGTAGCCGCGGTCCGCCTTGGACTTCTTGACCTGCTCGGTGATGGCGTTCTGCGCGGCCCACTGGATGTCCCGGTCGATGGTCAGCTCGACGTCGGAGCCGGGCACGGCCGGGGTCTCGGTGGAACCCGCGGTGGGCACCTCGCGGCCGCCGGACTGGGCGTAGCGGATCTTGCCGTCCTTGCCGGTCAGCTCCTTGTCGAGCTGCTGCTCGATGCCGCCACCGCCCCTGCCGTCGGCGTTGACCCAGCCCAGTATCCCGGCGGCCAGGTCGCCGTTGGGGTACACGCGCTGGCTGCTCGGGTCGGCGAAGACGCCGGCCAGCACGTTGACGGTGGTGTGGTCGGTCGCGGCCTTGGCGGTGAGCGCGGCCTTCAGGTCCTTGATCTGCTTCCAGACCTGCGGGGTCTGCCGGGTGGCGAGCCGGACGTAGCGCAGGTCCTTGTTCGCGGGCCGCAGCAGCTTGACGAGGTCGGCCTGGCTCTTGCCGAGGATCGGGGCGAGCAGCGCGGCGGCCTGCTCGGGCCCGTCGGCCACCTTGAGCTGCTTGCCGGTGAACATCGTGGGGTCGGCGGTGATGTCGTACGCGTCCTCGCTGATCGCCAGCGCCACGCCGTTGCGGTCGGTGATCCCCCCGCGCTCGGCGGCCAGGGTGTGCACGACGTACCGGTTCTGCTCGGCCTTCGCCGCGTACGCGCTGGCGTCGACGGCCTGGACCTGGAGCAGGCGGCCGACGAAGACCATCAGCACCAGGGTCAGGGCGAGGCCGACCATGCGCAGCCGGGGCCGGGGGCTGCCGAGCCGCAGGGGAGGTGCGGCCGGGGGGCGCGGTCCGCCCGGGCGGCGGACCGGGCGGGCGCCGGGTCCGGGGGCGGACCGGCTCCGGACGGCGCCCCTGGGGTCCCGGGGACGGGGTGGCTTGGCGGGGCCGGGCACGCGGCGGCGCGGCGGCTGCCTGTTTCCAGAAGTGTCGGGCACTTCCGTCACCTGCCGGGGGTCGTGGTCGGGGCTGTCCCGGGCGTGAGGGCCGGGGTGGGCGTCGGTCCGGCCGCCGTCACCGGCGCGGAGGCCGCGGGAGCCGTCCCCGTCGCGGAGCCGGTGGGCGTCGGGGCGGGCGCGCCCGCGGACTGTGTGCCGAGCGCCTCGGGGGCGGGCGGCACGGTGGTCTGCCGGAGGGCGGCGGGGCTGGGGACACCCTTCACGGTGCCGTCCGGACCGAGGAAGACCGGGTCGCCGCCGGGGACCATGCCGAGCTCGTGGGCGCGGCGCTGGAGGGCGTCGGGGGCGGAGTAGGCGTCGATGTCCCGCTGCAGCGCCTGTTCCTCGTCGGTGAGGTTCTTCGTCTGCTTCTGCAGGTCGTCGAGTTTGAACGAGCCCTCGCTGAGCGCCGAGTTCAGCACCAGCAGGCCGATCAGGCCGCCGCCGAGCAGCAGGACGACGAGCAGGACGAACGGGGTGCGGGCGGCCTGGCGGGCACGGCCGGCCGGGAAGAGCCGGGCGAGCCGGGCCGCCCGCCCCCGCAGCTCGGGTTTCCTACTCACGTGTCCTCCGGTGGGTCCGCGAACCCCGCTCGCTCACTCGGCTTCCTCCCTGATGCGCTGGGCCCCCCGAAGACGCGCCGGAGCGGCCCGGCGGTTCTCGGCGACCTCTTCCTCGGTGGGAAGTTCGGCACCGCGCGTGAGCAGCTTGAGCCGGGGCTGGTACTGCTCGGGCACGACCGGCAGTCCGGGCGGCGCGGTGGTGGCGGCGCCGGCCGCGAACACCTGCTTGACGAGGCGGTCCTCGAGCGAGTGGTACGACAGCACGGCGATCCGGCCGCCGACCGCGAGGGCCTTCACGGCGGCCGGGATCGCCCTTTCCAGGACGGCGAGTTCGCCGTTGACCTCGATGCGCAGCGCCTGGAAGGTGCGCTTGGCCGGGTTGCCGCCGGTGCGCTTGGCGGCCTGCGGCAGCGCGTCCCGGATCAGCTCGACGAGCCGGGCGCTGTTGCTGAACGGCTCCTTCTCGCGTTCCCGGACGATCGCCGAGACGATCCGCTTGGCCTGCTTCTCCTCGCCGTACTGGAACAGCACGCGGACGAGATCGCCGGCCGGGTAGGTGTTGAGGACCTCCGCGGCGCTGATGCCGGTCGACTGGTCCATGCGCATGTCCAGGGGCGCGTCCTGGGCGTAGGCGAAGCCCCGGTCGGCCTCGTCGAGTTGCATGGAGGAGACGCCGAGGTCGAAGAGGACGCCCTGCACGCGCGCGATGCCGAGGCGTTCGAGTACGGCGGGGAGCTCGTCGTAGACGGCGTGCACGAGGGTGGCGCGGTCACCGAAGGGGGCGAGCCGCTCGCCGGACAGGCGCAGGGCCTCCTTGTCGCGGTCCAGGGCGACCAGGCGGGCCTCGGGAAAGCGGGTCAGCAGCGCCTCGCTGTGGCCGCCGAGGCCGAGGGTGCAGTCGACGACCACGCTGCCCGGCCGCTCCAGGGCGGGTGCCAGCAGGTCCAGGCACCGCTGGAGCATCACCGGGACGTGTCGACTCTGGCTCAAGGGGGCCTCTCAGTTCCGGCGCGGGGACGCACCGCCGGGTCCCCGCCCGCTCGGTACGCGCACCGCGCACGTGGGGAGACGGCCCGGGCACCGTGCCGGGGTCTCCAGGGGATTTCACCAGCGGGGAGAGCCTCGCCTCCCGCTTCGCGTCACTTTAGTCCACCGTGTCGCGCGGTCAATCAACCGGCCTGCGCGGCGCGTACGGCGTCCCGGCCGGGATGGGGATTCACCGGGATTCACCCGTGCGGATGTCTTTTGCCCTCCGTGTGGGTTAGCTCACAACAAGCCACGATGACGTTCTTTGTCCCCTCTCACAGGAGGCCGTGACCACGCGTGACCAGTAACGTCATGACTATGACGACTTCCGCAGCAGTTCCCACTGGATCCGAAGGCGCCATAACCACGGACGGCACCGTGACGGACCGCCTGGTGGACGCCAACCGGACCTACGCGTCGGCCTTCACCGACCCCGGCATGGACGCCCGGCCCGTGCTGCACGTGGCCGTGGTGGCCTGCATGGACGCCCGCCTCGACCTGCACAAGGCGCTCGGCCTGCAGCTCGGCGACTGTCACACCATCCGCAACGCCGGCGGCGTGGTCACCGACGACGTGATCCGCTCTCTCACCATCAGCCAGCGCAAGCTCGGCACCCGCAGCATCGTGCTGATCCACCACACCGGATGCGGTCTGGAGGCCCTCACCGAGGACTTCCGCACCGAGCTGGAGATGGAGGTCGGCCAGCGCCCGGCCTGGGCGGTGGAGTCCTTCCGGGACGTCGACCAGGACGTACGGCAGTCCATGCAGCGGGTGCGCACCTCGCCGTTCCTGCAGCACACCGACGACGTACGCGGCTTCGTCTTCGACGTCCGCACCGGCCTCCTCCGCGAGATCGACCCGGCCTGACCGGGAACCGGCCCGGCCCGCGCGCACCGAAGGCCTCACCCGGCCGACCGGGCCACCCGCGTCGCCCCGCCGCCGGGCCGGCGGACCGTTCGGGTCTGCTCCGGCCCGGCCCGCCCTCTCCGCGCCGGGCCGGCGGTCCGCGGCACCCCACGCCGCCCGCCCGCCTCGGCCGCCCCGCCCCGATCGCCCCGCCGTGCGGCCGGCCGCTTCGCCGCGCACCCCACAGGTCACCTCGCCCGCGCGGAGCGGACCGCACGCCCCGGAACGCGCCCGCCGTAAGCTGTCGGCTCCCTGTCGAATAGGCGGTCGAAAGGCCGTAAGACCGACATACTGCGGGCAGTTGTCCACAGGCGAGTGACACGAATCGGTAACGGCAGCAAGAATGCGGTGTGGGACGTCGCGCGGAACCATTCACGCGTGGTGTCCGTGATTCGGGGTGGGCCGGTTGTGCGAAACGACGCGCCGGCCGGGCAATGACGGGCCGAGGAGGGCCGGGTGACGACCTATGACGATCGAGCGAGCCTCACTGATCTGACCGCCACTGTGGAGCGCGTCCGCAGTTCGGTGGAGGGTGTGATCGAGGGCAAGCCCGAGGTCGTACGGCTTTCGCTGACCGTGCTGCTCGCCGAGGGGCATCTTCTGATCGAGGACGTCCCGGGCGTGGGCAAGACGATGCTGGCGAAGGCGTTGGCGCGGTCCATCGACTGCACGGTGCGGCGCATCCAGTTCACGCCCGACCTGCTGCCGTCGGACATCACCGGCGTGTCCATCTGGGACCAGCAGCGCCGGGACTTCGAGTTCAAGCCGGGCGCGATCTTCGCGCAGATCGTGATCGGCGACGAGATCAACCGCGCCTCGCCCAAGACCCAGTCCGCGCTGCTGGAGTCGATGGAGGAGCGGCAGGTCACCATCGACGGGCAGACCTACGAACTGCCGAGCCCGTTCATGGTGGTGGCGACCCAGAACCCGGTCGAGATGGAGGGCACCTACCCGCTGCCCGAGGCCCAGCGCGACCGCTTCATGGCCCGCGTCTCGGTGGGCTACCCCAGCGTGGAGGCCGAGTTGCAGATGCTCGACGTCCACGGCGCGGTCAACCCTCTCGACGACCTCCAGCCGGTCGCGCACGCCCATGACGTCGTGAAGCTGATCGAGGCGGTGCGCGGGGTGCACGTCGCCGAGCCGGTCCGCCGGTACGCGGTGGACCTGGTCTCGGCCACCCGCACCCACCCCGACCTCAGACTCGGCGCCTCCCCGCGCGCGACACTGCACCTGCTGCGCGCTGCGAAGGCGGCCGCGGCCCTGAGCGGCCGGGAGTACGCACTGCCGGACGACGTGCAGGCGCTCGCCGTGGCGGTCCTCGCGCACCGGCTGCTGCCCACCGCCCAGGCCCAGCTCAACCGGCGCACCGCGGAGCAGGTCGTGCAGGAGATCCTGCAGTCCACCCCGGTGCCCGCGGCCCCCCAGCAGCAGACCGGCTTCGGCGGTCTGGGCCGGGGCGTGCCGGCGTATCCCCAGCAGCCTCCGCGGAGTCTGTGATGGGTGCTCCGGCGGAGGCCGACCGCGGGGAGACGGGCGGCATCCGCACGGCCCTGGCCGGGCTGACCACCCGCGGGCGTTCCTTCCTCGCGGCCGGCATCGCGGCGGTGATCTGCGCGTACATCCTCGGCCAGGCCGATCTGCGCCGGGTCGGGCTGCTGCTCGCCGTGCTGCCGCTGCTCTGCGCGGCCGTGCTGCACCGCACCCGCTACCGCGTGGCCGGCAGCCGCCGGCTCTCCCCCGCGCGGGTGCCGGCCGGCAGCGAGGCCCGGGTGCACCTGCGGATGGACAACGTCTCGCGGCTGCCCACCGGCCTGCTGATGCTCCAGGACCGGGTGCCCTACGTCCTCGGCCCGCGCCCCCGCTTCGTCCTGGACCGGGTGGAGCCGGGCGGCCGCCGCGAGGTGTCCTACCGGGTCCGCTCGGACCTGCGCGGCCGCTATCCGCTGGGCCCGCTCCAGCTGCGCCTGACCGACCCGTTCGGCATGTGCGAACTGACCCGCTCCTTCTCCACGTTCGACACCCTGACCGTCATCCCGAAGGTCGAGCCGCTGCCGCCGATCCGGCTCAGCGGCGAGGCGAAGGGGTACGGCGACGGGCGGCAGCGTTCGCTGGCCCTGGCCGGCGAGGACGACGTGATCCCGCGCGGCTACCGCCACGGCGACGACCTGCGCCGGGTGCACTGGCGCTCCACCGCCCGCTACGGCGAGCTGATGGTGCGCCGCGAGGAGCAGCCGCAGCGGGCCCGCTGCACGGTCCTCCTCGACACCCGGGGCGGTGCGTACGAAGGCGCGGGCCCGGACTCGGCCTTCGAGTGGGCGGTGTCCGGTGCCGCGTCGGTCCTGGTCCACATGCTCGAACGCGGCTTCTCGGTCCGGCTGTTGACGGACACCGGCAGTTCGGTGCCCGGCGAGGGCGCCGACGGTTTCGCGGGCAGCGGCCAGGAGTCGGCGGAGGCGGCCGGGCTGATGATGGACACCCTGGCGGTGATCGACCACTCGGACGGCACGGGCCTGTCCCGCGCCTACGACGTGCTGCGCGGCGGGAACGAGGGGCTGCTGGTGGCCTTCCTGGGCGACCTGGACGAGGAACAGGCGACGGTGGCCGCGAAGATGCGCCAGCGCAGCGGCGGTGCCGTGGCCTTCGTGCTGGACCCGGACACCTGGATCAGGGAGCCGGCCGACGTGCCCGCCCCCGGCGACGCGCACGAGGAGCGGCTGCGGATGCTGCGCGAGGCCGGCTGGACGGCCGTGAGCGTGCCACGCGGCGTCGGCGTGGCCGAGCTGTGGCGGCAGGCCGACCGGGAACGCACCGGCGCCGCCGCGCTGAGCGGGGAGGCACGGCGATGAGCGGCCGCGCCCGGCTCGCCCTCACCGCGGCCGCGGCGACGCTGATGGCGTCCTGCGCGCTGCTGCCGCTGGTCACCCCGGTGACCTGGCTGTTCCAGGCGGCGTTCCTGCTGGCGGTCCAGACGGGTGTGGGCGCGACCGCCCGGCGGGTGCCGCTGGCCCGGCCGCTGACCGTGGCCGCGCAGGCCCTGGCCACACTGCTGATGCTGAGCGCGGTCTGCGCCCGGAGCCACGCGATCGCCGGGGTGATCCCCGGCCCGGACACCATCCGCTACCTCGGCGACCTGCTCCAGCAGGGCTCGGACGACGTCAGCCGGTACGCGATACCCGCGCCGCTGACACCCGGCATCCGGCTGATGGTGATCGGCGGAGTCCTGGTCGTCGGGCTGATCGTGGACACCCTCGCGGTGACCTTCCGCAGCGCGGCCCCGGCCGGGCTGCCGCTGCTCGCGCTGTACTCGGTGGCAGCCGGGCTCTCCGACGGGCCGACCGACTGGCTGTGGTTCCTGGTGGCGGCGGCCGGCTATCTGATGCTGCTGCTCGCCGAGGGCCGGGACCGGCTCTCGCAGTGGGGCCGGGTGTTCGGCGGGGCCGCGCGCACCCCGGGCGGTCAGGAGAGCGGCGCGGTGGCCCCGGTGCGCACCGGGCGCCGGATCGGTTTCGCCGTGCTGGGCCTCGCCCTGTTCGTGCCGTTCGTGATGCCCTCGATCCAGGGCGGCCTGCTGGACGGCGCGGGGGCCGGGGTCGGCGTGGGCGACGGGAACGGCGGCACGATCTCCGCGGTCAACCCGCTGGTGTCGCTGCGGGACAGCCTCAACGTGGACGAGGACCGCCAGGTGCTGTCCGTGCGGACCAGCAGCGACGACGTCTCGGACCTGTACCTGCGGATCGTCTCCCTGGACGACTTCGACGGCACCACCTGGAAGCCGGCCCAGCGGCACATCACCGGCGTGCCGGACAAGTTCCCGACCCCGGCGGGACTGGGCGCCGACGTCCGGCGGACGACGGTGACGTCGTCGATCGCGGCCGCCGACTGGTACGCCCAGGACTGGCTGCCGATGCCGTACCCGCCGAGCAGGGTGAAGGTGGCCGGCACCTGGCGCTACGAGCCGGTCGGGATGACCCTCGTCGGCGACCACGGGCAGAACACACGCGGTGAGACCTACCTCGTCACCAGCCTGGACGTGCAGCCGACGGCGGAGCAGCTGGCCGCGGCGCCCGAGGCCTCGGCCGCGATGAAGAAGGAGTACACCAAGGTGCCCTCCTCGCTGCCGTCGGTGGTGGCGCAGACGGCGAAGGAGGTCACCGCGGGTTCGGCGAACCACTACGAGGAGGCGGTCAAGCTCCAGGACTACTTCGCGGTCACGGGCGGCTTCCAGTACGACACCCAGGTGGAGGTCGGCCGGGGCGAGGGCGCGATCGCGAACTTCCTCAAGCAGAAGCGTGGTTTCTGCGTGCACTTCTCCTTCGCGATGGCCGCGATGGCCCGGACGCTGGGCATCCCGGCCCGGGTCGCGGTGGGCTTCGCACCGGGCACCCCGCAGGCCGACGGCACGGTCTCGGTGGGCCTGAAGGACGCGCACGCCTGGCCCGAGCTGTACTTCGAGGGCGTGGGCTGGACCCGCTTCGAACCGACTCCGACCCGGGGCACGACCCCGTCGTACACGGTGTCGCAGACGCCCGGCTCCTCGGTGCCGGACGAGACCCTGCCCTCCAAGGGCGCCTCGGCGGCGCCGTCGGCCTCGGCCTCGCAGAGCGAGAGCTGCACGCCGCAGCAGCGCAGGCAGGACGCCTGCGGCGGCCCGTCGGCGGCGGCCGCGGTGCCCAGCGGCGACGGCGGCCCGCCGTGGTGGCAGCTGGCGCTGTGGGCGCTCGGCGGTCTCGTCGTCCTGGCGGTGCCGCTGTCACCGATGCTGTACCGGCAGCGGACGCGGGCGGCCCGGCTCGGGGCGCACGACCGTACGTCTTCGGGCATGGCGGCGCACACGATGGCGGTCTGGCTGGAACTGACCGACACCGCCTGGGACTTCGGCATCCTTCCGGACGAGTCGCAGACCCCGCGCAACGCGGCCGTCCGGATCGTCCGGCTCGGCCGTCTGGATCCGGCCGCCGCGGCCTCGGTGCACCGGGTGGCGGACGCGGTCGAACAGGTGCTGTACGCGCCGCGGCCGCAACCGGCGGCGGGCCTCGCGGACGACGTCCGCAGGGTGACGGCCGCGTTCAACGGCACCGTCGGTGTCGCCGCGCGCCTGCGGACCCTGTTCGCTCCGCGGTCGAGCGTGCGCGCGGTGTGGGCGACGTCGGCGGGCTGGGCCCGGTTGCGGGAACGCCTGGCCGCAGCAAGGCCAACCCTGCGAAAGCCGTCGGAGCAGGAGGGCTGAAGGGGGCCGGCGCCGGGGGGTGGGGACGCTCACCGGCGCTGGCAGGGTGCCGCTGCGCCCACCCGTGCCGCCCTGCGGCACGCCTGCCCGCAGCTATGTGGCTGGCTGCAGCGCCCCGTAAGGGGCGCTGGGGCCCCCGGCCGAAGGCTGGGGGAGGAACTGCGCGACCAGCCCCCACGCACCCGCGGTGACGCACGGTCCGCAGCAAAGTTCCTTGGCTCCGGCCGACGGAACAACGCCTGAGGGGTGACCACCAGTCGGCGGTCACCCCTCAGTCACGCTCAGTTCGGCCTGTCGGCCCCTCCGGCGGAGCCCTCAGCGGCCCTGCTCGTCACGCCGCCGCTGCCAGCGCTCCTCGATGCGGTCCATCATCGACCGCTTCGGCCGGCCCTGGCGCCGGGCCTGCGGGCCCGCGGGCTGCTCGCCGGGCTTGGGGGCCTTGCGCCAGCCGGTGACGGCGAGGACCGCGCAGCCCAGCATGACGAGGAAACCCACCACGCTGACCCAGACCTGCTGGACGACCATTCCGGCGATGAGGAGCGCGATACCGACGAGGAAGCCGGCCACCGCCTGGTAGACCCGGCGCCGGGTGTACGTCCGCAGGCCGCTTCCCTCAAGCGCTGTCGCGAACTTGGGGTCTTCGGCGTACAGCGCTCGCTCCATCTGCTCAAGCATTCGCTGCTCGTGCTCCGAGAGCGGCACGGCGTCCTCCTCATCGTGCAGTCGCCGGGGCGACCCGGGGGGTCCCTTCAGGATAGGCAGGGAATCGCCCCCGTGAAACCCGCCCCTCTAGGCCAATTGGCCAACCGGAGCCCGCCATGGCAGTCCCGGCTCGCTGAGGCTTCCATTCCCCGGCAGCCGACCCGTCATGCCGGGCTGGTCTCCCTCGATCATACGGCGCAAACCCCTCGATCGGGGGGCCTGTGGCGTACTCCATCCGCTGTCGAGGCCCTGATCAGCGGGCTCGTCTCAGGAGACTCTCAGACCCCGGTGGCACCCGGTGTCTCGCCGAGCACGTGCAGCTGGGTGGCGAGGGCCTGGAAGGCGGGGATCTCGGCCGCGGCGGCCTCCAGCGTGAGCAGCGCGTCCAGGGCGCCCGGCTCGGTGTCCACCAGGACGCCGGGGACCAGGTCGGCGAAGACCCGCACGCCGTGCACGGCGGTCACCGCCAGGCCCGCGCCCTCGACGAGGCCGGTGAGCTGCTCGGCGGTGAAGCGGCGCGGCATCGGGTCGCCGCTGCCCCAGCGCCCGTCGGGATCCTCCAGGGCCTGCTTGGCCTCCGTGAAGTGGCCGGCGAGGGCGCGGGCGACCACGGCTCCGCCGAGCCCGGCGGCGAGCAGGCTGAGAACGCCCTCGGAGCGCAGCGCGGCCACCGTGTTGCGCACGCCCGCGGCCGGGTCGTCGACGTGCTCCAGGACGCCGTGGCAGAGGACCACGTCGTGCGCACCGCGCTCGACCACGTCGAACAGGCCGAGGACGTCGCCCTGGACGCCCTTGACCCGGTCGGCCACGCCGGCCTCGGCGGCCCGGCGCTCCAGCGCGAACAGCGCGTTCGGGCTGGGGTCGACGACGGTGACGCGGTGGCCGAGGCGGGCCAGGGGAACGGCGAAGTTGCCGCTGCCGCCGCCGGTGTCCAGGACGTCCAGCACGTCCCGGCCGGTGGCCTTGACCCGGCGGTCGAGGGCGTCCTGAAGAACCTCCCAGACCACGGCGGTACGGAGAGAAGCGCGGGGTCGAGTGGGGTCCGGCACGGCAGTTGACTCCTCGGCGCGGCACCGCCTGTTGCCCGGCGGCGCTAACTCGGTGCCTCCCCGCGCCCGGGTGCGGGAGGCGGGAAGGCTTCAGGCGCTCTCCACCCTATTGCCTCCACCGCCCGATGCCTCCGTCGCCTTGCCTGGTCATCCCGCGTCGGGCAGCTCCCTTCCCGGGTCGCCGGCCGGCCGCTCCCCGTCCTGCAGGCGCGGCTGCGGCAGCACCGGCTGGAGGACGAGCATCCGCTCGACGATACGGACGAACATCGCGACGTCCCGTATCAGGTCGTCGGCGTCCCGGCGGCCCGCCGCGCCCTGGATGCCGGCCTCGGCGCGGGCCCGGCGGGCGGCGCCGGAGGCGAACAGGGCGCTCCACTCGGTGAGCTCGGGCGCGACCTCGGGGAGCACCTCCCAGGCGCTGCGGATCCGGGCCCGGCGCCGGGGTGAGGTCTCGGGGCGTGCGCGGGCGGCGAGCACGGCGGCGGCCGTGCGCAGGGCGGCCAGGTGGGCGGTCGCGTAGCGCTCGTTGGGGGTGTCGAGCAGTTCGGCCTCGTCGAGTGCGGCGCGGGCCTGGGTGAGCAGGTCGAGGGCGGCGGGCGGGGCCGTGGCCCGGCGGAGCACGGGGTGCACGTCGCTCGCCGGGCCGGTCAGTGAGGGGGCAGGGCCGGTGGCGCGGCGCCGGTGGGCGGCGGACGCTGACGAGTTGGCCATGACGAACCTCCTGTCGTCTGAGTGACGGCGCCCTCACACGGGGTGCCGTATGCGCCCATCGTGAGGTATGGCACTGACAATCGGTTCTGACCTGGGGTTTTGCTTCGATCGTAGGTTCGGAGTAGTTTTTGCACTGACCAGTCAGTTCAAAAACGATGCCACAGGGGGGAACCTGTGCACGGCGTACCTGTCACGGCCGAGCGCCTCGGGCTCGAGGGCCCACGGGGCTGGGCGTTCCGGGGGATCTCCCTGGACGCCGGGCCCGGCGCGTTGATAGCGGTGGAGGGGCCGTCCGGCTCCGGCCGCACCTGTCTGCTGCTCGCGCTCACCGGCCGGATGAAGGCCACCGAGGGCACCGCGGCCGTCGGCGCGGCCCGGCTGCCCAAACAGCTCGCGGCGGCACGGCGGATCAGCGCGGTGGCCAACGTGGCCGGGGTCACCGACCTCGAACCCGCCCTGACCGTCGGCGAGCACCTGCGCGAACGGGCCCTGCTGCAGCGCCGGTTCGGCGACTCCCTGCGGGATCTGGTGCGGCCGCGCGCGGAACGCCGGGCGCGGGCGCAGCGGCGGATCGACGACGCCCTGGCCGCCGCCGGGCTCGACCTGGAGTCGCTGCCCAAGGGCGCCCGGACCGCCGTACGGGATCTGGAGCGGATCGAGGCGCTGCGGCTGTCCGTGGCCCTTGCGCTGGTCGGCAGGCCGCGACTGCTGGCCGTGGACGACGCGGACCTGAAGCTGTCGGACTCCGAACGGGCCGCGGTGCGGGCGCTGTTGGCGTCGATCGCCGAGGCCGGGACGACAGTGGTGGCGGTGTGCGGGGAGGCGATGCCGGGGGCCGTCGTGGTCCACACCGGAAACGCCGAGAACACCGAGGCCGAGAACGCCGCGAGCGCCGGAGACGCCGAGCCAGCCGGAGCCACGGAGGCGACGAGGACAGCGGAGCCATCGGAGCCGTCGGAGACAGCGGAGCCATCAAAGACAGCGGAGCCGTCAAAGACAGCGAAGACATCGGAAGACGAGGAGGCCGGCGATGCGTTCTCCGCGACTGGCCGCGCTTGAGCTCAGGCGCTTCGGACGGGGCAGGCTGCCGCGCGCGGCCCTGGTGGCCCTGCTGGTGCTGCCGCTGCTGTACGGCGCGCTGTACCTGTGGTCGTTCTGGGATCCCTACGGCCGCCTCGACCGTGTCCCCGTGGCGCTCGTCAACGACGACAAGGGCGCGACCGCGAGCGGGAAGCGGCTCACCGCGGGCGACGACCTCGTGGCCGGGCTCAGGGACAGCAAGAGCTTCGACTGGCACGAGGTGAGCGACGCCGAGGCCCGCCGGGGTGTCGAGAACGGCACGTACTACCTGTCGCTGACCGTGCCCGCCGACTTCAGCGCGCGCGTCGCCTCCAGCGCGGGCGACTCGCCGGAGACCGGCGCGCTCCAGGTGCGCACGAACGACGCGAACAACTACATCGTCGGGCAGATCTCCCGCACGGTCTTCAACGAGGTGCGCTCGGCCGCGTCGGCCAAGGCGTCCCGGTCCTTCCTGGACCGGATCTTCGTCTCGTTCGCCGACATCCACGGGCAGACCGTGAAGGCCGCCCAGGGCGCCGACACCCTCGCCGGCGGCATCGGGAAGGCCGAGCAGGGGTCGAAGGACCTCGCTGACGGCCTGACGGACGCCAAGACCGGCAGCGCGAAGCTCACCAAGGGGATCAGGAAACTGGACACGGGCGCAGGCACCCTGGAGGACGGCTCGCGGCAGGTCGCGGCCGGCACCCAGGCCCTGGCGGACCAGGTCGACGGGGTCTACGCCAAGGTCGGCCCGTACCTGGCGAAGAACGAGAAGACCATCGGCGACACCGCCCGGCTGGTCGCCGACTCGGCGCAGACCGTCCGCGACAACCTGGGCGTCCTGGTGAAGACCGCCCCGGCGGCCGCGAAGACCGCGCACGCGGCCGCGGACACCCTGGACGAGGTCTACACGGCGCGCTGCTCGGCGGGCCTGCTGACCGACCCGGTCTGCCCCGACCTGAAGAAGGCCAGGGACGCGGCCGACGACGTGGCCGGCGTCGCCGACGACCTGAACGGGCTGATCGCCGACCAGAACGGCGACCTGAAGACGCTCGACAAGAACCTCGGCACTCTCCAGACGCAGGCACGGGCCCTCGCCGACCGCGCCCCGCACCTCTCCGAGGACGTCGCTGGCGCCGTCAAGAAGATCGACAAGCTGAACGACGGCGCGGCCCAGGTGGCCGCGGGCGCCGCGAAGCTGCACACCGGACTCGGTACGGCCGTCACCGGCGCCACCGGGCTCGACAGCGGCCTCGGCAAACTGAAGTCCGGCGCCTACGACCTCAACGGCGGGATGTACCGGCTCGCCGACGGGTCCAACACACTCGCCGGCGGCCTGCACGACGGCGCGGCGAAGATCCCCGACTACGACAAGCAGGACCGGGACCAGCGCACCGGGGTGATGTCCGACCCGGTCCAGCTCGCCTCGCACGACCTGCACAAGGCGCCCAACTACGGCACCGGGTTCGCCCCGTACTTCATCCCGCTCTCCCTGTGGGTCGGCGCGATGGTGGCGTACATGCTGATCCAGCCGCTCAACCGGCGTGCCCTGGCGGCCGGTTCCGCGGCCTGGCGGATCGCGCTGGCGGGCTGGCTGCCGGTGGTCGCGGTCGGGGTGCTGCAGACGGCCGCGCTGATGGCCGTCCTGCACTGGGCGATCGGCCTGGAGATGGTCCGGGCGGCCGGGACGGTCGGGTTCCTGTTCCTGGTGGCGGCCTGCTTCGCGGCGATCGTGCAGTGGCTGAACGCGCGCTTCGGGGCGGCGGGACGGATCCTGGTCCTCGCGCTGCTGATGCTCCAGCTGACGTCGGCGGGCGGCACGTATCCGGTGCAGACCAGCCCGGGCTTCTTCAACGCGATCCACCCGTTCCTGCCGATGAGCTACGTCGTGTCGGCGCTGCGGCGGCTGATCACGGGCGGCGGGCTCGGGCCGGTCTGGCAGGCCTGTGCCGTCCTGGTGGCGTTCACCGCGGGTGCCCTGGCGCTCACCGCCCTCTCGGCCCGGCGCCGCCAGGTGTGGACGCTGGACCGGCTGCATCCCGAGCTGAGTCTGTGAGGACCTCGATGACCTCGTCCTCCGTGCCCACCGGGCCCGCCGTTCCTGTGAGAATCAGGACCATGGAAAGCAGCAGCACCACGGGGGGCAGCACACGCCGTGAGGCCACCCGGCAGAAGCTCTACGAGGCCGCCGTCACGCTCATCGCCGAGCAGGGCTTCTCGGCCACCACGGTGGACGAGATCGCCGAACGGGCGGGCGTCGCGAAGGGCACGGTCTACTACAACTTCGCGAGCAAGTCGGTCCTCTTCGAGGAGCTGCTGCGGCACGGCGTGGGCCTGCTCACGGCCTCCCTGAAGGACGCCGCCGAGCAGACCGCGCGGGAGGGCGGCAGCCGGGTCGACGCCCTGGACGCGATGGTCCGCGCGGGCCTGGTCTTCATCGACCGCTACCCGGCCTTCACGCAGCTCTACGTGGCGGAGCTGTGGCGCACCAACCGGGCCTGGCAGTCGACGCTGATGGTGGTCCGGCAGCAGGCGGTCGCGGTGGTCGAGGGGGTGCTGCGCGAGGGCGTGGCGAACGGCGAGTTCAGCGACGAGATCGACGTCCAGCTGACGGCGGCCGCACTGGTCGGGATGGTGCTGGTGGCCGCGCTGGACTGGAAGTCCTTCCAGCCGGAGCGCTCCCTGGACGACGTCCACGCGGCGCTGTCCCGGCTGCTCCAGGGGCGGGTGAGCGGCAAGGGCTGAGAGCCCTCGGGGCACCGGCACGCGCGCGTGGGCGTGCGAAAGCGCCGGCCGTCGGCGGCCGCGTCCCCCGCGGGCCGCCGTCGGACCGGCGCCTTCCGTGCACCCCCGTGCTCCCCCGGTTTCCCGCTGTTCCCCCGGGTCCCCTCTCCCCCGTGTCTCGCTTCCGCCGACGCGCATCGGCGGAAGGAGCGGTCGAGGGCGAAGGTGCCGTTCCGCCGCCCCGTGTCGGCGGTGCCGGACCCCGCGCCCCTTTCCGTGTTCCCACTCTCTCGTTCACGCAGGTCGCGGCCCATCCGTGCGCGTACTCAACTCGCTCCCTGGGTACCTGTACTCAGGTCTGCGCACCGAGGCCCACGACGCGCGGCGGCCGACTGGCTACGATCGCGTCCGTGTCGGTACTCCCCTTGGTCTTCACCAGCGGCTGGGCCAGCGGAATCAACGCCTACGCGGTGGTGCTGCTGCTCGGCCTCTTCGGCGCGACGGGCCTGAGCGACGACGTCCCCGAGACGCTGCAGCGCCCCGAGGTGCTGATCGTCGCGGGCGTGCTGTTCCTGTGCGAGGCGGTCGCCGACAAGATCCCGTACGTCGACTCGGTGTGGGACTCCGTGCACACGGTGGTCCGGCCGGTGGCGGGCGCCTGGGTCGGCGCGCTGCTCGCCGGGCACAGCGGCTCGGTCAACGACGTGGTGGCCGGGCTGGTCGGCGGTTCCACGGCCCTGGCCAGCCACACGGTCAAGGCCGGGACGCGGATGGCGGTCAACACCTCCCCGGAGCCGTTCAGCAACATCGTGCTCAGCTTCGCCGAGGATCTCGGGGTCGCCGGGATCGTGTCGTTCGCGATGTTCCACCCGCTGGCCGCGGCGGTCGTCGCGGCGGTGCTGCTGGCGACCGGCCTGGTCGTGCTGGTGTTCCTGATCTCCCGGATCCGGCGCTTCTGGCGCCGCCGGGCCCAGCGCCGGGAGGAACGGCGGCTCGCGGCGCAGGTGGGACGGCCGCCCGGCTGACGGCCCGCCGGTCCGGACTGTCGGTGGCGGTCGATAAAGTCGCGGGCATGGGACGGATTGCGGTGATCGGGGCCGGGATGGGCGCCATGGCGGCGGCCGCCCGGCTGGCCGTCGCGGGCCACCGGGTGACGGTGTACGAGCGTACGGAGACGTACGGCGGCGAGGTGCGCCGCTTCGAGCGCGACGGTTTCGCCTTCGACACCGGCCCGGGGCTGCTGCCGCTGCCCGCCGTCTACCGCGACCTGTTCGTCAAGACCGGCAAGGAGCCGCTGGAGGACTGCGTCGAGCTGGTCCAGGTGGACCCGTCGGCACGGCACGTGTTCGCGGACGGCACGCAGGTGTCGCTGCCGAACGCGTCCCGTGCGGGTGTCGTCACCGCCCTGGACGAGGCCCTCGGCGCCGGTGCGGGTCAGCGCTGGGGCGACTTCCTGGTGCGCGCCCGGGAGGCCTGGGACCGCACCCGGCGCCCGCTCCTGGAGGAGCCGCTGTGGCCGAACTGGCAGGTGCTGGCCGAGCGCGAGCCGTACCCGTCGGTCCCGCACAAGAAGCTGCTCCGCACCCGCCGGGCAAGCACCCTCTACGAGATCGGCGCCTGGGAGCTGCGCGACGAGCGGCTGGCCGCGCTCCTCAACAGCCACGCGCTCGCGTACGGCCTCAACCCCCGTGACACGCCGGCGAGCGCGGCCGTGCTGCCGTACCTGGAGCACGCCTTCGGCACCTGGTATGTGCGCGGTGGCATACGCGAGCTGGCGCGCGCGGTGTACGAGCGGTGTGTGCGCAGGAGAGTCGAGTTCGTGTTCGGTGCCGAGGTCGTGGCGGTGCGGGCGAAGGACGGCCGGGCGGCGGGGGTGGCGCTTGCCGACGGCCGTGTGGTCGACGCGGACCATGTGGTGGCCGGAGTGGATCCGGTGCGGCTCGACACCCTCACCCGGGCCACGGGGTACCGGCTCGACGCCGACGGCGACGTGGCGGCCGGACCGAAGGCGCCCCGCCCGGTCCGCCTCACCGTGCTGCTCGCGCTCCGTGGCGGGCCGGAGGCCGGTGCCGCGCACCGCACGGTCGTGCACGCCCCGGACGACGAGACCGAGCTGGACCTGCTGACCGCGCCCGGCGGCGACCGTTTGGTACGCCCCACCGTGACGGTACTGCGCCCCGCCGACCCGGCGCTCAGACCGGACGGCGAGCACGAGTCCGTGGTGCTGTCGGCGGTGCTGCCGGCCGAGGCCGGCTGGGAGCAGGACAGCACGGGCCGGGCCTGCACGGACCTCCTCGTCGAAGCCGCCGAGGCGGCCGTGCCGGGGCTGCGGGAGCGTCTGCTCTGGCACGAGACGCGGCTGCCGGAACCCGCTACGGACGGCACGGGGTTCGGGGGGATCTCCGCTCCCGCTCTGGCCGCGGGCGGGGGGCGGTTCCTGCACCCGGCCAACACCACCCGGCTGCCGGGGCTGTACCGGGTCGGCGGCTGGTCGCACCCCGGTGGCGGGCTGGCGCATGCCGGTATGTCGGGGGCGCTGGTGGCCGGGCTGATCGTGGAGGGGCCGGAGTTCCGCGGCTCGCAGTGAGCCGGGCGCCGCGGGAAGACTTCAGAAGAAGACGTAGAGAAGAAGACGTCAGAGAAGAAGACGTCAGAAACGGTACTGCTCGTCGTACCCGTTGCCCTGGTGGCCGTGCTGCTGCCCCTGGCCGTCGCCCTGGCCCTGGTAGGGGTACTGCTGCTCCTGCGGGAGCTCGCCGCCGTAGGTCTCGTCGGCGCGCTGCTGCGGGACCCAGACCCCGCCGGCCGGGGTCTCGCCGTAGCCGCCGGTGCCGTACTGGCCCTGGGCGTAGCCCTGCTGGTCGTACTGCTGGGTGCCGTACGACGACTGGTCGTACCCGGCGCCGCCGTAGGTCTGGTTGCCGATGTACGGGTCGGAGTAGTTGGCGTACTGCTGCTGGCCGCCGCTGGTGTCGTAGTACTGCTGCTGGCCGTAGCCGGAGTAGTCGTAGGCGTAGCTCTGGTCGGTGCCCTGGGCGGCGTACGCCTGGTCCTGGGCGGCGGTCGCGTAGGCGGCCTGCTGGTCGCCGGTGGCGGCGTAGCCGTCGCGGTAGACGCCGTAGGAGCCGGTGTCCTCGGGCATCGGCTGCGGTTCGTAGACCGCGGTGGCCTCGGCCGCGCCGGGCTCCATGGTGCGGGCCGCCGGGGTGAAGACGTCGTCGCGGTCGTAGTCGTCGCCGCCGTAGGACGGACCGCCGCCGGCCGTGGCGTGGCCGCCCTGCTGGTCGGCGTAGGAGGAGTCGGCCGCGTCCGGGTCGCCGGCCGTCGGCCCCTGGTCCTCGTCCTCGTCGGGCTCGCCGCGGCGGCGCTTGGTCAGGCCGCCGCCGTCACCGTCCGCACCGGGGCGCTTGACCGCCCAGCCGGCCTCGAAGCCGCGGCGGAAGGACAGCGTGACGTAGGTCTGGCCGACCGCGAAGGCGATCGCGCCCACGCCGATCACGACGACCGACGGGATCAGGACACCGAAGACGACGCCGAGGAAGCCGACGAAGGCGAGCAGCCGCCAGCGCAGCCGCGCCTTGTACTGCAGCAGTACCTCGCCCAGCAGCCACAGCGCGACGATGCCGAACGCTACGTAGAGGACCGTCCAGCCCATGTACGCCCCTCTCCCTGTAACCGCTACGCAGTGTGTCGTACTCCGGTGCGGCCGGTCTAGGCCTGCGGAGGTTGGTGCAGGCCCAGGTTCTCGTAGATTTCCAGCGTCGCCGTGGAGTTGTTGAGCGTGATGAAGTGCAGTCCTGGCACTCCCTCGGCCAGCAGCCGCGCGCAGAACTCCGTGGCGTGTTCGATGCCAATGGAGCGTACCGCCGCCGGATCGCCTTTCGCTGTGAGGATCCGCTCTTTCAGGGCGTCCGGGAATACCGCGTTGCTGAGTTTGGGCAGCCGTTCCAGCATCTTCACACTGGTGACGGGCAGGATTTCCGGGATCACCGGAGTCTCGCAGCCGGCCGCCGCGACCCGGTCGCGAAGGCGAAGGTACGACTCGGGCTGGAAGAACATCTGCGTGATGGCGTAGTCGGCGCCCGCGCGGCACTTGTCGACGAAGTGCCGCACGTCGGTGTCCCAGTCGCTGGAGCGCGGGTGCATCTCCGGGAAGGCGGCGACGCCCACGCAGAAGTCGCCGGACTCCTTGATGAGGCGGACGAGTTCGGCCGCGTAGGTCAGGCCCTGCGGGTGCGCCACCCACTCCCCCATCGGGTCGCCGGGCGGGTCGCCGCGCACGGCGAGCATGTTGCGGATCCCGGCGTCCGCGTACTGGCCGATGATGTTGCGCAGCTCGGCCAGCGAGTGGTCGACCGCGGTGAGGTGGGCGACCGGGGTGAGCGTGGTGTCCGCGACGATCTGCTGGGTCTCCCGGACGGTGCCCGCGCGGGTGGAACCGCCGGCGCCGTAGGTCACGGAGACGAAGTCGGGGGCGACCGCCTCGACACGCCGGAGGGCGCTCCACAGGTTCCGCTCACCCTTGGGGGTCTTCGGCGCCGAGAACTCGAACGAGTACGTGGTCTTGCCGCCGGCGAGCATGTCGCGCACGGTGCGTGCGCGGTCAGTCCTGGTGGATGCGGTTCCGAGGGCCATACCCGCAGGTTAGTCAGGGGCGGCCGGTCACCCAACCACACTCGGGACAATTGCCCGAATTGTCGGCCTCTTGCGGAGCTCGTGTCCGGATACTGGACAAGTTTCCGGACAGCCGGGCCCCACAGCTCCCACTGCCGCTGCCGCTGCCACCGCGCCGCACTGCCACCGCGCCGCACTGCCGCCGCGGCTACAGCGACCGCAGCCGCTTCGCGAACTCGGCCGCCGCCGCGCCCGGGTCGTCGGCCGCGGTGAGGGCGCGGACCACGACCACCCGGCGGGCGCCCGCGTCCAGGACCTGGTCGAGGTTGCCGAGGTCGATGCCGCCGATGGCGAACCAGGGGCGGTCGGTGCCCAGGGCGGCGGTGTGGCGCACCAGGTCGAGGCCGGGGGCGGGGCGGCCGGGCTTGGTGGGGGTGGGCCAGCAGGGGCCGGTGCAGAAGTAGTCCACGCCGTCCTGCACGGCGGCCGCGGCGGCCTCGGACGCGGCGTGCGTGGAACGGCCGATCAGGACGTCCGGGCCCAGGATCGCGCGGGCGGCCGGGACCGGCAGGTCGCCCTGGCCGAGGTGGAGCACGTCGGCACCGGCCGCGTGGGCCACGTCCGCGCGGTCGTTGACCGCGAGCAGCTTGCCGTGCCGGGCGCAGGCATCGGCGAACACGGCGAGGTGCTCCAGCTCCTCGGCGGCCTCCATGCCCTTGTCGCGCAGCTGCACGATGTCGACACCGCCCGCCAGGACCGCGTCCAGGAACGCGGCGAGGTCGCCCTGCTCCTTGCGCGCGTCCGTGCACAGGTAGAGCCGGGCGTCGGCCAGCTGGGCGCGGGCGGTGTCGGTCATCGGTGGTCCCCCGTCTTGTGTCGGTACCGGCTGCTGCCTCAGACGGCGAGCGCCTGGGCGCGGCGCTTCACCTCCGTGCCGCGATTCTCGCTGAGCGCCTGCGCGGGGGTGCCGGGCAGGGTCGCGTCGGGAGTGAAGAGCCACTCCAGCATCTCTTCGTCCGTGAAGCCGTCGTCCCGCAGGAGCGTCAGGGTGCCGGTCAGGCCCTTGACGACCTTGTCCCCGTCGATGAAGGCGGCGGGGACGTGCAGTGCCCTGTTCTCACCGCGGCGGACGGCGATGAGCTGGCCCTCCTTGACCAGCTGCCGCACGCGCGTCACCTCGACGTCCATCATCTCTGCGATGTCGGGGAGGGTGAGCCAGGCGGGGACGAGAGCATCGATCTTCGTGTCAATCTCGGTCACGGGATCCAGGGTAGGCGCTTCGCCGGTGAGGTCGCGATGGGTGGTCGTTCGGGTGCGGCGCGGTGAGGGCTGGTCGCGCAGGTCCCCGCGCCCCTTCGGGGCGGGTTTCCGGCAGGGCGCTTTCAGGCGGTCGTGGCGTTCTTGAGCGGATTCCCCGGGTCGGACAGGGCCTCCGGGTCCAGGTGGCGGCCTGCCTCGATCAGACGCCGTCCTTGCGCGAGGTCGCGTGGGCGGCCTACCGCCAGCAGAGCGACCAGGCAATCCTCGCGCAGCCAGCAGACGCTCCACGACGGGCCGGACGGGTCGCCGCGCCAGACCAGGCGGTCGGCGGCGGCGTGGTGGCCGGCGTACTGGACGAAGCGGCCGAACTGTTCGGACCAGAAGTACGGGACCGGGTCGTAGACGGCGTCGGTCTCGCCGAGGATGTTGGCGGCGACCGTGCGCGGGCCCTGGAGGGCGTTGTCCCAGTGGTGGATCAGCAGGCGCTCGCCGTAGCGGCCGGACGGGAAGGACGCACAGTCGCCGACCGCGTAGACGTCGGGGACCGTGGTGCGCAGCCGGTCGTCGGCGAGCACCTCGCGGTGCGCGCCGAGCCCGATGCCCGAGCCGGTCAGCCAGGCGGTGGCGGGGCGGGCACCGATACCGACCACGACGGCGCCCGCGGGCAGCCGCGAGCCGTCGTCGAGCACCACCGCGCCGGGCTCGACGCCCGCCACGCGCGCGTGCGTGCGCAGATCCGTGCCGCTGTCCGCGTACCAGGCGGTCATCGGCGCGGCGACCTCGGCGGGGAGCGCTCCCGCGAGCGGCCGGTCGGCGGCCTCGACCACGGTGACCGCGCAACCGGCCTCGCGGGCCGCGGTGGCGAACTCGGCGCCGATCCAGCCCGCACCGACGACCACGATGTCGTGCTGCCGGGCGAGCACGGGCCGCAGCCGCTCGGCGTCGTCCAGGGTGCGCAGCAGATGGACGCCGGGCACACCCTCGGTGCCGGGCAGCGTGATCGGCTCGGCACCGGTGGCGAGGACCAGGACGTCGTAGGGCACCGGTCCCGCCTCGGTGTCCAGCTCGTGGTCGGCGGTGCGCACGCCCAGCGCCTCGCGGCCCAGCGCCAGCTCGATGCCGAGCGCCTCGAAGTCCACCTCGAAGGCGGAACCCTCCGACTTGCCGAGCAGCACGGCCTTGGAGAGCGGCGGCCGGTCGTACGGCTGGTGCGGCTCGGCGCCGATCAGCGTGACGGTCCCGGTGAACCCCTGCTCGCGCAGGGCGACCGCGGTCTGCACCCCGGCCATCCCCGCGCCCACGACGACCACGCGCCGCGTCTGTGACGTGCTCCGTCGCTGCGTCTGCTCGCTCACGTGATCACCATAGACAAGAACGATAGACAACTGACAAAGAGTCAGTCAGGGGGCGTGGCGGGTGACCTGTTCCACAGCACGGCCCGCGGCGCGGTACAAGGAGCGGTACGGGGCCGTCTTACGGGGGCGGAGCCCCGCGGGCTAGGGTGGCGGTGAAGCACACGCGGGAGCCCGGACGCACCGGGCTGAGAGGGAGGCTGGCGGCCTCCGACCGTACGAACCTGATCCGGGTCATGCCGGCGAAGGGAGGGGCTGGACGCCCATGTCCTCACGTACGTCCGACGTCCTCGTCATCGGGGGCGGAATCATCGGCCTGGTCACGGCCTGGCGGGCGGCCCGGCGCGGGCTCGCCGTCGCCGTGGTCGACCCCGAACCCGGCGGCGGTGCCGCGCAGGTCGCGGCGGGGATGCTGGCCGCGGTCACCGAGCTGCACTACGGCGAGCAGACCCTGCTGGGGCTCAACCTGGCCTCCGCGCGCCGCTATCCGGCCTTCGCCGCCGAGCTGACCGAGTTCACCGGCCACGATCTCGGCTACCGGCGCTGCGGCACGCTCGCGGTCGCGCTGGACGCCGACGACCGCGCCCACCTGCGCGAGCTGCACACCCTCCAGCAGCAGTCGGGCCTGGAGTCCGAGTGGCTGTCCGGACGGGAGTGCCGGCGCCTGGAGCCGATGCTCGCGCCGGGCGTGCGCGGCGGGCTGCGGGTGGACGGCGACCACCAGATCGACCCGCGCCGGCTGGCGGCCGCGCTGGTGGCCGCGTGCGAGCGGTCCGGGGTGGTGTTCCACCGCGACTGGGCCGAGCGTTTGGAGGTGGTGCGGGAGCGCGCCGCCGGTGTCCGCACCCGCGCGGGTGACGCCCTGGGCGCCGGGCAGGTGGTGCTCGCGGGCGGCAGCCTGAGCGGGCGTCTGGCGGGCGTGCCCGACGACGTGCTGCCGCCGGTACGGCCGGTGAAGGGGCAGGTGCTGCGGCTGACCGTGCCCGCGCGGTACGCGCCGTTCCTCAGCCGGACCGTACGGGCCGTGGTGCGTGGCGGGAACGTCTACCTGGTGCCCCGGGAGAACGGCGAGCTGGTCGTCGGCGCCACCAGCGAGGAGCTGGGCTGGGACACCACGGTCACCGCGGGCGGCGTGTACGAACTGCTGCGCGACGCGCACGAGCTGGTGCCCGGGATCACCGAGCTGCCCCTGACCGAGACCCGGGCCGGACTGCGTCCCGGCTCCCCCGACAACGCGCCGCTGCTCGGGCCGACCCGCCTCGCCGGGCTGCTGCTGGCCACCGGGCACTATCGCAACGGGGTGCTGCTCACGCCGGTCACCGGAGACGTCATGGCGGAGCTGCTGACCGGCGGCGAGCTGCCGGCGGAGGCCCGTCCGTTCACGCCGAGGCGATTCGATTCCGTCCCCCGCGTCCTTGTGGAGCAGACCGCATGAACCTCTCCGTCACCATCTCCGTCAACGGGGAGCGCCGGGAGATCGCCCCGGGCACCGCTCTCGACTCGCTCGTACGGTCCCTCACCGCCGCGCCCTCCGGGGTGGCCGCGGCCGTCAACGAGACCGTCGTACCGCGCGGGCAGTGGGCGACGACCGGGCTCGCCGACGGCGACCGGGTGGAAGTCCTGACCGCCGTGCAGGGAGGCTGAGCGCCATGGCCGACGATCCCTTCGTCCTCGGAGGTACGACGTTCTCCTCCCGGCTGATCATGGGTACCGGGGGTGCGCCCAGCCTGGAGGTGCTGGAGCGGGCGCTCGTCGCGTCCGGGACCGAGCTGACCACGGTCGCGATGCGGCGGGTGGACCCGGGGGTGCGGGGCTCCGTCCTTTCGGTGCTCGACCGGCTCGGGATCCGGGTGCTGCCCAACACGGCCGGGTGCTTCACCGCGGGCGAGGCGGTGCTGACGGCCCGGCTGGCGCGGGAGGCACTGGGGACCGACCTGATCAAGCTGGAGGTCATCGCCGACGAGCGGACCCTGCTCCCCGATCCGGTGGAGCTCCTTGACGCGGCGGAGACGCTGGTGGACGACGGGTTCACGGTGCTGCCGTACACGAACGACGATCCGGTGCTGGCCCGGAAGCTGGAGGACGTGGGGTGCGCCGCGGTGATGCCGCTCGGGTCGCCGATCGGGTCGGGGCTCGGGATCCGCAACCCGCACAACTTCCAGCTGATCGTCGAGCACGCGCGCGTGCCGGTGATCCTGGACGCGGGGGCCGGTACGGCGTCGGACGTGGCGCTGGCGATGGAGCTGGGGTGCGCCGGGGTGATGCTGGCGTCGGCGGTGACGCGGGCCCAGGATCCCGAGCGGATGGCTCACGCCATGCGGGCCGGGGTGGAGGCGGGGCGGCTGGCCCGGCTGGCGGGGCGGATTCCCCGCCGCTACCTCGCGGAGGCGTCGTCTCCTGCGGAGGGCCTGGCCGTGCTGGACCCCGAGCGCCCTGCGTTCTGAGCCCCTCTCCACTCCCGCCCCCCTCTCCCACCCACGCACCACCCGAAACCGTCTGCCGAGAAGCGGAACTCTCCCGCGGGGGCCGACCGCCGTCGGCGACTGCGGGTGCGCGGGGGGCCTGGCCGGGGGCGGGTGGGGGCGGCGGCGGGTGGGTGGGAGGCCTGGCCCGGGGCCAGGTGGGGGTGGCGGCTGCGGGTGGGTGGGAGGCCTGGCCCGGGGGCGGGTGGGGGGTGGCGGCTGCGGGTGGGTGGGAGATCTGGCCCGGATGCGGGTGGGGGCGGCGGCTGCGGCTGGGTGGGAGGGCTGGTCGGGGGCGGTGGGTGGGAGGGCGGTCGGGGGTGGGTGGGGGCGGTGGGGTGGGGAGTAGGTGCGTATTTCGGCCAGGTGCGAAGCGTCACAGGTGCGCTGCAAGTCACTGAGAAAGCGGTCTCACCTGTGGGGGTGTCAGCCGGTGCTCGTACACTCGCCGGGTGGATATGACCCTTCAGGACCCTCTCGTCGGGCAGGTGCTCGACGGCCGGTATCGCGTCGACGCGCGGATCGCCGTCGGCGGGATGGCCACGGTCTACCGGGCCCTGGACATCCGGCTGGACCGTGTGCTCGCGCTGAAGGTGATGCACCCGGCGCTCGCCGCCGACGGGTCCTTCGTCGAGCGGTTCATCCGGGAGGCGAAGTCGGTCGCCCGGCTGGCCCACCCCAACGTGGTGCAGGTCTACGACCAGGGGGCCGACCGCACGTACGTGTACCTCGCCATGGAGTACATCGCCGGCTGCACCCTGCGTGACGTGCTGCGCGAGCGCGGCGCGCTGCAGCCGAGGGCCGCGCTGGACATCCTGGAGCCGGTGCTGGCCGCGCTGGGCGCCGCGCACCGGGCCGGGTTCGTGCACCGGGACATGAAGCCCGAGAACGTGCTGATAGGGGACGACGGCCGGGTCAAGGTCGCGGACTTCGGGCTGGTGCGGTCCGTGGACTCCGTCACCAGTACGACCGGCGCCGTGCTCGGCACCGTGTCCTACCTCGCGCCCGAGCAGGTCGAGAGCGGGGCCGCCGATCCGCGCGTCGACGTGTACGCGTGCGGCGTCGTGCTGTACGAGATGCTCACCGGGGAGAAGCCGCACGACTCGGATTCGCCCGCGGTCATCCTCTACAAGCACCTGCACGAGGACGTGCCCGCGCCGTCCGGCGTGGTGCCGGGGCTCGCCTACGAGCTGGACGAACTGGTCGCCCACGGAACCGCCCGTGATCCCGCGGTCCGGCCGCACGACGCCGTCGCGCTGCTCGCCCTGCTGCGGCAGACGCGGGCCGTGCTCCGTGCCGAGCAGCTGGACGCCGTACCGCCGCAGGCGCTGGCGGACGGGCACGACATCGCCGAGGACCGGACCAGTGTCATACCCCGGTCGCTGACGGTGCCGCGGCCGCTGCCCGTCAACGAGGAGGACGAGGAGGTGCTGCGGACCAGCAGGTTCGAGGCGCCGCCGGTCCCGGAGCGGCGGCGCGGGGGCCGTCGGTCCCGGCGTGGGCTGCTGACGCTGGTCGTCGCCGTACTGATCGTCCTCGGTGCCGGCGCCGGCGTCTGGTACATCAACTCGGGGCAGTTCACCAAGGTCCCGCCGCTGCTGTCGAAGACGGAGGCCCAGGCCACCGCGCGGCTCAAGGAGGCCGGGCTCGACGTCGGATCGGTCGAGCACGCCTACAGCGACACCGTGAGGCGGGGCACGGTGATCAGCACCGACCCGGCGGCCGGCAAGCGCATCCGCAGCAACGACTCGGTGCGGCTCACCATCTCCGACGGCCCCGAGACGGTGAAGGTGCCTGACGTGCAGGGGCGGACGCTGGCCAGGGCCAGGCTGCTGCTGACCGCCGACGGGCTCGAACCGGGCATGGTGACGCGGGAGTTCAGCGAGGACGTGCCCAAGGGTTCGGTCATCTCGTCCGATCCGGGTGCCGGGGCCCAGCGGCACGCGGGGACCGCGATCGCGCTCGTCGTCAGCAAGGGCGCCCCGGTCGACGTCCCGGACGTCACCGGCGACGACCTGGACGACGCCCGGCAGGAGCTCCAGGAGGCCGGGCTGAAGGTGACGGTCTCCGCCACCGAGGTCAACTCCGGGTACGACCAGGGGCAGGTCGCCCGGCAGACCCCGGCGGGCGACGCGCAGGCCGCCGAGGGCGAGACGGTGACGCTGACGCTGTCCAAGGGCCCGGAGCTGGTCGAGGTGCCGAATGTGGTCGGGGCCACCGTGGACGACGCGACCAAGCTGCTGGAGCAGTCCGGCTTCCAGGTCAAGGAGGACCGCGGGCTGCTCGGGCTGTTCGGCGACACCGTGAAGAAGCAGTCGGTGGACGCCGGGGAGCAGGCGCCCAAGGGGTCGACGATCACGATCACCATCCGGTGACGGGGACCGGTCCGCGGCGTGACACCCTTGACGGGTGAAGAGCGAGCAGTCAGGTCCTTCCCGCAATCCCGTCGGCGGCCATGTCCCGGTGGCCGGCGGTCTGCACTCCGTGGGGCTGTCCTACGCCCGTGAGCTGCGGGCCGAGACCGTGCAGGTGTTCGTCGCCAACCCGCGCGGCTGGGCCACCCCGGCAGGCAGCCCGAAGCAGGACGAGGCGTTCCGCGCGGCCTGTGCGGAGGAGTCGATCCCGGCCTACGTGCACGCTCCGTACCTGATCAACTTCGGCTCGCACACCGAGGCGACCGTGGAGAGGTCGGTGGAGTCGCTGCGGCACTCGCTGCGGCGCGGCCGGGAGATCGGGGCGCTCGGGGTGGTCGTGCACACCGGGAGCGCGACCGGCGGCCGGGCCCGGGACGTGGCGCTGAAGCAGGTACGGACGCGTCTGCTGCCGTTGCTCGACGAGCTGACCCACGACGACGACCCGTTCCTGCTGCTCGAGTCCACCGCCGGGCAGGGCGCCTCGCTCTGCTCGCGGACCTGGGACTTCGGCCCGTACTTCGAGGCGCTGGACGCGCATCCGAAGCTGGGCGTCTGCCTGGACACCTGCCACGTCTTCGCCGCCGGGCACGACCTGACCGGGCCGGGCGGGATGCACCGGACGCTGGACCTGCTCGTGTCGACCGTCGGCGAGGGACGGCTGAAGCTGATCCACGCCAACGACTCGAAGGACGTGGTGGGCGCGCACAAGGACCGGCACGAGAACATCGGCGCCGGACACATCGGCGAGGACGCGTTCCGCGCGCTGATGACCCACCCGGCGACCGCGGGCGTACCGCTGGTCATCGAGACGCCCGGCGGCAAGGAGGGGCACGCGGCCGACGTGGAGCGCCTCAAGCGGCTCCGGGAGAGCTGAGCCGGCCCGGCTCCGGCGGCTCAGAGTTCCGGGCCGTCCCCCGGCTCCTCCTGGTAGGAGTAGCGCTGTTCCTTCCAGGGGTCGCCGATGTTGTGGTAGCCCCGCTCCTCCCAGAAGCCGCGGCGGTCGGCGGTCATGTACTCGACGCCGCGGACCCACTTGGGTCCCTTCCAGGCGTACAGGTGCGGGACGACCAGGCGGACCGGGAAGCCGTGCTCGGCGGTGAGCAGTTCACCGTCCTTGTGGGTGGCGAAGAGGGCGCCCTCGGCGGCGAAGTCCGCGAGGCGCAGGTTGGAGCTGAAGCCGTACTCCGCCCAGACCATCACGTGGGTGACCTCGGGAGCGGGCGGCGCGAGCTCCAGGACGGTCCGCGCCGGGATCCCGCCCCACTCCGCGCCGAGCATGCTGAACTTCGTCACGCAGTGCAGGTCGGCGACCACGGTGGCGTACGGCAGGGCCGTGAACTGCTCGTGGTTCCAGACGTGCGCGCCCCCGTCGGCGGTGGCGCCGAAGATCCGGAACTCCCAGCGCTCGGGCCGGAACCTGGGGACCGGACCGTAGTGCGTGACGGGCCAGCCGCGCTGGAGTCGCTGCCCCGGCGGAAGCCCGGCTCCCGCGGTTTCCCGAGACGCGCGCTCCACCCGATGACCCATGCTCTCCATCCTGACAGACCACGGGCAGTGCACCTGACCAGGCAGACCCCCCGGAAATCGGCAAATCGGCCAACTGGCGCCAACCATGCACTTACTTACTAAGTACGCACTTACTGGACGATCTTCCATGCCGGTGCAATCATGCGCCGCAAGCACCCCAGCCCCTGGAAGGAGCCTCTGCGATGCAGGGCGACCCCGAGGTCATCGAATTCCTCAACGAGCAGCTCACCGGCGAGCTCACCGCGATCAACCAGTACTTCCTGCACGCGAAGATGCAGGAGAACTTCGGCTGGTACAAGCTCGCGAAGTACACCCGGCACGAGTCGTTCGACGAGATGAAGCACGCCGAGGTGCTCACCGACCGGATCCTGTTCCTGGAGGGCCTGCCCAACTACCAGCGGCTGTTCCACGTCCGCGTGGGACAGACCGTGAAGGAGATGTTCGAGGCCGACCGGCAGATCGAGGTGGAGGCGATCGACCGCCTCAGGCGCGGGATCAAAGTGATGCGCGACAAGGGCGACATCACGTCCGCGAACATCTTCGAGGACATCCTGGAGGACGAGGAGCACCACATCGACTACCTCGACACCCAGCTGGAGCTGGTGGACAAGCTCGGCGAGGCGCTCTACATCTCGCAGATCATCGAGCAGCCCGAGACAAGCTGAGTCAGGCCGCTTCGCCGAGCGCGTCGACCGCTTCGAGCCCGGAGAGCACCGGACGGCCCTGGTCGGCCGGCTCGCGGCGCGGGCAGGCGCCGCGGCCGAGGATCGCCTGGATGCGGCGGACGCACGAACCGCAGTCCGTGCCGGCCTTGCAGGCGGACGCTATCTGGCGGGGGGTGCAGGCACCGTCCTCCGCGTGCTGCTTGACCTGCGCCTCGGTCACTCCGAAGCAGCTGCAGACGTACACGCGGATTCACCTCCCGCCGGGATCGACCAGTGGTGCCGTCCCGACTGATCGGTGAGGCAAACCTAACCTTACCCATCACTCGGCGGACGCAAAAGCGGAGTGGGGGGGGGGGGGGGGGGGGGGGGGGGGGACAGGGGACGAAACACACACCCCCACCCCCCCCCCCCCCCCCCCACCCCACCCCCCCCCCCCCCCACCCCGCCCCCCTCCCCCCCCCCCCCCCCCCCCCCCCCCCCCCCACCCCCATGAAGCCGCCCTACTGGTCGCGGTACATCTCCGCGACGAGGAACGCCAGGTCCAGGGACTGGCTGCGGTTCAGCCGCGGGTCGCAGGCCGTCTCGTAGCGCTGGTGCAGGTCGTCGACGAAGATCTCGTCGCCGCCGCCCACGCACTCGGTGACGTCGTCACCGGTGAGCTCGACGTGGATGCCGCCGGGGTGGGTGCCGAGGCTCTTGTGGACCTCGAAGAAGCCCTTGACCTCGTCGAGCACGTCGTCGAAGCGGCGCGTCTTGTGGCCCGAGGCCGCCTCGAAGGTGTTGCCGTGCATCGGGTCGGTCACCCAGGCGACGGTCGCGCCCGAGGCGGTGACCTTCTCGACCAGCTCGGGGAGCTTGTCGCGGACCTTGTCCGCACCCATGCGGACGACGAAGGTCAGCCGGCCCGGCTCGCGGTCCGGGTCGAGGCGGTCGATGTACCTCAGCGCGTCCTCGGCGGTCGTCGTCGGGCCGAGCTTGAGGCCGATCGGGTTGCGGATCTTCGAGGCGAACTCGATGTGCGCCCCGTCCATCTGCCGGGTCCGCTCACCGATCCACACCATGTGCGCGGAGACGTCGTACAGCTTGCCGGTGCGCGAGTCGACCCTGGTCAGGGCGGACTCGTAGTCCATCAGCAGCGCCTCGTGCGAGGAGAAGAACTCGACCGTCTTGAACTCCTCGGGCTCCGCGCCGCAGGCCCGCATGAAGTTCAGCGCGTTGTCGATCTCGCGGGCGAGCTGCTCGTAGCGCTGGCCGGACGGGGAGGACTTCACGAAGTCCTGGTTCCAGGCGTGCACCTGGCGCAGGTCCGCGTAGCCGCCGGTGGTGAAGGCCCGCACCAGGTTCAGCGTCGAGGCGGAGGCGTTGTACATCCGCTTCAGCCGCTCGGGGTCCGGGATCCGCGAGGCCTCGTCGAAGTCGAAGCCGTTGACGGAGTCGCCGCGGTAGGTCGGCAGCGTCACGCCGTCGCGGGTCTCGGTGGGCTTGGAGCGCGGCTTGCTGTACTGGCCGGCGATCCGCCCCACCTTCACCACGGGCACCGACGCGGCGTACGTCAGTACGGCACCCATCTGGAGGAGGGTCTTGAGCTTGTTGCGGATGTGGTCGGCGGACACCGCGTCGAAGGCCTCGGCGCAGTCGCCGCCCTGGAGGAGGAACGCCTCGCCCTTGGCGACGGCCGCCATCCGGGCGCGCAGCTGGTCGCACTCGCCCGCGAAGACGAGGGGCGGATACGACTCCAGCTCCGCAACGACCTTGCGCAGAGCCTCGGGGTCGGGGTACTCGGGCTGCTGCGCCGCGGGCAGGTTTCGCCAGGTGTTGCCAGCACCGAGGCTGGTCTTAGCGTTCACGGTCACCTCGTAAACATTACGGGGTCGTGTCGCCATATTTTTCCTCCGGCTCGACTGGTGAGACGCTGCGATTGTCCTGTGGACAGGGTGCGCGGTGGGGTAGGGTTTCCGGCATGTTCGCGCATTCGACCCAGAACTGGTGGTGGACCGCTTCTCCGGCGGCCCACTGACTGCGCGTACGCAAGACTTCGCGAAGGCCGCCCGGAGGGGCGGCCTTCGGCGTTCCCGGGGTCGTTCCTCCCTCACCAGCCCCCCAGGCAGAGGAACCATGGACCTGACCCAGCTGCTCGACGACGACCGCCCCTTCGCCCTGCTCCGCCGCCGCACCCCCGGCCACGACGAGAGCACGGTGGAGCTCCTGCTCGGCCCAGTCACCGCCCGTGACCGTCTCGCCGACCTGCCCGAGGAGGGGCTGGCCCTGATCCCGTACCGGCAGATCCGGGAGCGGGGGTTCGACGTGCGGGACGACGGGACACCGCTGCTGGTGCTGACCCCGACAGTGGTATGTCACATTCCACTCGACGAGGCCCTCGCCACCCTCCCCTCCCACGACGTCCAGGTCGACTCCGGCGCCTTCGACGTCGAGGACGACGCGTACGCCGAGATCGTCGGCCGCGTCCTGCGCGAGGAGATCGGCCGGGGCGAGGGCGCGAACTTCGTGATCCGGCGGACGTACCAGGGCGAGATCCCGGGCTTCGGACGCGCCGACGCGCTGGCGCTGTTCCGGCGGCTCCTGGAGGGCGAGCGCGGCGCGTACTGGACGTTCGTCGTGCACACCGGGGACCGGACGCTGGTCGGCGCGAGCCCCGAGGTGCACGTGCGGATGTCCGGCGGCACGGTGGTCATGAACCCGATCAGCGGCACGTACCGCTATCCCGCCGAGGGCCCCACCCCCGAGCACCTGCTCGGTTTCCTCGCCGACGGCAAGGAGATCGAGGAGCTGTCGATGGTCGTCGACGAGGAGCTCAAGATGATGTGCACGGTGGGCGACATGGGCGGTGTGGTCGTCGGGCCGCGGCTCAAGGAGATGGCGCACCTCGCGCACACCGAGTACGAGCTGCGCGGGCGGTCCTCGCTGGACGTGCGGGAGGTCCTCAGGGAGACCATGTTCGCGGCGACCGTCACGGGGTCGCCGGTGCAGAACGCCTGCCGGGTGATCGAGCGGCACGAGGTGGGCGGCCGCGGCTACTACGCGGGTGCCCTGGCCCTGCTCGGCCGCGACTCCGGCGGCGCCCAGACCCTGGACTCCCCCATCCTGATCCGCACCGCGGACATCGACGCGGACGGCCGGCTGCGGGTCCCCGTCGGCGCCACCCTGGTCCGCGGCTCGGACCCGGCGAGCGAGGTCGCCGAGACGCATGCCAAGGCGGCGGGCGTGCTGGCGGCCCTCGGGGTACGGCCGTCACGGCCGCGCGCCGAGCGGACCGGCCCGCGGCTGGCCGACGACCCCCGGGTGCGGGCCGCGCTGGACGGGCGCCGCGCCTCGCTCGCGCCGTTCTGGCTGCGAATGCAGGAGCGGAGCGGCGAGCCGGCGGGGCACGCGCTCGTGGTGGACGGCGAGGACACGTTCACGGCGATGCTCGGGCACGTGCTGCGGGCCGGCGGGCTCGATGTCACCGTCCGGCGCTACGACGAGCCGGGGCTGCGGGCGGCCGTGCTCGCGCACCAGGGCCCGGTGGTGCTGGGCCCGGGGCCCGGTGACCCGTCCGACCTGGACGATCCGAAGATGCGGATCCTGCGGGAGCTGACGGCGGCCGCGATCCGGGAGCACCGGCACGGGGTGCTGGGCGTCTGCCTCGGGCACGAGCTGATCGCGGCGGAGCTGGGGCTGGAGCTCGTCCGCAAGGAGGTCCCCTACCAGGGGGCGCAGACGACCGTGGACCTGTTCGGGCGGCCGGAGACGGTCGGCTTCTACAACAGCTTCGTGGCCCGCTGCGACGACGAGGCGGCACGGGAGCTGGCGGCGCACGGCGTCGAGGTGAGCCGGGCGGACAACGGCGAGGTGCACGCGGTGCGGGGCCCCGGGTTCGCCGGGGTGCAGTTCCATCCCGAGTCGGTGCTCACGTTGAACGGGGCGGTGATCGTGCGGGAGCTGGTGGGAGAGCTGCGCGGCACTGGAACAGTTCAGGCTTGAGTTTCGGGCGTGGGGGCTTGTCGCGCCCACGCGGCGGAGCCGCATACCGAATACAGCCCCGCGCCCCTCAGGTGTCCCGCCGTAGCCGTTGCGTCGAAGCTCGGCCCGCGCGCGCGGGCCGAGCAGGAGAAGCCGGCGGTCAGCCGAAGAACACCCCGACCTCCTCGTACAGCTTCAGGTCGACGGTCTTCAGCCTGGCCGTGGCCTCCGCGATCGGGACCCGGACGATGTCGGTGCCGCGCAGCGCGACCATCGTGCCGAAGTCCCCGTCGCGGACGGCGTCGACGGCGTGCAGGCCGAAGCGGGTGGCCAGCCAGCGGTCGAAGGCGCTGGGCGTGCCGCCGCGCTGGATGTGCCCGAGGACGGTGGTCCTGGCCTCCTTGCCGGTGCGCTTCTCGATCTCCTTGGCCAGCCACTCGCCGACCCCGGAGAGCCGGACGTGCCCGAAGGAGTCCAGCGTGCCGTCCTTGAGGACCATCTCGCCGTCCTTGGGCATGGCGCCCTCGGCGACGACCACGATCGGGGCGTAGGACGCCTTGAAGCGGGACGTGACCCAGGCGCACACCTGGTCGACGTCGAAGCGCTGTTCCGGGATGAGGATGACGTTGGCGCCGCCGGCGAGCCCCGAGTGGATGGCGATCCAGCCGGCGTGCCGGCCCATCACCTCGCAGACCAGGACCCGCATGTGGGACTCGGCGGTGGTGTGCAGCCGGTCGATGGCCTCGGTGGCGATGCCGACCGCGGTGTCGAAGCCGAAGGTGTAGTCGGTGGCGGACAGGTCGTTGTCGATGGTCTTCGGCACGCCGACGACCGGCACGCCGTACTCGTCGGTGAGACGGGCGGCGACGCCGAGGGTGTCCTCGCCGCCGATCGCGATCAGCGCGTCGACCTCCAGCTTGGCGAGGTTGTCCTTGATCCGGCGGATGCCGTTCTCCTGCTTGAGCGGATTGGTCCGCGAGGAGCCGAGGATGGTGCCGCCGCGGGGCAGGATGCCGCGTACGGCGGGGATGTCGAGGCGGACGGTGTCGCCTTCGAGGGGCCCGCGCCAGCCGTCCCGGAAGCCGACGAAGTCGTAGCCGTACTCCTGCACGCCCTTGCGGACGATGCCCCGGATGACGGCGTTGAGCCCGGGGCAGTCGCCGCCTCCGGTCAGTACTCCGACCCGCATGGAAATGTCCCTTCGCCGCGGTTGCCTGTGGGACTCACGCTAATGGTGATCCAGCTCACACAGGGATGGGCGCGGAAGGGCAATTCCGGTGAATTGTCGGGCGGTTGGTTTACGCGCCGCCCGAAGATCAGATCAGATCAGCCGCCTCAGTCGTCGTCGAGCCCCGCCTCTATCGCGTACCGCACCAGCTCCACCCTGTTGTGCAGCTGCAGCTTGCCGAGGGTGTTCTGCACGTGGTTCTGGACCGTGCGGTGGGAGATGACCAGGCGCTCGGCGATCTGCTTGTAGCTCAGGCCCTTGGCGACCAGCCGCAGCACCTCGGTCTCGCGGTCGGTGAGCCGGGGCGCGTCGGGCCGGTCGGGGTCCGCCTCCGGGGCGGGCTCGGAGGCCAGCCGGCGGTACTCGCCGAGGACCAGGCCGGCGAGGCCCGGCGTGAACACCGGGTCGCCGACGGCGGTACGGCGGACCGCGTCGAGGAGTTCCTCCGTCGAGGCCGACTTCAGCAGGTAACCCGTCGCGCCGGACTTCACCGCCTCCAGGACGTCGGCGTGCTCCCCGCTCGCGGAGAGCACCAGGACCCGCAACGCCGGGTTGTGGCCGACGAGTTCCTTGCAGACCTGGACGCCCGGCTTGGCCGGCAGGTTGAGGTCCAGGACGAGGACGTCGGGTGCGGCGGCCTTGGCGCGGCGCACCGCCTGGTCGCCGTCCCCGGCGGTGGCGACCACCTCGAAACCGGACTCGGTCAGGTCCCGGGCCACCGCGTCCCGCCACATGGGGTGGTCGTCGACCACCATGACCTTGATGCTCATCGCCGCTCCGCCTTCCCCGGGGAGACCTTCGGTACCTTCAGCTCGACTTCGGTGCCCTGCCCGGGAGTCGAGAACAGCTCGGCACTGCCGCCCAGGTCGCGCAGCCGCCCCCGGATCGACTGGGCCACCCCGAGCCGCCCCTCCCCCTCCGCCTGGGCCAGCCGTCCCTCCGGGATGCCGGGGCCGTCGTCCCGTACGGTCACCACGACCTCGCCGGGCTCGTCCTCGACCAGGATCCAGGCCCGCGCCGCCTCGCCCGCGTGCCTGCGCACATTGTCCAGGGCGGCGCCGACGGCGGCCGCCACCTCGCGTGCGGCGCCCGGCGGCAGCTCCACCGGAGCGCCGGGCTCGGCCAGGCCGACCCGGGATCCGGCATACCGCGAGAGCAGCGTGCGCAGGTCGACGGGCCCGCCGTCGTCCGGCTCCTCGACCAGGCGTACGACGGCGCCCTCGGCCTCGTCCTCGGAAAGCCGCGAGGGCGGCACCAGGCCGCCGGAGACCAGCGTCCGCAGGGCCACCTCCTGCTCCCCGGCGAGCCGCCCGAGTTCGGCCGCCTCGCCGCCGAGGACCGTGCCGCGGCGCTGCACCATGGCGAGCACCTGGAGCACGCCGTCGTGGATGTCCCGGGCGAGCCGCTCCCGTTCCCGGGTCGCCGCCTCGATCTCCAGGGCGCGGGCGAGGGTGCGCTCGGAGGCGCGGGCGACCTCGACGACGTACCCGATGGCGATGGAGGCGACCCAGACCAGGATCACGTTGTGGACGGTGTCGCGGGCCGGGTGGCCGCGCTCGATCAGGTTGGCCGCGGCGACCGGCGTGGAGGCGAACGCGGCCCAGCGCCAGCCGCCCTTGAGGGCGTAGGCGAGGACCGAGCCGGCGGTCCAGATCGACGGCAGGGTCGGGCCGCCGCGGTCGATGTGGCCCTGGGTGACCACCCAGGGGGTCAGCACGATGCCGGTGAGCGCGACGGCGAGGTCGACGGCGAGGAAGCGCTTGGTGCAGGCCGCCGCGTTCTGCACGCGGGGCAGGGTCGCCAGGGTCCAGACGGTCAGGACGGCGTAGTAGGCGATGGCGACGCCCGCGCGGTCGTAGTCGTCGTAGGCGGAGGCGAACAGGCCGATGGCGTACAGCAGGGTCAGTACGCGGTAGCCGGTGAGGGCGCGCCACAGCGGCTGCTCGACCGACATCCGTACGACGCGTTCCCGCTTGCTCATGTCCCCCGGTCCCCCCTGCCCTCCCCGGCCGCCGGTCCCCCCGGCCGCGGGCCCCCTGCCGCCGGTCTAGGACTCGGCGGCCTTCTTCTCGGCCTTCGCCGCGTCCTTCTCGGCCTTGGCGGCCTCCGCGATCTGCCGCTTGGCGGCCGTCGCGTAGATGTCCACGTACTCCTGGCCGGAGAGTTTCATGATCTCGTACATGACCTCGTCGGTCACCGCGCGCAGCACGAACCGGTCGTGTTCCATGCCCTGGTAGCGGCTGAAGTCCAGCGGCTTGCCGATCCGGATGCCCGGCCGCATCAGCTTGGGCATCACCTGCCCCGGCGGCTGGATCTTCTCCGTGTCGATCATGGCGACCGGGACGACCGGGGCGCCGGTCGCGAGCGCCACGCGCGCGAGGCCGCCGGGCTTGCCCCGGTAGAGACGGCCGTCGGGCGAGCGGGTGCCCTCCGGGTAGATGCCGAACAGCTCCCCGCGCTTGAGCACGTCTATGCCGCTCTGCACCGCCGCCTCGCCGGCGCCGCGCGCGCCGGAGCGGTCCACCGGGAGCTGGCCGACGCCCTTGAAGAAGGCCGCGGTGAGGCGGCCCTTCACACCGGGCGTGGTGAAGTACTCGGCCTTCGCGATGAAGGTGACCTTGCGGTCCAGCACCGCGGGCAGGAAGAACGAGTCCGAGAAGGACAGGTGGTTACTGGCCAGGATCGCCGGGCCTTCGGCCGGGACGTTCTCCAGGCCCTCCACCCAGGGCCTGAAGGTGACCTTCAGCGGTCCCCCGATAGCGACCTTCATCGCGCCGTACAACAACCGAGTGCCTCCTGTTTCCGTCGATCAGACCTTAACCCGGAGCGCCGGGAATGGGCCCGACGACCCTGGTCGGTGTCAGTGCCGTCGCGTACGGTGAAGCACAACTGGAGTCGTCGTCCACGGCTCCCGCAGTTCCGCATCCTCGAACGAACTCGAAATGAATTGGAGACCGAAGGTGCCGGTTCTCCCCGGAGCCGAGCCGTACCGCCATGCCGGCGGGGAGGCCGGCGTCCTCCTCTGCCACGGTTTCACCGGCTCGCCCCAGTCGCTGCGCCCCTGGGCGGAACACCATGCGGCACACGGCCTGACCGTGTCCCTGCCCCTGCTGCCCGGGCACGGCACGCGCTGGGAGGACATGGCGGTCACCGGCTGGCAGGACTGGTACGCGGAGGTGGACCGCGAGCTGCGGCTGCTGCGCGAGCGCTGCTCCCAGGTGTTCGTGGCGGGCCTGTCCATGGGCGGCGCGCTGGCCCTGCGGCTGGCCGCGAGGAACGGGACGGGTGTGGACGGCGTGGTGATCGTCAACCCGGCGAACAAGGTGCACGGCCTGTCGGCGTACGCCCTTCCGGTGGCCCGGCATCTCGTGCGCACGACGAGGGGCATCGCCAGCGACATCGCCAGGCCGGGTGCCGCCGAGGTGGGGTACGACCGGGTGCCGCTGCACAGCGCGCACTCGCTGCGGAACTTCTTCCGCCAGGTGGACAAGGAGCTGCCGCAGGTGACCCAGCCGCTGCTGCTCCTGCGCAGCGTCGAGGACCATGTGGTCCCGGCGGTGGATTCCGCCCGCATCCTGAGCCGGGTGTCCTCCACGGACGTAACGGAAGTCGTGCTGGAACAGAGTTACCACGTCGCGACGTTGGACCATGACGCGGACCGGATCTTCGAGGAGAGCCTCGCCTTCATCGGACGGCTCGCACCCAGTGTCGGCAAGGAAGGGACGGCCGCAGTTGGCTGAGCACGACTCCGACCGCGAGGACCGCGAGCCGGACGAGACGGGGGTGCCCTTCGACGAGGAGGCCGCCTGGGCGGCGATCGTCGCGGGGTACGGCGACGAGCCGCCGGACCCGCCGGGCACGGCACCCTTCAAGCCGGTGAAGGATCTCGCGCTGCCCGCGATGGACGACGAGGACGAGACCGAGGCGGACGCCGAGCCCGCCGGGACGGGGGCCGGGGCGGCCGGGGAGCAGCGGCCCGTGCAGCCGCTGGGCAGCTCGGTCTCCTTCGCGCCCGGGGTGAGCGGCCCGCGTGACTACACGGCGCCGGAGCCGTCCGAGGACGACTTCGACGAGGACGACGAGGGGCACTTCGTGCCGCCCGAGCCGCCGCCGCTGCCGGAGGCCGACGCCACGGCCAAGTTCGCCTGGCTGGGCGTGGTGGGCGGGCCGCTCCTGCTGCTGCTCGCGGTGCTGCTGGGCTGGGACATGACCTGGTGGCTGGCGACGCTGGGCATCGGCGGCTTCCTCGGCGGGTTCGTCACGCTGGTGACCCGAATGAAGACGGACGACGAGGACGACGGGGACCCGGGCCGGGGCGCCGTGGTCTGAGGCGTCGCGCCCGCTAGGGCCTGTCTGACAATTCCCGCCTGCCTCACGACGCCATGCACGCACTCTCGCCGCACCGGGCCCTGACCCAAGTACGTCCAGTACGTGGGCCAGGGCCCGGCACACCGAGAGCACGCACCTGACGCCGCGAGGCCGCCCTCCGGGCGACGACGGGAATTGTCAGACAGGCCCTAGGACGCTGCCGGAATTCTGAGGGCGGCCAGGACCGGAAGATGGTCCGTGGCCGCCCTCAGGTCTGCCCCGGTCACCCCGGGCAGGCGCTCGGGGACGCCGCAGCCGAGCACCTCGATGCCCTTCGTCGCGAAGATCGCGTCGATGCGCTGGTGCGGGTCGGTGGACCCGGAGGTGCACTCGCCGCCCCAGGGAGCCGCGGTACGGCAGTCCTGGTAGGCGTCGGCCAGGCGGCGGAAGGTGCGGCCGTCGGGGCGGTCGTTGAGGTCGCCGCCGGCGATGGCGTGCTCCACGCCCAGGCCGGCGACCCGGTCGAGGAGCATGCCGCCCTGCTCGTAGCGCTCGTCCTGCTGGAGGCTGAGGTGGAAGCTGGTGACGCCGAGGCGGACGCCGCCGATGCGGACGACGGCGGTCGCGAGGCCGCGGCGGTGCAGGCCGGGGGTGAGGGGGAGGAGGACGTCCTCGGTGCGCTCGACGGTGGCGCGGAGGTCGCAGAGGATCGCGGGACCGGCCGCCGTGCCGCCCCCGGTGAGGATCACCAGCTCGGAGGCGGAGGCCAGGCGGGCGAGCTTCTTGCGCCAGCGGAAGAAGCGGGGGGCCTCCTGGACCAGGACCAGGTCGGGGGCGCAGGCCCTGATGACGCGGGCGAGGGCGTCGGTGTCGTCCCGCATGGAGCGGATGTTGTAGCTGAGGACGCGGACGACCGCGGAACCGTCGGGCTCTGTGTGGGACTTGGGGAGCGACGCCATGGTGATCAATGTACGCCGGGTCGCAGGGCCGTGCGCCTACTGGGGCGGGGCGCGGGGTGCGTACGCGACTGCCGGCTGTGTGTGGCTTGTCGCGCAGTTCCCCGCGCCCCTGGGGAGTTGCGGTTGCCGCATCCCGGGAGGTCCAGGACGTTACATGATCGGGTCGGGCTCTCTCGCCAGGTCGGCCGCGCCGACCAGGCCGGCCTCGTTGCCCAGCTGGGCCGCGATGACCTCGGCCACCGGGCGCCAGTTGCCGCCCACCAGCCAGCGCTTGTAGGACTTGCGGATCGGGTCGAGGACCAGTTCGCCCTCGTCCGAGAGGCCGCCGCCGACGATGAACGCGGAGGGGTCGAAAAGGGAGGCCAGGTCGGCGAGGCCTGCGCCGGCCCAGCGGGCGAGCTCGCGGTAGGAGTCGACGGCCACCGGGTCGCCCTGGCGGGCGGCCACGGAGATGTGCTTGCCCTCGATGCCGTCGGGGGTGCCGTCGCCGAGGGCGAGAAGCACCTCGGCGTTCTCGGGGGTGGCGTTGGCGCGCTGCTTGGCGTACCTGACCAGCGCGCGGCCGGAGGCGTACTGCTCCCAGCAGCCCTGCGAGCCGCAGCCGCACAGCAGGCCGTCCGGGACCATCCGGATGTGCCCGAACTCGGCGGCGACGCCGAAGTGTCCGCGGCGCAGCTTGTTGCCGATGATGATGCCGCCGCCGAGGCCGGTGCCGAGGGTGATGCAGATGACGTTGCGGTGGCCCTTGCCGGCACCGAACTTGTACTCGCCCCAGGCGGCGGCGTTGGCGTCGTTCTCCACCACCACGGGGAGGCCGACGCGGGCCTCGACCTCGTCCTTCAACGGCTCCTGGCGCCAGTCGATGTTGGGCGCGAAGTAGACCGTGGAGCGCTGCCGGTTCACGTAACCGGCGGCTCCGATGCCCACGCCGACGATCTCGTGCCCGGCGCGGGCGCCCTCTACGGCGGAAGCAATGGCGTCCACGATGCCCTCGGGCGTGCCCGGGGTCGGCACCTTGTGGGTCGAGAGGATGTTGCCTTCCTCATCGACCACGCCGGCCGCGATCTTCGTGCCGCCGATGTCGACGCCGATGGTGAGTCCCATGAATCCCTCAGTTTCGGTCGAGCCCCGCTACGGCCAACCGTACCCGAGGCCCTGCCGTCGGGCTCCCGTCGTCCGCCCGGAGGGCGGGCCGGGCGGTGACGGTGGGGTACCCCCTCGCGCTGTCAGTCGAGATCGATGCGTTCGCCCGGGCCGTCGTCGTCGCCCTTGTCGGGGCGGCCGGCGGTCCAGCGGGTCTCCTGGGCCTGGACCGCGGAGCGGTAGGCGGCGAGGAGCTCGCTGCCGGCCGCGGCCAGGTGGTCGAAGACGTCCGGGTTGCGCTCTATGACGGGCTCGACGGCGTTCTTCGCCTGCTGGACGACCTGCCGGACCACCTGCTGGGCGGCGGGTCCTGCGACCGCGCCGAGCAGCGGGGTCTGGAGGCCGGAGAGCTTGTCGGCGACGGCGTCGACGAGTCTGCGCAGTTCCTCGGCGGCCGACCCGGGGGGCGGGCCGTACTGGGCGCGGCGGCGGGCCTTCTCCGCCTCCAGGTCCTCGGCGCAGGCGGTGGCCCAGGCGTCGTCGTCCGTCGCCCGTACCTCGTCCGCGGCCTCGGAGGCGTCGGCTGCGGGGCGCTCTTCGCTCATGACGGACTCCTGACTACGGTTCGTCTCTACGACGTTACCCGAACGGGCGTACCGGTTTCACCGTCAGCGCGGCCACAGCTCCGGGTCCGGCGTGAACCGCAGCCGCAGCTCGCCGTCGCGCAGGGCGGCCCCGGCGACGGTGCAGCGGCGCAGGGCCGACGGCAGGGCGACGATCCGGCGGAAGCCGCCCACGGTGATCACGAGCTCGTCGCCGCGCCGGACGAGGTCGAGGTCGTCCCGTATCGCGCCGGGCAGCGGGATGTGCCAGACGAGGACGCCGTCCGTCTCGAGCCGGTCGGCGACCGGCCACCCGACCGGGGCGGGCACGGTGTTGACACCGGGCACGGCGAGCACGGCGAGGTCGTCGGCGCCGCGCGGGTCGTGCCCGAGGTGGGCGACCTCGGTGACGTCGTACGCCTCCCCCCACTCCCCGAGGGCCTTGCGCTGCTGGGCGACGAGGGCGTGCAGCGGGGTGGCGTCGGGCAGCACGCGGTTGGCGACCAGGTTCGTGGCGGGCAGGCCGCGCAGGGCGAGGCCGAGGCGGGCGGTGCGGACGGCGTCGGCGCCGGCCGGGCCGGGTTCGGCGACCAGGCGTACGGCGGTGTCACGGTCGGCGAGGACGGCCTCCACGGCGGCCAGCTCGCTGTCCCAGCGGGCCGCGGTCTCGTAGAGCCAGTCGGCGGGCATGGGCACGCCGGCGAGACGGCCGAGGACGGGGCGCAGGGCGCGGGCCGCCTGCCGTTCGGGCGGGAGCAGGCGGCGCAGGTAGCGGCGGAGCTCCTCGGGCAGGGAGAGGAGGGCGAGCGCCTGCGGGGCGGGCGGCAGGTCGACGACGAGCAGTTCGTAGCGCTCGCAGAGGGCGGCGTCGCGCAGGGCGCGGAGGAAGGAGAGTTCCTCGGCGCCGGGCAGGGGGGTGAGCTCCTCGGCGTCCAGACGGGAGGCGCCGAGCAGGTCGAGGACGTTCGCGGCGCGGGTCTGGAATGCGGTGAGGTCCTCGCGGAAGCGGGCGGCGGCGTCGGGGCGCCAGGCGGTGAGGGTGGGAGTGACGCGGGTGGGCTCCGGTCCTGTCGCCGTGCCCAGGGCGGCACCGAGGGTGTCCGTGCGGTCGGCGCTCAGGACGAGGGTCGGGGTGCCCCCGGCCGCGGCGCGCAGGGCGGTGGCCGCGGCGACGGTCGTACGGCCGCCGCCGCCGGGGCCGGTGATCAGGAGGGTGCGCATGAGGGTGAACCGTAACCGACTGCGCGATCAGCCACCGCCTACCCGCACCCGGCGTCCTGCGCGTACCCCCGCGACGCGTCCCTGCCTCACTTCTCTCCCGACTCGACCCTCTTCTTCAGCCCCGCCAGCGCCCGGTCGATGATGACCTTCTCCGCCTTGCGCTTGATCATTCCGAGCATCGGGATCTTGACGTCGACGGTCAGCGAGTACGTGACCTCGGTCGAGCCCGCGCCCGCCGGCTTCAGCAGGTACGAGCCGTCCAGGGAGCGGAGCATCTGGGACTTCACGAGCGTCCAGGAGACCTCGTTGTCGCCGGTCCAGGTGTACCCGAGGACCTGGTCGTCCTTGATCGCACCGGCGTCCATGACCAGGCGGACCTGCTCGGCACGGCCCTGGGCGTCGGTCTTCAGGACCTCCGCCTCCTTCACTTCGCCGGTCCAGTCCGGGTAACGCCCGAAGTCGGCGATGACCGCCATGACGTCGGCCGGGGCCGCCTCGATCGTGATGTTCGAGCTGGTGTGTTCCGCCATCGCCGTGGCTCCTCCAGATGCGGGCCGGTGGGACCGGTGGGACCGGTAAAGGGGGTCGGCGTGCGCGGGCGTGCGCACACGCGTGCCGCGTGAAGGCTACCGCGCGTCCGACCAGCCGACTTCACCCCCTGTCCGGGGTGGTCACCATTCCAGCGCCCAGGGCCTGCCGGTCCCGGCGAAGTGCCCGACGTTCACGCACTCGGTGGCCCCGATCCGCATCCGCTTCACGAGCGGCTGGTGGACGTGCCCGAAGAGCGAATACCGGGGCCGGGTGCGGCGGATGGCGTCCAGCAGCGCCCGGCTGCCCCGTTCGAAACGGCGCGCCACCGTGTCGTACACCAACTCCGGCACCTCCGGCGGGATGTGCGTGCAGAGCACGTCGACCTCGCCGAGCGCCTCGATCTTCGCCGCGTACTCCTCGTCGGAGATCTCGTAGGGGGTGCGCATGGGGGTGCGCAGGCCGCCGCCGACGAAGCCGAAGACCCACCCGCCGATCTCCACCCGCTCGCCGTCGAGGACCGTCGTCCCCGGAGCGGCGTACTCCCGCCACAGCGCCGGCATGTCGACATTGCCGTACGTCGCGTACGTCGGCGTCGGGAACGCCGCGAACATCTCGGCGTACTGCTTGCGCACCGCCTTCTCGATCGCCGTGGCCCGGTCCATGGCGATCCCGCCCCACAGCCGGGCACCGAGTTCCCTGGCCTCCTCGAAGCGGCGGGCGGTGCGGAGTTCGACGAGACGGTCGGCGTTCTCGACGCCGAACAGGTCGGGGAAGATGCCGCGGGAGTGGTCGGCGTAGTCGAGGAAGAGGACCAGGTCGCCGAGACAGATCAGGGCGTCCGCGCCGTCGCCGGCCCGGGCCAGGTCACGGGCGTTGCCGTGCACGTCACTGACCACGTGGACGCGGGTCCTTCGGATGCCGGAGGGTGTGGCTGCCATGGTGATCAAGCGTAGGCCTGTGCGGCAAACGTGAACAGGCGATGGCCGGGCCCGCGGTTACTGGTCAGTCACTAAAGCCGTGGACTACCGTACGCGGAGGAACACCAAACTGTGTGACGCACCGAACATCTCGCCGGACCCCCCTGTCGAAGAAGCCATACCGGCGGGTAACGTCCGGGCAGTCCAGTCGTGCTCAGGTATTCAACCAACGGATCTTCCAGCCCGTGGCGAAGCCCTGAGCACCTGCCCGAGCCTTGGACCGCACCGTCGCATCGCACAACGTCGTGGCGTCGGCGCCCTATGAGGAGCAGCAGTCTTGCGCGAGTTCAGCCTTCCGGCTTTGTACGAGGTCCCCGCGGACGGCAATCTGACCGACATCGTCCGCAGAAACGCCGCGCAGCATCCGAACGCAGCCGTGATGGCCCGCAAGGTCGGAGGTGTCTGGCAGGACGTGACCGCCGCCGCCTTCCTGGCCGAGGTGCACGCGGCGGCCAAGGGCCTCATCGCCTCCGGCATCCAGCCGGGCGACCGGGTCGGCCTGATGTCCCGCACCCGCTACGAGTGGACGCTCCTCGACTTCGCGATCTGGAGCGCCGGCGCGGTCACCGTGCCGGTGTACGAGACCAGCTCGCCGGAGCAGGTGCAGTGGATCCTCAGCGACTCCGGGGCGACCGCCTGCATCGTCGAACTGGACGGCCACACGGCAGCCGTCGAGTCGGTGCGCGAGACGCTGCCCGCCCTCAAGCACGTCTGGCAGATCGAGGCCGGTGCCCTGGAGGAGCTCGGCAGACTCGGCCAGGGCGTCACCGACGCCACGGTCGACGAGCGCAGCTCGCAGGCGAAGGCGGACGACCCGGCGACGATCGTCTACACGAGCGGTACGACCGGCCGCCCCAAGGGCTGCGTCCTCACCCACCGCGCCTTCTTCGCGGAGTGCGGGAACATCGTGGAGCGGCTGCGCCCCCTGTTCCGCACCGGCGAGTGTTCCGTCCTCCTCTTCCTCCCGCTCGCGCACGTCTTCGGCCGCCTCGTCCAGATCGCCCCGATGATGGCGCCGATCAAGCTGGGCTGCGTCCCGGACATCAAGAACCTCACCGACGAACTGGCCGCCTTCCGGCCGACGCTGATCCTCGGCGTCCCGCGCGTCTTCGAGAAGGTCTACAACTCGGCGCGCGCCAAGGCGCAGGCGGACGGCAAGGGCAAGATCTTCGACAAGGCCGCGGACACCGCCATCGCGTACAGCAAGGCGCTGGACACGCCGTCCGGCCCGGCGCTCGGCCTGAAGATCAAGCACAAGACCTTCGACAAGCTCGTCTACAGCAAGCTGCGCGCGGTGCTCGGCGGCCGGGGCGAGTACGCGATCTCCGGCGGCGCCCCGCTCGGCGAGCGGCTCGGCCACTTCTTCCGCGGCATCGGCTTCACGGTCCTGGAGGGCTACGGCCTGACCGAGTCCTGCGCGGCGACCGCGTTCAACCCCTGGGACCGCACCAAGATCGGCACGGTCGGGCAGCCGCTGCCCGGCTCGGTGGTCCGCATCGCGGACGACGGGGAGGTGCTGCTGCACGGCGAGCACCTGTTCAAGGAGTACTGGAACAACCCGGCCGCGACCGCCGAGGCGCTGGCCGACGGCTGGTTCCACACCGGGGACATCGGCACCCTGGACGAGGACGGCTACCTCAGGATCACCGGCCGCAAGAAGGAGATCATCGTCACCGCGGGCGGCAAGAACGTCGCCCCGGCCGTGATCGAGGACCGGATCCGTGCGCACGCGCTGGTCGCGGAGTGCATGGTGGTGGGTGACGGGCGGCCGTTCGTGGGCGCGCTGGTCACCATCGACGAGGAGTTCCTGGGCCGCTGGGCGGCCGAGCACGGCAAGCCGGTGGGTGCCACCGCGGCGTCGCTGCGCGACGACCCGGATCTGATCGCTGCGATCCAGGACGCCGTCGACGACGGCAACGCCGCGGTGTCGAAGGCGGAATCGGTGCGGAAGTTCCGCATTCTGTCCTCCCAGTTCTCGGAGGAGTCGGGCCACCTGACGCCGTCCCTGAAGCTCAAGCGCAACGTGGTGGCGAAGGACTACGCGGACGAGATCGAGGCCATCTACCAGAAGTAGCGGGCCGCTCGGGGTTGCTCAGAAGTCCTCGGCGAGAACCCGTTCCATGGCCCGCTCGGCGAGCGCGGTGATGGTGACGAACGGGTTCACGCCGATGTTCCCGGGCACCAGCGAGCCGTCCGTGACGTACAGCCTCGAATACCCCTTCACCCGCCCGTAGTCGTCGGTGGCCTTGCCCAGCACGCAGCCGCCCAGTGGGTGGTAGCAGAAGTCGTCCGCGAACACCTTGCCGGCCGAGCCGAACAGGTCGTAGCGGTAGATCGTGGCGTTGGCCAGGTTGATCCGGTCGAACAGTTTCTTCGCCATGGCCACCGAGACCGCGCTCTGCGCCGCGGTCCAGCCCAGTTTCACCCCGTCGCTCGCCGCGTCGTAGGTGAACGAGGCCCGTTGCGGGTTCTTGGTGATCGCCAGGTACAGGCTCACCCAGGTCTCGAACCCGATGGGCAGCGGGGCGATCTCCGCGAAGACCGGGTTGGCGGTGTTGGCCCAGTCGTCGATGCCCATGACCGGCATGGTCGCCTGGTTGGCGCCGGTGGTGTCCCAGATGTGGTTCGCGCGCCCCAGCATGGTGTTGCCGTTGGTGCTCCAGCCCGCGCCCACACTGGAGTCGAGCGCGGGCAGCGCCCCGGTGTCCCGGGCCCGGACGAGCAGTTCGGTGGTCCCGAGACTGCCGCCCCCCAGGAACAGATGGGTACAGCTGTACTGCTTGGTCTCGACGACGTTCCCGCTCGTGTCGATCCGGTCCACGCTCAGCACGTACGACCCGTCGCTCGCCCTGGTGACGGCCTTCACCTTCTCCAGGGTGTGGATGGTGACGTTCCCGGTGCCGAGGGCGGCGGCCAGGTAGGTCTTGTCGAGGCTCTTCTTGCCGTGGTTGTTGCCGTAGATGACCTCCTGGGCGAGGGCGGACCTGGTGGCGGTACCGGCGGCCTCCTGCTGCATGTAGCCGAAGTCGTAGACGTTGGGTACGAAGGTGGTCCTGAGCCCGGTGTTGGCGGCGGCCTTCCTGGACGTCCGGGTGAACTGGTACCACTCGGTCGACTCGAACCAGGTGGCGTCGACGGTGTTGACGCCCAGCATGGCGCGGGCGCGCGGGAAGTACGTGCCGTACATCGCGGTCGCGTCCACGGTCGGGAACTGCTCGGTGAAGTACGACTGGAGCGGGGTGACCGCCATCCCCCCGTTGACCAGCGACCCGCCGCCGACACCGCGTCCCACGTACACGGACATGTTGTCGAAGTGCACCCGGTCGAGGACGCCCGCGTAGGAGTCGATGTCCTTGTTGACGACGTCCAGCCAGAGGAAGGTGGCGAGCGGGGCCTCGGTGCGGGTCTTGAACCACATGGAGCGCTTGTCGGGGGCGGCGGTGGAGCAGAAGATCTTGCCGTCGGAGCCGGCCGTGTTCCACAGCTGCCCCATCTCGATCATGAGGGTCCGGACCCCGGCCTGCCCGAGCCGGAGCGCGGCCACGGCCCCGCCGTACCCCGAACCGACCACGATCGCGGGCGCGTTGTCGACGTCGGCCGCTTCCTCGGCGGCCTGCGCCGTCTGGAGCCCGACCCGGGTGAGACCGGCCGCCGCGGCGGTCTGGAGGGCGATCATGCCCAGAATGTGACGTCTCGTCAGCTGACGCTGCATCAGTTTTGCTGTCATGCGCGCAGCATGTGCGGATTTTCCGGTTCCGCCTAGCCTTGCGACGCAGTTAGTGACAGCGCGCCCGCGAAGGGGCACGGGGCCGTATGTGGCATGCGGCTACCGCCGCGTGGGCGCGACCAGTCAGGACGCACTCGCGGACGCGGCACGGCCCCACCCGCTACAGCAACTCCTTCAGCCGCTCCGCAAGGAGATCCCAGCGCCACTTCTCCTCGACCCACCGCCGCCCGCGCTCCCCCATCCGCTGCCGCAGCTCGGCGTCCCCCAGGAGCGCCACGATGCGCTCGGCGGCCTCCTCGGGGGAGCCGCCCCGCACCACCCACCCGGTCTCCCCGTCGAGGACCGCGTCCGGCGCCCCGCCCGAGTCCCCGGCCACCACCGGCAGCCCGGTCGCCGAGGCCTCCAGGTACACGATCCCGAGCCCCTCCACGTCCAGCCCGCCCCGCCGGGTCCGGCACGGCATGGCGAACACGTCGCCGGCGCCGTAGTGCGCGGGCAGCTCCGCCCACGGCACGGCGCCCGTGAAACGCACGGAGGCCTCGACGCCGGTCTCCTTCGCGAGCCGCCGCAGCTCCTTCTCGTACGGCCCCCCGCCCACGATCAGCAGCACCGCGTCCGGCTCGGCGGCCAGGATCAGCGGCATCGCGAGGATCAGCGTGTCCTGCCCCTTGCGCGGCACCAGCCGCGACACGCACACGACCACCGGCCGCTCGCTCAGCCCCAGTCGCGCCCGCACCTCGGCACCCCCCGACCCGGGGTGGAAGGTCTTCTCGTCCACCCCCGGCGGCAGCTGCACCATCCGCCCCGCGGCCTCCGCGCTGAGCGCGCCGGCGATCCGGGACCGCGTGTACTCGCCGAGATAGGTGATCGTGTCGGTCGCGTCCCCGATCCGCCGGAGCAGCCGCCGCGCGGCGGGCAGCTGGGCCCAGCCGGCCTCGTGCCCGTGGGTGGTGGCGACCAGCCGCTCGGCGCCCGCCTTCCGCAGCGCCGGCGCCATCAGCCCCAGCGGAGCCGCCGCCCCGAACCACACCGACGTGCAGCCGTGCTCCCGCAGCAGCCCGACCGCAGTCCGGGTCGCCCCCGGCGTCGGCAGCAGCATCGTCGTACGGTCGCGCACGACGGTGAAGGGCTGCTCCGCGTCGAACGCGGCGGTGGCCTCGGCGCCCTCCCGGCCCCGCTTCCAGGTGGACGCGTGGACGACCAGGCGCTCGGGGTCCAGACGCAGCGCCATGTTGTGCAGGAAGGCCTGGATACCGCCGGGCCGGGGCGGGAAGTCATTGGTCACGACGAGGGTCTTGTTCATCGGCGCCGACCCTACCCGCACAGGGTGTCCGGCCGTGCTTCATGGCCCCCGCACAGGACGCCGGGAGATCATGTGGCCCACTCGACACGGCGATGCCGACGGACAGGGGCTCAGGTGGACAGGACGGGCGTGCGGCGTGCCCTGGCGTTGTTGCTGGTCACGTGGGGTGCCACCCGGCTGGTGCTGCTGCTTTTCGTGCTGAAGGTGTTCGTCTTCCCCGGCGCGGACGTCACCAGCGACGTCTCCGTGATCTACCAGGGCTGGTACGAGGTCCTGCGGCACGGAACGTTTCCCCTGGACGACGTCACCTGGCAGTACCCGCCGGCCGCCGCCCTGGCGATCCTCTCCCCCGGCCTCCTTCCCTTCCTGGACTACCCGACCGCCTTCTTCGTCCTGGCCTGCCTGGCCGACCTGGTGGTCCTCGCCCTCCTCCTCTACACCGGCCCGCGCCCCGGCCGTACCCTGCGCGGTGCCTGGGTCTGGGTGCTGGGCGTCCCGCTGCTCGGCCCGACCGTCTACGCCCGCTACGACCTGATGGTCACCGCCGTCGCCGTCGCCGCGCTGCTCGCCGGCGCCCGGCACCCCCGGCTCATGGGCGCGCTGGCGGGCTTCGGCGCGATGGTCAAGGTGTGGCCGGCGCTGCTCCTCGTGGGGGCCGTACGGCGGCGGGCCTGGGGGGCCGCGGCCGTCACGGCGGGCGCGGTCGGCACCCTGTTCGCAGTGGCCATGCCGGGCGCGTTCTCGTTCCTGACCTTCCAGCGGGACCGGGGCACCGAGGTGGAGTCCCTCGGCGCGCTGGTCCTCCACGTCGCCCGGCACTTCGGCTGGCACGGCGAGGTGCTGCTCAACTACGGCTCGATCGAATTCCTCGGCCCGCACGTGAAGGCGGTGAGCACGGCGGCGCTGCTGCTCACCGTGCTCGCCTTCGGCTGGCTGCTGCTGTGGCGGCTGTCGGCGGTCCGCTTCCGCTCCCACACGCTCGCGGACGCGGCCTTCACCGCCGTGCTGATGTTCACGGTCACCAGCCGGGTGATCAGCCCCCAGTACATGGTGTGGCTGGTGGGCCTGGCCGCCGTCTGCCTCTGCTTCCGCGCCAGCCGGATGACCCTCCCGGCCGTCCTGCTCCTGCTGGCGGCCTTCGTGACCGTCCTGGAGTTCCCGGTCGGCTTCTCGCACGTCGTGGTCAGCGACTGGTACGGCATCACCCTGCTCCTCCTGCGCAACGGCCTGCTGGTGGCGGCCACGGTCACGGCGGCCCGCGCCCTGTGGCGCTCCACGGTGACCGGGGACACCGCCGCCCCCTTCCCCTCTCAGTCGGCCCGGGCGAAGGGGACCCCGGTGTCCTCCTGAGCACGGGCCGCGAGCACCCCCGCCGCCGCGCACTGCAGTCGCTGACTCAGCCGCCCAGCTGAGCCCGCACGTAGTCGCGCCAGCGGGCGGTGAAGGCCGGGAGGGTCGTGCCGAGTTGTGTCCTCAGGGCGTCCTCCACGGCGCCCGTGCGTGACGTGTGGGCGCCGACGGCGCGGTAGAAGGCGCCGAGTCCGTCCTTGCCCCAGTGGGCGGCGATCATCCGGCAGGCCAGCCAGCCGCCCTCGTAGGCCTGGGCCAGTCTGGTGGGGTCGTCGGTGAAGCCGAAGTCCTCATCGGCGGGCAGGCCTTCGGGGGTGTCCCCGGCCTCGACGGCGCGGGCGAGCTCGGGAGCCACCTCGGTGGGCGTGCGGCCGGTGCCGAGGTAGCCGATCCAGTCGGCGTAGCCCTCGGAGAGCCAGAGGGGGGTGGCGGCCGTGGTGTGGGCGCGGGTGGCCACGTGCGTCGTCTCGTGGGTGAGGACGACCTGTCTGCCGACCGTACCGAGGATCGCGTACGCCTCCGGGTTGAGGATGACCCGGTCCGCGGGTGCCTGGCCGGCGCCTCCCGCCTCGCCGGTGGTCACGGCGGCGATGCCCTTGTAGTTGGAGGCGGGGGCGCCCAGCAGGCCCGCCATGCCGTTCAGCGAACCGGGTACCAGCAGGACCACCCGCTGTGTCCAGCCCGTGCCCCAGGCCTTGGAGACCTCGGGGACGGCGGTGTCGGCGAGCCGGGCGTAGTCGCGCAGCGTGGCCGTGGACTGGCCGACGCCGAGGACGAGGGCGTGGGCGGTCTTGACGGCGGTCACCTTGCCCTGGTCCCAGAGCTGCTGTCCGGACTTCCTGGCGGGCTTGTCGTATGTGACATACCACTGTCCGTCGGCCGTGCGGCTGAGGGTCAGTGCCCGGTCCGTCGTCACCGGTGCCTTGTCGTACCCCTGTATCCGGTAGCTGAGCTGTGCGTCGGCGGTGGCTCCGGCGCCGTCGGGGTGCAGGGCGGTGAGCCGGTAGCTCCAGGCGGCGAGCGGTACGGCCCGCAGGTCGGCGTACGGACTCCGGGTACCGGTCTCGGCGTACGCCTGCTCGTCGTGGCCGAGGACCGCGGCCGAGCGGCGGTCCAGGACCTGCTGCACCTCGGCCATCGCCGTGCCGGTCGGCGACTGCCCGCCGCCGCATCCGGTCAGCGGCAGGAGCAGCAGACACAGCCCCACCGCTCCTGAGCGCCACACCCGTCCACGACCAGCCACTTTCCGATCGTAAGGGCAGGAGCCCGGAAGTCAGGGCCGGGTGACGGAGGAGACCGGCATCATTCCGACCGGGTCGTAGCGGACCGGGGCGCCGGGGTAGGGGGCGTGGATGACCTGGCCGTTGCCGACGTACATGCCCACATGGCTGGCGTCGGAGCGGTAGACGACCAGGTCACCGGGTTGCACCTGGGAGAGCGGGACCTGGTGGCCGGCGTAGCGCTGCTCCTGCGAGGTGCGCGGGAGGTGGATCCCGGCGTGGGCGTAGGACCACTGCATCAGGCCCGAGCAGTCGAAGCCGGAGGGGCCGTTGGCACCCCAGACGTAGGGCTTGCCGAGGGCGGAGCGGGCGGCGGCGATCGCGGCGGCGGCACGGGCGTCGGGGACGGCGGCGCCGGAGAGGTCGGGCAGGTCGGCGCGGTCGTCGCCGCGGGAGGCGTGCTCGAAGGCGACGCGGTCGACGGCGGGCATCGCGTTGAGCAGCCGCCGGGCCTTGGCGAGCTTGCGCTCCACGACGGCCTTGTGGGAGGCGACCGCCTTGCGGCTCTTCTCCAGCTCGACGAGGTTCCCGGCGGCCTCGGCGCGATCCTGGGCGAGTTCGCGCAGCGCCGCCTGGAGCCGCCTGAGCTGCCCGGCCTGGCGGGCGTCGACGCGGTCGAGGAGGGAGGCCCGGTCGAGGTAGTCCTGCGGGTCGTCGGAGAACAGCAGGGCCACCGTGGGGTCGAGGCCGCCGGAGCGGTACTGGGCGCCGGCGAGCGAACCGAGCGCCTCCCGCAGGGTGTTGACGCGCTGCTGCTGGCGGGCGATGCGGTCCTGGGACTCGTTGACCTCGCGGCGCAGCGCCCGGGCCCGCTCGTCGGCCTTGTCGTAGGCCTGGGTCGCCTCCTCGGCCTGCTGGTACAGCCGGTCCACCTCGGCACGGGCGTCGGCGTGCGGGGCGGCGCTCGCCGGTACGGCACCGAGTGCGGCGGCCGCGGCCGAGAGCACGCAGATGGCGGTACCGGCGCCCCGGTTGAACCCGGACGACGGTGCGAGACGGCGATGAGACCCCACGGCGGTCCTTCTGCTGGCGGACGGGAACCGCTTCCCCCGGCGCGGGGGACGGGGATGCCCCGGCGCCGGAGGAAACGCGCCGACAGTAGCCGCGCGACCGCACCCCGGCCAAAGACCTCGGCGGCCACGGAACGTGACGCCCCGCCGCTGACGCAGGTCACCGGCGGGGCGTGGAGTCAGTTTCGGTTGCCGCGATTCGCCCGTTCGGGCGCCTCACCGAGTTGATCTTCGGCCGTACGGGTACCGCCGTAACCCGGTGGGGTCAGATCCGGACGCCGAACTCGAAGGTCATGTCGCTGATCGACTCGTAGCGGACGACGGCACCGGTGTGCGGGGCGTGCAGGACCTGGCCGTTGCCGGCGTACAGGCCGACGTGGTGGTAGTCGCCGTAGAAGATGACCAGGTCGCCGACCTTGAGGTCGCTCTCGCTGTAGATGCGGGTGCCGGCGTTGGCCTGCGCCTCGGAGGTGCGCGGGATGGTGACGCCGGCCTGGGCGTAGGCCCAGGAGGTCAGGCCCGAGCAGTCGAAGGAGGACGGGCCGGAGGCGCCGTAGACGTACGGGGAGCCGATCACGGACTGGGCGGCGGCGAAGGCGGCGGCGGCCCGGCCGGAGGCGGAGCCCGTGTTGCCGAGGTCCACGCGGGAGGAGGCGCGGCTGGCGGCCTGGGCCTGCTCGGCGTCGAGGGCGGCCTTCTCCTTGGCCGTCAGCGTGTTGAGCAGCTTCTGCGCGTCGGCGAGCTTGGCCTGGACGGCCTTCTTCTGCTTGGCCAGCTCGGTGCGGGTGGCGGAGAGGTCCTTGAGCTTGTCGGAGGCCTCTGCCCGCTCCTGGGCGAGTTCGCGCTGTTTGTCCTGAATCTTCTTCAGGGCCTCGACCTGCTGGCTGCTCAACTGGTCGAGCGTGGACGCCTTGTCGAGGTAGTCGTCCGGGTCGGACGAGAGGAAGAGCTGGACCGACGGGTCGATGCCGCCGGAGCGGTACTGCGCGGTGGCCAGCGAACCGAGGCTGTCCCGCAGCTTGTTGAGGTCCTCCTGCCCACGAGCCACGTTGTCCTGGATCGTGGATATCTCCTTCTGCAGCTTCTGCTGCTTGTCCTTGGCGCCGTCCAGCTTCTCGGTGGCCTGCTCGGCCTCCTCGTAGAGCTTGTCGACCTTCGCCTTGACCTCGTCCTTGGTCAGCTTCTGGCTGGGCGCCGCGTTGGCGGCGTTGGCGCTGAGGACTACGGCGGCGGCCGCTGCGGTGGTGAGCACGGTCACGCGCGCACGGCTCGGCTGCTTGGGTCGACGATGGGACGCCACGGAGACGGGCTCCTTCGTTTGAGTGATCACCCGTGTGGAGGTTCGAGGCCAGACAGTAGTGACCTACCTGTGATCAGTTCAAACCCAGCAGCCAAAAAAGTGGTCACGCAACGCACTCTTTGCACATAACTCACGAGCGGTAATGCTCGATTGACGCTACGTTGCGTGACGGTTCGGTCAATTCGGGCATTGCATATGCGGGTTGCACGTTCAGGACAGTCGCTTCAGAAGCATGGCAGAAGCGACCGGGCGGGCCCCCGCCTTCGCGACCCCGTCGGCGACCTCGCGGTCGGTCGACGCCACGATCACCGGGCGGCCCGGCGGCTCGGCGCGCACCAGCTGGCGGATCAACTCGTCGGCGGTGACGCCGGGCTTGGAGAAGAGGACCCGGACCCCGCGCGGCGGGGCGAGCAGCACCGGCGCGGCCAGTTCGGCGCCGTCGAAGACACAGGTGACCTCGGCGCCGGTCTGGGCGGCGAGCTGGGAGAGCTGGCCGAGCAGCCGCAGCCGCTGCTTCTCCAGGGGCATCTGCGGATAGCCGGTCTTGGTCACGTTGTAGCCGTCGACGACCAGGTGCGCCTGGGGCAGGGCGAGCAGCTGGTTGAGGATGGCCGGGTCGTGCTCGGACAGGGCGCGCGCCGCGATGTCCTTCGGGGTCATTCGTCCCGGTTCGACCGCGTCCACGGTCTCGGCGGGCCGCACCGACACCGGCGGCAACGCCAGCTCGCGGCGCAGCCCCTGGGCCGCGTCGAGGACGGTGTCGAGCAGCAGCCGCAGCCGCATGTCCTCGACGCTGCGCCCCTCGCGGGCGGCCCGCCGGCTGGCCTCCAGGGCCGCCTCGGCCTCGCCGAGCCGGGCCTTGAGGCGCCGGCCCTCGCTCTCCGCGGCGGACAGCAGGGACTGCCCCTCGGCCCGCCCGGCCTCCATCTCGCCCTGCAGCTTGCGCAGCGCCGCCTCGCCGCGCTTGACGTCGCTGAGAGCCGCCCGCAGCTTGCGGTGAAGCGATTCCGCTTCCTTCTTCGCCGCGTCCAGTTCGGCGCGCAGCCGCTCCGTCTCGGACCGGGTCTGCTCCCGGGCCCGGTCCAGCTCCTCGCGCAGCCGCTCCAGTTCGGCCCGGCTCTCCTCGTCGGCCCGCTCGGCGTCCGCCCGCTGGGCCTCCTCACCGGCCGCCGCCACGAGCTTCACCCAGCCCGTGGGGCGCAGTACATAGGCCGCGGCCGCCACGTCGAGCGGGTCCGCGGCCGGGGGCGGGGAGCCGGAGTCCAGGGCGCCGGCCAGTTCCGGCTGGGCCTCTCTCAGCTTCTCCCCGATCCGCTGCCGGAAGAGGGTGTCCGTCTCCAGCGCGGCCGCCATGGCGTTCCCCGCGAACTTGGCCCGGCGATTCGGGGCGAAACGGGCGTACTGCCTGAGCTGTGCGGGCAGTTCGCCGAGGGTCAGGCCGCCGAACCCGTCCGACACGATCTGCACGACACGCCGTCGCACACCGTCGGGCAACGGACGGTCAAGCACCTCGGCGGTGCCGTCGCCCGGCCCCCCGCCTGTGGTCTCCACCATCCGTCACACCCCATCACCTGTACGGGGCCGCTCCCGGTATCAGGAGTCGGCGCCCGGCCTGTCCACGAGTTCCACCTGGTCCACCGCGTTGCACCAGCGGCAGCGCACCGACTCGATGGTCTCACTGACCACCTCGCGCTCCTCGACCTTCGGCTCACCGGCCAGGTCGAGGTGGACGTACTCGACCACCTTCGACGAGCGGGTCACGTCGAAGCGCGTGAGGTTGCCGCAGAGGGTGCAGCGCCACCGCGTCGTGGCGGTCGGCAGGGGAACCGTCATCGTGGCTTGTTCGCTTCCTTCTAGTGTCCGTGACGCGCCGTCCCGACGCGTGTGGCTCGTAACCCTACGGCCTGGCGGGTACTCGACGCCGCCCTGTCCGCGGCGGCGAGGCGATCTGCACCAGTGCGTCCCGTTACGCCATGCTCTATGTCCATGATCGGCAACTGGAACACCACGGCGGCCCGGACCCTGCGGAGCCTGCGGGGCACGTCCGCACCCATGACGTACCTCCTGATCGCCGTGTGCTGCCTGATCTTCGTGCTCGGCCCCGCCTCCGGCTTCACCCCGTCCTACGGCACCGGAGAGGCCCTCGCGACCGCCCAGCGGGCGTACTTCCGGCACTGGGGGGTGGTCCCCGCCGACCTGTTCGACGGCCCGGCGCGGGAGGCGCTGACCCCGGCCACGGCGCTGTTCATCCACGGCAGCTGGGTGCACCTGCTCGGCAACATGCTCTTCCTCTTCGTCTTCGGGGCGATGACCGAGGAACGGATGGGCCGCGTGGAGTTCACTGTCTTCTACGTCTGCTGCGGCTACCTCGCGCTGCTCGGCTACGCGGTCGCCAACGCCACGTCCCCGCAGTCGCTGGTAGGTGCGTCCGGGGCGATCTCGGCGGTCCTCGGAGCGTTCCTGTACCTGTTCCCCAGCGCCCGCGTGACCAGTCTCCTGCCCTTCCTCTTCTTCCTTCCGCTCCGGTTCCCGGCCTGGGTCGTCCTCCCCTTCTGGGCGGCCCTCCAGTGGCTGGCCCTCGACCAGGCCCCCTCCGGCCCCGGCGTGGCCTACCTCGCCCACCTGGTCGGGTTCGGACTCGGGTTCGGCTACGCGTGGGTGCGGTACGGACGTACCACTAAAGTGAAGGTCGCCCCAGCTCCGGCACCCGAGGGAGAGAACCAGCCGTGATCACCGCGATCGTCCTCATCAAGACCAGCGTGGACCGGATCCCCGAGATCGCGGAACAGATCGCCGCGCTGGATAGCGTCAGCGAGGTCTTCTCCGTCACCGGTACGTACGACCTGATCGCCATGGTCCGGGTGCGCGAGCACGAGGATCTGGCCGAGGTGATCCCGGGCCGCATCAGCAAGATCCAGGGCGTGGAGGGCACGGACACGCACGTCGCGTTCCGCACGTACTCCCAGCACGACCTGGAGGCGGCGTTCGCGATCGGCCTGGACAGCTAGCAGGCGCCGTTCACCGAAGCGCCCCGACTGCAGCACGCCCCAAAGGGGGCGCGGGGAACTGCGCGACCAGCCCCCACCGGTCCGCACCGTGGTCCCCTGCGGGTCCGTCGTGGCTTGTCGCGCAGTTCCCCGCGCCCCTGAAAAGCAGGTAGGTCAGCTCACCGCCGGGACGCAGCGGCCGTCCTCCGTGCGGTACGCCCACTTCGCGCCGTCGGTCACCAGTTCCCGTACCGCGTTCGCGAAGCGCTCCACGTGCTCGTCCGGCGTTCCCGCCCCGAAGCTCACCCGGATGGCGTTGAGGGACTTCTCGCCCGGTGCCGCCTCCGGCGCCCCGCACTCGCCCTGGGTCTGGGGGTCGGAGCCCAGCAGGGTCCTGACCAGCGGGTGGGCGCAGAAGAGGCCGTCGCGGACGCCGATGCCGTACTCGGCGGAGAGGGCGGCGGCGAAGTGGGAGCTGTTCCAGCCGTCCACCACGAAGCTGATCACGCCGACGCGGGGGGCGTCGTCGCCGAAGAGCGAGAGGACCCGGACCTCGGGGACCTCGGCCAGCCCCGCCCGCACCTTCTCGATCAGGTACCGCTCGCGGGCGACCAGCGTGTCGAAGCCCGCCTCGGTGAGCGCCTTGCAGGCGGCGGCGATGGAGTAGGCGCCGATGACGTTGGGCGACCCGGCCTCGTGCCGCGCGGCGCTCTCGTGCCACTCCACGGCCACTCCCCCGTCCTCGCGCCGGGTGACCTTGCGGCTGGCGCCGCCGCCCGCGAGGTAGGGCTCGGCGGCCTGCAGCCAGTCGGCGCGGCCGGCCAGGACACCGGAGCCGAAGGGGGCGTACAGCTTGTGGCCGGAGAAGGCGACCCAGTCGACGTCGAGGTCCTGCACGGAGACGGGGTGGTGCGGGGCCAGCTGGGCGGCGTCCAGGACGATCCGGGCGCCGTGCGCGTGCGCTGCGGCCGCGAGTTCCCGTACGGGCCACAGCTCGCCGGTGACGTTGGAGGCACCGGTGACGCAGACCAGGGCCGGGCCGTACGGGTCGCGGTCGGCGAGGGCGCGTTCCAGGGTCTCGACGGCCTGGCGCGGGGTGCGGGGGGCGTCGAGGTAGGTGACGCGGGCGTCCTGCCAGGGCAGCAGGGAGGCGTGGTGCTCGGTCTCGAAGACGAAGACCTGGCAGCCGGCGGGGAGGGCACGGGCCAGCAGGTTCAGGGAGTCCGTCGTCGAGCGGGTGAAGACCAGCTGGTCGTCGGGGCGGCAGTCGAGGAACTCGGCGACGGTCCGGCGGGCGTTCTCGAAGAGGTCGGTGGAGAGCTGGGAGAGGTAGCCGGCGCCGCGGTGGACGCTGCCGTAGTAGGGCGCGTAGGCGGCGACGTCGTCCCAGACCCGCTGGAGGGCGGGGGCGCTGGCCGCGTAGTCGAGGGCGGCGTAGGTGACCTCGCCGCCGGTGACGAGCGGGACGGTGACATCCCGGCCCAGAACGGGCAGCGGGGCACAAACGGACTGGGCGGCGGCAGCGGTGGAGACGGACATGGGTGAACTCCCGTGTGAGCAGGTGAGATCCGCCGTGCGAGCGGATGCGCTCAAGCAGCGGCAGGGGAAAAGGGGATGCGGAGGCGGGGCTCTGCGGCCCTATCGCATTCGCTTGCTCACGGGAGACTCCTCGACGACCAGGACCCCTGGTGTCCGAGGGGTCCGCGCTTGCCGCAGACCTCGCTGCCTGCGGCCTGGTCTTCACCCGGGGCACCCCGCCACGGACGGAGGGTTGCCGGACAGTCGGCCGGGGCCTCATGACTGTCACTCATGACCTGGGAAGAAACGTAGGTGAGGTGATCGCAGCCGCGCAACTCCTGTCCGGATGACGGGACACCGCCAGGCACCGACGCCGGTCCGGCACCGCAGGAACGACCGTGTGCGGTTGATCGCCGTTGCGGCGGACGGACTTGACCGGCCGGTGGAAGAGGCCGGTATCGGTAGAGGACACGGCGCAAAGAAAGAACCAGCGACGGCTCCTGCGCAATGGCCGTGCCCGTGCGGGTCAGGCACCGGCGGGACGGCCGTGTGCGGTTGCTCGCCGTTGCGGCGGGGCACAAGGTGGGCGCCGGTCCGGTTTCGTCGGTAGCGGTGCCGGAATCCCTTGTCCGCCGCAGCGGCGATCAGCCACGGCGGAGGAGTCCGGCGGTGCCGTGCCGCGCCTCGGCCCCCTGACCGCGTCCCCTTTACCTGTTCGTCGCCGCCGCCCAGCGCTCCAGGACCCGCTTGGCCGCACCCGAGTCGATCGACTCGGCCGCCCTGTCCATGCCGGCGCGCAGCTGCTCGGCCAGGGTCCCGGCGGCCGGGTCGAGGGCCACCAGGGCGGCGGCGGAGTTCAGCAGCACCGCGTCCCGCACCGGGCCCCGCTCGCCGTCCAGCAGCCTGCGGGCGACCTCCGCGTTGTACGACGGGTCGCCGCCCCGCAGCGCCTCCACGGGGACCAGGTCGATGCCGACGTCACGGGGGTCGAAGGTCTCCTCGGTCACCTTGCCGTCGCGGACGATCCAGACGCGGGACGTGGCGGTCGTCGTCAGTTCGTCGAGGCCGTCGTCGCCGCGGAAGACGAGCGAGGAGTGGCCGCGTTCGGCGAAGACGCCCGCGACGACGGGGGCCATGCGGGGGTCGGCCACGCCGACCGCCTGCGCCCGCACCCGCGCGGGGTTGGTCAGCGGGCCGAGGATGTTGAAGACCGTGCGGATGCCCAGCTGGCCGCGCGCCGCGCCCGCGTGCCGGAGCGCCGGGTGGAACTTGATCGCGAAGCAGAAGGTGATGCCGGCCTCCTCGGCGACCTCGGCGACCCGCTGCGGGGTCAGGTCGAGGTTGACGCCGAGCTTCTCCAGGACGTCGGAGGCCCCGGACGCGGAGGACGCGGCCCGGTTGCCGTGCTTGACGACCTTCGCGCCGGTGCCGGCCACCACGAGCGCCGACATCGTGGAGATGTTCACCGTCTTCGCGCCGTCGCCGCCGGTGCCGACGATGTCGACGGTGCGGCCCGGTACCTCGATGACGTTGGCGTGCGCGTACATGGCGCGGACCAGGCCGTTGATCTCGTCGACCGTCTCGCCCTTGGCCCGCAGGGCCACGACGAAGCCCGCGATCTGGGCGTCGGTGGCCTGGCCGCGCATGATCTGGTCCATCGCCCAGGCCGTCGCGTCGGAGCTCTGGTCCTGTCCGTACAGCAGCGCGTTCAGTACCCCGGGCCAGGAACGGCCCGCCGCGGTGTCGCCTCCAGCGGGGGTCACAGCGCTCATAAAGCCGCTCCTGATCGTCGTACGGGCAACAGGGGTTCTCAGGGCTACCCTATCCAGCTCCGAGCACGGCGAAGGGCCCCCGTCCGTACCCCGGACGGGGGCCCCTCACCATGGCGTGGCGACGCGGTCGATCAGTGGTGGCCGTGGCCGCTCGTGATCTCCTTGTACTCCTCGACAGTCGGCTTCGGGATCTGGTTGTCCTCGCCGTAGTAGGCGTTGCTCAGCTTGGCGCGGAGCTTCTCGGAGCCCTTGATCTTGCGCTCGACACCGTTCTCGTCGACCGCCGGGCCGACCTGGGCCGGCTCGTACTGGTGGTGCGCCGTGAGGGTGTGCAGCTGCTCCTGCGAGAGCGGCTCGTGGACCTCGATGAACTCACCGTGCGGCAGCCGCTTGATGATGCCGGTCTCGCGGCCGTGCAGCACCTTGTCGCGGTCCCGGCGCTGCAGGCCGAGGCAGATGCGCTTGGTCACGATGAACGCGATCACCGGTCCGGCGAAGAAGAAGATCCGGACGAACCAGGTCACGTCGTTGATCGACAGGTGGAAGTGCGTGGCGATGAGGTCGTTGCCACCACCGACCAGGCCCACCATGTAGATGGTCACCCAGGCCGCACCGAAGGCGGTACGGGTCGGGGCGTTGCGCGGGCGGTCCAGGATGTGGTGCTCGCTCTTGTCGCCGGTGACCCAGGACTCGATGAAGGGGTAGACCGCGATCGCGCCCAGGACCAGGCCGAACAGGACCAGCGGGATGAAGACGCCCAGGACCAGGGTGTGGCCCCAGAAGTTGATCTCCCAGCCGGGCATGTAGCGGACCAGACCCTCGGCGAAGCCCATGTACCAGTCGGGCTGGGCGCCGGTGGACACCTGGTCCGGACGGTAGGGGCCCATGGCCCAGATCGGGTTGATCTGGGTGGTCGCCGCGATGGCCGCGATGACACCGAAGACCAGGAAGAAGAAGCCTCCGGCCTTGGCCATGTAGACCGGCAGCAGCGGCATGCCGACGACGTTCTTCTCGGTCTTTCCGGGACCCGCGAACTGCGTGTGCTTGTGGTAGAAGACCAGGATCAGGTGGCCCACCATCAGGCCGAGCATGATGCCCGGCAGCAGCAGGATGTGGATCGAGTAGAACCGCCCCACGAAGTCGTGGCCGGGGAACTCGCCGCCGAAGAGGAAGTACGAGATGTACGTGCCGACGATCGGCATCGACAGGATGGCGCCCTCGGTGAAGCGGACACCGGTGCCGGAGAGCAGGTCGTCCGGGAGCGAGTAACCGGTGAAGCCGGTGAACATGCCCAGGACGAACAGCAGGAAGCCGAACAGCCAGTTGATCTCACGCGGCTTGCGGAACGCGCCGGTGAAGAACACGCGCATCATGTGCACGAACATGCCGGCGAGGAAGATCAGCGCGGCCCAGTGGTGGATCTGCCGGATGAGCAGGCCACCGCGCACGTCGAAGGAGATGTGCAGGGTCGAGTTGAACGCCTCGGACATCATCTGTCCCTGGAGCGGGACGTAGCTGCCGTGGTACACCACCTCGTTCATCGAGGGGTGGAAGAACAGCGTCAGGTACACACCCGTCAGGATGATGATGATGAAGCTGTACATGCACACTTCGCCCAACATGAACGACCAGTGGTCGGGGAAGATCTTGCGCATGTTGGACTTGGCCAGGGAGTAGATCCCGAGCCGTCCGTCGGCCCAGTCGGCGACGCGCTCGCCGGCCGGTGCCTTCCCGCGCTCGCGGGACTCGGTGTTCTCTGTAGTGCTCATCCGCGCTCCCAGAAGGCAGGACCGACGGGCTCGTCGAAGTCGCCGAGCGCCTGGAGGTAGCCCTCCTCGCTCACGCCGATGCGCAGCTGCGGCAGGGCGTGGCCGGCCGGGCCGAAGATCACTCGGGCTCCGTCGGAGAGGTCGAAGGTGGACTGGTGGCACGGGCAGAGCACGTGGTGGGTCTGCTGCTCGTACAGCGAGATCGGGCAGCCCACGTGGGTGCAGATCTTCGAGAAGGCGACGATGCCCTCGTGCGACCACTCGAGCTCGCGCTTGTCCTTGATGTTGTCCGGCTGCAGCCGGATGATCATCAGGGCCGCCTTCGCCATCACGTTCTGGAAGTCCTCCTGGGACTCCTCGACGCCCTCGGGCTTGGCGAAGGTCAGCGAGCCGACGGCGACGTCGGAGGGACGCAGCGGCTCGTTGGTGTTCATGTTGACGAGCAGCTTGCCCTTCGACCACGCCGTGTGCCGCAGCGAGGTGCCGGGCAGCGGGCCGAGGTCGCGCAGCAGCACGACGCCGGAGAGCGGGACCAGGGTCAGCGCGCCGAACATGGTGGTGCGGATCAGCTTGCGCCGGCCGATCGCCGACTCCTTCGCGCCCTGCTTGAAGTCGGCCAGGACCTTGGCCTTGACCTCCGGCGGGGCCGAGATGGCGTGCCGCTCGTCGGCGACCTCCACGTCGGACATCAGGGTGCGGGCCCAGTGGACCGCGCCCGCGCCGATGCAGAACAGCGCCGCGCCGAGGGTCAGGCCCAGGGCGAAGTTCAGCGCGCTGATGTGACCGAGCGGGAAGACGAAGATCGACTTGTCTTTGGGGATCGTCACATAGGAGGCGATGAAGCCGACGGTGGCCAGCATCGACACCGTGAACAGCATGGCCACGACGCGCTCGGACCGCTTGGCGGCCCGCTCGTCGATGTCCTGGATCCGGTGCTCGTGGGGCGGCAGACCCGGGTCCGAGAAGGGGTCCTTCTCGTCCGCGACGCTCACGGCGCCGTGCGCGTGGTCCTGCTCAGCGGGCAGGTTCTCTTCTGGAATGTCTTGGCTACTCATGACTTCTTGGCCTTTGCGGTCCGAGCGGCGACCCAGACGGCGACCGCGATCAGTGCACCGAGACCGAAGATCCAGGCGAACAGACCCTCACTGACCGGCCCGAGGCCGCCCAGGTTGAGACCGCCGGGGTTCTCCGTGTTGCTGCTGTTGACCGCGTTCAGGTACGCGATGATGTCCTTCTTGTTCTTCTCCGTCAGCGTGGTGTCGGGGAAGGACGGCATGTTCTGCGGGCCCGTCTGCATGGCCTCGTAGATGTGCTTCGGGGCGACGTTCTCAAGGCTCGGGGCGAACTTGCCCTTGGTCAGCGCACCGCCCGCGCCCACGAAGTTGTGGCACTGCGCGCAGTTGGTACGGAAGAGCTCGCCACCCTTGGCGATGTCGGCACCGTCCGGGCCGTACTGCTCCGAGGTCGGGACCTCGGGACCGGCGCCCAGCGAGGCGACGTACGCCGCGAGCTGGTCGATCTGGGCCTGGGTGTAGATGTTCTTCTTCTTGACGACCTGCGGGCCCTGCGAGGTGGCGGCCGGCATACGGCCGGTGCCGACCTGGAAGTCGACGGCCGCGGCGCCCACGCCCACCAGGCTGGGGCCGTCGGACGAACCCTGACCGCCGGTGCCGTGGCAGCTGGCGCAACCGACCGAGTAGAGCTTCTTGCCCTCCTCGATGGTCAGGGACTGGGATGTTTCATCGGCCTGCGCCTTGCCCGCGGGTGCGAACGCGGCGTACAGCCCCCCTGTGCATGCCAGCGCGAGGAGTAGGACGACGACCGCCGCCAGCGGATGGCGTCGTCGTGCGGAGAGCTTTTTCACGGATTACCCCGGTGTCAGGATCTTCTGCGTCGATGCTTCTGGAAAGTGCGCTTCTGCGGCGCGTGGTGCCGGCCCGGCTACTTGATCAGGTAGATCGTGGCGAAGAGGCCGATCCACACGACATCGACGAAGTGCCAGTAGTAGGACACGACGATGGCCGCGGTCGCCTGCTCGTGCGTGAACCTCTTCGCCGCGTAGGTGCGCCCCAGGACGAACAGGAAGGCGATGAGGCCGCCCGTCACGTGCATGCCGTGGAAGCCGGTGGTCAGGTAGAACACCGAACCGTACGGGTCGGAGGAGAGGGAGATCCCGTCCTCCTTGACCAGGTTCGTGTACTCGTAGATCTGACCGCCGATGAAGATCGCACCCATGATGAAGGTGACGATGAACCAGCCCCGGAGCTTCTTCACGTCCCCGCGCTCGGCGGCGAACACGCCGAGCTGGCAGGTGAGGGAGGAGAGCACCAGGATCGTGGTGTTGGTCGCTGAGAAGGGGATGTCGAGGTGACTCGCCATCGCCTTCCAGTGAGCCTCGCCGGTCACCGATCGCAGGGTGAAGTACATCGCGAAGAGGGCCGCGAAGAACATCAGCTCGGAACTCAGCCAGATGATGGTTCCGACGCTGGTGAGGTTCGGCCTGTTGACCGACGGGTGCGCGTGCCCGGTATCTACTGTCGTTGCTGTCGCCACGACCGACATTATGTCGGTCGCTTATCTCGCGCTCACTCCGGGGGGTGCCGTTCGGAGTGTCCGCCCCGTGTGTAGTGCCCGGATGGCCCATCGAAGCGGTGTTCCAACAGGTGTTGACGAGGTGTTCAGGGGAGTAGCATCCGGCGCATCGGTCCTGTCCGTACGACGCTGACGTCTCGGAGGAACAATGCAGCCGACCGCCACGGTGCTGGTCTACAGCGACGACTCCACCACCCGCGAGCAGGTGCGGCTCGCCGCCGGCCGGCGGCCGGCTCCCGATGTGCCGTTCGTCGAGTTCGTGGAGTGCGCGACGCCTGCGGCGGTGCTCGCCGAGCTGGACAAGGGCGGGATCGACGTGTGCGTCCTGGACGGCGAGGCCGTGCCGATGGGGGGCATGGGCATGTGTCGGCAGATCAAGGACGAGGTGTTCGCCTGCCCGCCGGTGCTGCTGCTGATCGGGCGGCCGCAGGATGCGTGGCTGGCCACGTGGAGCCGGGCGGACGCGGCGGTGACGCTGCCGGTGGAGCCGGTGGAGTTCGCGGGGGCGCTGGCCTCCCTGTTGCGGCAGAAGAGGCTGCTGAGCGCCTAGTGGGGCGGGGCGCGGGCATACAGCCCCGCGCCCCTGGGTCGGCTGCCCCTGAGGGCGATTCACAGCGCTGCCGGCTGCACCCTCGCCGCGTCCTCCGGCCTCGGGCCGTCCGGGGTGCCGTTGGTGAGGGCGCTGCCCTTGCGCCAGTTCTGCCAGGTGATGTTCCAGTCGCCGAAGCCGTTGCCGAAGTTCTCCATCGTCTTGCCGTTGGAGTTGACGACCTTCACCAGGTCGCCCGGGTGGATGGTGTCGAAGAACCACTCGGCGTTCGAGGTGCTCATGCCGGTGCAGCCGTGGCTGACGTTCGCGTACCCCTGGGAGCCCACCGACCAGGGCGCGGCGTGCACGTACTCGCCCGACCAGGTGACCCGGGTGGCGTAGTAGACCGGCAGGTCGTACGAGTCCGAGGTGCCCTCGGCGATGCCGACCGTGGTACCGCGCATGCGTACGAAGTACTGCTTCTCCAGGACCACCTTGACGCCGTTGCGGGTCTCGAAGCCCGGTTTGCCGGTGGTGACGGGGATCTGGTTGATCTCCTTGTCGTCCTTGTAGACCGTCAGCTGGTGGGCGGCGGCGTCCGTGACGGCGAGGAGCTTGTCGCCCGTGGTGAGCTTCAGGGGAGCGGCCGGGCCGCCCCAGAGGCGGTCGCTGATCCGGATGCCGTCCAGGTTGCTGTGCACCTGGATGGTGGCGTGTGCGGGCCAGTAGTCCTTGGGCCGGTAGTGGAGTTCCTTGTCGCTCACCCAGTACCAGGAGCCCACCACGGCCGGGACGGAGTCGACCCTGAGGGCGCGTTCGACGATGGCGCGCTGGGCCTTGTCCTTGATCGGGTGGTCGAGTTGGGCGGTGACCGGCTGGCCCACGCCGTACTCGCCGGCCTTGGGGCCGAAGGTGATCTTCAGCCGCTGCCGGGTGGTGGGCGTGCTGGTGTCGAAGGTGAGGGTCTTGCGGCCGGGGGCGCCGTTCTCGTCCTCTGTGCTGACCTGGACCGTGTAGTGGGCGTTGGCGGCCAGCGGGGAGGTGCTGTGCCATCGGCGGCCGTCGGCGTCGAGTTCGCCCGCCACGAAGCGGCCGGTGGCGTCCTGGGCCGTGACGTCCGTGATGCGGTCCTCGTCGCTCTTGGCGACGACCTCCAGGGGCTTGTCGGGGTCGGCCCGCTTCCCCGTCCCGGTGGGCGTGTTGAAGGAGATCTGGTCCGCCGCGTCGTACGGCTTGTCCGCGAGGGGGTTGCCGTCCGAACCGCAGGCGGTGACGCCCGCTCCGAGGGCGATCACCAGCAGGGTGCAGCTGACGACGGTACGGGCGCACGGAGAGTGACTCATATTGTCACGCTATGAGATGTTTTCCGGACCGGCGCGGCAGTGGGCCCGAACGGGTGACGGGCGCTGCGCCGAAGGCGCGACGGGCCGGAAACGACGGGAGCCCGGGCCCTCCTGACGGAGGGTCCGGGCTCCCGTTGGGTGCGGCGCGCGCTTACTGGGTGCGGTTCTCACCGCGGTAGTACTCGAACACCCAGCCGAAGAGGCCGAGCATGATGATGGGTGCCGAGAAGTACAGCAGCCACCAGCCGACGGCAACACCGAGGAAGGCCAGCGCGCCACCGACGCCCAGGGCGAGCGGCTGCCAGCTGTGCGGGCTGAAGAAGCCGATCTCGCCGGCCTCGTCCGCGACGTCGGCCTCCTTGTTGTCCTGGGCGCCCGCGTCGACGCGCGAGGCGGTGAAGCCCAGGTAGAAGCCGATCATGATGCACAGGCCGAAGGCCAGGAAGAGCGCCGTGGTACCGGCCGGTTCCTTCGACCACACGCCATAGACGATCGCGATGACGAGGACGAAGACACTCAGCCACACGAACATGCGGCCCTGGATCTTCACTTGCCGGCCTCCTTGCTGCCCGCGACAGCGGCGACGGCCTGGCCGTGCTCCAGCTGCTCCAGGGCGGCGATCTCAGGGTGGTGCAGGTCGAACGCCGGCGATTCGCTGCGGATCCGCGGCAGGGTGACGAAGTTGTGCCGCGGCGGCGGGCAGGAGGTCGCCCACTCCAGCGAACGGCCGTAGCCCCACGGGTCGTCGACGCCGACCGGCTTGCCGTACTTGGCCGTCTTCCACACGTTGTAGAGGAACGGCAGGATCGACAGGCCGAGCAGGAAGGAGCTGATCGACGAGATCGTGTTCAGGGTGGTGAAGCCGTCGGCCGCCAGGTAGTCGGCGTACCGCCGGGGCATGCCCTCGGCACCGAGCCAGTGCTGGACCAGGAAGGTGCCGTGGAAGCCGATGAACAGCGTCCAGAAGGTGATCTTGCCGAGCCGCTCGTCCAGCATCTTGCCGGTCATCTTCGGCCACCAGAAGTGGAAGCCGGAGAACATCGCGAAGACGACCGTACCGAAGACCACGTAGTGGAAGTGCGCCACCACGAAGTACGAGTCGGAGACGTGGAAGTCCATCGGCGGCGAGGCCAGGATGACACCGGTCAGACCACCGAAGGTGAAGGTGATCAGGAAGCCGGTGGCCCACAGCATCGGTGTCTCGAAGGACAGCGAGCCCTTCCACATGGTGCCGATCCAGTTGAAGAACTTCACACCGGTCGGCACCGCGATCAGGAAGGTCATGAAGGAGAAGAACGGCAGCAGCACACCGCCGGTGACGTACATGTGGTGGGCCCACACCGTCACGGACAGACCGGCGATCGAGATGGTCGCGGCCACCAGACCCATGTAGCCGAACATCGGCTTGCGGGAGAAGACCGGGATGACCTCGGAGATGATGCCGAAGAACGGCAGCGCGATGATGTACACCTCTGGGTGGCCGAAGAACCAGAAGAGGTGTTGCCAGAGCAGCGCTCCGCCGTTCGCGGCATCGAATACGTGTGCCCCGAATTTTCGGTCCGCCTCGAGCGCGAACAGCGCCGCGGCGAGCACCGGGAAGGCGAGCAGGACCAGCACGGCGGTCAGCAGCACGTTCCACACGAAGATCGGCATCCGGAACATGGTCATGCCCGGCGCACGCATGCAGATGATCGTGGTGATGAAGTTGACCGCGCCGAGGATGGTGCCGAAGCCGGAGAAGGCCAGACCCATGATCCACATGTCGGCGCCGATGCCCGGCGAGCGGACCGCGTCCGACAGCGGGGAGTAGGCGAACCAGCCGAAGTCCGCGGCACCCTGCGGGGTGAGGAAGCCGCCGACCGCGATGGTCGAGCCGAACAGGTAGAGCCAGTAGGCGAACATGTTCAGCCGCGGGAACGCGACGTCGGGCGCGCCGATCTGCAGCGGCATGATCCAGTTCGTGAAGCCGGCGAACAGCGGCGTCGCGAACATCAGCAGCATGATCGTGCCGTGCATCGTGAACGCCTGGTTGAACTGCTCGTTCGACATGATCTGCAGACCGGGGCGAGCGAGCTCGGCGCGCATCAGCAGCGCCATCACACCGCCGATCAGGAAGAACGCGAACGACGTGACCAGATAGAGCGTTCCGATGGTCTTGTGGTCGGTGGTGGTGAGCCACTTGATGACCACGTTGCCGGGCTGCTTGCGCCTGACCGGCAGCTCATCCGCGTAAGTGCCTTCAGCTGCCGCGGCACCCTGGGGTTCGTTGAGGATGCTCACAGGTTGTTCGTCTCCCGGTTCTTCTCGTGGCTCGTCTGCGCGATGCCGGCGGGAATGTAACCGGTCTGCCCCTTCTTGGCGAGGTCCTTGAGGTGCTGCTGGTAGCGCTCGGGCGAGACGACCTTCACGTTGAACAGCATCCGGGAGTGGTCGACGCCGCAGAGCTCGGCGCACTTGCCGAGGAAGGTGCCCTCCTGGTTCGGAGTCACCTGGAACGCGTTGGTGTGACCCGGGATGACGTCCATCTTCATCAGGAACGGCACCACCCAGAAGGAGTGGATGACGTCACGCGAGGTGAGGACGAAGCGGACGGTCTCGCCCTTGGGGAGCCACAGCGTCGGACCGGGGTTGTGGGTCTGCGGGTTCCTCGTACCCGGCGTACCGACGTCGTAGACACCGCCGGCTGCGGCCGGGAATTCCTTCTTGAACCGGTCCGGGATGGCGGCCAGGTTCGCGTCGGTCTTCGCGTCGCCGGTGACACCGGCGACGGGCGTGATGTAGTTGAAGCCCCAGCTCCACTGGAAGCCGACCACGTTGACCGTGACGTCCGGCTTCTTGTCGGTGAGGCTGAGCAGCTTCGTCTCGTCGCGCGCCGTGAAGTAGAACAGCACCGAGACGATGATGAGCGGCACCACCGTGTACAGGGCCTCGATCGGCATGTTGTACCGGGTCTGGGCCGGGACTTCGATCTTGGTGCGGCTGCGCCGGTGGAAGATGGCGCTCCAGATGATCAGACCCCACACCAGCACGCCGACGGCGAGCGCGGCGGCCCAGGAGCCCTGCCACAGGGAGAGGATCCGCGGAGCCTCTTCCGTGGTCGGGGTGGGCATACCAAGGCGGGGGAAGTCCTTGTATGTGCATCCGGTAGCGGATACCAGGACCAGGCCCGCGGTCATTGCCTGCAGCAGCTTCCGCCGCATCGGGCGCCGCGGCGAGCGGTCGGAGCCGTTGGGACTCACGTAGCGCCTTCCCGAGAGTCTCGCCCGCGCGGTCGGCTGCGGCCTTCTCGCTGGTCGGTCGCCGCCCTGCGTCGGGCAGGGGTTTGGATGTTTATGCGGACCAAACCCTAGCCGACGCCCTTCGGGGGTTCGCGGGGAGGGGGGCATACGCGTCGCCTGTCACTCGGTTGGGGTGGGATTGGGCGCCCAATAGCTCGGGTTGGTGGGGTTTGCGTTGCGGGTGCGGGTGCGTGGGGGCCGGTCGCGCCCACGCGGCGGAGCCGCATATCGGCACAGCCCCGCGCCCCTGGGTTCGCCGTCCCTGAGGACGCTTTAACGTTGCTGCGTGTCCTACTTTGACGCCGCGTCCGCCGCTCCCCTTCATCCTGTCGCCCGTCAGGCGTTGTTGGCCGCCCTGGACGACGGGTGGGCCGATCCGTCCCGGCTGTACCGCGAGGGGCGCAAGGCGCGCATGCTGCTGGACGCCGCCCGGGAGGCGGCCGCCGAGGCCGTCGGCTGCCGGCCGGACGAGCTGACGTTCACTCCATCGGGCACCCGGGCCGTCCATACGGGCGTCGCCGGGGCGTTGGCCGGTCGTCGTCGCGTCGGACGTCACCTGATCGTGTCAGCCGTCGAACACTCCTCGGTGCTCCATTCGGCCGAGGTGTTCGAGGCGGAGGGTGGACAGGTGACCCGGGTGCCGGTGGCGCGGACGGGAGCAGTGGACGCCGGCTCCTACGAGGCCGCTGTCCGGCCCGACACCGCGCTCGCCTGCCTCCAGTCGGCCAACCACGAGGTGGGGACCGTACAGCCGGTGGCGGCGGTGGCCGAGGTGTGCCGGGCGGCCGGGGTGCCGTTGCTGGTGGACGCGGCGCAGTCGCTGGGGTGGGAGCGGGTGGCGGGCGACTGGTCGCTGCTGACGGCGAGTGCGCACAAATGGGGCGGGCCGAGCGGGGTCGGTCTGCTGGTCGTGCGCAAGGGGGTGCGGTTCGCCGTCCAAGGGGCCTCGGACGAGCGGGAGTCGGGGCGGGCGCCCGGCTTCGAGAACCTGCCGGCGGTCGTCGCGGCGGCCGCCTCGCTGCGGGCCGTGCGGGCGGAGGCCGAGCGGGAGGCCGAACGGCTGCGGGAGCTGACGGCACGGATCCGGGCGCGGGTACCGGAGTTGGTGCCGGACGTGGAGGTGGTGGGCGACGCGGAGCGGCGGCTGCCCGGGGTCGTCACCTTCTCCTGTCTCTATGTCGATGGAGAGACATTGCTGCACGAGCTGGACCGGGAGGGCTTTTCGGTGTCCTCGGGGTCGTCCTGCACGAGCAGCACGCTGACGCCGAGCCATGTGCTCAAGGCGATGGGCGTACTGAGTGAGGGGAACGTGCGGGTGTCGCTGCCGGCGGGAGCGGCCGAGGGGGACGTGGAGCGGTTCCTGGAGGTGCTGCCGGGGGTGGTGGCCGGGGTACGGGAGAAGCTGGGAGCGCCTGCGCCGTCGGCGGCCGTCCAGGAGGACGTACTCGTCGTGGACGCCCTCGGCAAGCGCTGCCCGATCCCCGTCATCGAACTGGCGAAGGTCATCGGGACCGTGCCGGTGGGCGGCAGGGTGCGGGTGCTGTCCGACGACGAGGCGGCACGACTGGACATCCCGGCCTGGTGCGAGATGCGCGGCCAGGAGTACGTGGGTGAGGAGAAGGCGGAGAAGGGAACGGCGTACTTGGTCCGCCGGATCAGCTGACCTGCTCAGGGGCGCGGGGGACTGCGCGACCAGCCCCCACGCGCCCGCGGCCGGACCTCAGACCAGGTGACCCCGGACTTCCTCGGCCGCCTCGTCCCCGTACGCCTTGGTGAACCGCTCCATGAAGTGGCCCCGGCGCAGCTGGTACTCCTGCGTGCCCACCGTCTCGATGACGAGCGTCGCCAGCATGCAGCCCACCTGGGCCGCCCGCTCCAGCGAGACCCCCCACGCGAGGCCGGAGAGGAACCCTGCGCGGAACGCGTCACCGACGCCCGTCGGGTCGGCCTTGCGCTCCTCGTCGGGGCAGCCGACCTCGATCGGGTCCTCGCCCACCCGCTCGATACGGACGCCGCGCGCACCCAGCGTCGTGACCCGGTGGCCGACCTTCGCGAGGATCTCCTCGTCGCTCCAGCCGGTCTTCGTCTCGATGAGCCCCTTCTCGTACTCGTTGGAGAAGAGGTACGTCGCACCCTCCAGCAGTATCCCGATCTCGTCGCCGTTCATCCGGGCGATCTGCTGGGAGAAGTCGGCGGCGAAGGGGATGGACCGGGTCCGGCACTCCTCCGTGTGGCGGAGCATGCCCTCCGGGTCGTCCGCGCCGATCAGGACCAGGTCGAGTCCGCCGACCCGGTCGGCCACGGTCTTGAGCTCGATCAGGCGGGCCTCGCTCATCGCGCCCGTGTAGAAGGAGCCGATCTGGTTGTGGTCGGCGTCGGTCGTGCACACGAAACGCGCGGTGTGCAGGGTCTCGGAGATGCGGACGGAGTCCGTGTCGACGCCGTGCCGGTCGAGCCAGGCCCGGTACTCGTCGAAGTCGAAGCCCGCCGCGCCGACCAGGATCGGCCGGGTGCCGAGCTGTCCCATGCCGAACGCGATGTTCGCGCCGACGCCACCGCGCCGCACGTCCAGGTTGTCGACCAGGAAGGACAGCGAGACCGTGTGCAGCTGGTCCGCGACCAGCTGGTCCGCGAAGCGGCCGGGGAACGTCATGAGGTGGTCGGTGGCGATGGAGCCGGTGACTGCGATGCGCACGGCTGGGACTCTCCTGAGGGGGAGGCGTTATTGACAGTTAACGCTACCGGGTCCGCATGGGCGCCCTGAAGGTGCCAAAACTACCCGATAGTAGATCTTTCTTCGCGGCCCACGGCGTGCTTACCGTTCCGTCATGACGAACCTCAAGGTCCACACCCCCGCTCCGGCCGACCTCGACGGCGACCTCGCGTCGCTGCGCGGGGACTGCGCCCGGATGGCTCCGCACTGGGCTGTTCCCGATCACAGCGATGCCCGGCCGGTGCCGCCTTCACTCATCCACGGGGTGACCGTGCCGAAGAAGTCCGCCAGACTCCTGGACGCGATGTCCGACTACGGCGACTGAGTTCCGCCCGGCGCGTTCCCCGGGAACCGCGCGCTCCCCTCCCGCGTCCCATCGCCGTCCCCCGTGAAGGGGAGGCGGGATACGACACGGCAAGGAGCGATGCGGTGAAGAGCGAGCGACCCGAGAGCGACGACGACGCGGCCGCGGGCGGCACCGGGGAGTCCCCCGAGGCCCGGCAGGCCACGGAGTCGCCGAAGGCTGCCGAGCCCGAGGTGGCCGCCGACGCCGATACCGACTCCGATACCGATGCCGATGCCGATTCCGGCGCCGATGCCGATGCCGATGCCCCCGCGCAGGTCACCGCGGAGTCCGGTGAGTCCACCGGGGGCGCCGCGGCGCAGGTTCCGGAGCCGGAGGAGGCTCCCGAGACCCCCGGGGCCGAAGCCGAAGCGGGTACCGGGGCCGGTGCCCCCGCCGACGCCGGCACCGATGCCGATGCCCCCGCCCCCCGCCGCCGCTCCCCCGCCCTCGTCATCGTTTCCGTGGCCGCCGCCGTGCTCCTGGTCGGCGGCGGCAGTGCCTACCTCGCCGCGAACACCGGCTCGGGCTCCGACGGCGGTACGGCCTCGGGCGCGTCCGGCGGTGCCACTCCCCCGCCCCTCGCCCTGGACGGCTACTCCTCCGGCGGCGGCAACGGGATAGCCCCGGGCGAGCCCAACCCGTACGGGGTGACGTACAAGGCGAGCGGCACGCTCCCCGCCGGCCCCGGCTCGGCCGCCGTGTACCAGCCCTCCGGCGAGGTCTCCAAGGACCGGGTCGCCGCGCTGGCGAAGGCGCTCGGGATCGAGGGCGCCCCGGTCGCCGAGGGCCAGGTCTGGAAGGTGGGCACCGACAACGACGGCTCGGGCGGGAGCCTCCAGGTGAACCGGACGGCCCCCGGCATCTGGACGTACAGCCGCTACGCCCCGGGCACCGACAACTGCAAGCGCGGTCTGGTGTGCACCCAGGACCCGGCGGCACCGGCCGGTGACCCGGTGAGCGTCGGCGCCGCCGAGCGGGCGGCGGCGCCGGTGCTGAAGGCTCTCGGCCAGGACGAGGCCAAGCTCGACGCGAGCGAGGTGATGGGCGCCCAGCGGGTGGTGAACGCCGATCCGGTGGTCGGCGGGCTGCCGACGTACGGCTGGACGACCGGGCTGACCGTGAGCAGGCAGGGTGAGGTGGTCGGCGGCAACGGGATGCTCGCGACGCCCGCGAAGGGCGCCACGTATCCGGTGCTCAGCGCCGCGAAGACGCTGGAGCTGATGAACGCGGCGCCGCGCTCCGACCACCGGATGGGCATCGGCGGCTGCGCCAGTCCCGTACCGCTGAAGGACCGGCTGGAGCAGCCGTGCGGTGCGTCGTCCGCGTCCGCGTCGGCGTCGGCGTCGGCGTCGGCCGCGACCTCGGCCGTGGTCGAGAAGGCGGTGTTCGGGCTGGCCGCGCAGTCCGTCGCCGGACGGCAGGCGCTGGTGCCGTCCTGGCTGTTCCAGGTGCGCGGGGCGGCGGACTCGTACACCGTGACCCGTCCGGCGGTGGACCCGACGTACCTGGCCTCCGCCTCGGCGAGCCCCAGCCCGTCCCCGGGTGCCACGAAGAACGTGAAGGTGGACGGCTACACGGCGGACGGCCGTGAGCTGACCGTCGCCTTCACCGGCGGGGTGTGCGCCGACTACAAGGCCACGGCGGACGAGGGTGCGGAGCAGGTGGTGGTGAAGGTGACCGCGACGCCCTGGCCGGACAAGATCTGCGTCATGATCGCCAAGCAGTACCACCAGACGATCCGCCTCGACGCGCCGCTCGACGGCCGGAAGGTGGTCGGCATCGACGGCGCCGCCGTCCCGAAGGAGAAGGCGACGACGCTGAACCCCCAGGCGGGCTGAGCACGCACACACGAAGGCGGCGGCCCCTCACCACGAGGGGCCGCCGCCTTCCTGCCGTGTGCCCTTCGGTTCAGCTGAAGGAGTCGCCGCAGGCGCAGGAGCCGGTCGCGTTCGGGTTGTCGATCGTGAAGCCCTGCTTCTCGATGGTGTCGACGAAGTCGATCGACGCGCCGCCCAGGTACGGGGCGCTCATGCGGTCGGTGACGACCTTGACGCCGCCGAAGTCCTTCACGACGTCGCCGTCGAGGGAACGCTCGTCGAAGAAGAGCTGGTAGCGCAGGCCGGAGCAGCCACCGGGCTGGACGGCGACGCGCAGGGCGAGGTCGTCACGGCCTTCCTGGTCGAGCAGGGCCTTGACCTTGGCCGCGGCGGCGTCGCTCAGGATGATGCCGTCGGTGGCGGTGCTGGTCTCGTCCGATACGGACATCTACATCTCTCCCGGGTTGTACGGAGACTGCTTGCCGACGAGTGCAACCGGCGGGTCCGCTGATTCATTCCGGGCCGGCGTGCGCGTTCTCGCGTTTTTCCTACGTCTTCATGCTCGCACATGCCCGAAGTGACGCACAGCAGTCGCCGTGGCCACCCACGGCGACCTGCGCACACGGCGACCACCCGGCGTCCACCTGGCGGTCACCCTCCCGTTCGGCGCCGGGATTGATGTCACATCGACGCTATGGCCATCGTCAAAGTGACGTGAAGCGGTTATGATAGATAACGTCAGAACGACGAAAAGTAGAAAGGGTGCGTGCCGTGACCACCGCCCAGACCACGGAGCTCGACGTACAGCCGACTCCGCTCGCCCTGCTGCTGCTCGGCCGTGAGGCCGACCCGAAGAGCGAGCGGGGTGTCGAGTGTCCCGGCGACCTGCCCTCGCCGTCCGACCCGGACCTGGTCGCGCGCGCCCGCGCGGCCAAGGAGAAGCTCGGCGACAAGGTCTTCGTCCTCGGCCACCACTACCAGCGCGACGAGGTCATCCAGTTCGCCGATGTCACGGGCGACTCCTTCAAGCTGGCCCGGGACGCCGCGGCCCGCCCGGAGGCCGAGTACATCGTGTTCTGCGGTGTGCACTTCATGGCCGAGTCCGCCGACATCCTGACCTCGGACGACCAGAAGGTGGTCCTTCCCGACCTCGCGGCCGGCTGCTCCATGGCCGACATGGCGACGGCCGAGCAGGTCGCCGAGTGCTGGGACGTGCTGACCGAGGCCGGGATAGCCGAGCAGGTGGTCCCCGTCTCGTACATGAACTCGTCCGCGGACATCAAGGCGTTCACGGGCAAGCACGGCGGCACCATCTGCACCTCGTCGAACGCGCAGCGCGCGCTGGAGTGGGCCTTCGAGCAGGGCGAGAAGGTTCTCTTCCTCCCCGACCAGCACCTCGGCCGCAACACGGCCGTCCGGGACATGGGCATGTCCCTGGACGACTGCGTGGTCTACAACCCGCACAAGCCGAACGGCGGCCTCACGGCCGGCCAGTTGCGCGACGCGAAGATGATCCTGTGGCGCGGCCACTGCTCGGTGCACGGCCGCTTCAGCCTGGACTCCGTCAACGACGTGCGCGAGCGCATCCCGGGCGTGAACGTCCTCGTCCACCCCGAGTGCAGGCACGAGGTCGTGGCCGCCGCCGACTACGTCGGCTCGACGGAGTACATCATCAAGGCCCTGGAGGCCGCGCCGGCCGGCTCCAAGTGGGCCATCGGCACGGAGCTGAACCTGGTCCGCCGCCTGGCGAACCGTTTCGCGCCCGAGGGCAAGGAGATCGTCTTCCTCGACAGGACGGTCTGCTTCTGCTCCACCATGAACCGCATCGACCTCCCTCACCTGGTCTGGACCCTGGAGTCGCTGGCCGAGGGCAACCTGGTCAACCGGATCGAGGTCGACAAGGAGACCGAGGCGTTCGCCAAGCTGGCCCTGGAGCGGATGCTGGCGCTGCCGTAGCCGTACGGCGCCCGTGTCACCCCGGGCCGACGGGTTTGCGCTCGGGGTGCGCGGGGTCGAGGGTGAAGATCGTGCCGTCGGAGGTCGAGAGGACCAGCGCGCCCCGGTTGAACCAGACCGTGGGCAGCAGGCCGCTGTTGCCGAGCACCTCGGCGCGGGCGGAGGACTCCCACAGGACGGTCCCCTTCGCCGCGTCGAGCGCGACCACCCGTCCGCTCATGCCCGCCATGTAGACCGTGCGCCCCTTGGCGTCCACCGAGGCCTGGCCCGGCGACTCCAGGGTCGTGTGGCTCTCCCACAGCCGGGCCCCGGTCGTGGGCGAGAACGCGGTGACCAGGCCGCTGGAGGTGGCGAGGTAGAGCGTGCCGTGGGCCAGGGTGGGCAGCCCGCCCCGGTACTTCTCGGGCAGCGGGGTCAGGGTGCGCTTCCCGGTGCCGGGGTCGACGCGCACGATGCGGTGGTAGATCAGGTCGGGGCCGTTCTCGACGTCCTGGTCGTCCGACTCCAGGAAGAGCAGCCGGCCGGAGAGGGTGCCGACGAAACTGGCCGTCTGGGCGGGCGAGTCCAGGGTGCGCACCGAGCCGTCGGCGGGGTGGACGACGTAGAACCTCGTGGCGTGGGAGCCGTCCGTCTGGTCGCCGCAGTCCACGTAGGGGAAGTCTCCGGCGGAGAGCATCGAGCAGAGCCAGCCGCGGGGCACCGGGACGGTGCTGCGCACGCTGCCGTCGCGCGCCGAGCGGACGGTGAACGTGCTGCCGTCGCCCTCCTGGGTCAGGGTCACCCCGGCGCCGTAGGCCGACCCCAGGCTGTCGGTGCGGACCGCGTGGGACCAGCGCCTGCTGCCGTCCTTGCCGTCGAGCGCCATGACGGACTGGGCTTTCCCCGCGCCGTTCTCGTCGGTGATCTGGAGTTCTACGAGGACCAGTCCGTCGTCCACCCCGAGGACGGTCGTGATGTAGCGGTCGGCCGGTACGCCCGCGGGCGCTATGCCGGACCGCCAGAGGGTCCGGCCGGTGGTGGCGTCGACCCGGGTCGGGAGGAGAGCGGTGCCGCCGCAGTAGACGGAGGAGCCGTCCGAGACACACGTGGGTGAGGTGTCGCCCTCGTAGCCGGGTGCCTTCTTCACGCCTTGCCCGGCGGTCGCGGACACCGTTGTCTGCCAGGGCCTCCAGCCGGCGGGGAGGGCGCCCCAGCGGGAGCCGGCGGACGCGGAGGAGCTGGTGCTCGCCTCGCCGTTGCTGTTCCCGGGGCCCTGCAGCAGGAAGTAGCCGGTCAGGGCCACGGCGGTCACCGCGGCTGCGGCGAGCAGCACGCGAGGGGTGCGGCGGCGGGGGCGGCGGCCGGTGACCGGCGGGGTGGCGGCGTCGGCGGCCTGGGCGTGGCGGCCGGGGTGCGTGGCCGGCAGGCGCAGGGTCATGGTCCCCGGTTCGGCGGCGGACGGCTCCGGCAGGGCCGCACCGAACTGGCGGGCCAGTTCGTCGAGTGAGGGCCGGGCGTCGGGGTCCTTGGCCAGGCAGCGCTCCAGGACCGCGCGCAGCGGGCCGGTGACGCCGTCCAGGACGGGCTCGTTGTGGACCACCCGATAGCCGGTGAGGTAGGGGCTGTCGGCGTCGAAGGGGCCGCGCCCGGTGACGCAGTACACCAGGAGCGCGCCGAGCGAGAAGACGTCGGAGGCGGGGCCGACGGTACGGGCGTCGGTGAACTGCTCCGGAGACATGAAGGGCGGCGTGCCGACCATCTGCCCGGTCTCGGTGAGGGTGTTGTGGTTCTCGGCGGCCCGGGAGATGCCGAAGTCGATGACGCGGGGCCCGTCCTCGGCCATCAGGACGTTGGCCGGTTTCAGGTCGCGGTGCACCATCCCCGCCCGGTGGATGTCCCGCAGCGCCTCCACCAGGCCGAGGGCCAGCGGCCGCAACTCGGTGACGCGGAGCGCGCCGTGGGCCCTGATGCGGGCGGCGAGGGAGGGCCCTGGCACGTACTGGGTGGCCATCCAGGGCGCCGGCGCGTCCGGGTCGGCGTCCAGGACGGGGGCCGTGAAGGCGCCGCTGACCCGGCGGGCGGCCTCGATCTCCTGCCGGAACCGCGCGCGGAAGACGGGGTCCTCGGCGTACTGGGCGTGCACCACCTTGACGGCGACCTCGCGCCCGGAGCGCGACCGGCCCCGGTAGACGATGCCCATCCCGCCGGCCCCCAGCCGGTCGGCGAGCTTGTACCCGCCGAGGGACCGTGGGTCGTCCTTGTGCAGCGGCACGCCGAAACTCCCCTTCCCCGCCGTGCAGTTCGCGGCGCCAGCATACGGAACCGGTACACGCGGGCGGCCGGTTCCCGGTGGTGCTGCGGAAACCGGCCGCCGTTCGCGGGACCGTCACACGGCCGCGGGCTGCGGCTCCTCGGCCACGGGGGCGGACGACTCCGCGTTCCCCCGGCCCTTCTTCGCGGCCCGCTTCCCGGCCCGGCGCTCCTTGCGGAGTTCGACCATCGCGTACAGCGTCGGCACGAGCAGCAGGGTGAGCAGCGTGGAGCTGATCAGGCCGCCGATCACGACCACCGCGAGCGGCTGGGCGATGAACCCGCCCTCGCCGGTGACGCCGAGCGCCATCGGGAGGAGGGCGAAGATCGTCGCCAGGGCCGTCATGAGGATCGGGCGCAGCCGGTGCCGGCCGCCCTCGATCACGGCCTCGACGACGCCGTACCCCTGGCCGCGGTACTGGTTGACGAGGTCGATCAGGACGATCGCGTTCGTCACCACGATGCCGATCAGCATCAGCATGCCGATCATCGCGGGGACGCCCATCGGGGTGCCGGTGACGACCAGCAGGCCGAGCGCGCCGGTCGCGGCGAACGGGATGGACACCAGCAGGATCAGCGGCTGGACCAGGGACCGGAAGGTCGCGACCAGCAGCATGAAGACGATCGCGATCGCCGCGAGCATCGCCAGGCCCAGGTTCCTGAACGCGCTGTCCTGGTCCGAGGTGACGCCGCCGATCGAGGCCGTCGCACCCGCGGGCAGCTTCAACGCCTTGATCCTGGACTGGAGTTGGGTGCTGACCGCACCGGTGTTGTCACCGGTGGGCTTGGCGCTGATGGTAGCGGCGCGCTGGCCGTCGATCCGGGTCATGGACACCGGCGCGTCCACCAGCTTCACGGTGGCGATGTCGCCCAGCTTCACCGGGCCCAGCCTGAGCGCGCGCAGCTGGGCCAGGGTCTCGGCCGGCTTCGCGGACTTCACGACGACGTCCCGCTCGGTGTCGTCGAGGGTCGCCTTCGCGGCCGTGGTGCCCTTCACCGCCTGGGTGACGGCGGCGCCCAGCGACTGGTCGTCGAAACCGGCGGCCGCGGCCCTGGAGTTGGCCTTCACCGAGATGCGCGGCACGCTCTGCGCCAGGTCGCTCGTGACGTCGGTGACGTCGTCCAGCTTCGCGACCGTGGCCCGGACCTGCTCGGAGGCCTTGCGCAGCACGTCACCGTCGGCCGCCTTCACGACGACGCTCAGGTCCTGGCTGCCGAAGCCGTCACCGGCCGACACCGTGGTCGTGCCGATGCCGGGCAGCTTGTGCAGGCCGTCCTCGATGGCTTTCTGCACCCGGTCGTACGACTTCGCGTCGTCCAGCATCACCGAGTACGACGCCTGGTTGGTGTCGGTGCCGCCGCCGAAGGCCGCCATGAACCCGGACGAGCCGACGGTGACCTGGTAGTCCTTGACGCCGTCGATCGAGGCGAGCAGCTTCTCGACCTTCTTCGCCTGTACGTCGGTCGCCGCCAGGCTGGTGCCGGGCTTCAGCTCCTGCTTGACGGTGAGGACCTCCTGGTCGCCCTGGTCGAAGAAGTTGGTCTTCAGCAGCCCGGACATGCCGAACGTGACGACCAGGACGACGATCGCGATCAGCACGCTGGTGAGGCGGCGCCGGGTCGCGAAGCGCAGGACGGGGACGTACAGGCGCTGCAGGCGGCTGTTCGCCTCCTTCTCCTCGGCCTTGCGGCGGGCCTCCTCGGCGTCCTCGGGGGTGCTCTTCGGGGCGCGCAGGAACCAGTACGAGAGGACGGGTACGACCGTCAGGGAGACCAGGAGGGATGCCAGCAGGGCCGCGGTGACCGTGAGGCTGAAGGGGCCGAACAGCTGGCCCACCATGCCGCCGACCAGACCGATCGGGAGGAAGACGGCGACCGTGGTGAGGGTGGAGGAGGTGACCGCGCCGGCCACCTCGCGGACCGCGCCGAGGATGGCGGCCTTGCGTTCCTCGCCGTAGCCGAGGTGACGCTTGATGTTCTCCAGGACCACGATCGAGTCGTCGACGACCCGGCCGATCGCGATGGTGAGCGCGCCCAGGGTCAGCATGTTCAGGGAGAGGCCGCGGGTCCACAGCACGATCAGCGTGAGGACCACGGACAGCGGGATGGACACCGCCGTCACGAGCGTCGAGCGGACCGAGGCCAGGAAGACCAGGATGACGAGGACCGCGAAGAGCAGGCCGAGGGCGCCCTCGGTGGTCAGGCCCTTGATGGACTTGGAGACCGCCGGGCCCTGGTCGCTGACGACGGTGAGGGTGGCGCCGGAGCCGAGGTCCCGGCGCAGCTTCGGCAGCTTGTCCTTGACCGCGTTCGAGATGGAGACCGCGCTGCCGTCGTGGTCCATGGTGACGTTGACGGCGAGGCTGGGCCGGCCGTCGGTGCGGGTGAGGGAGTCGGCCGGGGCCTCCTCTTCCTTCACCGTGGCCACGTCGCCGAGCCGCACGGGCTTCTTCACGCCCTGCCCGGTGACCATCAGGTCCCTGATCTGCTGCAGCGAGGTGAGGCCGCCGCCGACCTGGACGGTGCGGTTGGCGCCGTCCTCGTCGAAGGAGCCCGCCGGGACGGTCGCGCCGGCCGCCTGGAGCGACTGGGCGAGGGCGGCGGAGGTGAGACCGGCCTTCGCCAGGCCGGCCTCGTCGGGGGTGACGTCGACCTGGAGCTCCCGGACGCCGGTGACCTGGACGCGGCCGACGCCGTCGACGTCCTTGAGGGCCGGGACGACCGTCTTGTCGAGCTGGTCGGCGAGGGCCTGCTGGTCCTTGTCGGAGGTGACGGCGAGGACCACGGTCGGCATGTCGTCCGTGGAGCCGGAGATGACCTGCGGGTCGACGTCCTGCGGCAGCTGGGCGCGGTTGACGGCCAGCTGCACGTCGGCCACCAGCTGCTTGGTGTCGTTGCCGTAGTCGAAGGACGCCATGATCACGGCGTTGCCCTCGCTCGCGGTGGAGGTGACGCCGGTGACGCCGTCGACGCCTTCGAGGTTGTTCTCGATCGGCTCGACGACCTGCTTCTCGACGACGTCCGGCGAGGCGCCCTGGTACGGGGCGATGACCGACACCATGGGCAGGGAGATGGTCGGCAGCAGCTGCTGCTTGATCTGGGGGATGGCGATCGCCCCGAAGACGAGCGCGATCAGGGAGATGAGGCCTATCAGGGCCCGCTGCGCGAGGCTGAACCTGGACAGCCAGGACATGGGTCAGGGTCTCTTTTCGGTGAGCTGCTGTGAGCGGTGCCGCTGTGGGCGGAGGCTGCTGTGAGCGGCGGACGAACGGCACAGGGGGCGCCCGTGAGCGCCCACCGCACCACTCTCGCCCATCCGCGGACCCGCCCGGGTAGCCCCAGGGTGCCGTTCCCTTATCCGGCTCCTACTCCGCCCGCAGTACGCCCGGGTGGAGATCAGTCCATCCTCGGGCGGACCAGCCCCGACTCGTACGCGATCACCACGAGCTGCGCCCGGTCCCGCGCGCCCAGCTTGGCCATGGCCCGGTTGACGTGCGTCTTCACGGTCAGCGGGCTGACCTCCAGGCGCTCGGCGATCTCGTCGTTGGAGTGCCCGCCGGCGACCTGGACGAGGACCTCGCGCTCCCGTGAGGTGAGCGCGTCGAGCCGGTCCCCGCGGGCCGGGGCGCGGCCGTCGTCACCGAGGTCGCCCTGGGCGAGGAAGCGGGCGATCAGGCCCTTGGTGGCCGTCGGGGAGAGCAGCGCGTCACCGCCGGCGGCGAGGCGGATGGCGTTCAGCAGTTCTTCGGGCTCGCTGCCCTTGCCGAGGAAGCCGGAGGCGCCCGCGCGCAGTGCCTGGACCACGTAGTCGTCCACCTCGAAGGTCGTGAGGATCACCACCCGGACGTGGGCGAGGGCGGGGTCGGCGCAGATCAGCCGGGTGGCGGCCAGTCCGTCCGTGCCCGGCATCCGGATGTCCATCAGGACGACGTCGGCCGCGCGCTCCCCGGTCAGCCGCACCGCCTCGGCGCCGTCGGAGGCCTCGCCGACCACCTCCATGTCGGACTCGGAGTCGACGAGCACCCGGAACGCGCTGCGCAGCAGTGCCTGGTCGTCGGCGAGCAGGACACGGATCGTCATACGGAATCCCCCAGGGCGGCCGCACGGCCCTTGGCACGGCCGGTCGTACGGTCGCCCGTACGGTCGTCGGTGTCGGTCTCGACCGGCAGGATCGCATGGACGCGGAAGCCGCCGCCGTAGCGGGGGCCGGTGGTGAGGGTGCCGCGCAGGGCGGTGACGCGCTCCCGCATGCCGAGCAGGCCGTGGCCGCCGCCCTCCTCGGGGGCGGTGTCCTCGCCGGAGCCGTCGTCGAGGACGGTGACCTCGATGCGCGGTCCGACGCGTACGACGCTGACCTCGGCCCTGGCGTCGGGTCCCGCGTGCTTCTGCACGTTGGTCAGGGCCTCCTGGATGATCCGGTAGGCGGCCAGGTCGACGGCGGCCGGGAGGGTGGTGCCCTGGTCGGCGCGGGCGACCTCGACCCGGAGGCCGGCGTTGCGGAACGTGTCGGCGAGTTCGTCCAGGACGTGCAGTCCGGGAGCGGGCTCGGTCGGCGCCTCGGGGTCGCCGGACTGGCGGAGCAGGCCGACGGTGGCCCGCAGTTCGTTCAGTGCGGAGCGGCTGGCCTCGCGGACGTGGCCGAGGGCCTCCTTGGCCTGGTCGGGCCGCTTGTCCATGACGTGCGCGGCGACCCCGGCCTGCACGTTGACCAGGGCGATGTGGTGGGCGACGACGTCGTGCAGGTCCCGGGCGATCCGCAGCCGCTCCTCGGCGACCCGGCGGCGGGCCTCCTCCTCGCGGGTCCGCTCGGCGCGCTCGGCCCGTTCGCGGATGGCCTGGAAGACCGCGCGCCGGCTGCGGACGGCGTCCCCGGCGGTGGCGCCGATGCCGGTCCAGGCGAAGATCGCGAGGTTCTCCTGGGCGTACCACGGCAGGGGTCCGGCGGCCATCGCGGCGGCGGTGAGCACGGTCATGGTGAGCAGGCCGGCCCGCAGGGTGGTGCGGCGGTCGGTGGTGGCGGCGACGGTGAACAGGGCGACCACGGCCGCCATCGCGACGGGGGCGCGCGGGTCGCCGGTGACGCACTCGACGACGGAGGCCGCGCCGGTGACGGCCAGGACCGTCTTCGGGGCGTGCCTGCGGAAGACCAGGGCCGCGGCGGCGAGCGTCATGAGCAGCAGGCTGAGAGGGTCCGGGGCACGGATGCCCCAGGCGACGCCGTGGCCGCCATGCGGTACGGCGAAAGAGCTCACGACCATGCAGACGAGGGCGCCGGCGGCGATGACCGCGTCCACGGCGAGTGGATGGGCGCCGGCTCTGCAGCGGGCTCTTTCGAGAGTGCTCACGCTGTGAACAGTACGGCTGGTTCGTGCGGGCCGGAACTGCCGGTTCGGGCCGGTGCGGGCACCCTCCCGGGGGCTGCCGCCCCGGGACCCCCGCTTCGGCCTGAACGGCCTCGTCCTCAAACGCCGGACGGGCTGGAAGGGGTGTTCACCGGCCTTCGTCCTCACGCGCCGGTCAGACTGTTTTCCGACCGTCAGCCTGGAATGAGACCGTCGTCCCGCAGCAGCGCCCTGACCTGCTCCAGCGTCGCGTCCGGGGACGGCAGGATGAGGTCCGAGGGCTCCAGGGCGTCGTCCGGGAGCGGGGTGCCCAGCTCCCGGACCTTGTCCAGGAGGGCGGTCAGGGTGCGGCGGAAGGCTGTCTCGTCGCCGGACTCGGTCTCCGCGAGGAGCTCGTCGTCCAGCTTGTTCAGCTCGGCGAGGTGGCTGTCGGCCAGCCTCACCTGGCCCTCCCCCATGATCCTCACGACCATGTCGGCCATGTCGCCCTCCAGGCGTCGGCTACTGCTTGTCGAAGCGCGGGGTGTCCTGCGGCTGCTGCGACTGCTGGCCCTGGCCGGTGCCGCCCTCGATCGCCTGCTGGGGCGATCCTCCGGCGAGCTCGGCCTTCATGCGCTGCAGTTCCAGCTCCACATCCGTACCACCCGAGAGCCGGTCCAGCTCGGCGGCGATGTCGTCCTTGGCCGTGCCGGTCGGGTCGTCGAGGGCGCCGGAGGCGAGGAGCTCGTCGATGGCGCCGGCGCGGGCCTGGAGCTGCTGCGTCTTGTCCTCGGCGCGCTGGATCGCGAGGCCGACGTCGCCCATCTCCTCGGAGATGCCGGTGAAGGCCTCGCCGATGCGGGTCTGGGCCTGGGCGGCGGTGTAGGTGGCCTTGATGGTCTCCTTCTTGGTGCGGAAGGCGTCCACCTTGGCCTGCAGGCGCTGCGCCGCGAGGGTGAGCTTCTCCTCCTCGCCCTGGAGGGTGGCGTGCTGCGTCTCCAGGTCGGTCACCTGCTGCTGGAGGGCGGCGCGGCGGGAGAGCGCCTCGCGGGCGAGGTCCTCGCGGCCGAGGGCGAGTGCCTTGCGGCCCTGGTCCTCCAGCTTGGTGGACTGCTGCTGGAGCTGGTTGAGCTGGAGTTCGAGCCGCTTGCGGCTGGTCGCCACGTCGGCGACGCCGCGACGGACCTTCTGCAGCAGCTCGAGCTGCTTCTGGTACGAGTAGTCGAGGGTCTCGCGCGGGTCCTCGGCCCTGTCCAGGGCCTTGTTCGCCTTCGCGCGGAAGATCATCCCCATACGCTTCATGACACCGCTCATGGGCTTCGCGCGCCCCCTTCTGACGGACTCCAGCTCACAGATCCTGCGACAGAACCCACAGTACGGGCCCTGCCTCCATTACCGCACTGTTCGGGGACCGATGCGCTCATCCCCAAGGACGACTACCGACAGCTCCACTCCGGCACAGGGAGGAGAGGGTCCCCCTGAGCGAAGCGCCTGCAACGTCCCCTCTGTCCCCCCATGGAGACGACTGGCGTTGCGGGATCGTTCCCCGCCGGGCTAGGGCCCACACCCCGTGACCCCGTACCCTTGGGTTTTGTGTTCCGTAGCCGTGCCAAGGATGAGAAGGCCCCCGCCGACAAGGCGGCGATGACCGACTCCAAGCAGACCCGTGACCCGCAGGCCCCGAAGGGCAGGCCCACGCCCAAGCGCAGTGAGGCCCAGTCCCAGCGGCGCAGCGTGGCCAACACGCCGACGACGCGCAAGGACGCCGCCAAGCGCCAGCGCGACGACCGGCGCGCCGCCATGGAGCGGCAGCGCCAGGCGCTGGCCACCGGCGACGAGCGGTACCTGCCGGCCCGTGACAAGGGGCCGGTCCGCAAGTTCGCCCGTGACTGGGTCGACTCGCGTTTCAACGTGGCGGAGTTCTTCCTGCCGCTGGCCGTGGTCATCCTGGTCATGAGCGTCGTCAACAACACGGCGATCAAGAACATCGCGCTGCTGCTGTGGCTGGTCGTGATCGTGCTGATCGTGCTCGACGCGGTGATCAGCGGACTGCGGCTGCGGGGGCGCCTGGCCGAGCGCTTCCCCGACCAGAACAAGAAGGGCGCCGTCGCCTACGCCCTGATGCGCTCCCTCCAGATGCGCCGGCTCCGGCTGCCCAAGCCGCAGGTCAAGCGCGGAGAGCGGCCCTGAGCACAGAGCCGTTCTCCGGGGGTGCGGCGCAGGCCTGGCTGGACAAGCTGGGCGGGCTGCGTGATGTGGTACGGCAGCGGTTGGTGGCCCGTCAGCTCGACGAGCAGATAGCCGGGCGTTTCCCGGTCGGGCAGCGGCTGCGGGTGCTCGACGTGGGGATGGGCCAGGGCACGCAGGCCCTGCGGCTGGCCCGGGCCGGGCACCAGGTGACCGGTGTCGAGCGGGAGCCGACGATGATCGCGGCCGCGCGTGAGGCCCTGGCCGCCGAGCCGGACGGGATCCGCGAGCGGGTGCGGATCGTCCAGGGGGACGGGCAGGACACGGGCGTCCACTTCCTGCCGGGCAGCTTCGACGTGGTGCTCTGCCACGGGGTGCTGATGTACGTCCGGGAGCCGGACGCGCTGCTCGCCGGGCTGGGCCGGATGCTGGCCCCGGGCGGGCTGCTGTCGCTGCTGGTGCGCAACGCCGACGCGCTGGCGATGCGGCCGGGGCTGAGCGGTGACTGGGCGGGCGCCCTGGCGTCCTTCGACACCGTCTCCTACCGCAACCGGCTGGGCCTGGACGTCCGGGCCGACCGGCTGAGCACGCTGACCGGCGCCCTCGCCGGCATCGGTGCGCCGCTGCAGTCCTGGTACGGCGTCCGGGTGTTCACGGACACCGCCGCGGACGACGCCGGGGCACCGCCCGACCTGGAGACGCTGCTGGCGGCGGAGGAGCGGGCCGGGCGGACGGATCCGTACCGGTCGGTCGCGGCGCTGCTGCACCTGTGCGGGGTCCGCGGCTGACGCCGCCTCCCCCGGTGCCGCTCGTTCGGGCCAGCAGCGCGAGCCGGAGCGTCACCGCGGCGGCGAGACTCGGGGCATGGACGCTTCCCCCGCCCGCCGGACCCTGCGTTCGGCCGCCGTGCTCGGTTCCTGCTGCCTCGCGCTGGCCTCCGGATGTTCCGCCTTCGACGGCGACGCGGCCGAGGACGCCTCGGCCGCCCGCGCCGCGAAGGCGGCGGTCGTTCCCCTGGCGGCGACGGAGCTGCAGGACCGGTACCAGAAGGTGATCAAGGACGTCCTGCCGTCGGTCGTGCAGATCCAGGCCAGCAGGGACCTGGGGTCGGGCGTGGTCTACGACGGCAACGGACACATCGTCACCAACGCGCATGTCGTGGGGAACGAGAAGAAGTTCAAGGTGACGACGGCCCACACCGAGGAACCGCTGACCGCGACGCTGGTGTACTCCTACCCCGAGCAGGACCTGGCGGTGATCAGGCTCGACAGGATCCCGGACGGGCTGAAGGCGGCCACCTTCGGGGACACCGAGAAGGTGTCGGTCGGGCAGATCACGCTGGCCATGGGATCGCCGCTCGGGCTGTCGTCCAGCGTGACCGAGGGCATCGTGTCGGCGACCGGACGGACCGTCAGCGAGAACACGGCGGGCGGCGGTACGGGCGCCACCATCCCCAACATGGTGCAGACCTCGGCGGCCATCAACCCCGGCAACAGCGGGGGCGCCCTGGTCGACCTGAGCGGCCAGGTCATCGGCATCCCGACGCTCGCCGCGAGCGACCCCGACCTCGGCGGCAGTGCGGCGCCGGGGATCGGGTTCGCCATCCCGGGGTCGATGGTGAAGACGGTCGCCGACCAGATCATCAAGCAGGGCAAGGTGACCGACTCGGGCCGGGCCGCGCTGGGCATCGCCGGGCGCACGGTGGTCGACGCGAACTACCAGCCGGCCGGGGTGGCCGTGGTGACCGTGAAGAGCGGCGACGCGGCCGACAAGGCGGGCATCCGGCCCGGGGACATCATCACCAGGCTGGGCGGCGACCGCATCACCACCATCACCTCACTGGCCGAGTCCCTCGCCGCGGACCGGCCGGGGCAGAAGACGACGGTGACCTACAGCCGGGACGGCATCGGCAGGACGGTGGAGGTGACGCTGAGCGAGCAGTGAACCGGTGACCGGCGGGGCGGCCGGTGAGGGCCGCCCCGGACCGGCACGTCTCAGGACTCGTCCGCGTGCAGACTCATCGGCCCGTAGATCTCGGTGGCGTCCTCGTAGAGCCGCACCTGGTCGGCGCCGCCGGCCAGCAGGGCCTTCCACTGCTCGCCGATCCACGACTCGGCGTCGCCCTGGGTGGTGAACTCCTCGGGCTCCACCGCGGGCTGGACCTCCGTCCCGTCGGCCTTCTCGAACCGCCATGTCCATGCCGCCATGTAGGCCTCCTTTGATCCAACTGGTGCATCGTATAAGGGCGCCGACGAAAACTCCGCTGGTTGTGGGCTTGTGTGCGGGCCGGTGGGGGTTGAGCGCGCAGTTCCCCGCGCCCCTTCGGGGGCGCGTCCTACTGGACGTCGCTGAAGCGAGAACCGTTGGGACGGGTGAAAATCAGGGCGTGGAAGTGACTTTGCTCGGTACCGGTGCTCCTGCGGGGCTGCCTCAGCCCGGCTGTTCCTGTGCGGCCTGTGCGACTGCCGTCGGGGAGGATGCGCGGGCCGCCACCGCGGTGCTCGTCGACGGGACGCTGCTGCTCGATCTGACGCCGGGGGCGGCGTTCGTGGCGGCCCGGGCCGGGCTGTCCCTCGGCGGAGTCCGGCAGGTGCTGCTGTCGCACCCGCACGACGGGCCCGCGGTCGAGGTGCCGGCCGGGCTGCCGCAGCCGGGGCGGGTGCCGGACGGGCGCGAGCTGGCGCTGCTGACGGGGCATCGGGTGCGGGCGGTGGCGATGGACGCGGGCGGCACCGGGTACGCGGTGACCGGCCCCGACGGGCAGCGGCTGCTGTACCTGCCGCCGGGCGGGGCGCAGGCCGGGCTGGAGAACGGCAACGGGGGCGCGGACCCGTACCACCTGGTGCTCCTCGACGTCGTGGGGCGCCCGGACGCGCTGGCGCGCCTCCGGGCGGTCGGCGCGGTCGGGCCGACCACGGACGTCGTCGCCGTCCATCTCGGCCACGACGTGCCGCCCGGCCCCGAGTTGCGCCGCCGGCTGGCCACGGCCGGGGCGCGGGCGGTACCGGACGGGACGACGCTGACGGTCGGGGTGTACGAGGACGTGCCCGACGTACCGCGCCGGACGCTGGTGCTGGGCGGTGCCCGGTCGGGGAAGTCCGTGGAGGCGGAGCGGCGGCTGGAGTCCTTCCCCGACGTGCTGTACGTCGCCACCGGCGGTACGCGCGGCGGGGACACCGAGTGGGCGGCACGGGTGGCCGCGCACCGGGACCGGCGGCCGGGGTCCTGGCGTACGACGGAGACGTGCGACCTCGTGCCATTGCTGGCGCAGGACGGGCCGGCGCTGCTCATCGACTGCCTGTCGCTGTGGCTGACGGACGCGATGGACGCCGTCGGGGCGTGGGACGACACGGAGTGGGCGTCGGGCGGGGAGAAGGCGTTGCGGGAGCGGGTGCGGGAACTGACGCAGGCGGTGCGGGGAACCCGGCGGACGGTGGTGGCCGTGTCGAACGAGGTGGGGTCGGGGATCGTACCGGCCACCGCGTCCGGGCGCCGGTACCGGGATGAACTGGGGCGCCTGAACGCGGCGTTCGCGAGTGAGTGCGAGCAGGTGGTGCTGGTGGTGGCGGGGCAGGTGGTGGTGCTGAGGTAGTGGGGGCGGGGGCCGGGGGTCCCCCCGGGCGAAGGCTGGGGGAGGAACTGCGCGATCGGCGCCGTCCGCCCGCAGTCGCGCGACTGCCGTCAGCACCGCTTCCTCGCGACGATCCGGTACGCGTTCGAGAACGGCGTCCGCCGCAGCAGCGGAGCCAGGGCGTGGTCGGCGAGCCTCGCCACGGCGATCAGCGGCGCCGCCCCGCGCAGCCACCGTCTCGGCAGGATCCGGCCCAGGAACAGGCCGAGCGCGGCCGAGATGTCGTACGGCGTGTGGGGCGACTTCCGGTCGGTCCTGAGGATCTCGCAGCCCTGCGACTCCAGCTCCGCCCGGAGGTTGGCCAGCGGCATGAGGTGCAGGTGGCGGGGCTGGCCGTGAGGGATCCACCACCTGCCGAGGAGCCGGGCGAACGCGCTGCGCGGGTTCGGGACGTCGATGAGGACGTGGCCGCCGGGACGCAGCGCGGTGAGGGCGGCACGGAGTTCGGCTCGCGGGTCGGGGGTGTGCTGCAGGTGGTGGAGCATGCTGACGACGTCGTAGCGGCCGCGCAGCCGGGCCAGCACCTCCGGCATGGCCAGGTAGCCGCAGTGGGCCTCCTCGATGTGGCCCTCGACCTGGGCGCGCCCCACACGCAGGGTCGGGTCGAGGCCGTCGAACGACGTGTAGGCGAAGAGTTCCTGCGCCGTGCGCGGGAAGTGGGCGTGGCCGGTGCCGACGTCCAGCCAGCTCTCCGGCTCCGGCAGCGCCAGCATCACGCGGGCGGCGGCGCGGTGCCGGCGGCGGCCCGCGCGGGTGGTGTGGAGGCGGTCGGTGTAGTCCTCCAGGCGGCCGTCGTAGAAGTCCCGGTGGTAGAGGGCGAGACCGGCCGGGGACAGCCGGGGGTTCTGGAAGGTGTGGGCGCAGTCCCGGCACACGTCGACGGTGAAGGTGCCCGGCCGGTGGTGGAGGAGGTCGGGCGTGCGCAGGCGGGTGCGCAGCCGCCTGGAGCCGCACCAGGGGCAGTCCTCGCGGCGCGGCTCGTGGAACCGGTCGGGGCCCGCGGCGAGTTCGGGCGTGCGCGGCGGCATGGGCGGCTCCCTGTGCTCCCAGTACTCCCTGAACGCAATCCACTGCAAACCGGAACGTATGGGATACCGATCTTGCCTGCCAAGGCGCCGTGCGGGTGTGCGGGTGATCTGGCACCTGACTGTTGGTTCGGTGCCGGTACTGTTCGGCGAATGAGCTCGCTTAATCTCGACGACTTCACCGATCTGATCGAGCGCCCCGACGGCGGTGTGCGCCGTGACGCCGAGGCGCGCCGGGAGCGGCTGGCCGTGCCGCCGGGGTCGCTGGGCCGCCTCGACGACCTGGGTGAGTGGCTGGCCGCCGCGCAGGGTTCGGTACCGGTACGGCCGGTGGAACGGCCGCGGGTGCTGCTCTTCGCCGGCGACCACGGCGTCGCCGAACTCGGCGTCTCCGCCCGGCCCGCGGGCAGTGCGGAGTTGCTGGTGCGGGCGGTCCTCGAGGGCGGCAGCCCCGTGGCGGTCCTCGCCCGGCGGCTCGGGGTGCCGGTGCGGATCGTGGACATGGCGCTGGACTGCGATCCGGACACGCTGCCCGAGGAGGTCGTACGGCACCGGGTGCGGCGGGGCAGCGGCCGTATCGACATCGAGGACGCGCTGACCCTGGAGGAGGCGGAGGCGGCCTTCCGGGCGGGCGTGGCGCTGGCCGACGAGGAGGCCGACTCCGGGACCGATCTGGTGGTCCTCGGCGACGTCAGCGTCGGCGGCACGACGGCGGCCTCCACCCTGGTCGCGGCGCTGTGCGGGACGGACGCGTCGGTGGTGACCGGGCGGGGCGGCCTCGCCATCGACGACCTCGCGTGGATGCGGAAGTGCGCGGCGATCCGGGACGCGCTGCGGCGGGCGCGGCCGGTGCTCGGGGACCAGTTGCAGTTGCTGGCGACGGTCGGCGGGGCCGACCTCGCGGCGATGACCGGGTTCCTGTTGCAGTCGGCGGTGCGGAAGCTGCCGGTGGTGCTGGACGGGGTGGTGGTGGCCGCGTGTGCGCTGGTCGCGCAGCGGATCGCGTTCCGGGCACCGGACTGGTGGCTGGCCGGCCACGACAGCGGGGAGCCGGGGCAGGCGAAGGCCCTGGACCGGATGGCCCTGGAGCCCCTCCTCGAGCAGCGCGTGAAGGTCGGCGAGGGCACGGGCGCCCTGCTGGCCCTGCCCCTGGTCCAGGCCGCGGCGGCACTGTCGGCCGAACTCCCGGAAAAGCCGGAAGCCGAGGAGAAGCCGGAAGACTAGCGGCGCCCTTCCCTACGGCGCCGTCGCGGCGGAAAGAGGAGACCCGAGAGGAAGCGCGCCCCGCAAGGGGCGCGGGGAACTGCGCGAGCAACCATCGCGACGCAGCATCCGGCACGCGACCGCCACCGGCAACGGCGAAGGCAGCGCGGCCGCAGCGCCCGCAAGGACGCGGGGAACTGCGCGGTCGGCTGGCCCGGTGTGCGGGCGGTGTCGGCGGCGGGGGTCGCGGACTGCGTGGGCGTCCGGCGGAAAAAGGGGGCGTGCGGCGGGGTTTGGGGTGAGGGCACCCATATGATCGCTCTCCATGGGAGATGTCCGAATTGCCGTGGAGCGGTGTGAGGGACGTGGGCCGGGGCGGCGGGGTGGCGGGGTTTCCCGGCGGGCCGCCGCCTTCGCCGTCTGGTATTTGCGGGCCGTCGCCTTCGTCAATTTCCTCAGCGCGGTGTGGCTGTCGCTCGGTCAGGACGTGCGGCGGCACAACCAGGAGAACTTCTTCACGCCGTACCTCCTGACGGCCGGCTTCGCCTCCGGCGTGTTCACCGCGTTCCTCGCGATCACGATGCGGCGGCGGAAGCGGGCCGCGTGGATCCTGAACCTGGTGCTGAGCGGGCTCTTCCTCGCACTGTTCGCGTTCGCCATGGCGTTCCCGGAGATCCGGCGGTACGCGCAGAACTGGATCTCGATCGTGCTGACCGCCGCCTTCGTCGTCGCCCTGCTCGTCGGTCGGCGGGAGTTCTACGCGAAGGGCGACCGGTCCAACCCGCGCCTCGCCGCCACCGTCGCCGTCGGCGGCGGTCTCGTCGCCTCGCTGCTCGCCGCCCTCCTCGTGACCGTCACCGACCAGGCGCCGCACGCCGCGCGTTCGACGTTCCTGGAGCGCTGGCACTACGGCACCCTGCGCCTGGTGTCGGTCGCCGCCGACCCCTCCCGGTTCCCGTACATCGCACCGCCGAACTGGGTGAACGTCGTCGTCAACGTGCTCAGCACCCTCCTCGTGCTCGCCGTCCTCTACGCCGCCTTCCGCTCCCGCCGCGCCGTCGACCCGATCACCGAGGACGACGAGAAGCAGCTGCGGGTCCTCCTTGAGCGGCACGGCGAGCGGGACTCGCTCGGGTACTTCGCGCTGCGGCGGGAGAAGAGTGTCGTGTGGTCGCCCACCGGGAAGGCGGCGGTCGCGTACCGGGTGGTGGGCGGGGTGTCGCTCGCCTCCGGGGATCCGATCGGGGATCCGGAGGCGTGGCCGGGGGCCATCGTGCCCTGGCTCGGCGAGGCGCGGGCGCACGGGTGGATCCCGGCGGTGATGGGGGCGAGCGAAGAGGCGGGGACCGTGTACGCGCGGCACGGTCTGGACGCGCTGGAACTGGGCGACGAGGCGATCGTCGAGGTCGCCGAGTTCACGCTGGAGGGCCGGGCGATGCGGACCGTCCGGCAGGCGTACAACCGGGTCGGGCGGGCGGGGTACCAGGTGCGGATCCGCCGTCACGAGGACATCCCGGCGGACGAGATGTCGTACCTGGTCCGGCGTGCGGACGACTGGCGGGACGGGCCCACCGAGCGCGGTTTCAGCATGGCCCTGGGGCGGCTCGGGGACGCCCGGGACGGGCGGTGCGTGATGCTGGAGTGCACGGACGGGGCGGGTGAGCTGCGGGCCCTGCTCTCCTTCGTGCCGTGGGGACCGGGCGGGCTGTCCCTCGATCTCATGCGGCGGGACCGGGACTCCGACAACGGGCTGATGGAGTTCATGGTCATCGAACTGCTCCGGCGGGCCGGGGAGATCGGGATCACGCAGGTCTCGCTCAACTTCGCGATGTTCCGCTCGGTCTTCGAACGTGGTGCGCGGCTCGGCGCCGGGCCGGTGCTGCGGCTGTGGCGGTCCCTGCTGAGCTTCTTCTCCCGGTGGTGGCAGATCGAGTCCCTGTACCGGGCGAACGCCAAGTACCGGCCCATCTGGGAACCCCGGTTCCTGCTCTTCGAGAAGAGCGCGGACCTGCCGCGCATCGGCCTGGCCTCGGCGCGCGCCGAAGGGTTCCTGGAGGCACCGGGGCTGCCGAAGTGGGTGCATCGCAGGCATCTGGACACGCAGCGGGAAACGCAGGGATGAGGACCACCGGATGACGCCGCTCGCCCGCTGGGCCCGCGCCGAGTGGGGGCTGCTCCACGCCACCGTGCGCGGCCCGCTGGCGAAGCACCGGCTGCGGGCGGTGCCGATGACGGTGGGGGCGGTGTGCCTGACCGCGCTGCTCCAGTTCACGCAGAACCAGTCGTGGGGCTACGGCTTCGTGCAGGACGTCGGTGCGGTGCGCGCCGCCGGCCCCCTCTCGGCCTCCCTGCTGCGCACCCCCCTGTCGCTGTTCGTGCCGGCCCTGGACCTGCCGGTGTGGGGCGCGCTGGCCCAGGTCCTGGTGGTCTTCGGCATCGCCGAGGTGTGCCTGGGCTGGTGGCGGACCTTGGCCGTCGCGTACGTGGCGACCCTCGCCGGCACCCTGTACGCGCGGGCGGGCATCGCGCTGGGGCCGCACGGTCCGCTGGGGCTGCCGGCCTCGGACGCCCGGGTGGTGGACACCGGCCCGTCGGCCGCCGTCGTCGGGCTCGCGGTCTACGTGGGCTGGCGGTACGGCGCCTACGTCACCGCGGGCGCGGTGGCGGCCGCGATGGCGGTCGAGGTGGCGCTGAAGGACAACCTGGCCGGCAAGGAGCACCTGGCGGCCATCGCGGGGACGGCGGCGCTGTGCGCGGCGGTGCCGGCGGGACGGCGGCTGTGGCACCGGTGGGGGCGGCGTCACCGGCGGCCGGGGTCCGGTCCGGGACCGCGGCCGGGCAGTCGCAGCGGTTCGGGGCGGTCGGGTTTGCCGCCGATCCAGTCCTGAAGGGTCAGGCTGAGCCGGGACCAGCGACGGTCGTGGTGGTAGGTGCGCAGCCGGGCCCTGGCGCGGGCACGCGGCCGGTTGCGGTAGAAGCGGCGGGCCCAGGCCGAGCCGGGCCGGGCGAGCCGTGCCGCGCCGACGATCGCGACCAGCGGGACGATCACCCCGAAGATCGCGGTGCGCGTCTTGCCCTTGCTCAGGGCGACGAGGGAGAAGGCGAAGTTGGCCACGACGTTCGCGATGACCGTCCCCCGGTCCTGGAGTTCGTCCGGCGAGAGGTCGTTGACGCCGAACGGCGAGAAACCGGCGAGCAGCAGCCCCACCAGCGCGGCCGTGATGACGACGGCCTCGACGCTCTTGCGGCCCTCCTCGGTCCAGTAGACGTCGCCGAGGTGCAGGATGAGCGCGAACTCGTCGAGGACGAGCCCCGCGCCGATCCCGAAGACGATCGCGGCCAGGGCCGCGCCGAGACCGTTGCGGGAACTGGCGACCGCGCCGAAGCCGCCGATGACGACGAGGACGACGCCGGGGACCACGTGGTGGATGCGCAGACCGCCCGCCCGCACGTTGCCGAACGGGCCCTTGCCGGCGCGGATCAGCCGGGTGATGACCCGGGTGATCACGAAGGTCAGGACGAAGGCGGTCAGGGCGAGCAGCAGCGGGAGTTTGCCCGGCTCGACGATGTTCCGCTCCAGCCAATGTCCCATGTGCGCACTTTATCCCTGGCGGGGACCCGCACCCGGAGTCGAGCCCGGAGTCCGGCCGGGCGGCGGCTTCCTGACCACAGGTAACCTGCGCCGGTGGCTGTGACCTCTGCGACTCCCTGGCTGGACGGCGTCCGCTTCGCCTTCGGCACGCTCACCGTCTTCCCCGTGAAGGTCGCCCGCTGGGACCGCGGGGCGGCGCGCGGCGGCATGCTGTCCGCCCCGCTGGCCGGTCTCGCGGTCGGCGCCTGCGCGGGGGCGGTCGGCGCGCTGCTGCTGGCGGCCGGCGCGAGCGCACTGCTCGCCGCGGTCGCCGCCGTCGCCGTACCGGCCGTGCTCACCCGCGGCCTGCACCTGGACGGCCTCGCCGACACCGCCGACGGCCTGGGCAGCGGCAAGCCCGCCGAGGACGCCCTGCGGATCATGAAGCAGTCGGACATCGGGCCGTTCGGGGTCGTCACCCTCGTCTTCGTCCTGCTCGGGCAGGTGGCCGCGCTGGCCCAGGCGTACGGCGACGGGTGGCAGCACGGTGCCCTTGCGGCCGTCGTCGCGGCGACGGTGGCCCGGCTGGCGCTGACGCTGGCCGCGGTGGAGGGGGTGCCGGCCGCCCGTCCCGAGGGGCTGGGGGCGGCGGTGGCCGGAGTGGTGCCCAAGGTGGGGGCGACCGTGGTGACGTTCGCGGTGATGCTGCTGGCGGCCGGGGCCGGGGCGCTGGTGGGGCCGGGCGACAGCCTGCGGGCGCTGCTCGCGGTGGTGGTGGCCGAGGCCGCGACGGACGGGCTGCTGCGGCACTGCCGGCGCCGGTTCGGCGGGGTGACCGGGGATGTGTTCGGGGCGCTCGCGGAGACGGCGGCGACGGCGGCGCTCGTGGTGTTCGCGCTGGGCGGCTGAGGAGGCTCCCACGCCGGGCAGACCCGTACGCCGAGGCCCGGTGCGGGGAAAGTGACGACGGCGCCGCCCCCAGGTGAACACCCGCAGGAATGAGCGAACGCATGCACACGCGTAGGCTCGTCCCGGGTGTTCGCCGACGCGGGGTGAAGGCCCCGGTCGCAACGCGGCCCGAGGGCACTCCTCAGGGTCGCTTCCCGGGCCCGGTCGACCCACCCGCTCGGCCACTGCAACTCAACATCGGAAGCGAGATTTCACCACCGTGACTGCTCTCACTCTCAGCACCGCAGCGGCGCCCGGCCTCCGGGCCGACGCGATCGTGATCGGTGTCGCCAAGGGCGCCAAGGGCCCGGTCGTCGCCCCGGGCGCCGAAGCCGTGGACGCGGCCTACGACGGCAAGCTGGCCGCCGTACTGGAGACCCTCGGAGCCTCGGGTGCCGAGGGCGAACTGACGAAGCTGCCCGCCCCGGCCGGCTTCAAGGCCCCGCTCGTCATCGCGGTGGGCCTGGGCGCCGAGCCCGGCCCGGACGCGGAGTACGACGCCGAGGCGCTGCGCCGGGCGGCCGGTGTCGCCGCCCGCGCCCTGACCGGGGCCAAGAAGGCGGCCTTCGCGCTGCCCGTCGAGGACGCGGCCGCCGTGGGCGCGATCGGCGAGGGCGTGCTGCTCGGCGCCTACTCGTTCGACACGTACAAGGACAACGGTGCCGGCACCGGCAAGAGCCTGAAGGCGAAGAACGACCGGGCGCCGCTCGCCGACGGCGTGCTGCTCGGCGGCAAGCCGCGGGACGCCGCCCACAAGGCGGCCCTGGCCCGCGCCACGGCCGTCTCCGAGGAGCTCAACCGCGCCCGCGACCTGATCAACACCCCGCCGAACGACCTCACGCCGGCCGCGTTCGCGGCGATCGCCCAGGGCGCGGCCAAGGAGCACGGCCTCAAGATCCAGGTGCTCGACGAGAAGGCGCTCGCCAAGGGCGGGTACGGCGGCATCCTCGGCGTCGGCGGCGGCTCGGCGGCCACCCCGCGGCTGGTGAAGCTGTCGTACACGCACGCCGACGCGGACAAGCACCTCGCGTTCGTCGGCAAGGGCATCACCTACGACTCGGGCGGCATCTCGCTCAAGCCGGCCGGCCACAACGAGACGATGAAGTGCGACATGAGCGGCGCGGCGGCGGTGTTCGCGGCCGTCGTGGTGGCGGCGCGGCTCGGCCTGCCGGTCAACGTGACCGGGTGGCTGGCGCTGGCCGAGAACATGCCGTCGGGCACCGCCGTGCGCCCCGGTGACGTGCTGCGCATGTACAGCGGCAAGACCGTCGAGGTGCTCAACACGGACGCGGAGGGCCGGCTGGTGCTCGCCGACGCGCTGTGGGCGGCGTCGGCGGAGCAGCCGGACGCGATCGTGGACGTGGCGACGCTGACCGGCGCGATGATGCTGGCGCTGGGCAGCCGGACGTTCGGGATCATGTCCAACGACGACGCGTTCCGCTCCGCGGTGCACGAGGCCGCGGAGGAGGTGGGCGAGCCGGCCTGGCCGATGCCGCTGCCGGAGCACCTGCGCAAGGGGATGGACTCCCCCACCGCCGACATCGCGAACATGGGCGAGCGGATGGGCGGCGGGCTGGTCGCCGGGCTCTTCCTGCGCGAGTTCGTGGGCGAGGGGATCACCTGGGCGCACCTGGACATCGCGGGGCCCGCCTTCAACGAGGGGGGCGCCTTCGGCTACACGCCCAAGGGGGGCACGGGGTCGGCGGTGCGGACGCTGGTGCGGCTGGCCGAGCTGACGGCCGAGGGTGACCTGGGCTGACGTCGGTTTTTGTGGACGGGACCTCGCGTGCGGGTAGGGCGGGGTCCCGTCGCCCATTCACGGGGGCCGGTCCGTCGTCCGGCGGCTGCGGGTCGTGGGGACTTCTCGCGCAGTTCTCCGCGCCCCTTACGGGGCGCTGTCCTCGCGGCGTTATCAAGTGAGCGTGTGGTGTCTCACACCCCAGCCCCGCGTCTCGTTCACCTCCGACAAGTGCGAAGATGGGGCTCGGCAGGACAGGGCCCCACCCACAGGGCCGAAGAAGAGCGGCCGGACACCAGCCGCCGACCGGTCACTGGAGACCGGCGTACGGCGCACATGCATGGAGGACGTGACGTGGCGAACGACGCCAGCACCGTTTTCGACCTAGTGATCCTCGGCGGTGGTAGTGGCGGTTACGCCGCGGCCCTGCGCGGGGCGCAGCTGGGCCTGGACGTCGCCCTGATCGAGAAGGACAAGGTCGGCGGTACCTGCCTGCACCGGGGTTGCATCCCCACCAAGGCCCTGCTGCACGCGGGCGAGATCGCCGACCAGGCCCGCGAGAGCGAGCAGTTCGGCGTCAAGGCCACCTTCGAGGGCATCGACGTGCCGGCCGTGCACAAGTACAAGGACGGCGTCATCGCCGGCCTGTACAAGGGCCTGCAGGGTCTGATCGCCTCGCGCAAGGTGACGTACATCGAGGGCACGGGGCGGCTGTCCTCCCCGACCTCCGTGGACGTGAACGGCCAGCGCATCCAGGGCCGCCACGTGCTCCTCGCGACCGGCTCCGTGCCGAAGTCGCTGCCGGGCCTGGAGATCGACGGCAACCGCATCATCTCCTCCGACCACGCCCTCGTCCTGGACCGCGTGCCGAAGTCCGCGATCATCCTGGGCGGCGGTGTCATCGGCGTCGAGTTCGCCTCCGCCTGGAAGTCCTTCGGTGCCGACGTCACCGTCGTCGAGGGCCTCAAGCACCTCGTCCCGGTCGAGGACGAGAACTCCTCCAAGCTTCTTGAGCGCGCCTTCCGCAAGCGCGGCATCAAGTTCAACCTGGGCACCTTCTTCTCGAAGGCCGAGTACACCGCCGACGGTGTCAAGGTCACCCTCGCCGACGGCAAGGAGTTCGAGGCCGAGGTCCTGCTCGTCGCCGTCGGCCGCGGCCCCGTCTCCGCCGGTCTCGGCTACGAGGAGCAGGGTGTCGCCATGGACCGCGGCTACGTCCTGGTCGACGAGTACATGCGGACGAACGTCCCGACCATCTCCGCCGTCGGTGACCTGGTCCCGACGCTCCAGCTCGCGCACGTCGGCTTCGCCGAGGGCATCCTGGTGGCGGAGCGCCTGGCCGGTCTGAAGACCGTCCCGATCGACTACGACGGTGTCCCCCGGGTCACGTACTGCCACCCCGAGGTCGCCTCCGTGGGCATCACCGAGGCCAAGGCCAAGGAGATCTACGGTGCGGACAAGGTCGTCGCGCTGAAGTACAACCTTGCGGGCAACGGCAAGAGCAAGATCCTCAACACCGCGGGCGAGATCAAGCTCGTCCAGGTGAAGGACGGTGCCGTGGTCGGCGTCCACATGGTCGGCGACCGCATGGGCGAGCAGGTCGGCGAGGCCCAGCTGATCTACAACTGGGAGGCCCTGCCCGCCGAGGTCGCTCAGCTCATCCACGCCCACCCGACGCAGAGCGAGGCGCTCGGCGAGGCCCACCTGGCCCTGGCCGGCAAGCCCCTCCACTCGCACGACTGACCCTCGGTCGACGCAAGCGACGACTCAGACTTCCGCAATTCGTAAGGAGCAACCGAAACCATGGCGGTTTCCGTAACCCTTCCGGCGCTCGGCGAGAGCGTCACCGAGGGCACCGTCACCCGCTGGCTGAAGGCCGAGGGTGAACGCGTCGAGGCCGACGAGCCGCTGCTCGAAGTCTCGACCGACAAGGTCGACACCGAGATCCCGGCCCCCGCCTCCGGTGTGCTGGCCTCGATCAAGGTCGCCGAGGACGAGACGGTCGAGGTGGGCGCCGAGCTGGCGATCATCGACGACGGCACCGGCGCGCCCGCTGCCGCCCCGGCCCCGGCCGCCGAGCCCGCCGCTGCCCCGGCTCCGGCCGCCCCGGCTCCCGCACCGGTCGCCGAGGCCCCCGCCGCCCCCGCCCCGGCCCCCGCTGCCGCCGCCCCCGCCGCTCCGGCCGGTGGCGCGTCCGGTACGGACGTGGTCCTGCCCGCGCTCGGTGAGTCCGTCACCGAGGGCACCGTCACCCGCTGGCTGAAGTCGGTCGGCGACTCCGTCGAGGCCGACGAGCCGCTGCTCGAGGTGTCCACCGACAAGGTGGACACCGAGATCCCGGCGCCCACCTCGGGTGTGCTGCTGGAGATCACGGTCGGCGAGGACGAGACCGCCGAGGTCGGCGCCAAGCTCGCCGTCATCGGCGCCCCAGGTGCCGCTCCGGCGGCCGCGCCCGCCCCGGCCGCTCCGGCCCCGGCGCCCGCCGCCGCTGCCCCGGCCCCCGCGGCTCCGGCTCCGGCCCCCGCCGCGCCGGCCCCCGCGCCCGCCCCTGCCGCTCCGGCTCCCGCCCCCGCCGCCGCTGCCCCGGCTCCGGCCGCCCCGGCTCCGGCTCCCGCGCCGGTGGCCGCCGCCCCCGTCACCCCGGCTCCGGCCCCGGCCGCTCCGGTCGACGAGGGTGCCTACGTCACTCCGCTGGTCCGCAAGCTCGCTGCCGAGAACGGCGTCGACCTGGGCTCCGTCAAGGGCACCGGCGTCGGCGGCCGGATCCGCAAGCAGGACGTGCTCGCCGCCGCCGAGGCCGCGAAGGCCGCCGCTGCCGCTCCGGCTCCCGCCGCTGCCGCTCCGGCCGCCGCCGCTGCCAAGAAGGCTCCTGCCCTGGAGGTCTCCCCCCTCCGCGGCCAGACCGTCAAGATGACCCGCATCCGCAAGGTCATCGGCGACAACATGGTCAAGGCGCTGCACGAGCAGGCCCAGCTCTCCTCGGTCGTCGAGGTCGACGTGACCCGCCTGATGCGCCTGCGCACCCAGGCCAAGGACGCGTTCGCGGCCCGCGAGGGCGTCAAGCTCTCCCCGATGCCGTTCTTCGTCAAGGCCGCCGCCCAGGCGCTGAAGGCCCACCCGGTCATCAACTCCCGGATCAACGAGGCCGACGGCACCATCACCTACTTCGACACCGAGAACATCGGTATCGCGGTGGACTCCGAGAAGGGCCTGATGACCCCGGTCATCAAGGGCGCCGGCGACCTCAACATCGCCGGTATCGCCAAGGCCACGGCCGACCTGGCCGGCAAGGTCCGCGCCAACAAGATCACCCCGGACGAGCTGTCCGGCGCGACCTTCACCATCTCCAACACCGGCTCGCGCGGCGCGCTGTTCGACACGATCATCGTGCCGCCGAACCAGGTCGCGATCCTCGGCATCGGTGCCACGGTCAAGCGTCCGGCGGTCATCGAGACGGAGGAGGGCACGGTCATCGGCGTCCGCGACATGACGTACCTGACCCTGTCCTACGACCACCGCCTGGTGGACGGCGCCGACGCGGCCCGTTACCTGACGGCCGTCAAGGCGATCCTGGAGGCGGGCGAGTTCGAGGTCGAGCTCGGTCTCTGATCCCCAGCGGGTTCCACGGTGCCCCGTCCGGATTTCTTCCGGGCGGGGCACCGTCGTCTCTCCAGGCAGCGTGTAAGTCTCGTCTCACCTGCGCGAAAGCGCCCCCATGCGCCTCTCCCGAAAGACGGCCCGGCCTTATTGTCTAAACGTCAAACGCCCTTAAGGAGCTCCCATGACCGCGCCCGTCGTCCACTCGCTGCGCGAACAGATCCGCGAGCACATCGTGGAGGGGATCGTCAGCGGGCGCTGGAAGCCGGGCGAGCGGATCGTGGAGCGGCGGATCGCGACGGAGCTGGAGGTCAGCCAGACACCGGTGCGTGAGGCGCTGCGCGAGCTGGAGTCGCTCCGGCTCATCGAGTCGGCGCCGAACAAGGGCGTGCGGGTGCGGAACCTGACGGCGGCCGACCTGGAGGAGAGCTACCCGGTGCGGGCCGGCCTGGAGGCGATCGCGGCGGAGCTGGCGGCGGAGAGGCTGGCCGAGGACTGCTCGGCCCTCGAACCGCACGTGGCGGCCCTGTACGAGGCCGACCGGAACGCCGACGGCACGGCCCAGGTCCGCCACACGGTCGGCTTCCACCGCGAACTGGTCCGGGCGGCCGGCAACTCGGTGCTGCTGCACACCTGGGAGGGCCTCGGCATCGAGGTCTTCACGGCCCTGTCGATCCGCTGGCTCGGCACGGTCCAGCAGTCGTACGCCGAGGAGCACGAGGAACTGGTCGCCGCCTTCCAGCGCCGCGACCCCCGCATCGCCGACATCGTCAAGTCCCACGTCCTGGGCTGCGCCCCCAGGCCGTGAGCCCACAGCGCCCCCGAAGGGGCGCGGGGAACTGCGCGACCAGCCACGACACCGCAGCACCAGCCCGACAACCGCCACCCCCAACGGCGCCCCCGAAGGGGCGCGGGGAACTGCGCGACCAGCCACGACGCCGCAGCACCAGCCCGACAACCGCCGCCCCACGAAGAACACCGCCGCGACGGAAAGAAGGGGGTCCCCCCGAAGGGGCGCGGGGAACTGCGCGACCAGCCACGACGGCGCAGCACCAGCCCGACAACCGCCGCCCCACGAAGAACACCGTCGCGGCGGAAAGAAGGGGGTGAGCACAGCGCCCCCGAAGGGGCGCGGGGAACTGCGCGACCAGCCGCGACGGCGCGGCACGAAGCCGGCGACCGCCACCCCCAACGGCGAGCGCTGCGGCCAGCCCGGCGCAGCCGACAAGCGGCGGAATGGGTGATGGCCCCAGCCCCGGCCCACACAAGAGCGCTCCCCCGCTCACACACCGTCTCACCTGCGCAAACGCCGGCTGGATCACGTCACCCGGTGCCATCGCCGAAGGCACCCCGTGCCGACTTTCTCGGAATCGAGAGGTTTTGCCTTGTACCCTTTGATCGATCATCGATCAGGGAGTTAGAGTCACCGACGGGCTCGCACCCGGGCCCTTCGCCCTGTCCTGCCAAAGACCAAGGGCACCCCCGAAGAACCCCTTACCGATGAGGGAACCCCCTTCGACTGAGGAAGGCGGCGACATGACCGACCCCCAGGCCATCCAGCCGAGCGCGCTCGACCAGCTCCCGGACCGGGACCCGGAGGAGACCGCCGAATGGCAGGCCTCACTGGACGCCGTGGCCAGGGAGGCGGGACCGCACCGCGCCGCATACCTGATGCGCCGCACGCTGGAGCGCGCCGAGGCGGACGGCGTCGCACTGCCGAAGCTGCTGGAGACCGACTACCTCAACACCATCCCCACCGCCGCCGAGACACCCGTCCCCGGCGACGAGGAGATGGAGCGGAAGATCACCGCGTGGAACCGCTGGAACGCGGCCGCGATGGTCACCCGGGGCAGCAAGCACGGCGTCGGCGGCCACATCGCCACCTTCGCCTCCGCCGCCTGGCTCTACGAGACCGGCTTCAACCACTTCTTCAAGGGGAAGGAGGGGGACGGCTCGGGTGACCAGCTGTACATCCAGGGCCACGCCTCCCCCGGCATCTACGCCCGCGCCTTCCTCGACGGCCGCCTGACCGAGGCGCACCTCGACAACTTCCGCCAGGAGGCCGGCGGCAACGGCCTCCCGTCGTACCCGCACCCCCGCCGCCTGCCCTGGCTGTGGGAGTTCCCGACGGTGAGCATGGGCCTCGGCCCGCTCTCGGCCATCTACCAGGCCCGCTTCAACCGCTACCTGACCGCCCGTGGCATCAAGGACGTCTCGTCCTCGCACGTCTGGGCCTTCCTCGGTGACGGCGAGATGGACGAGCCGGAGTCCACGGCCGCCCTCGCACTCGCCTCCCGCGAGGGTCTCGACAACCTCACCTTCGTCATCAACTGCAACCTGCAGCGCCTCGACGGCCCGGTGCGCGCGAACTTCAAGATCGTGCAGGAGCTGGAGGCCCAGTTCCGCGGCGCCGGCTGGAACGTGGTCAAGTCGCTGTGGGGCAACGCCTGGGACGAGCTGTTCGCGCTCGACACCACCGGCGCGCTGGTACGGCGGCTGCGCGAGGTACCCGACGCGCAGGTGCAGACGTACCAGACCCGCGACGCCGCCTACATCCGCGCCGACTTCTTCGGCAAGGACCCGGCGCTCGCCGAGATGGCGAAGCTGCTCAGCGACGACAAGATCATCGAGTGCTTCCACCTCTCCCGCGGTGGTCACGAGGCGCGCAAGGTGTACGCCGCGTACAAGGCCGCCGTCGAGTTCAAGGGCGCGCCGACCGTGATCCTGGCCCAGACGGTCAAGGGCCACACCCTCGGCCAGGGCTTCGCGTCGAAGAACGCCAACCACCAGATGAAGAAGCTGACGGTGGACGAGTTCAAGACGATGCGCGACCTGCTGGAACTGCCGATCCCGGACAGCGCGTTCGCCGACGGGGTCGTGCCCTACGGCCACCCGGGCGCCGACTCCGCCGAGGTCCGTTACCTCCAGGAGCGCCGCGCCGCCCTCGGCGGTCTCGCCCCGGCCCGTCGCACGCACGCCCTGGCGCCCCTCCCGGCCCCCGCAGACAAGGCGTTCGCCTCCTTCGACAAGGGCTCGGGCTCGCAGAACGTGGCCACCACCATGGCCTTCGTCCGGCTCGTCAAGGACCTGGTCCGGGACAAGGAAACCGGGAAGCGCTGGGTGCCGATCGTCCCCGACGAGGCGCGCACCTTCGGCATGGAGAGCCTGTTCCCTTCACTGGGCATCTACTCGCCCAAGGGGCAGACGTACGAGCCGGTCGACCGTGACCAGCTGATGTACTACAAGGAGGCCAAGAACGGCCAGATCCTCAACGAGGGGATCACCGAGGCCGGTTCGATGGCCGACTTCATCGCCGCGTCCACCGCGTACGCGACGCACGGCGAGGCGATGATCCCGTTCTACATCTTCTACTCGATGTTCGGCTGGCAGCGCACCGCCGACCAGATGTGGCAGCTCGGCGACCAGCTCGGCCGCGGCTTCCTCGTCGGCGCGACCGCCGGCCGCACCACCCTGACCGGCGAGGGCCTCCAGCACGCCGACGGCCACTCCCCGGTGATCGCCGCGACCAACCCGGCCGCGCTGTCGTACGACCCGGCGTTCGCCTACGAGATCGCGACGATCGTCAAGGACGGCCTGCGCCGCATGTACGGCGAGCCGGCGCCGGGCGAGGACCCGAACGTCTTCTACTACCTGACGGTCTACAACGAGCCGCTGCCGCAGCCCGCCAAGCCGGCCGGGCTCGGCATCGACGAGGGCATCGTCAAGGGCCTGTACCGCTTCAACACGGCGGAGTCGGCCGGGCTGTCCGCGCCGGCGAACGCCCCGCGCATCCAGCTGCTCGGCTCCGGTACGGCGATCCACTGGGCGCTCAAGGCGCAGCGGCTGCTCGCCGAGGAGTGGGGCGTGGCCGCCGACGTCTGGTCCGCCACCTCCTGGACGGAGCTGCGCCGGGACGCCATGGAGGCGGACGCCGCCCTGCTGCGCGGCGAGGAGCGGGTGCCGTACGTCCGCCAGGCGCTGCACGGCGCGGAGGGCCCGGTGCTGGCCGTGTCCGACTACATGCGTCAGGTTCCGGACCAGATCGCGCAGTGGGTCGAGCAGGACTGGTCCTCCCTCGGTGCCGACGGCTTCGGCCTCTCCGACACCCGGGACGCGGCCCGCCGCCACTTCGGTGTCGACGCCGAGTCGATCGTCGTGGCGGCCCTGGCCCAGCTGGCCGGGCGCGGCGAGGTCAAGGCGACCGCGGTGAAGGAAGCCCGGGAGCGCTACGGGCTCTGAGGGGCGTTGACGGGGTAACCGCACGCCGGGGTGACGGTGGATAACAATCCGCCGCACTCCGCGTGCGCCCCCGGCGCCCAGGCACGATGCTGGACCCGTGATGGACGAGACGGAGTTCTGGGAGCTGGTCGACAGCACCCGCGAGGCCGCCGAGGGCGACCCCGAGGAGCAGGCGGACCTGCTCGTGGAGCGGCTGCTCCAGCTGGAGCCCGATCTGGTCCTGGACTTCGCCCGGCACTTCGAGGCCCGCTACAACCGGGCCTACCGCTGGGACCTGTGGGGCGCCGCCTGGGTGCTCCTCGACGGGGCCAGCGACGACGCGTTCGACTTCTTCCGGTGCTGGCTCATCGGTCAGGGCCGGGAGGTCTTCGAGGGCGCGCTGCACGACCCGGACGCGCTGGCGGAGCTGCTGAGCGACTTCGACGAGGAGATCGACGGCGACGGCGAGGAGCTGGGATACGCGGCGGACGAGGCGTACGAGCAGCTCACCGGGACGGTGGCGCCGGACCTCGGCATCGCCCCCGCGCCCTCCGAACCCGAGGGCGCTCCGGTCGACTTCGAGAACGGCCAGGTGCTCGCCGAGCGGTTCCCCAGGCTGTGGGAGCGCTTCAGGGCATAGGGCTGCTCAGGCCGCGGTGCGGCGGCGGGTCGCGTCGGACGGGATGTACGCCTGGGTCTGCTCGGCCTTGACCGCGTGGTGCATCGGCGCCGCGTTGGCCTGGTCGAGGGCGGACGCGGTGACCGCGGCCGGGCCGAGGACGACCGTCGCGACCGCGCAGACCACGGCCCAGGGTCCCCTGGACGACCAGGCCCGACCGGCCTTCTCCGTGGCCTGCGTACGGCCGTCGGCACGGGCTTCGGCACGGGCTTCGGTACGACTGCTGTTCATGATCCCCGCCTCCAGTCGGCTGCTGATGTCCCTGACGGTAGGGCGCGGGGATCTGAACGGCCTGCGTGCCGCCTATGGCGTTCCTGTGGGCGCCTTCGCGGGTGGTCCGAGGGCGGTCGCCGGGGGCGTTTCCATGAGTGTGCGCAGCGGGGTTCCCGGGAGGGGCCCCCTGCCCTGCAGCCGGGCCGCCGTCTCCCTGATCTCCGGGAGACGGTCGGTGAGGGCGGCTCCCGGGCAGTTGGTGCGGTAGCCGTCCTGGTGGCCGGCGACGGCGGGCAGGGCGACGGTGGTGCCCTCCCGGTACCGGCTGAGGCCGTTGCTGGAGACCAGCCGGGCGGTGCCGCGCGGGTCGACGTCGGCGAGCCCGAGTTTCCAGGCGGCGACGGCGGCAATCGCGTCGGTCATGGCGCGCGGCACGGGTACCCCGGCGGTGAAGGTGCCCAGGGCGGCGATGCCTGCGGTGCGGTGGTTGAAGCCCTGGGTGTGCGCGCCGGTGACGGCCCGGTCCGCGCCGCCCGCGCGGCCCTCGTAGATGGTGCCGCACCGGTCGACGAGGAAGTTGTAGCCGATGTCGTCCCAGGCGCGGTCGCCGGTCTGGCCGCTGTACAGGCGGCGGATGATCTCGGGGGTCTGCGCGCAGGAGTAGCCGTTGGGCGAGTCGGTGTGGTGCACGAAGACGGCGACGACCTGGTCGTCGTAGCGGGGCGGCGGCTGGGTGCGGCGCACGGAGGCGTCCAGCCAGGCCGCGCGCGGCACGATGTGCGGCCGGGGTGCCCGGTAGCGGGTGGCGGGGCTGGCGGGCGCGGGCGCGGCCAGGTGGATCGCCACGGGCCGGTCGGCGCCCTGGTCGCACAGCACCAGGGCGAGGGCCGCGGCGAGGCCGGGCAGGCAGCCGAGCAGTGTCAGGGCGGTGATCCGGGTGCGCCGCCCCGCTCTTGGGAAGACACGCATGGCCATCACTCTCGGGGTGATCGACCGCGCCCGCGATGTGTGCTGTGCCACCTGGTGGAACCATCGTCCTGGTCCGGGGCGTTTCAGGGGGTACACGTGCGCGTGGCCGGTTCCCGGGGCCCCGGGCGCGTGAACTGATCACTGCACCTGTCCCGACCGTATTAAGGGCACCGAGAGAAAGGCGGCTCCGTGGACCTGCTCGACCTGGTGCTCGTACTGGTGGTCCTCGTCTACGCGGCGTCCGGTTACCGGCGCGGGCTGGTGGCCGGCTGCGTGTCGCTGGCCGGGTTCGTGGGCGGCGCGGTGATCGGCGTGTGGGTGCTCCCGTGGGTGATGGAGCTGGTCACGCGCGGGACGGCGACGGCGACGGTGGCCGCGGTCCTGACGGTGCTGGTGCCGGCGGTGGTGGGGCACGAGCTGGCCGGGCGGCTGGCGCTGCGGCTGCGCCGCGAGCTGGACCAGGGGCCGCTCCGGGTGGCCGACGGGATAGGCGGCGCGGTCGCCAACTCGGTGGCGGTGCTGATCGTGGCCTGGGTGGCGGCGAGCGTCCTCGGCGCGTCCTCGTCGCCCGCGGTGACGACGGCGATACGGGACTCGAAGCTGCTCGGCGCCGTGCAGGACACCATGCCGGACACCACGCCCGCCTGGTTCTCGCGGGCCACCTCGGCGCTGACCGAGGCGGGTTTCCCGCAGGTCTTCAACCCGTTCGAGAACGAGTCGACGGCCCGGGTCGCCAAGCCCTCCGGGGACAACGTCACGGCGGCGGCGACGAACGCGGCCAAGCGCAGCACGGTCAAGATCGAGGGCTCCTCCGGCACCCAGGGCCGCGAGGGCAGCGGGTTCGTGTTCGCGCCGGAGCACGTGATGACCAACGCGCACGTGGTGGCCGGCATCGACAACCCGAGCGTGCGGATCGGCGGGGTCGGTCCGTCGTACGACGCGCAGGTCGTCCTCTTCGACCCGGACCGGGACGTGGCGGTGCTGTACGTGCCGCAGCTGCGGGCTCCGGTGCTGAGGTTCGACAGGAGCGCGGCACGCGGGAACTCCGCGGTGGTGGCCGGCTATCCGCAGGACGGCAACCTGAACCTGCAGGCGGCCACCGTGGCGAACACGGTGCAGGCCACCGGCCAGAACATCTACAGCGACGCCACGGTGACCCGGGAGATCTACTCGATCCGCTCCACGGTCCGCCCCGGCAACTCCGGCGGCCCGCTGCTGACCACCGGCGGCAAGGTGTTCGGCGTGGTGTTCGCCCGCTCCACGTCCGACGACGAGACGGGGTACGTGCTGACCGCCGGCGAGGTGGCCACGGACGCCGCGCGCGGCGCGCACGCCACCTCGCCGGTGGACACGGGCGAACTGATCACGTCCTGATCATGTCCTGACCGTCACGCCCTGACCGTCACGTCCCGACCGTCACGTCCTGACCGTCACGTCCCGACTGTCACGTCCTGGCCGTCACGCCCTGGCCGTCACGTCCCGACCATCACGTCCTGACCGTCACGCCCTGGCCGTCACAGCGGCCGGCCCATGATCACGTCGTCGACGTACTCGCCGTCCAGGAAGAACTCCCCCGGCAGCACGCCCTCGACGGCGAAGCCCTCCGACTCGTAGAGCCGGCGGGCCGGGGCGTTGTGCCCGAGGACGCCGAGCCGGATCCGCCGGGCGCCGCGGCGGCGGGCCTCCTCCATCGCCGCCCGCAGCAGTGCCCGTGCCACGCCCCGCCCGCGGGCCTCCTCGGCGACCGCGAGTCCCTGGATCTGCCGGACGTGCGCGTTGGAGGCGATCTTGTAGGCGAGTCCGAGGCGGACGTAGCCGACGATGCGCCGGTCGAGCTCTGCGACCAGGGTGTCCTCGGGGGCGTGGCGCTCGCCGAAGAAGGGGTCGTACGGCGGCTGCGGCCGCGGCAGGACCGCGTGCCGGTAGGACCAGGTGGCGCGGTCGAGGGCGGAGAGTTCCTCGTCGTCGTCGGGCAGGGCGGTGCGTATGTACGGTTCCGGCATGCGGTCACCCTAAGTCGGCCGGCACCGGGGCCCCAGGGGTTTTCCCGCGTCCTTCCCGGCATGCTGGGACCCATGGAACGTTCTCGTATCGCGGTGGCCGGCGCGTCCGGCCTCATCGGCAGCGCCCTGGTGCGGTCCCTCCGGGCGGACGGGCACGAGGTGGTGCGCCTGGTGCGGCGCGCCGCCCACGGCGCCGGAGAGGTCTGCTGGGACCCCGGCGGGCAGTACGTGGACACCGCGGGGCTGGCCGGCTGCGACGCGGTGGTGAACCTCGCCGGGGCCGGGATCGGCAACCGGCGCTGGACGGCCGCCTACAAGCAGGAGATCCGGGACAGCCGGGTGCTCGGCACCGCGGCGCTCGCGGAGGCCGTGGCGGCGATGCCGGACCCGCCGAGGGTGTTCGTGAGCGGCAGCGCGATGGGCTTCTACGGCGACACCGGCGACCGGGCCGTGGACGAGGACGCGCCGCCCGGAGACGGGTTCCTGCCGTCGCTGTGCGTGGAGTGGGAGGAGGCGGCTGCCCCGGCGCAGGAGGCGGGCGTACGGACGGTGTTCACGCGCACGGGACTGGTGGTGGCCCGCGGCGGCGGGGCCTGGGGCCGGCTGTTCCCGCTCTTCAGGGCGGGGCTCGGCGGCCGGCTGGGGGACGGCCGGCAGTACTGGTCGTTCATCGCGCTGCACGACGAGGTGGCCGCGATCCGGTTCCTGATGGAGACTGAGGGTCTGTCGGGGCCGTTCAACCTCACCGCACCCGACCCCCTGACGAACGGTGAGATCACAGCGGCGATGGCCCGGGTGCTGCGCCGCCCGGCCCTGTTCCCGGTGCCCTCTCCGGTGCTGCGCGCGGCGCTCGGCGAGATGGCCGGGGACGTGCTCGGCAGCCAACGGGTGGTGCCGAAGCGGCTCCTGGAGTCGGGGTTCACCTTCGCGTTCCCGGGCATCGAGGACGCGATCCGGGCGGCCTGACGGCCCCGGTGACCGTATGCGACCGGCGTGCGACCGTGCCCTGTTCATGCGCGACTGTCCTTGACCGATCACGGCCCTAACCTCGACCCGAACTCGGGTATCCCCGGAGCTCGTTGGGGGCATCACGTCTCCACCGGACGCGCAATCGAGGAGGGGCCTCGTGCATGAGCCCGCGTACCAGGCGGACGTCGTCATCGTGGGAGCCGGTATCGCCGGACTCTCCGCGGCTCATCGGCTGAACAGCGCAGGAGTAACGACCGCGGTCCTGGAGGCCGCCCCTTACGTCGGCGGACGCATGTCGACCGAGAAGGTGGACGGCTTCCGGCTCGACCGGATCGGGCAGCTTCTGTCCACGTCCTATCCGGAGCTGCGCCTCGCCCCGGGACTGGACGCCCTGGTTCTGCGCCGGTACGCGCCCGGCGTGCTGCTGCATCGCGACGGGCGCAGGCACCGGGTCGGCGCTCCGGCGGGCGGCGGGAGCGCGAGGGGCGCACTGTATGCCGTGCGCGCCCTGGCAAGCGCCCCCAGGGGCGGCTCGCCGGTGGCGCCGCCGCGCTCGACCGCGCCGGTGGGCGGCGCCGTCGACCAGGCCCGCCTGGTCGCGGCACTGGGCCGCATCGCCACCACGCCCGTCGAGCGCATCCTCGCCCGCCCCGAACTCCCCGCCGCCCACGCCCTCGCGGAGCGCGGGGTGCCCACCCGCACGATCGACGGCTTCCTGCGGCCGCTGCTCGCGGCCCTCCTCTGCGACCCCGGGCTGACGACGTCCAGCCGGTGCGCGGACCTCGCCCTGCGCTCCTTCGCGAGCGGGCGGCTGTGCCTGCCGGAGGGCGGTGCCGAAGTCCTCCCCGACCTCCTGGCCCGCGCCCTCCCGCCCGGCACGGTCCACACCGGCGTACGGGTCACCTCGGTCTCCACCACCTCGGTGAAAACGGCCGAACACGGCGAGATCCGCTGCCGAGCGGTCCTGCTGGCCACGGACGCGAGGGCCGCCGCCGAACTGCTCCCGGGGCTGCGCGTCCCGGACTTCCACCAGGTGACGGTGGTCCACCACACCACGGACGAACCGGTGACCCTCACCACCGGCACGTCCCTCCTCCTGGACGCCGACCGGGGCGGCCCCGTCTCCCACACCTCCGTCGTCAGCAACATCGACCCGAGCCGGGCCCCCCAGGGCCGCGCCCTGATCTCCTCGACCGTCCTCGGCACACCCCCCTCGGACATCGACACGGCGGTCCGCATGCACCTCACCCGCCTCTACGGCACGTCCACGCGCCGCTGGGAGACCCTCGCCGTCCACCACACCCCCGAGGCCGTCCCCGCCATGCGCCCCCCGCACGACCTGCGCCGCCCCGTCCGCCTCCTCGCCGGCCTCTACGTCTGCGGCGACCACCGCGACACCAGCACAGTCCAGGGAGCCCTCCACTCAGCCCACCGAGCAACCGCCGCCCTCCTGACCGACCTCGGCACATCCCCCACCCTGAACACCGCAGAGCCCACCCAACGCCGAGCCGCATAACGCTCCCCCGAGGGGCCCCGCACAGCGCCCCCTCAGGGCACGGGGAACCGCGCGCCCAGCCACGACGACGCGGCACAGGGACCCACGACCGAAACCCGCCGTCGTGGCCGCTCACCACTGCGGCGGAAAAAGGAGGCCGCCACACAGCGCCCCCTCAGGGACGCGAGGAACTGCGCGCCCAGCCACGACGACGCGGCACAGGGACCCACGACCGAAACCCGCCGTCGTGGCCGCTCACCACTGCGGCGGAAAAAGGAGGCCGCCACACAGCGCCCCCTCAGGGACGCGAGGAACTGCGCGACCAGCCACGACGACGCGGCACAGGAACCACGACCGAAACCCGCAAAGGGTCGGCCGCGGACTCGCGCGGCGGACCGCGGGGTGTCAGTTCATTGCGGCGACCTTCTCCCGGTATCCCTTCACCGGCGCCGCGTCCTTGTACGGCTCAAGGCGGCGTTCGAAGTCCTTGACGTACTCGATCGCGCGGACCGACCGCATCTCCGCCGCCGCGCCCGCCGCCTCGGCGCCCAGCGCGCACGCCTGGTCGAGTTCGCCGAGGCCCAGGCGGGCCGTGGCGAGGACGACGCGGCAGAAGAGGCGGCTGCGGGCGTAGGAGGGCGCACGGAGCTGCAGCGAGCGCTCGGCGTGCTGCGCGGACGCGCGGAACTGCTGGAGGTCCCGGTGGCAGTGGCCGAACTCGTCGGCCAGCTGCGCCTCGTCGAAGAAGCGGGCCCAATAGGGGACTTCGTCGCCGGAACGGGCCGTCTCCAGGGCGCGTTCGGCGCGGACGAGCGCGCCCGTGCAGGCGCGCACCTCCCCGAGCACCCCGTGGGCGCGCGCCTCGGCCGCGTGCAGCAGGGCCTGGACGACCGGCGGGGCGCTCGTGCCCACCCCCTGCTGGGCGACGCGCGCGAGTTGCACCGCCTCCCGGCCGTGGCCCAGGTAGACCGCCTGGCGGCTCATGGTGACGAGGACGTAGGAGCCGTAGGACCGGTCCCCCGCCGCCTGGGCGAGCCGCAGCGACTGGACGAAGTAGCGCTGGGCGAGCCCGTGCGCGGCGATGTCGTACGACGTCCAGCCCGCGAGCCGGGTCAGGTCGGCCGCCGCGCCGAACAGCCTGCGGCCGGTCTGCTCGCCGTACGTGCCGCGCAGCATCGGCTCGCACTCGTGCTCCAGGTACCGGACGAGGGCCTGCCGGGCGTGGCCGCCGCCGTACTGGTCGTCGAGGGAGCGGAAGAGCTCGCCGACCGAGCGGAGCGCGGCGATGTCGCCGCCGGTCACCTTCTGGCCCGGCCCGCGTTCGGCCTGCCCGCGCGGGCGCACCGGTGCGAGCGGCACCGGCTTGGGCGGAGCGGGCCGGGTCTGCGCCGGCACCCGGGCGGTGCCCGCCGCTGCCGTCGGCTCGCCGCGGGCCACCTTGTCGTCGGCGCGGCCGATCAGCCAGTCCCGGCTGGGGACCACCAGCCCGGCCGGGGTGAAGGCGATCTTGCGGAGCTCCGCGTGGCTGCCGGAGTCCTTGCGCCACAGCCCGCTGACGATGTCGACGGCCTCTTCGGGGGTGGCCGCGAACTCCAGCCCGGCGTAGACCGGGGCGCAGGCGTCGAGGCCGAGGTCCTGGGCGGTGAGCCGGCGGCCGAGGCGCCGGGTGAAGACCTCGGCGATCAGGGCGGGGGTGGTGCCCCGGGGCTGCTGGCCGCGCAGCCACCGGGTGACCGACGTCTTGTCGTATCTGAGATCCAGCCCGTGTTCGAGTCCGAGTTGGTCGACGCGCCGGGCCAGACCCGCGTTGGAGAACCCCGCTTCTGCGATGAGCGCGGCGAGCTGGCGGTTGGGGGTGCGCTGCGCGGGTCGGTCCGTCATCTGGGGTGCGGTCTCCTGCCTTCTGGCTCAGCTCGGTCGCTTGTGCCCGGATTGCCGGTGAGCAGCCCTTTTGGCGCTCGTGGACGGCGCGAATGTAGCGGAGAGTGAGCAGTCGATCGCACATCTCGACGTTCATTCATCCGATCGTGTGAGAATTGGCCCCGGGGCTGACGCGCGACGGGCGGACGTACAGTGGCTTGGGCGCGTTACGCGCCTGACGCTTATCGCCTTATCGCCGAGGGAGGCGCTTGCCGTGAGTGAGTTGCGGTTCGTCCGCATGGGGTTCGGCGCGGATGCCGTCGAGTACCAGGAGGCCTGGGACGAGCAGCGCCGGGTGCACGCGGCGCGGTTCGCCGACGAGGTGCCCGACACGGTCCTGCTGCTCGAACACCCCCCGGTGTACACGGCGGGCCGCCGCACCGCGGACAACGAGCGACCGCTCGACGGCACCCCCGTCATCGACGTGGACCGCGGCGGCAAGATCACCTGGCACGGCCCCGGCCAGCTGGTGGGCTACCCGATCCAGAAGCTCCCGCGCCCGGTGGACGTGGTCGCGCACGTACGGCGCCTGGAGGAGGCCCTGATCCGCGTCTGCGCCGAGTTCGGCCTGGAGACCACCCGGGTCGAGGGGCGCAGCGGCGTGTGGGTGCTGGGCGACCCGGTCGAGCAGCGCCCGCAGGCCCTCGGCGGGCTGTCCCTGGACTTCGACCCGCGGCTGACGGACGAGGAGTTCGACCCGCGCCTCAACGGCCCGGAGTACGCCCCGTCCAACGCCGGCCAGCGCCGCGAGGACCGCAAGATCGCCGCGATCGGCATCCGCGTCGCCAAGGGTGTGACCATGCACGGCTTCGCGCTCAACGTGAACCCGGACAACAAGTGGTTCGACCGGATCATCCCGTGCGGCATCCGCGACGCCGGCGTCGCCTCCCTCGCGGGCGAACTCGGCCGGGACGTGACGATCGAGGAGGTGCTGCCGGTGGCGGAACGGCACCTGAGGGATGTCCTGGAGAACGCGGAACTCAAGCCGAGGGTGATCGAGAAGACACCGGCGGCATAAATCGGCCGGTCCGGCACTTGGGAACGAAGGGCAACCACAAACTGCCCGGCCGGCGTTCGAGGACGAGGCCGGAGGCCGGCAGCGGGGGCCCGGGGGCGGCGGCCCCCAGCGAGGCCAGCACCACCACCGGGCATTCAAATCAACGGGCGTACCCTGAAGGTCGCCGAAGAATCAATCGCTAGGGAGCCGGTCGTGTCCGCAGTCTCACCCGACGGACGCAAGATGCTGCGCCTGGAGGTCCGCAACGCCGAGACCCCCATCGAGCGCAAGCCCGAGTGGATCAAGACCCGGGCGAAAATGGGCCCCGAGTACACGAAGATGCAGAACCTCGTGAAGAGCGAGGGCCTGCACACGGTCTGCCAGGAAGCCGGCTGCCCGAACATCTACGAGTGCTGGGAGGACCGCGAGGCGACCTTCCTCATCGGCGGCGACCAGTGCACCCGGCGCTGCGACTTCTGCCAGATCGACACCGGCAAGCCCGAGGCGCTGGACCGCGACGAGCCGCGCCGCGTCGGCGAGTCCGTGGTCACCATGGACCTGAACTACGCGACCATCACCGGCGTGGCCCGCGACGACCTGGCGGACGGCGGCGCCTGGCTGTACGCGGAGACGGTCCGCCAGATCCACGCGCAGACGGCGGAGCGCGAGGCCGGCCGCACCAAGGTCGAGCTGCTCGCCCCCGACTTCAACGCGGTCCCCGAGCAGCTGGCCGAGGTCTTCTCGTCCCGCCCCGAGGTCTTCGCGCACAACGTCGAGACGGTGCCCCGGATCTTCAAGCGCATCCGCCCCGGCTTCCGCTACGAGCGCTCGCTGAAGGTCATCACCGAGGCCCGTGACTTCGGCCTGGTCACCAAGTCCAACCTCATCCTCGGCATGGGCGAGACCCGCGAGGAGGTCTCCGAAGCGCTGCGCCAGCTGCACGAGGCCGGCTGCGAGCTCGTCACCATCACGCAGTACCTGCGCCCGAGCGTCCGGCACCACCCCGTGGAGCGCTGGGTCAAGCCGCAGGAGTTCGTGGAGCTGAAGGAGGAGGCCGAGCAGATCGGCTTCTCCGGTGTCATGTCGGGTCCGCTGGTGCGGTCCTCGTACCGCGCCGGCCGCCTGTACCAGATGGCCGTCGAGAAGCGTGGCGCGTTCGTCGCCGCGCAGGCGGTCTGAGGGCGGTCCGTACCGGGCCGCCGCCGAGCGTGTGAATTCACGCACAAACTATTACTGGTCAGTAGTGACCGAATGGACGCGGTCCTGACCGTCCTCGCTGATGAGGGCGTACGTCAGGACCGCGTCAGCGTTCCAGGGCCGCGTATCAAGGTTTCATTGGCGTTTGACCGGTCGGTCACGCCCTGGTAACACCGAACAGTGACCCTGGTATCACAGCACGTACACCCACCTCGAGGGGGGACCTCCACCATGCAGGCCGCGCCCGTTCGCGCCACCGCGATCCCGTCCTTCACCGACGCGCTGCGCGCCGTCGAGTCGCTGCTCATGAGCGGTGGCCAGCGCACCGCGCGCCAGAACGCCTGGACCTCCGTGCTGGAGGACCGCCGTCGCGCCAAGGACCGGGTCGAGGCCCAGCGCTTCCTCGAGCAGGCCGCCGGCCGCTCCTGACGCCCTTCCGTGGCTCTTGTCGGGGCACTGCCGTCGTCGGCACTCCCGGGGCCACGTAGACTTCGGGGCATGGCGAGGAAGGAACCCGCAGCGGACGCTGCGAATGCGGGACGGCTGAAGCAGATCGTCCTGACGTACAAGATGACCCGCAAGGCCGACAAGATGATCGGCCTTGTACTTGCGGGTGTCGGTCTCGGCACCCTTGCCGTCTTCCTCGTGATCGGCTTCCTGATCGGACACCCGGTCTATCTGGGCATCCTGGGCCTGCTGCTCGCCTTCCTCGCGACGGCGATCGTCTTCGGCCGGCGGGCCGAGCGGGCGGCCTTCGGCCAGATGGAGGGCCAGCCGGGCGCGGCGGCCGCCGTCCTGGACAACATCGGGCGGGGCTGGACGACGACGCCGGCGGTGGCGATGAACCGCAGCCAGGACGTGGTGCACCGGGCGGTCGGCAAGGCCGGCATCGTCCTGGTCGCCGAGGGCAACCCGAACCGGGTGAAGACCCTGCTGGCCGCCGAGAAGAAGAAGATGGCCCGGATCGTGGCCGACGTGCCGGTGCACGACGTGATCGTGGGCACGGGCGAGGGCCAGGTCGAGCTGAAGAAGCTGCGGACCACGATGCTGAAGTTCCCTCGCGTGCTGACGGGGCCCCAGGTGACGACCACGAACGACCGGCTGCGGGCGATGGGGGACCTGATGTCCAACATGCCGCTGCCGAAGGGACCGATGCCGCGGGGTATGCGGATGCCGAAGGGCGGTCCTCGGGGGCGGTAGGGCTCCCCGACGAGTTCGGGGCGCGGTGGTTGCGTGTGCGACCGCCGCGCCTTCGTCGTTGCTCGCGCCCACGCGGCGGAGCCGCATATCGCGACACGGACTCGCGCCCCTGAAAGGGCGACTCGCCACCGAACGGAGCATCCGGCCGTTTATCGGGTCATCTACTCCTAACCTGCCGGATGTGACAAAACGCCATATTTCATACCTCGCGTGCAGCGCCGCCCTGTGCGGCTCCCTCCTCGGTGCCGCTCCGGCGACCTCCTCGCACGGCGTTCTGACCGTGCACCCGGGCGAATCCATCCAGAAGGCGGTCGACGCCGCCGAGCCCGGTGACACGGTCCTGGTGCTGGCCGGCACCTACCACGAGAGCGTCAAGGTGACGACGCCCGGCCTCACCCTGCGCGGCATGGGCCCGGACACCGTGCTCGAGCCGGTCAAGAAGGCCAAGAAGACCAAGAAGGCCATGAAGGCCATGTCCGGCGCGAAGAAGACCGCCGTGAAGTCCTGCGCCGAGATGGGCAACGGCATCTGCGTGGTCGGCGCCAAGAAGCAGCCCGTCGAGGACGTGACCATCGCCCACATGACCGTCACCGGGTTCTCCCGGACCGGTGTCATGGCCGTGGGCACTGCCAACCTGAACGTGCACGGCGTGGCCGCCGTGAAGAACGGGCAGTGGGGCCTCGCCGAGGAGCGCGCGGTCCACAGCGTGTACCGGAACAACGTGGCCCGGAACAACGGCGACGCGGGCATCTTCCTCGCCAACTCCGTCACCGCGGAGAAGGGCGCCGTCGACACGTTCGGCACGGTCGTCGAGCACAACCTCCTGGAGAACAACCGGATCGGCGTCACCGTCCGCCGGCTGCGCAACCTCACCGTCTCCGACAACTCGGTCACCGGGAACTGCGCGGGCGTGTTCGTCGTCGGCGACGAGAACAAGCCGAAGGCCGGGAACCTGACCGTCGCCGACAACCAGGTCGTGAAGAACAACAAGTACTGCAAGAAGACCGCCCGGCTGTCCTTCCTGCAGGGCTCCGGCATCGTGCTGACCGGCACCGAGAACACCCTGGTGACCGGGAACACCGTCACCGGCAACTCCGGCAAGTCGCCGCTGTCGGGCGGTGTCGTGGTCTTCAAGAGCTTCGTGGGTGCCACCAGCGACAAGAACCAGGTCACCCGCAACAAGCTGTCGGGCAACTCCCCCGCCGACCTGGTCAACCAGGAGGCCGTCAAGCACGGCAACGCCTTCAAGGACAACACCTGCAAGAAGTCCAAGCCCGCGGGTCTGTGCTGACCTGACGGCTCCACGACACCCCACACGGAAGGAAGGCGGCACATGACCGCACCAGCACGCGACCTCTCGGCGTCGGCCAAGGAGCCGGCGGAGGACGCTCCGCCGCCGTCGATGCGGCTGCGCGAGCTCGTGTTCGGGGCGGCCTGTGCCGCCGCCGTCCGCGCGGCCGCGCGGCTGCGCGTCGCCGACGCGCTCGGGGACGCCCCCATGACCGTGGAGACCCTGGCCTCCGCGGTGAAGACGGACCCGAAGCCGCTGCGCCGGCTGCTGCGCGCCCTGTCCTGCTACGGCGTCTTCGCCGAGCGGCCGGACGGGACGTTCGCCCACACCGATACCTCCCGGCTGCTGCGCGAGGACGACCCGCACAGCCTCCGTTACATCGCCATGTGGTGCACCGAGCCGTGGACCTGGGACGCCTGGCCGAAGCTCGACGAGGCGGTGCGCACCGGCCGCAACGTCGTCGAGGACCTCTACGGCAAGGAGTTCTTCGTCTACCTGAACGAGGACGCGCCGGAATCGGCGGACGTCTTCAACCGGGCGATGACCACCTCCAGCGAGCAGTCGGCCCGCGAGGTGGCGGCTCTGCTCGACCTGTCCGGCAGCCGGTCGGTCGCGGACCTCGGCGGCGGGCAGGGGCACGTGGTGGCCAGCCTGCTGGACAAGTACCCGGCGATGAAGGGCTACCTGCTGGACCTGCCCAAGGTGGTGGAGAAGGCCCTGCCCCGGCTGCGCGAGGGCGGTGACCTCGCGGACCGGGCGCGGGTGGTGCCCGGTGACATCCGGGAGGCCGTGCCGGTCGACGCGGACGTCTACATCATCAAGAACATCCTGGAGTGGGACGACGAGTCCACCGCGCGGCTGCTCGCCAACGTGGTCGCGGCGGGCGGGCCCGGGGCCCGGGTCGTGGTGATCGAGAACCTGGTCGACGACACCCCGTCGATGCGGTTCAGCACCGCGATGGACCTGCTGCTGCTCCTGAACGTCGGCGGGGCCAAGCACACCACCGACTCCATGGTGCGGCGGCTGGGCGACGCGGGCCTGAGCGTCAACGACATCCGGCCGGTCAACCCGTACCTGCACGCCTTCGACTGCACGGTGCCCGCCTGAGCAGGGCGGCCCGGAACGCGCCGGTGCCGGGCCCGCGTCGTGCGCGGGTCCGGCACCGTTGGCGTACGGCGGTACGCGGGGTCATGCGCCGCCGTCGCGCTCCCAGAGGTAGAAGCGCTGGGCCATCGCGTCCTTCGGGGAACGCCAGGTCTCCGGGTCGTACGCGCTGACGTACGCCGTGAGACGCTCGCTGATGTCCCGGAACTCGGGGTGCGAGGTGACCTTCGCGATGGCCGGTCCCGGCTCGCGCTCGGACTCGACGAGGTGCATGTACACATCGCCGAACTGGAAGAGGCTGCGCCGGACCACCCCGACGAGGTGCGGCAGCTCTCCCCGGTCGGACTCCGCGAACACCTTCGCGATGTCGGGCGCGGAGCCCGGTGCCATACGGGCGACGATCAGGGCCTGGTGCACGTGTCTCTCCGTTCCTGTCTTCCCGGTGGCCGGCTCAGTCGGCGAGGGCCGGGTCGGGGCGCCGGCCGGTGGCGGCCTTCTCGATCTTGTCCTTGATCAGGACCATCTGGATCTTGGAGTTCTTGTTGATGTTGTCGGTCATCCACTCGTCGTCGACGGGGGCCTCCGGCTTCATCGCGAAGTCCTGGGTCCAGACCATCCGGGTGCCGGCGGGCACCTCCTCGTACTGCCAGAGGATGTCCATGTGCGCGAACGGGCCGGTCTCGACCCGGCGGGCCTTGACGCGGAGGTTGCGGCGGTCCGCCTCGCGCTCGGAGACCCAGCTCCACACCTTGCCGTTCTCGTCGGGGTGCATGGTCAGCCGGAAGGTGACCTTCTTCCCGTCGTCCTCGAGGATCTCGGCGCTGGCGTACTCGCTGAACAGCTGGGGCCAGTTGGCCACGTCGTTGGTCATGTCCCAGACCAGGTCGACGGGCGCGGCGATGGTGATCTCGTTCTGGGTGTGTCCGGTCATGTCAGGCTCCCGCGGGCATGGCGCTGTTGACGAGGTCGAGGAACTGGCGGGGCGTCTTGCACCGCTCGGCGTCCACCGGCATGGGCACGCCGTGCCGGTTCTCCAGTTCGCCGACGATGCCGAGCAGGCCGAGCGAGTCGACGCCGAGGACGTCGAAGCCACTGTCGGCCCGGTCCTGGAGGTCCGCCGGGGAGACGGTGACGCCGGCGGCCTTCTTCATGAGTTCGGACAGTTCGTCCACGGTGATGCTCATAGCAACTCCTTCTGCTTCGCTGCTGGGCAGCTGGTGTGTTCGACTCACTCGGCCGCGCCGTGGCGCAGCACGAGCGCCGAGTTCGACCCCATGAGGCCCCGGCTGAGCACCAGTGCCGTGCGTGGCCGCGCGGCCCGCGCGCTGCCGGTCACGAGGTCGAGGTCGTGGCAGATGTCGTGGACACCCGGGGTCGGCGGGATCAGACCGTGTTCCATGGCGAGCACCGCGGCGGCGGTGTCCAGGACCGGGGCCGCGCAGTAGCCCCGGCCGATCCCGGTCTTGGGCGCGGTGACCGGCACCCGCCTGCCGTGCGCGCCGAGGACGTCGGTGATGGCCAGCGCCTCCGCCCGGTCGGCCTCCGGCACGCCGAGGGCGTCGGCGAAAACCACGTCCACCTCCTCGGGGGCGCAGCCGGCCTCGGCCAGTGCCCCGCGGATCGCCTGGGCGAGCCCGGCCCGGGACTCGGCCCAGCGGGAGGCGCCGGTGAAGGTCGAGGCGTGGCCGTCGAGGGTGGCCCGGACGGGCAGTCCGCGCCGGCGGGCCGAGCCGGTGTCCTCCACGACGAGCATGGCGCCGCCCTCGGCCGGCACGAACCCGCAGGCCTGCTCGGTGAACGGGCGGTAGGCGCGGGTGGGGTCGGCCTCCCGGCTGAGCTCCTCGTAGCCGAGCTGGCAGACCACCGAGTACGGAGCTATCGGCGCCTCGGTGGAGCCGGCCACGATGACGTCCGTGCCGCGGCGGACCGCGCGGGCCGCGTGGGCGAGGGCGTCCAGGCCGCCGGCCTCGTCGGCGGCGACCACCGAGCAGGGGCCCTTGAAGCCGCGCCGGATGGAGATCTGGCCGGTGCTGGCCGCGTAGAACCAGGCGATGGACTGGTAGGGGCCGACGAACCGGCTGCCCTTGCCCCACAGCTGCTGGAGCTCGCGCTGGCCGAACTCGCCGCCGCCGGAGCCGGCCGCGGTGACCACGCCGATGTCGAACGGCGATTCGTCGGTGTCGGCGCGGCCGAGCCGGGCGTCTTCGAGTGCCAGGTCGGCCGCCGCCATCGCGAAGTGCGTGAAGCGGTCGGTCTGGACGATGAGGCGTTCCTCGACGGCGGCCTCCGGGTCGAAGTCGCGGACTTCTCCGGCCACCTTCATGGGCAGGTGCTCGCAGCCGTCGCGGGTCACCTTGTCGAGGACGGTGCGTCCCTCCTGGACGGACTTCCAGAAGGTCTCGGTGCTGGTTCCGTTGGGCGCGACGACACCGATGCCGGTGACGGCCGCCCGTCGAGACCGGGGTTCGCTCATCGTGTCCGTCCTCTCTGCCGGGTCAGGATCACCGCGGACTGGAAGCCGCCGAACCCGCTGCCCACGGACAGGACGCCGTTCAGGCTCCGTTCGCGGGCGACGCGCGGTACGTAGTCGAGGTCGCACTCGGGGTCGGGGGTCTCGTAGTTGGCGGTGGGCGGGACGACCTGGTGGGCCAGGGCGAGCACGCAGGCGACGACCTCGATGGCGCCGATCGCGCCGAGCGAGTGGCCCACCATGGACTTGATGGAGCTCATGGGCGTGCTGTACGCGTGCTGCCCGAGGGCCTTCTTCACGGCGGCGGTCTCGTGGCGGTCGTTCTGCCGGGTGCCGGAGCCGTGCGCGTTGACGTAGTCGATGGCGGTGGGGTCGAGGCGGGCGTGGTCCAGGGCGGTCTCGATGGCGCGGGCCATCTCCAGGCCCTCGCTGGTGAGACCGGTCATGTGGTAGGCGTTGCCGAAGGTGGCGTAGCCGTCGAGCTGGCAGTAGACGTGCGCGCCGCGGGCCTTGGCGTGCTCCAGCTCCTCCAGGACGAGCACCGCGCCGCCCTCGCCCATGACGAACCCGTCGCGACGGTTGTCGAAGGGGCGGGAGGCGTGCTCGGGGTCGTCGTTGTTCGGGGAGGTGGCCTTGATCGCGTCGAAGCAGGCCATGGTGATGGGTGAGATCGGGGAGTCCGAGGCACCGGCGATGCAGATGTCGGCGCGGCCCTCCTGGACGGTGTGGAAGGCGTAGCCGACGGCGTCCAGGCCCGAGGTGCAGCCGGTGGACACGGTCTGGACCGGGCCCTGGGCGCCGAATCGTTCCGCCACCGCGGAGGCGAGCGTGCTCGGGGAGAACGCCCGGTGCAGCTGGGGCTGCGCCTGCCGGTGGTCCACGTCCCAGCGCTGGCCCGCGCCGCTCACCAGGACGTAGTCGTGCTCCAGTCGGGTGGTGCCACCGACCGCCGTCCCCAGGGAGACCCCGATCCGCCAGGGGTCTTCCCGGCCGAGGTCGAGACCCGAGTCCCGGACCGCCTCGTCGCCGGCGACCAGGGCGAACTGTATGTACCGGTCCGCCCGCTCGATCTCCCCGGCGTCCAGGCCGTGCGCCGCCGGGTCGAAGTCGCACTCGGCTGCGATCCGCGACCTGAGGCCCGAGGGGTCGAAGAAGGTGATGCCGCGCGTCGCGGTCCGGCCCGAGGCGAGCAGATCCCAGAACGCCGGTACGCCCACACCCCCCGGAGCGACGATGCCTATGCCCGTAACCGCCACGCGCCGGGTCACGACCGGACCTGCCCCACGGCGACGGCTTCCGTCTCCTCCGTGTCGACGTGGCCCAGGGCCGGGCGCGGGGCCAGCGGACCGAGGTGGAAGACGATCCGGGCCTCGACATCGCCCACGTTGCGGAAGCGGTGCTTCATGTTGATGGGGATCATCAGCCCCTGCTCGGGCCGCAGCGGGTGCGGTTCGCCGTCCAGGTCGACCTCCATCTCGCCGCAGACGACGTACACGAACTCCTCGGAGTACGGGTGGTAGTGCTCGGCGATGCGGTCGCCCGGCTGCACGATGGCCACACCCATGAAACCGCTGGTGGAACCCACCGTGGCCGGGGTGAGCATGGCGCGCAGATCGCCGCCGCGCCGGGTGTTTGGCTCGATCTCGCCGAGGTCCACGATCTTGGGAATGGGCTGCATGTCTGCGTTCCTCCGTGGGGGTGATGCAACAGGGAAGGGTCAGGCGTCAGGCGTCCGGGGAGCGGCGGTCGGTCAGGAGCTGCATCCGCACCGCGTCGCCGTCCAGCAGGGCGGTCAGCGCATGGGCCGGAGTGACGTCCACGGGTGTGCCGGGCCGCTGCTCGACCAGGCGGACGACCACGTCGTCGCGCTGGAAGACCGTGCTGTGCAGCACCGGGCTCGCCGGGTCCTCGGCCGCGGCCTCGTCCTGCTGCGCGAGCAGCTCCGCGAGCCGCATCCCGCAGCCCGGGCGGGCCGGGTAGTACAGCGCGTGCCGCTCGCCCTCGGCCAGCTCCTCGGCGCTGACGTGGTGGACGGCCGGCAGGGCGGCCCGGGTGAAGAAGACCCGTGCGGACTCCTGGTCGTTGAGGTCGCGCTCCTGCTCCAGGTAGGGGTTGATGGCCTCCTCGACGGCCCGCACCTCGGGCTGCCGGGCGACGTGGCGCAGGGCGGCCATCAGGTCGCCGCGCACCTCGATGGCCCGCACGACCCGGTTGCCGTGCATGAACAGGGAGGTGCGGCAGAGCCGGGTGGAGTCGTCGACCTTCGCCTCGGGCGAGGCGTAGTCCGCGAGGATCTTCGCGACCTGGGCCTCACTCCCCGGGGTGACCGTGAAGGTGAGCGCGTGGCGGATCACGCCGTCGCCCATCCGCGGCTGGGCCTGCAGGACACGGACGGAGTCCGCCGCCGGGCCGCCGGTCTCCCGTACGACGTGGAAGCGGAGCGAGCGGGTGTCGCGGACGCAGTTGTGCAGCGGCTTCACCATCTCCACGTGCTCCTCGCTGTTCACCCAGGCGAGGAACGGCGGGGCGCTCTGCCACTCGCTGGTGATCAGCCACTGGGAGGGGTTCTCGATCGACTGGCAGAGCTGGTCGCTGACGTGGCCGGGCACCTGGGCGACCTGGTTGCACAGCTGCTCGTAGGCCTCCAGGAACTGCTGCTGCGCGCCGTCGTAGACGTCCACCAGCAGGACGACCCGGAGCCGGGAGCCGTCGAAGACGGACTGGGAGACCCGTGTCGAGACCGGGCGGGTCGTTCGGGTCGGCTTTGCCGAAACCTTTTCCGAGATCGTCGTCATGCTTCGCACATCTCCTTCGCTGGGGCAGCGGCCTGTGCCTTCGCCGATGACGTGGCGTCAGCGCTTCTTGATCCTGTGCCGGTCCTCCGAAGCGCGCGACTCGCGTGAACCAGGTGGGTGATTGAGTCCGCGGAACCCCTCCCGAGGGGGCCCGGACGGGGCATGGACGTTGCAACGCACCTGCCGCACCAACACCCGCCTCTGGAGTGCCCGATGCACCAGAAAACCGATCACCAGGTCCCCGTCCTCGTGGTGGGCGGCTCCCTCGTGGGCCTGTCCATGTCCCTCTTCTTGGGCCGACTGGGCGTCCGCCACATGCTCGTCGAGAGACACGCCGGGACCTCGATCCATCCACGGGGCCGGGGCAACAACGTGCGGACGATGGAGCTGTTCCGGAGAGCGGGCATCGAGCCGGACATCAAGGCCGCGGCCTCCCTCCTCGCCGACAACCACGGCATCCTGCAGACCCCGACGCTGGTCGGCGACGCCGGCGACTGGCTGTTCAAGGAGATCGACCCGGGCGGCGGACTCGCCAGGTTCAGCCCCACGGGCTGGTGCCTGTGCAGCCAGAACGACCTCGAACCGGTGCTCCGCCGGGCGGCCGAGTCACTCACCGGCGAGCTGCGCTACTTCCACGAGATGGAGTCCTTCGAGCAGGACCCCGAAGGAGTGACGGCGTACGTCCGCGACCGTGACTCCGACCGGATGTACACCGTCCGCGCGGACTACCTGGTCGCGGCCGACGGCCCGCGCTCCCCGGTCCGCGGCCGGCTCGGCATCGGCCAGACCGGCCCCGGCGACCTGTTCGCGAACGTCAGCATCACCTTCCGTTCCAAGCTGCTGCAGCACACGGTCGGGGACCGCCGCTTCATCTGCTGCTACCTCACCGACCCGGAGGCGGACGGCGCCCTGCTCCCCGTGGACAACAAGGAGCGCTGGGTGTTCCACGCGCCCTGGCACCCCGAACGCGGCGAGACCCTCGACGAGTTCACGGAGGAGCGGCTCACCCGGCACATCCGCCGCGCCGTGGGCGTCCCCGACCTCGACGTCGAGGTCACCGGCCGGGCGTCCTGGCGGGCGGCCGAACGGGTCGCGGAACGCTACGCCGACCGGCGGGTCTTCCTGGCCGGCGACTCCGCGCACGAGATGTCCCCGACAGGCGCCTTCGGCTCCAACACCGGCATCCAGGACGCCCACAACCTCGCCTGGAAGCTGGCGGCGGTCCTGGACGGCTGGGCCGGCCCCGAGCTGCTCGACTCCTACGACGCCGAGCGCCGCCCGGTCGCCCTCGCCACCAGCGCCCGCGCCTCCGCCCGCTCCGTGGAGCACAGCCACCCCGGCTTCGCGCCCGCCCCCGGCGTCGGCGCCGACCGGCGCGGCGGCATCCTCAACATCGTCCTCGGCTACCGCTACCCGAAGGGCGCGGTCCTCGGCACCGACCCGGACCAGCCGCTCGTCCCCAACGGGATGAACCTCACCGGCCAGCCGGGCAGCCGGGCCCCGCACATGTGGCTGCGCCGGGAGGGGGAGCGCGTGTCCACGCTCGACCTGTACGAGCGGTCCATGGTGCTGCTGAGCGGCGCGGAATCGGCGGGCGGCGCCGCCTGGCACGCGGCCGCCCGGCGGATCGCGGACACGGAGCGGCTGCGGCTGGACACGTACCGGATCGGGAGGGCGGGCGATCTCGTGTACGACAGGGAGGAGGGCGACGGCGGCTGGACGGCGGCGCACGGTACGACGGAGGACGGCGCGGTACTGGTCAGGCCTGACGGTTTCGTGGCCTGGCGCTCGGAAGGCGCCGCACCCGACCCGGAGGGAGAGCTGCGGGGGGTACTGGGACGGGTGCTGCGGAGGAAGTGAGCCGGGGTGGGGCCGGGGAGTAGCCCCGTAAGGGGCGCGGGGAACCGCGCGACCGGCCCCCACCGGCCCGCAGCCGAACCGCTACCTCACATGCGGACCTCTACGGTCTTCGCCAGCCGGTCGTGCAGCCCCCTGCCGTCCCGGTCCCAGACCAGTGCCGGGATCGCGAGGCACAGCAGCACCGTGCGGGCCAGGGCGCGCAGCGGCTGCACCCGGCCCGTCCCGACGCCGACCACCCGCAGCCGGAACAGCCGCTTACCCGGCGTGAAGCCGAGCGTACCGACCGTCAGAACGCCGAGGACGAGGAAGACGAGGAGGGCCCAGTTGCCGGTCGCCGGGGTGTAGCCGTCGGTGATCAGGCCGTATGCGATCAAGACGCACAGCGCCCAGTCCACGACCAGCGCCCCGAGCCGCCGTCCCGGGCGGGCGATGGAGCCCGGCCCCTCCTCCGGCAGACCGAGCTGCTCGCCCCGGTACCCGAACTCGGCGCCCGCGTCCTCCATGGCCGCGCGGGGTCCGGAGAGCCACGATCCGATTGCTTGCCTGTTGTCCACCCGTCCACGGTACTGGGCCCGGCCCGGCCCCTGGGGCGGCGGGGTGCCAAGGGCTACGGTGGAACCGAGGTCGGTTAACTTCAGCGAAACAAATGGGTCACGCCCGAGAAATCACCCGTCCCTAGGGTCGAGGACAACGTGTGCCACCGCACTGGCCGCACGAACGAACTACCACCCCGGCACGGGAACGGCCGGGAGTAGGAGGAGCTGGATGTTCCAGAACGCCGACGAGGCCAAGAAGTTCATCGCGGACGAGGACGTCAAGTTCGTCGACGTCCGCTTCTGCGACCTGCCGGGCGTCATGCAGCACTTCACGGTGCCCGTCGAGGCGTTCGACCCGGACGACGAGCTCGCCTTCGACGGATCCTCGATCCGCGGTTTCCAGGCGATCCACGAGTCCGACATGGCGCTGCGCGCCGACCTGTCGACGGCCCGCGTGGACCCCTTCCGCCGGGACAAGACGCTCAACATCAACTTCTTCATCCACGACCCGATCACGGGCGAGCAGTACTCCCGCGACCCGCGCAACGTGGCGAAGAAGGCGGAGGCCTACCTCGCGTCGACCGGTATCGCGGACACCGCGTATTTCGGTCCCGAGGCCGAGTTCTACGTCTTCGACAGCGTCCGTTTCGCCACCTCGGCGAACGAGAGCTTCTACCACATCGACTCCGAGGCGGGTGCCTGGAACACCGGCGCGCTCGAGGACAACCGTGGTTACAAGGTCCGCTACAAGGGCGGCTACTTCCCGGTCCCGCCGGTCGACCACTTCGCCGACCTGCGCGCCGAGATCTCCCTGGAGCTGGAGAAGAACGGCCTGAAGGTCGAGCGCCAGCACCACGAGGTGGGCACCGCCGGCCAGGCGGAGATCAACTACAAGTTCAACACGCTGCTCGCGGCCGCCGACGACCTGCAGCTCTTCAAGTACATCGTGAAGAACGTGGCCTGGCGCAACGGCAAGACCGCGACCTTCATGCCGAAGCCGATCTTCGGCGACAACGGCTCGGGCATGCACGTGCACCAGTCGCTGTGGGCCAACGGCGACCCGCTGTTCTACGACGAGGCCGGCTACGCGGGCCTGTCGGACACCGCCCGCTACTACATCGGCGGCATCCTCAAGCACGCCCCCTCCCTCCTCGCCTTCACCAACCCGACGGTGAACTCCTACCACCGCCTGGTCCCGGGCTTCGAGGCGCCGATCAACCTGGTGTACTCGCAGCGCAACCGCTCCGCCGCGATGCGTATCCCGATCACGGGTTCGAACCCGAAGGCCAAGCGCGTCGAGTTCCGCGCGCCCGACTCCTCCGGCAACCCGTACCTGGCCTTCTCGGCGCTGCTCCTCGCGGGCCTGGACGGCATCAAGAACAAGATCGAGCCGGCCGAGCCGATCGACAAGGACCTCTACGAGCTGGCTCCCGAGGAGCACGCGAACGTCGCCCAGGTCCCGACCTCCCTCCCGGCCGTCCTCGACTCCCTTGAGCGCGACCACGAGTTCCTGCTCGCCGGTGACGTCTTCACGCCCGACCTGATCGAGACGTGGATCGACTTCAAGCGCACCAACGAGATCGCCCCGCTGCAGCTGCGCCCGCACCCGCACGAGTTCGAGCTGTACTTCGACGTGTGACAGACGCCGTTTCGGCTGTTCGACGCCCCCGTTCCGGTTTCTCGGGACGGGGGCGTCGTCGTATCGTGCGTCGGTACTGATGTTCGAGACGGGGGAAACGGGATGGCCGAACCGGGCGATGAGGAACGGGAGTTCGACCTGCGGTGGGTCGGGCAGGCCGAGCACAAGGAGCCGTCGGCGCGGGCGCGGATGCTGGCCGCCCGCTGGAAGGAGAACCCGCCGGGACCGGTGCCGTTCCGGCCGGATCCGGGACCGGTGGGACCGCGGCGGTCGTCCTGGGTGCCGACGGCGGTGGTGCTGGGGTGCGTGGCGGCGGTGATCCTGCTGCTGGGGTACCTGCAGACGCGGTCTCCGTACTAAAAATCCGGCCGCGTGTTCGCCCGTTCACCTAGCATCGCCCGGACGGCAGGCGGAACGGAGTGCGGGGATGCGTGCGGAGTACGGGGACGGCGAGGCCGTGGCCTTGCGGCTCGCCGAGGGGGCCGCGCCCGGTGACGTGATCGGCGGTGCCGATCCGGCCGGCTGGCTCGCCCTGGACGCCGGTGCGCGGTCCTGGCCGCTGCGTGACGCGCTGCCCAGCCGTGCCGAGGCCGACGGCGAGCACCGCGACGCGCTCACCGAGTCGCGGGCCGCGCTGGCCCTCTGCCACCGGGACGGCCGGATCAGGCAGGCGGCGCTGGAGACGTCGACGCGTTTCCCCGCGCTGCTGCCGCTGGTCGTCATCCGCTGCGCGGACTGGGTCGAGCCGGTGCGGGAGCGGGCCAGGCAGCTGCTGCGCGCGACCCTCGACGCGGAGGCCGCCGTCTCGCTCGCGCCCCTGATCCTGCTCGTCGGCCGGCGCGGGCGCGGCGCCTTCGGCGTCGAGGTCCTCGGCGACGTCCTGCGGGGAGCGTCCCACGAGCAGCTCGGGCGGCTGTGCGCCGACGGCGACCGTACCGTCCGGCGCTTCGCCCACCGCCTGGCCGTGGCGGAAGGGAAGCTGTCCGCCGCCGAGCTGGCACGGGCCGCCGCCCGGGACCCCGACCCCGCCGTCCAGACCCTCTGCGCCGAGGCCGCGGTGGCCCTCGTACCGGAAGGTGCGCCCGCCGCCGACGTGCTCGGGCCGCTGCTGGCCGCGCGTGGGCCACGCGTGCGGTCGATCGGGGTGACGGCGCTGCGGCGGGCCGGGCGGCCCCAGCGGGCGGCCGGCTTCCTCGCCGACCGGTCCGGCGCCGTACGCGCCTGCGCACGGTACGTGGTCCGGCAGTACGGCACCGACCCGCTGCCCTGGTACCGGCGCCGGGTCGCCGCCGGTGACCCCGCGCTGCCGCCCGGCGCGGTCATGGGGCTGGCCGAGTGCGGGGAGCGGGCGGACGCCGGGCTGCTGGCCCCGCTGCTCGCCCACCCCTCCCCCGGCGTGCGGGCGGCCGCGGTGGCCGGGTCGCGGATCCTCGACGTGACGGACGTGCCACGGTTCAGGGACCTGCTCGACGACCCGGCTCCGGGCGTCGTCCGGGAGGCGACCGTGAACCTGCTGCCGTCCGCCGGGGCGCTGGGCGCCGGGTGGCTCATGGACCGGCTGGCGGCCGGGCGGCCACGGCATGCGCGGGTCGCCGCCTTCCGGCTGCTGGACGCGCGGGGCGGACTCGTGCGGCTGCGGGCCGCGGTCGCCCTCCTCGACGACCCGGACGTGAAACTGCGCGGCTGGGCCGAGCGGTCCGTCCAGCAGTGGCACCCGACGCCGGACGTGCCGCTCGGCTCCGAGGAGGTGGCGGCGCTGCTGGACCGGGGACGGCACCTGTTCAGCGCATGGGTGCTGACCAGACGCAAGCGGGAGGCCGGCGTACCGGGCTGAGCCTTTGCCGCTACTAGGGACGTTCGGAACCTCCTCATGGGACGGCGCAGGTGCACACTGGACAGCGGGACGAGTGCCTGACTGCGGGGTGAGGCAAGATGCAGAGCCGCTTCCGGAGCGACCGCCGGCTGACCGTGCGGATGACGGTCACGCTGTTCCTGCTCGGGTTGTTGTACGTCGGCTTCGTTGCCGCGTTGATCGTGTTGCTGAAGTCGTGGCTGATGGTCGTCGTGCTGGTGGGCGCGATGTTCGTGGCGCAGTTCTGGTTCTCCGACCGGATCGCGATGTTCGCCATGCGCGGGCGGGTCGTGGAGCGGGAGGAGTATCCGGAGCTGCACGCCGTGGTGGACCGGCTGTGTGCGATCGCGGACATGCCGAAGCCGGTCGTCGCCGTCTCCGAGATGGACATGCCGAACGCGTTCGCGACCGGGCGGAATCCCGATCACGCGGTCGTCTGTGTGACCACGGGGCTGCTGCGGCGGCTGGAGCCCGCCGAGCTGGAGGGCGTGCTCGCGCACGAGCTGTCGCACGTGGCGCACAAGGACGTCGCCGTGATCACGGTCGCGTCCTTCCTGGGGGTCATCGCGGGACTCATCGTGCGGTTCGCTTTCTACTCGCAGCTCTTCGGCGGAGGCCGGCGCGACCAGAACACCGCCGCCGTGTTCGCCGCGATCATCGGGGTCTCCGCCGCCGTGTACGCGATCAGCTTCCTGCTGATCAGGGCACTGTCCCGGTACCGGGAGCTGGCCGCCGACCGGGCGGCCGCCCACCTCACCGGCCGGCCCTCCGCGCTGGCGTCGGCGCTCACCAAGGTCTCCGGTGACATCGCCCGGATCCCGACCAAGGACCTGCGCACGGCTCAGGCCTTCAACGCGTTCTACTTCACCCCGGCGACCGGCAAGGAGCCCGGCATCGAGCGCATCTTCTCCACCCACCCGACCCTGGAGCAGCGGCTGGAGCAGCTGGGGCGGATCTCGGCGGAGCTGGGTGAGGCGGCGACGCCCGGAAAGGCCGGGTGAGCATGGGGTTCCTGGACATCCTGCTGGGCCGTACGAAGCCGGTCGCGCCCGATCTCGACCAGCTGTTCGCGCTGCCGTCGGCGGCGGTGGCGCTGGAGGCGGCGGCCGGGTTCCGGCCCACCGGCGGGGGCGCGGTGTGCTTCGCCACCGTGGAGGGCGCGGCCTTCGAGCAGACCCACCGGGAGGTCCAGGCACTCCTCGACGCGGACGCGGACCGCGGCGGGGTTCCGGTGGAGCTGCACGAGGACGACTACGGGTACTCCTGGCTGGTCTCGCAGCGCTCCCCCGAGCAGCTTCCGCAGCTGGTCAACGACCTGCACGCGGTGAACAGCTCGATGGAGGTCAACGGCTTCGGCCCGCAGCTGCTCTGCTCCCTGGCCGCCTTCGAGGACGAGCGCGGGCGCAGGCTCGCGCTCGTCTATCTCTACAAGCGGGGCACTTTCTACCCCTTCGCGCCGCTGCCCGGTTCCGGTCAGCGGCGCGACAGCGCACTGGAGTTGCAGGTGAAGGCGGCGCTCGCGAACGACCTGCGGATCGAGCAGGACCTCAGCCGCTGGTTCCCGGTCTGGGGTGCCCCCGGCCTGTGACCGGCCGGGGGCGCCCACGGCCCGCCTACTTCCCCTTCTCCTTCTGCTGGCGCCGGAACTCCAGGGGGCGCTCGCGGCGGTAGCGGCGCTCCCACTTGGCCTGCTGGTCGCGGCGGTCGCGGTACGTCTTGTAGTCACCGGCCATGCCCCCGCCCCCGCCGGACGAACCGCCCGACGAGGAGGCCGACGACGAGTCCCGCCCGTACTGCACGTACAGGAAGAGCAGGGCGACGGCGGCAAGCCACCAGTTGTGGTTGCCGAATCCGAGGATGACCAGAACGACGGTTCCGGATAGGACGATGGTGCCCATGACGGGCCTCCGTGGCGTGGTGTGGTGTGAGCGTTCGACGGATCCGACGGCACGCGGGGGACGGGCGGCCGTCCATCGGTGCGCGGCAGTGTAGTCCCGAGTCCCGGGGGCGCGGCCTGCCCTTCGGAAAGCGGTGGTCGACCACTCCGCAACGCCTCTCCAGCGTAGGGAGCCGGTCACTCGGCGTGCATCCCGTTTTCGCGCGTGCACGCGTGGGCGCGGCCGTGGGTGAATGGGCCACGTGGCTCAACTCACCAGCTTCACCCACGAGTACGACGGCGAACGGCTCAGCGGGGTCCGCACCCCGGCCGCGCACGGCGCGGACGGCACGGGCGGACCGGTCGCCGTCCTCCTGCACGGCGCCGGCAACGGCAGCGAACGGCGACTGCGCCCGCTGCTCGCGGAGTTCGCCGCCCACGGCTGCCCCGCCCTGGCCTTCGACTTCTCGGGCCACGGCGAAAGCACGGGCGCCCTCGCGGAGTTGAGCCTGCGCCGCCGCTTCGGGCAGGCGACGGCGGTCATCGACGCCCAGGTGGGGCCGGACCGCCCGCTGGTCCTGGTGGGCTTCAGCATGAGCGGCCAGACGGTCGCGGATCTCGTACGGCACTACGGCGACCGGGCCTCGGCGATCGGCCTCTGCTGCCCCGCGGTCTACACGCCCGCGGCCTGGGACGTTCCCTTCGGTGACGGCACCGGCCGCTTCACCGAGCTGATCCGCACCCCCGGCGCCTGGCACACGTCGCCCGCCCTGGAGGCGCTCAGGTCCTTCGGGGGCCGGGCGGTCCTCGCGGTGCCCGGTACCGACGCGGTGATCCCGCCGCAGGTCACGGACGCCGTCCAGGACGCCCTGCGGGCCCGGTCCCGGTACACCCGCTTCGAACTCCCGGACGCGGACCACCGGCTGGGCCTCTGGTTCCGGGACCACCCGGAAGACCGACGGGAGCTCGTCAGGCTGCTGCTGGAGCGGCACGGCTGACCCTGGGGGCCCGGCTGAGGGCGGCCCCGCGTGTCCGGCGAGCCGGTGACTGTCAGTGGCGTCGGGCAGGATGCGGTCAGGAGGAGTCCACGGGGAGGTCGGCATGAGCGGCGGGCGGCGGCACATCGGGGTGGCGGAGCGGCGGGCCCGGCTGGCGCTGCGCCACCGGCTGGCGGGCCCGGCACGGGCGACGACACCGGAGGAGGTCGCCGAGGCGCTGGTGGCGCTGCACGGCTCGGATCCGGCGACGGTGTACCTGGCTGCGGGGGCGCGACTGGCCGATGCGGCGAAGACCGTGCCGGAGACGGAGCGGGCCCTGTACGAGGACCGCACCCTGGTGCGGATGCACGGCATGCGGCACACGGTGTTCGTCTTCCCCGCGGACCTCACGGCGGTGGTCCACGCCTCCACGGGCCTGACGGTGGCCGCCCGCGAACGCGCCGCGCTGCTGAAGGACATGGCGCGGGCCGGTGCCCCGGACGCGGCCTGGCTCGCGGACGTCGAGTCCTCGACGCTGGCCGAGCTGGCCCGGCTCGGGCAGGCGACGGCGTCGGAGCTTGCGGCCGCCGAACCACGCCTTCGCGAGCAGTTCCCGTACGCCGCGGGCAAGAGTTACGAGGGCATCCACACCGTCTCGACGCGCCTGCTGAGGGTCCTGGGCGTCGAGGGCAAGGTGGTACGGGGCCGCCCGCTGGGCTCCTGGACGTCGAGCCAGTTCCGGTGGGCGGCGGCGCCGGACCATCCGGAGCTGGACCCGGCCGAGGCCCAGGCGGTCCTGCTGAACCGCTGGCTGCACGCCTGCGGCCCGGCCACGGAGGCGGACCTCAAGTGGTGGACGGGGTGGCGGGTGACCGAGGTCCGCCGGGCGCTGACCGCGATCGGAGCGGAGCCGGTGACCCTCGACGAGGACGACACGGGGTACGTGACCGCCGGCGACCTGCCTGCGGTCACCGGGCCGTCCCGTCCCTGGGCGGCCCTCCTCCCCGCCCTCGACCCGACGGCCATGGCATGGCAGCGGCGGGACTGGTACCTGCCGCCGGAGCTGCGGCCACTGCTCTTCGACAGAAGCGGCAACGTGGGGCCGACGGTGTGGTGGAACGGGCTGGTGGTGGGCGGCTGGGCGCAGCGCCGGGACGGCGAGATCGCCTGGCGGATCCCCGATCCGGGCATCCGGAGAGAGGCCGAGCAGGCGGTGGCGGCGGAGGCGGAGCGGCTGCGGGGCTGGGCGGGAGCCGCGAGGGTGACGCCACGGTTCCGGACGCCGCTGGAACGAGAGCTGAGCGGGTGAGGCTGAGCGGGTGAGGCCGGGGGGAAGCTCACCGGCGCTTGCAGGGTGCCGCCCTGCAGCACGCCTGCCCGCAGCTGTGTCAGTGACGCGACCGCAGCGCCCCGTAAGGGGCGCGGGGAACTGCGCGACCAGCCCCCACCGGCCCGCAGCCGGACTACAACGGCCGTCCGCTGATGCGGGGGCCTGGGGGCGGCAGCCCCCAGGCGCCAAGCGCCGGGCGCCGCAGGAAACTCACGGCACCCGGCGCCACCGGCTCACCGTGAATATCGCATCAGGGCCCGCACCATGTGGCACGTCGTGTCCGACGGCGGGTGGATCCCGATGCTCTGCGCCGTGCTCCGTATCGTCTCGTTGCGCGCCTGGCCCGGCGCGTAGACGCCGGAGTCGAGCAGCGCGATGGCGAGGCGCATGGCCTTCAGGCGGCGGTTGTGGGTGACGTACCACTCGCGTGGCCGCCCGGCCGGCAGCGGACGCTTCTCCGCCGGCGCGTACGGCGAGTCGAGCAGCACCGCACGCTTCGCGGTGGACTGGGTCGGCAGGGACTTCGGCTTCGGCTTCAGTGCGGCAGCGGGCACGGGCATCCTCCTGTCGCGGTCGGAGCGCCCCCGGACCTCCCGGCGACCCTCTCGAACACTGCGTCCAGTGTACCGTCCGGCACTGACAACGAGACAGCCCGAAAAGGCGCCGAACTCCCAGGTGGGTGCGGGTTTTTCAGATGGGACGCGATGGGCGTGAGGGGTCCTCACGACACCCCCCGGAATTCGAACATAGCCGTCCGGGACGAGAGCTCGCGTACCGTTCCCCGCATGGAGATCTGGATCAACCCCGCCTGCTCGAAGTGCCGCAGCGCGATCGGCCTGCTCGACGCCGAGGGGGCCGACTACACCGTCCGCCGCTACCTGGAGGACGTACCGACCGAGGACGAGATCAGGGCCGTACTGGAGCGGCTCGGGCTCGAACCGTGGGACATCACCCGCACCCAGGAGCCCGTCGCCAAGGAGCTGGGGCTGAAGGAGTGGGCACGGGACACGGGCGCGCGCGAGCGGTGGATCACGGCCCTCGCCGAGCACCCCAGGCTCATCCAGCGACCGATCATCACCGCCGACGACGGCACGGCGGTGGTCGCCCGCACCGACGAGGCCGTACAGGAAGCGCTGGCCAGGCGCAAGAGCTGAACAGCCCTCAACTCTACTGTGACGCAGGTTACTTCAGCGAACTCCGGTAACTGCTGAGTAACGGCGTTCGGTATCTCGTACTTACCGACGTACGCTCCCCCACCCCCTTTGAGGAGGCGCGCATGTCGCGTAGGAGAACTCTCGGCGCCAAGAAGACGATCGCACTGCTGGTCGGCGCCGCAGCCGTGGCCGGCGGCGGGGCCTTCGTCCTGGCGTCCACCTCGAACGCCGCGCAGCCCTCGCAGGGCGCGAAGACGCTGTCGTCGGCCGCCGACTCGACCGTCTGCTCGGGGCTGGCCACGGCCCTCGGCAACAACCAGAAGTTCATCGCGGACCAGAAGGCGAACCCGGACGCCCAGTCGTCGGCCCGGATCGCCAACCGCGAGGCGGTCGTCGCGCAGATCAAGGTCCAGCAGAAGGCGTCCGGTTGCGTCGTTGGGGAGTCGGCTCAGGGCTCCCAGGCGGCGAGCGGGACGCAGACGGGCCAGGCCGGGCAGACCGGGCAGACCGGGCAGACCGGGCAGACCGCCACGGCGGCGCCGTCGCAGAGCGCGGCCACCGGCAACACGGGCAACACCGGCAACACGGGCGGTGCCGCCTCCGGGCAGCAGGTCTGCAAGGGCTCCACGGTCACCCTGTCCGGCGAGGCCGGCGCGCCGGCCGCCTCCAGCAACCAGTTCCCGGCGGGGACCACGCTGAAGGTCACCAACCTGGACAACAACAAGTCCACCACGGTGAAGGTCACGTCGGTCTCCGGCAGCTGCGTGCTGCTCAACAACGCGGCCTTCGAACAGGTCCGGGAGCCCGGCAAGTTCCTGATCCGCCGCGCGCTGATCGAGAAGGTCGGCTGATCGAGAGGGTCGGCTGAGCGAGAAGGTCGGCTGATCGAGAAGGTCGGCTGACCGGAGACACGAACCGGGGCTCGGCCGTCGGCCTTTACGGAGGGAAGGCCGACGGCCGCCGCGAAGGGGCGGGCACGGTGCCCGAATTGGGCTCCGTACCCCGCCCGCCCCGCTCCCACAACGTGAGTCGCAGCACAGAACCACCAGGTAACACCGGGTTCACATTCGAGCAATGATCGGGAAATCGCCTGTTGACAGGCTGCCGGGCAACACCGAGGCGCCCCAGTGCCGTAGCGCCACTGCACCCGCAAGTGCGCCCGACCCACCCCGAAGGATGTGGCCCGTGACCTTCAAGGCTGAGTACATCTGGATCGACGGCACCGAGCCGACGGCCAAGCTGCGTTCGAAGACGAAGATCATCGCGGGCGCCCCCGCCGGTCTCGACGCGCTGCCGATCTGGGGCTTCGACGGGTCCTCCACGAACCAGGCCGAGGGGCACTCCTCGGACCGTGTGCTGAAGCCGGTCTTCACCTGCCCGGACCCGATCCGCGGCGGCGACGACGTCCTCGTCCTGTGCGAGGTCCTGGACATCGACTTCACCCCGCACTCCTCCAACACGCGCGCCGCGCTGGTCGAGGTCGCCGAGAAGTTCGCCGCGCAGGAGCCGATCTTCGGCATCGAGCAGGAGTACACGTTCTTCGACGGCTCCCGTCCGCTGGGCTTCCCCGAGGGCGGCTTCCCGGCCCCCCAGGGCGGCTACTACTGCGGTGTCGGCGCCGACGAGATCTTCGGCCGCGAGATCGTCGAGGCGCACCTCGACAACTGCCTCAAGGCGGGTCTGGCCATCTCCGGCATCAACGCCGAGGTCATGCCCGGTCAGTGGGAGTTCCAGGTCGGCCCGGTCTCCCCGCTGGAGGTCTCCGACCACCTGTGGGTCGCCCGCTGGCTGCTCTACCGCACCGCCGAGGACTTCGGCGTCTCCGCCACCCTCGACCCGAAGCCGGTCAAGGGCGACTGGAACGGCGCCGGCGCGCACACCAACTTCTCCACCAAGGCGATGCGCGAGGGCTACGACGCGATCATCACCGCCTGCGAGTCGCTCGGCGAGGGCTCCAAGCCGCTCGACCACGTCAAGAACTACGGCGCGGGCATCGACGACCGCCTGACCGGTCTCCACGAGACCGCCCCGTGGAACGAGTACTCCTACGGCGTCTCCAACCGCGGTGCCTCGGTGCGGATCCCGTGGCAGGTCGAGAAGGACGGCAAGGGCTACATCGAGGACCGCCGCCCGAACGCCAACGTCGACCCGTACGTCGTGACCCGGCTGATCGTCGACACCTGCTGCACCGCCCTGGACAAGGCCGGCCAGGTCTGATCCGCGGACTACTCCCCCGAAGGGGCGCCCATCGTGACGGTGGGCGCCCCTTCGGCGTGCCGTAGTCGTGCCGTCGTCGTGCCGTCGTCATGGCGTCGTGTCAAAGAAGCGTCCAAGCAGTGAGAGGAGGGTCCTGTTTCCCGGCTGTGTCTGCTTCAATGGGCCCATGGCCAGCTTCCAGAAGTGCAGCGCGACGGGTCGCCAGGACCTTGAGCCGTTCTGGCCTTCTCGTCAGCACCACGACTTCGACCGGGTGTGTTGCCGCGCGACGAACGCGCGGGCCCTCTAAAGCCGTACACCCCGGCCTTCGGCCAGCGCGGAACGCAGTACGTCCCCGCGGCGCGCCCGACCACGAATCGCGGCCGTCGCCCTCGACCGACTGACTCCTCGCGCGAAAGAGCTGACGTCTCATGGCGACCACTCGTTCTCTCTCCCCCGCCTCCGCCCTCGGCGCCTCCTCGCCCGGCCGCCACCGGCTGCGTGCCGTCGACCGCGACGAGGTCGTGGACATGGCGGAGCTGCTGCCGCCGGGCGCCACCTGGCTGCCCGCTCCGCAGCACGCCCTGCCCACCCTGCCGGGCCAGCCGCCGATGATCGGCTACCTGGTGCTGGTCCCGGCGGACCAGCAGCCGCCCTTCCTGCCGGTCGCCGTACCGGACCCGCAGGAGCCGGCCGCGGAACCCGCCGCCGGGGCCCGGCCGCTCGTCACCGTGGACACCGTGGAGCGCACCGCCCAGGTCGACGGACGTGAACTCGACCTCACCTACCTGGAGTTCGAGCTGCTAGCCCATCTGGTGGCGTATCCGAACCGGGTGCACACCCGTGACCAGCTGGTCACCACGGTCTGGGGCTACGGCCATGTCGGCGACGGCCGCACGGTCGACGTCCATGTCGCCCGGCTGCGCCGCAAGCTCGGCGCGGAGCACCGCCGGGCGATCCAGACGGTCCGCCGGGTGGGATACAAGTACACCCCGCCGACGGGCCGCTGACGGACGGCCGTCGGGCGCCCGACGGCCGCTCCGCCCTCGGCTGAACCCCTTACGTCCGGCGTTCCCCGGGGGCACGATCAACGGCATGAGGCTTCTGGTGCTGGGCGGTACGGAGTTCGTGGGGCGGGCGGTCGTCGAGGCCGCGCTCGGGCGCGGCTGGGAGGTGACCGTCTTCCACCGGGGCAGCCGCCGGCCCCCGGCCGGGGTGCGGTCGCTGCACGGCGACCGCACCGCGCCCGACGGCCTCGCCGCGCTCGCCGACGGCACCGAGTGGGACGCGGTCGTGGACACCTGGTCGGCCGCACCCCGGGCGGTGCGGGCGACCGCGCGGCTGCTGCGGGGCCGGGCCGGACGGTATACGTACGTGTCGAGCTGCTCGGTGTACGACTGGCCGCGCCCGGCCGGGTACACCGAGGAGGCGGCCCTGGTGACGGGGGCCGCGGCCGACGCGGAGGCGACCGAGTACCCGCAGGACAAACTGGGCGGCGAGCTGGCCGCCGTGGAGTCCTTCGGCGCGGACGGCTCGGTGCTGGTGCGGGCCGGGCTGATCCTCGGACCGTACGAGAACGTCGGCCGGCTGCCCTGGTGGCTGAGCCGGATCGCCCGGGGCGGGCCGGTGCTGGCGCCCGGACCGCGCGATCTGCCCGTGCAGTTCGTGGACGCCCGCGACCTCGCCGCGTGGGCCCTCGGAGCGGTGGAACAGGGCCTGTCCGGTCCGTACAACCTGGTGAGCCCGCCGGGGCACGCCACGATGGGCGAACTGCTCGAGGCGTGCCGCCGGACCACCGGCTCGGACGCGGAGCTGCGGTGGACCGATGCGGAGACGGTCCTGGCGGCCGGGATCGAGCCGTGGACGCAGCTGCCGGTGTGGGTGCCGGCGAGCAGCGAACTGCACGACGGTGTGCACGGGCTGGACGTGTCGCGGGCGGTGGCGACGGGACTGCGGTGCCGGCCGGTGGAGGAGACGGTGGCCGACACGTGGGGGTGGCTCCGGGGCCTCGACGGTGCGGCGCCGGTGCGGCCGGGGATCGGGCTCGACCCCGCCGTCGAGGCGCGGGTGCTCGGGGTTCCCTCCGCCGGTCGTGACTGATCCGCGGGCCGGTGGGGGTTGATCGCGCAGTTCCCCGCGCCCCTTACGGGGCTTCAGGCAGCGCCCCGCCAGGGGCGCGGGGCTGTGTCGCATGTGCGGCTCCGACGCGTGGGCGCGACGAGCCACGACGGCGCCGCAGTCGGCGGACGGCATGTCGTGGGGTGTATCCAGCACCACCCCCTGACATGGGGCTTCGGGCCAGTGACCCCCGCTCGTGCGGTCGGACAGACTGACGGCATGACGACGAACACAGACAGCGGAGGCTTTCGGGCCAGGACACGGGAGGTGTTGCTCGCCGCCGTGCGGGGGCTGGTGCTGGCGTTGGTGATCCTGCCGGTCTCGGTGCTCTGCTTCGCGCTGGCCGCGGTGTCGGTCGCGCTGATCCCGATCGGGATCGGGATCGTCACGACGCCGTGGATCCTGGGCGGGGTCCGGGACGTGGCGGACGTGCGGCGGCGGCTCGCGTACGAGTGGTGCGGGGTGCGGATCCGGTCGGCGTACCGGACGCTCCCGGCGGACGCCAACCCGTGGGCCAGGACCTTCGGGATGCTGCGGGACCCGCAGGTCGGGCGGGACGTGCTGTGGCTGTTCGTCGACATGACGGCCGGGTTCGTGACCGCGCTGCTCCCGGCGGTGCTGCTGTTCTATCCGTTCGAGGGGTTCGCGGTGGCCGCCGGGCTGTGGCGGGTGCTCACCCTCGACGGCACCTACTGGTACGGCTTCGTTCCGGTCACCGACCAGGCCACCGCGTTCGGTGCCGCGGCCACCGCCGCCGTGCTGCTGGTCGGCGCCTGGTACCTGTGCCCGCGGCTGCTCACCGCCCACTTCCGCCTCACCCGCGCCGTCCTCGACCCCGGGGAGGGCGAACTCGTCGAGCGGGTGCGGGTGCTGACCGAGACCCGCAAGGACGCGGTGGACGCCTCGGCGGCCGAGCTGCGCCGGATCGAGCGGGACCTGCACGACGGGGCGCAGGCCCGGCTGGTGGCCATGGGCATGGACCTCGGCACGATCGAGATGCTCCTGGACAAGGACCCGCAGAAGGCGCGGCAGCTGCTCGCGCAGACCCGGCGGGCGTCCGTGGAGGCGCTGGGCGAGCTGCGGGACCTGGTGCGGGGCATCCACCCGCCGGTACTGGCCGAGCGCGGGCTCGGGGACGCCGTGCGGGCGCTGGCGCTGCGGCTGCCGGTGCCGACCGAGGTGACGGTGGAGCTGCCGGGGCGGGCGGACGCGCCGGTCGAGTCGGCGGCGTACTTCGCGGTGAGCGAGGTGCTGACCAACGCGGTGAAGCACTCCGGGGCCGACCGGATCTGGGTGGACCTGCACCACGTGCCGGACGGCGGCGGCATGCTGCGGATCTCGGTCACGGACCACGGCCGCGGCGGCGCGGTGGTCGGGGCCGGGTCGGGGCTGGCCGGGGTGGAGCGGCGGCTGGGTACATTCGACGGCGTCCTGGCCGTCAGCAGCCCCGCCGGCGGTCCCACCATGGTCACGATGGAGATTCCGTGCGCGTTGTCCTAGCCGAGGACCTGTTCCTGCTCCGCGACGGGCTGGTCCGGCTGCTGGAGGCCTACGGCTTCGAGATCGCCGCCGCCGTCGAGTCCGGTCCCGAACTCGACCGTGCGCTGGCCGAGTTGCGGCCGGACGTGGCCGTGGTCGACGTCCGGCTGCCGCCCACCCACACCGACGAGGGACTGCAGTGCGCGCTCCGGGCGCGGCGGGACCGGCCGGGGCTGCCGGTGCTGGTGCTCTCCCAGCACGTGGAGCAGCTGTACGCGCGCGAGCTGCTGGCCGACGGCAGCGGCGCGGTGGGGTACCTGCTGAAGGACCGGGTGTTCGACGCGGAGCAGTTCGTGGACGCCGTACGGCGGGTCGCGGCGGGCGGCACGGCCATGGACCCGCAGGTGATCCAGCAGCTGCTGTCCCGGCGGGCCGGCGACCGGCCGCTGGGGGGGTTGACACCGCGGGAGCTGGAGGTCCTGGAGCTGATGGCGCAGGGCAGGTCGAACGCGGCGATCGCCGGCCAGCTCGTCGTCACGGAACGGGCCATCGCGAAGCACACCTCCAACATCTTCACCAAACTGGGACTTGAGGTGTCGGACGACGACAATCGGCGCGTCCTCGCGGTGCTCGCGTACCTGGACCGCGACCGCTGATTTTCCAGAAACCGCCCTGCTCAAACGGCAGTTGTGCCCCAAGTGCGTAACAAGTCTCTGATGAATTTGTGAGACGCCTGAACACGCCTGAGACGGGCTGCGTATGAAAGGACGCCGCTTCACTCCTGTCGGGCGCCTCGATGCCGCCCCGCAAGGAAGGTCTGAGGAGTTCCATGGGACGCAACATACGCAAACGCCGCTCGCCGCTGACCGTCAAGGTCGTAGCCGCATCGGCGGCTGTCGCACTCGGCGGGGGCGGGCTGCTCTATGCGCAGATGAACGCTTCGGCTCACGAGTCGAACAACTCGGCGCAGAACTACACGAAGGCCGCCTCCGCGACGGTGGCGACCATCTCCTGCCCGGACGTCGGCCAGAAGCTGACGAACGTGCCGGACAAGGCGAAGATGGGGGTGGCGGCGGAGCTGGCCAACCTCGACAAGCAGATCACCGAGGCCTACTCCCGGCTCGCCTCCACGCGCCAGGCGCAGGCGAACGACGCCAACTTCGTGCAGAACGCGATCGTCGGCCCCCTGAAGGAGAAGCGGGCGGCCACGATCGACCGGATCCGCATCGACATCACCCGGGTCGGCGGCCAGTTCAACAGCGCGCTGTCGCAGCTCGCCGCCTGCACCACGCAGACCGCCAACCAGACCACCGCCGGGCAGGGCAACAACAACGGCGGTCAGAACAACAACGGCGGCCAGAACAACAACGGCGGTCAGAACAACAACGGGAACAACGGCCAGGCCAGCGCCGCCCCGAGCGCCAGCGCCAGCACGCCGGTCGACGTCGGCGCCGGCGGGCAGGCCGGCAACGGGCCGTCCGCGGCCGACTTCGTGGACATCACGAAGGTCGCGCCGAACGTCCTGGCCAAGCCGCAGAACACCGGCCAGGCCTCGACGGGTTCCTTCACCACCCGTTGCGGTACGAACCAGAACAAGAACCACAACACCGACAACGTCATCGTGGCGCCCGGCGTGACCAACGGCGCGCACCACGAGCACGACTACGTCGGCAACCAGAAGGTCAACGCGTTCTCGACGAACGACTCGCTGCTGGCCGCCCCCTCCAGCTGCCAGAACCAGAGTGACCTCTCGGCGTACTACTGGCCGGTCGTGCGTGAGCAGGACGGCTCGCAGGAGTTCGACGCGAACGCGCTCGGCGGTGGCAAGGAAGGCAACGTCGGCAAGATCATCACGCCGGTCCAGGCGCAGATCAAGTACGTCGGCAGCCCGGCCAGCAAGGTCACGGCCATGCCCCAGTTCCTGCGCATCATCACCGGTGACGCGAAGACCACGACCAACGGTCTCGCCAACGCCAACGCGCACTGGAGCTGCACCGGCTTCGAGAACAAGGTCCAGCTGACCCAGCAGTACCCGATCTGCCCGCAGGGCAGCAAGGTGGTGCGGACGTTCGCCTTCCAGAGCTGCTGGGACGGCGTGAACATCGACAGCGCCAACCACCGTACGCACGTGGCCTTCGCGGACCCCGCGAGCGGTGTCTGCCCGAACGGCTTCAAGGCGATCCCGCAGCTGACCATGCGCCTGGTGTACAACCTGGCCCAGCCGAGCATCGTGAACGGCCAGGTCAAGAACGCCTACGCGGTGGACGGCTTCCCGGAGCAGCTGCACAAGGCCGCGACCGACCACGACGACTTCATCAGCGTCACCAAGAACAACCTGGCGGCGAAGATCGCCAACTGCATCAACAGCGGCCGCAAGTGCCAGTGAGCGGTGGCTGACCGGCAACGCCGGTAGCACGGAGCGGGCGGTGGGAATCTCCCACCGCCCGCTCTCGTGTGTGCCGTACGGGTCGCGGCCCTCAGCTGGTGTGCTTGCTGTGGTCGACCCCGATCTCCTCCTCGCCGCCCAGCGTGGTCTGCAGCGCCTTGACGACCTTGTCGGTGCCGACGGCCACCCACTTGCGGCCGACGAGGTAGAAACCTCCGTAGTCCTTCGCGTCGTTGATCCACTCGCGCTGGCCGCGGTCGGTGGCGAAGGTGGCGAAGACGAACTTGCCGGCGGAGACCTTGCAGATCGCCTGGCGGACCTCGTCGGAGTCGATCTGCATGTCCGGGGTGCACTTCACCTTGGCGGCCAGGCTCTCCAGGCTGCCGGTGGCCGTCACCGGGATACTGGTCTCCGCCTTGCCGTCGCCGGATCCGCAGCCCGCCAGCGCCAGTACGGCCACGGCGCCGGCCACGGCGAGCATCGGTCGGGTCGTCCTCATCTGTTCCTCCGGTCGCGTTGCCGGCCCCGGGTGCCTGCAGGGGGCCCGTCCCCTTCGATACGGCTGCGGGCCGCGAACCACTCACATCGGCCCGCGTCGTCGCGGACACCGCAGTGTCACCCGGGTGGCGGTGACCAACCAACGGTTCGCTCGTTCTCCAGGACGTGCAGTCACAGGATGTAGCCCAGCGTCACGCAGCCGCCTCCGCCGGAGCCCCGCATCCGGCCGTCGATGTCGAGCAGGCCGAGGCCGCGCTCGTCGAGCACTACCCCCGCCTGGTCCGGCTCGCCTACCTGGTGCTGCCGCCGGGGCTCGCGCGCGGCCGCCGCGTCCTGACCGCGCACGCCCTGGTCCAGCGGGCGCTCCCCCGGGGCCGTCAGCAGGTCCCGGTGGTCCCGGCCCAGTCGAACGGGCGGCAGACCGACCCCGGGTACTCCCTGGTCCGCCTCGAAGTGGTGCGGACGGCACTGGAGGCGGGCCGGCCGCTGCGGCTCACCACCTGGCCGAAGCGCGCCCAGCTGCCGCCGCTGCTCCCCCAGGTGTGGGGCCTGAGGCTCTTCCCGCGCTCCGGCGGTGCCGACGAACTCGCCCTGGACCAGCGGCTCGCCGCCCTCTCCGCCCCGGCCCGCGCCGCCTACGCGCTGCGCGGCCTCGAACAGCTCCCCGACGGCGACGTGCGCGGGCTGCTGCGGGCGGCGGGGGTCGAGCACCCCGAGGGCGCGCTCGCCGAGGCGAACGGCGTCCCGGCCGAGTATCCGCTGCTCGACTCTCCCGAGTTCGACCCCTGTTCCCTGCAGGCCCGGCCCACCGACCTGATGCGCCGCCGCCGGCACACCAAGGCCGCGCTCGCCGCCGCTGCCGCCCTCGCGGTCTGCGGGGCGCTGGTCGGGCTGCCGGGCGGCGGCTGGGGCGCCGACGGTGCGGCCGCCCCGGTGTACGCGCAGAACCCGGCCGCCCAGGCCGCCCTGGACCCGGCCCGGCTGACGAAGGTCCCGGCCACCGCCTGGAAGACCGCCGCGCGCACCGACTTCTCCGCCTGGCCGGCCCGCGGCGCCCTCACCGGCGACACCGCGCTGCTGCGCCGCGCCCTCGCCGTCTGGGCCCGCCCCGGCGACACCGTCCGCGTCTCGGCGACCCCCGGCACCCAGACCGGCGGCCCGGCCGGACCGCCCCAGCTGCTCTACGCGGGCGTGGTCGACAGCGCCCGGGTGGTGATCTTCTACGACGGTCTGCGCATCGCCCGCTACGCCGAGCCGAAGGACGGTACCCAGGGCGCGGCCCTGGACTTCGCCCGGGCGGACGGCGCGACCGGCGTGGAGGCGAGCGCCCTGGTGCTCGGCCGCTCCGACGGCAACGTGCGCTATCTGACCGCCCCCTGGGTGACCAGGGCGGCCGAGCGGGACCTGACGAAGCCGGACGGCGGGGCGCTGGACCTCGGGCTGACCGGCGGGGTGACCGGGCCGCTGGCCAGCCCCGCGCTGCAGCAGGGGGCGTGCACGTCCTGGAACGTGCTCCAGCTGACCGACGCGCAGGGTGTGCACGTCTCGACCGACCTGGGCGAGCTGATGCCGGCCCGGCTCACCGCCGGGCGGCCCGGCGAGGCCGGCGAGGTCTCGGGGGCGGCGGCGCTGCGCGACTGGGCGCCGTTCGCCTGCTCGCTGGCGGCGGAGCGGTCGGCCGGGGTGCGCAGTGTCAACGCGTGGGCGTTCGCCGAGCAGGAACTGCCGGACGCCGCCGGCAGCGGGTCGTGGGTGTGCACGCGCACCGAGACCTGGCGGGGCGACGGGACGGTGTCGCTGGCCCAGTTCCGGACCCCGGGCAGCCGGTACGGGGCGGTCGCGGCCAGGGGCGCCGACGTGACGGCCTGTGGTCCGCGCGATCCGCACGTGCTGGCCGGGGTGTTGTGGAAGTCCGGCGGCGGCCGGTGGTACCTGCTGGCCGCGGGCAGCCGCGACACCGCGTCGGTCCGGGCGACCGGCGGGGTCACGGCGTCGGCACAGGGGACCCAGCTGGTGGCCGAGGCGAAGCAGGGGGCGCAGGCCGAGCTGTCGGGGACTCTGGAGGACGGGAGCCCGATCAGCGGACTGCGGTGAGCCCGGCACCCCCGGAGGGTCTTGCTGACGTTCGCGTAAACAAGGTGGGACGGGGGGCTTCTCAGGCCACCTACCCGTCAGTACATTGACGCCATGTCCAACAAGCAGCCGCAGCCGGTGCAGTCCGAGCACATCGCGCTCAAGGCCCGCAACGTGTCCTTCGCCTGGGAGGACACTCCCCTGCACTGGGTGCCCGGCGATCCCTTCGCGACGCACACCATCAACGTGCTGCACCTGCTGCTGCCCGCCGGCGAGCGCTGGTTCGTGCACGTCTACAAGCAGGTGCTGCCGCTCATCCGCGACGAACGGCTGCGCGCGGACGTCGTCGGGTTCATCGGGCAGGAGGCCATGCACTCCCAGGCCCACGACGAGGTGCTGCCGCACCTCAGGGAGCAGGGTCTCGACCCGACGCCGTACACCGCGCAGGTCGACTGGTTCTTCGAGAAGCTGCTCGGCGACCGGACCCTGCCGCCCGGGAAGGCCAGGCGCTGGTGGCTGCTCGAACGGGTCGCGCTGATCGCGGCCATCGAGCACTACACCGCCTTCCTCGGCGACTGGGTGCTCAACGCCGAGGAACTGGACCGGCGCGGCGCCGACCCGATGATGCTGGACCTGTTGCGCTGGCACGGCGCCGAGGAGGTGGAACACCGCTCGGTCGCCTTCGACCTCTTCATGCACCTCGACGGCGGCTACCGGCGCCGGGCACGGACCTGGGCGACGGCGTTCACGGCGATCGTGTTCCTGTGGCAGCGCGGCGCCCGCTTCTTCATGGCGAACGACCCGACGCTCGTCGAGGGCCGGGCCCGGTTCCGGGACTTCTACCTGGCCGGCCGGCGCGGCACGCTGCCCGCCACCGCAGACATGCTGAGGTCGATCCCGCGCTACCTCAGCCGCACCTACCACCCCTCCCAGGAGGGCTCCACCGAGCAGGCCGTCGCCTACCTGGCCTCCTCCCCCGCCGCGCTCGCCGCCGAGCAGGAGGGCAGGTGATGACGCCGAGGCTGCGGACCGTCGTCGCCGTCGCGGGCGCCGCGCTGCTCGTCAGGCGGGCCCTGCGCCGCCGCATCGGGGCCTCTCCGCTGTGGCCGATGCCGACCCTGGACCCGCCGACCTCCGGGCGGCCGCGCTCCCGGGCGCTGCGGCTCCTGGTCGCCTCGCACCGGACGGTCGCCGACGGGGTCGTCCAACTGCGCCTGGAGGGTGACCGGTTGCCCCCGTGGCAGCCCGGCGCCCATCTCGACGTGGTTCTGCCGTCCGGGCTGGTGCGGCAGTACTCGCTCTGCGGGGACCCGGCCGACACCTCCTCGTACACGATCGCCGCCCGGCTGGTCGCGGACGGGCGGGGCGGCTCCCGGGAGGTCCACGAGCAGGTCGTGGCGGGCATGGAGCTGGAGGTGCGCGGGCCGCGCAACCGTTTCCCGCTCGTCGAGGCCGCCTCGTACGTGTTCGTGGCCGGGGGCATCGGCATCACGCCGATCCTGCCGATGGTGCGGGCGGTCCCGGAGGGGGTGGCGTGGCGGCTGCTGTACTGCGGGCGGACCCGCCCCTCCATGCCGTTCCTGGACGAGCTGGCCGGGGACGAGCGGGTCACCGTCGTCACGGAGGACGAGGACGGCCGCCCGGACCTCGACGCGCTGGCCGTCCCGGAGGGCGCGGCGGTCTACTGCTGCGGCCCGGAGGGGCTGATGTCGGCGATGGAGGAGCGCTTCCCGGCGGTCCGCCTGGAACGTTTCGCGCCGCGCACCGGCACCGGCGGCGACCACGCCTTCGAACTCGAACTACGGCGCAGCGGACGGACGTTGACGGTCCCTGCCGACTCGTCCGTGCTGGCCGCGGTACGTGCGGAGCTGCCGGACACGTCGTACTCCTGCGCACAGGGGTTCTGCGGGACCTGCGTGCAGCGGGTGCTGGAAGGGGAGGTGGAGCACCGGGACGAGCTCCTCACGGACACGGAGCGTGCCGACTCGATGCTCATCTGTGTGTCGCGGGCCCGAAGTGGGAGACTTGTGCTGGATCTGTGAACACCCGTGAAGGGTCAGGTCCGTGGGAGGCCGGATCCGATCGGTAAGGTGTTCGCATGACAACCGGGGTACGCCGCAGGATGGGAGTCGAGGAGCGGAGGCAGCAGTTGATCGGCGTCGCCCTCGAACTGTTCAGCCGTCGCTCGCCCGACGAGGTCTCCATCGACGAGATAGCCTCGGCCGCGGGCATCTCGCGGCCGCTGGTCTACCACTACTTCCCCGGCAAACTGAGCCTGTACGAGGCCGCGCTGAAGCGGGCCTCGGAGGATCTCGCGGGCCGCTTCCACGAGCCGCACGAGGGTCCGCTCGGGGCCAGGCTGCTGCGGGTGATGCGCCGCTTCTTCGACTTCGTCGACGAACACGGGCCCGGCTTCGCCGCGTTGATGCGCGGCGGCCCCGCGGTCGGCTCCTCGGCGACCAACGCCCTCATCGACTCCGTACGGCAGGCCGCCTACGAGCAGATCCTCTCCCACCTCGACGTCACCGAGGCACCGCCCCGCCTGGAACTGGTCATCCGCTCCTGGATCTCCCTCGCCGAGTCGACGGCCCTGATCTGGCTCGACGGGCGGCGCATCCCGCGCGCCGAGCTGGAGGTCCAGCTCGTCCACGACTTCGCCGCGCTGACGGCGGTGAGCGCGGCGTACGACGAGGAGATGACGGCGCTGGTGAAGCGGATGGTCCAGGGAGAGCCGACCGACGGCCCGTTCACCGACCTGGCCGCCCGCCTGATCGCCCTGGCGGGTTAGGGCTGCTGTCGTTTCGCGGCTGCGGGGGGGGGGGGGGGGGGGGGGGGGGGGGGGGGGGGGGGGGGGGGGGGGGGGGGGGGGGGGGGGGGGGGGGGAAGGAGAACGGGCAGA